>NZ_JBIBUO010000010.1:0-353358 GCF_043079545.1 Streptomyces sp. NPDC015171
CGACTCTATCAGATCTTTTCTCGATCCGATTTCCTCGGTGCTTTCCAGGTTCTCGCTCTCGCGTTTCCCTTTCCGGCGGTTCCGACTCTATCAGATCCTTTCGGCGTCTGACCCCCAGTCAGCGGGGTTTGTCTTCCCGGCCGTTGGGCCGTTCCGACGTCTCAAACCTTAGCGGATCCTCCCGGCGATTCCCAATCGGGCCGCCGAGTCCCTATTCGAATTGAATTCGGGCACGCCGAAATCAACCCGAGGGGGAGATCGTACTGATGGTGTGAGTGGGTGCCGCTCAAAGCGGCTGAGGTGTTGTCGAAGAACCGTTACGGCTCAGCGGCAACCCGAAGAACTCTACGGAACGGGCAGGGGCGTGTCAACACCCTGCTGTCAAGATCTTTTCTACCGGCTTCCGCGCCGCGTCAGTCGAGGTCGCTGAGCCGGCCGCCGGCGTCCGGCTGGGCGTGCTCCACCCTGCGCAGCAGCGTGGTCAGGACCTCGCCGAGCACCGCGCGCTCCGTCGGGGTGAGGTCCTGGAGCAGGTCCTCCTCGAACACCGTCGCCATGCGCATGGCCTCCAGCCACTTCTCACGGCCCTCCGGAGTCAGCTCCACGATGACACGGACGCGGTTGGACTCGTCGCGCTCCCGGGTGACCAGCCCCTCGGCGACCATGCGGTCGATCCGGTGGGTCATCGCGGCCGGAGTGAGGCCGAGGCGCTTGGCCAGGTCGCTGGGGCCCATGCGGTACGGGGCGCCGGAGAGGACCAGCGCCTTGAGGACCTCCCACTCGGCGTTGCTGATGCCGAGGGCGGCGGTCTGGCGGCCGTACGCGACGTTCATCCTGCGGTTCAGCCGGGACAGCGCCGACACGATCTTCTCGACCTGGGGGTCGAGGTCGTGGAACTCGCGTTGGTATGCGGCGATCTGTTCTTCGAGCGTCGGCTCTGTGACGCCGGGAGTGTCGGCCATGTCCGCAGTATGGCACGCAACCCCTTTGCTTTGAAGTCCTTCACTGTGTACTCTTTAGCTTCGAACTTTAGCTTCGAAGTCTTCAGATCTAACTAGTGAGAGAGGTGAACGTGACCAGGGCGATGGGCGCGGCGATGCGCCGGATCCACGTGGGCAACGCACTCAGCGCGTTCGGGCTGGGCTTCACCGTCCCCTACCTGTACGTCTATGTGGCGCAGGTGCGGGGACTCGGGGCCATGACGGCGGGACTCGTGCTCGCCGTCTTCGCCGTGGCCGCGCTGATCGTGCTGCCGTTCGCCGGCCGGGCGATCGTGCGGCGCGGCCCGCTGCCGGTTCTGCTCGCCGCCCTGGTGACCGCCGCTCTGGGCGCGCTGAGCCTCGGTCTCGCGGCCGGCGCCGTGACCGTGCTGCTCGCCGCGGCGGCGCTCGGCGCCGGGCAGGCCGTGATGCAGCCGGCACTGGCCACGATGATCGTCGACTGCTCCACGGCGGACACGCGCTCGCGTGCGTTCGCGATGCAGTTCTTCCTGCAGAACCTGGGCCTCGGTGTGGGTGGTCTCATCGGCGGCCACCTCGTCGACACCACGCGCGTGTCCTCGTTCACGCTGCTGTTCGCGATCGAGGCGGCGATGTTCCTGCTGCTGGCCGGGGTGATGGCGACCGTGCGGATGCCGCACTCGCCGCGCCTGGAGGACGCTCCCGGGGGGTCGGCGAAGGGCAGCTGGAAGCAGCTGCTCGGGAACCGGGCCATGGTGCAGCTGTGCGTGCTGGGCTTCGTGCTCTTCTTCGCCTGCTACGGACAGTTCGAGTCGGGGCTGAGCGCCTACGGCGTCGAGGCGGCCGGGATCTCCACCTCCGCCCTGGGTACGGCGCTGGCCGCGAACACGCTGATGATCGTGGTCGCCCAGTTCGCCGTGCTGAAGCTCGTCGAGCGGCGCCGGCGGTCCCGGGTCGTCGCCCTGGTCGGACTGATCTGGACGGTGGCCTGGCTGGCCGCCGGGTACGCGGGGCTCGGGCACGGCAGCCAGGAGATGGCCACGGCCGCGTTCGTGTCGACGTACGCGCTGTTCGGGCTCGGCGAGGCGATGCTGTCGCCGACCGTCGCGCCGCTGGTCGCCGATCTGGCGCCCGAGGGCATGGCCGGGCAGTACAACTCGGCGTTCGCGCTGGTCAAGCAGTTGGCGCTGGCGGTCGGTCCGGCGGTGGGCGGCCCGCTGGGCGCCTCGCTGCACGGGCCGTACATCGTGACCTTCCTGCTGTTCTCGCTGGGGATCACGTTCCTGGCGCTGCGGCTGGGCCGGCAGCTCACCGACGTACAGGACCAGCCCTGGCTGGCGCGCGGGACGCGGGTGGTCACGCGGGGCGGGGCGGCCACGGAGTCGGTGGCCGCGCAGGCGTGATCCGGTGGTCCGGGACGGCCGTCACCTTCGGGTGGCGGCCGTCGGCGTGTCCGGGGACGGGGACGGGGGAGGGGGCGGCCCGGTCAGTGCTTCGCTCTCGGCAGGACGAACTCGCACCACACCGCCTTTCCGCCGCCCGGTGTACGGCGGGAGCCCCAGCTGGAGGCGATCGTCGCCACGATCGCGATGCCCCGGCCCGACTCGTCCACGGGTTCGGCGCGGCGGCGCCTCGGCAGGTGGTCGTCGCCGTCGGTGACCTCGACGATGAGCCGGCGGTCGGTGCGGCGGAGTCTGAGCCGCATGGGCGGGGTGCCGTGCTGGAGGCTGTTGGCGACCAGTTCGCTGGTGGCGAGGACGCCGAGGTCGTGCAGTTCGGCGGGGAAGCGCCAGCTGGTCAGGACACCGGAGGCGAAGGCACGGGCGCGCGGGGCGGCCTCGACACCGCCGAGGAGTTCGAGGGCCGCGTTGCGGAAGAGGTCGCCGTCCGGTCCCGTACGGGCCGGGTGCTGGAGGACGAGGACGGCGACGTCGTCGTCGTGGTCGGCGGTGACGCCGGCCGAGCGGACCAGGCGGTCGCAGACGACCTGCGGGGTGCCGGTGGCGCCGGCGAGGGCCCCTTCGAGCTTGGCGATGCCCTCGTCCAGATCGGCGTCGCGGCGTTCGACCAGGCCGTCGGTGTAGAGGACGGCGGTGGCGCCGGGGCCGAGCGCGATGGAGCCGGAGGCGTGCATCCAGCCGCCGGTACCGAGCGGCGGCCCGGTGGGTTCGTCGGCGCGCAGGACCGTGCCGTTCTCGTCGCGGACCAGGATCGGCAGATGCCCGGCCGAGGCGTACACCAGCCGGCCCTCGTTCGGGTCGTGGACGGCGTAGACGCAGGTGGCGATCTGGTTGGCGTCGATCTCGGCGGCGAGGCCGTCGAGGAGCTGGAGGACCTCGTGCGGGGGCAGGTCGAGGCGGGCGTAGGCGCGGACGGCCGTGCGGAGCTGGCCCATGACGGCCGCCGCCCGCACGCCGCGGCCCATGACGTCGCCGATGACCAGGGCGGTACGGCCGCCGCCGAGGGTGATCACGTCGTACCAGTCGCCGCCGACCGCCGCCTCGGTGCCGCCGGGCTGGTAGGTGGCGGCGATGCGCAGGTCGTCGGGCTGTTCCAGTTCCTGCGGGAGCAGGGAGCGCTGGAGGGTGACGGCCGTCTCGCGCTGGCGGCGCTCGCTGGCGCGCAGGCGTTCGGCGGCCTCGGCGTGATCGGTGACGTCGGTGGCGAAGACCAGCACGCCGGCGTCGCGGTCGCCGTCCTCGGGGACGGGGGTGCAGGTGAAGGTGTACGAGCGGCCGTCGACGGCCTTGCGGGACTTCAGGGTGCGGGGCTTGCCGCTGCGCAGCACCTGGTCGAGCAGCGGGAGCAGGCCGAGTTCGGCGAGTTCGGGCAGGGCCTCGCGGGCGGCGGTGCCGGTGGTGCGGGTGCCGAAGGCGGCGGTGTAGGCGTCGTTGACGTAGGCGATGCGGTGGTCGGGGCCGTGGACGAGGGCGACGAGGGCCGGGACGCGCTCCAGGACGTCACACGCGGGCAGTTCGTCCACGGCGGGCACCGCGGGTCTCTCGTCGGCGGACTGTTCGGCGCGGGCCGCGGGCACGGATCCTTCCCCCCGCCGGTCCGGGGAGACCGAGGTCTCGGTCCGCGCGGCGGCGCGGCGCTGCGTTCCGGGGAGCCGGGCGCTCCAGCGCGTGAAGTTCACAGTGGGGAAAGCCTCGTGGGTGCGGTGGACGGGCGGGGGCCCGTCCGAGGACGTGGGGCAGTCTGGCAGGGAGCGGGCCGCGACGACATCCGTCAGACGCCTCAGCGGTCCAGGGAGTTCCTGAGTCCGGTCAGGACGACCCCTTCGGGTCGTCGGAGGGGCTGTGAGGAGGCTTTCCACCGGCCGCCAGTTCGAACTCCGCTCGGGGGTGTTCGAGTGAGCCGAGGGAGACGATCTCGCGTTTGAAGAGTCCGGCGAGGGTCCATTCGGCGAGCACCCGGGCCTTGCGGTTGACGGTGGGCACCCGGCTGAGGTGGTACGCGCGGTGCATGAACCACGCAGGGTAGCCCTTCAGCCTGCGGCCGTAGACCTGGGCGACGCCCTTGTGCAGGCCGAGGGAGGCGACCGAGCCGACGTACTTGTGCGCGTACGTCCGCAGGGGCTCGCCGCGCAGGGAGTGGACGATGTTGTCGCCGAGGACCCTGGCCTGGCGGAGCGCGTGCTGGGCGTTGGGGGCGGTCTCGGTGCCGGGTTCGGCGGCCGTGACGTCGGGTACGGCGGCGGCGTCGCCGGCGGCCCAGGCGTGCTCGGTGCCGTCGACGGTCAGCTGGGCCGTGCACCGCAGCCGGCCGCGGCCGGTGCGCGGCAGATCGGTGGCGGCGAGCAGCGGGTGCGGTTTGACGCCGGCCGTCCAGACGAGCGTGCGGGTCGGGAAGCGCTGGCCGTCGCTGAGCCGGGCGACGCGGTCGGCGCAGGACTCCAGGCGGGTGCCCAGGAGCACCTGGATGTTGCGGGCGCGCAGCTGGGTGACGGTGTAGCGGCCCATCTCCGGGCCGACCTCGGGGAGGATGCGGTCGGTGGCCTCCACGAGGATCCACTTCATGTCCTCGGGGCGGAGGTTGTGGTAGTAGCGCGCGGCGTAGCGGGCCATGTCCTCCAGTTCGCCGAGGGCCTCGACGCCCGCGTAGCCGCCGCCGACGAACACGAAGGTGAGGGCGGCGTCGCGGACCGCGGGGTCGCGGGTGGAGGAGGCGATGTCCATCTGCTCGATGACGTGGTTGCGCAGGCCGATGGCCTCCTCGACGGTCTTGAACCCGATGCCGTGCTCGGCGAGACCGGGGACGGGCAGGGTGCGGGAGACCGATCCGGGGGCGAGCACGAGTTCGTCGTAGCCGAGGAGTTCGGCGGACCTTCCCTCCTCGGCGGTGGCGAGTGTGGTGACGGCGGCGGTGCGCAGGGCGTGGTCGATGGAGGTCACCTCGCCGACGACGACATGGCAGCGGTCGAGGACGCGGCGCAGCGGTACGACGACATGGCGCGGCGAGATCGATCCCGCGGCGGCCTCCGGGAGGAAGGGCTGGTACGTCATGTAGGGGTCCGGAGTGACGACGGTGATGTCGACCTCGCCCCTCCTCAGCTCGGCCTTCAGCTTCCGCTGGAGGCGCAGGGCCGTGTACATCCCGACGTAGCCGCCGCCGACAACCAGAATGCGCGCACGTTCCTTCACCATCCCATGACGCACCCGGCGCTGTTGTTTGTCCACAGCCCCGACAATTTGTGTGACCGGCGGCCGGCTGCGCGAGGCGCCGGGCGGGGCGTCCGTGCGGGACGAAAGGGGGCAGGTCAGCGGGGGCGGGTGACAGGGGACGAAGGGCGGTAATCGGGACGTACACGCCCCGTACTCCGATCGGGGGGCGCACTGTGCGGAACCTGCCCCTTCTGAATTGACTTCCTCTCAACTATGTTCGTGTGTCGACGGGGTGTAGGGAATGTGGTCGAACGGGTCCGCGACGGGCGGTTCCGGTCGGGACCGATGCCGCTTCCGCGCACTTCGGATTCAGTGGCGGGGAGAGTCTCCGGGGGGAGACGTCCATGTACCGGGGGAAACACATGCATGTTCAGGACACGCATTGGGCATCCGCAGCTGCCATCGCACCTGGTGGCAAAGCGATGAGCGCGGTGGGCAACGGGCGCGTGGACACCGCGCGCACGACACCGCTGCGGGTCGACGCACAGCGCAATCTGGAGCACGTGCTGCGTGCGGCGCGTGAGGTGTTCGGCGAGCTCGGGTACGGAGCGCCGATGGAGGACGTGGCGCGGCGCGCTCGGGTCGGGGTCGGCACGGTGTACCGGCGCTTTCCCAGCAAGGACGTGCTGGTCCGGCGGATCGCCGAGGAGGAGACGGCGCGGCTGACCGAGCAGGCGCGTACCGCTCTCGGGCAGGAGGACGAGCCGTGGTCGGCGCTGTCGCGGTTCCTGCGGACGTCCGTGGCGTCGGGGGCGGGGCGGTTGCTGCCGCCGCAGGTGCTGCGGGTCGGTTCCGGCGAGTCGTCCGACGGCGGCTCCGCCGGGGTGACGGGTTCCGTGGGTGCCATCGGTGCCGTGGGTGCCATCGGTGCCGCCGAGGCGGCCCGGGTGCCTCAGCAGCGGCTGCAGTCGGGCGGTGCCGAGCTGCGGCTGGTGGCGGAGGAGGCCGCGCCGACGGCCGACGACGCCGGGGCCGGGGCGCTGCTTGAGGTCGTCGGGCAGTTGGTGGATCGGGCGCGGGCGGCCGGTGAGCTGCGGCCGGACGTGTCGGTGGGGGATGTGCTGCTGGTGATCGCCACGGCGGCGCCGTCCCTGCCGGATGCCGCGCAGCAGGCGGCGGCGTCGGCCCGGCTGCTGGAGATCCTGCTGGAGGGGCTTCGGTCCCGGCCGGCGTAGGCCGCGGGGCGGCCGGGGCGGGAGGTGCCGGGGTGCCGGCGCGCTCGCCCCGGCTTCGCCTTCGCCTTCGGACGGTGCGCGTTTCCCACCCGGACCACCCGTGCGGCTTGCACGGGTGGTCCGGGTGGCCCTTTTCCGGGGGGGTGATCGCCCTCCGCGCGTGCGGGTCCCGTCGGGGGTCGGCAGGGCGTGCCCGGTGGGCAAGTGGCTTGTGTTCGACGGGTGTTCGGGGAGTGTGGGGGAAGTCCGCCCGGATGGGTGGATGGGGTGGACTGGGGGTCCGCCGCGGAAAGGCCCTGTGGCACCCTGAGCCGGTGACGGATTGGGCTGGGCCGGTGTCGGGGGCTTTCCGCGATGAGCGTTGACGGGTGGGACGAGTCACGCGGTGACGGCGGCGACGCGGAGACGCGCGAGCTGGCCTCACCCCAGGTACCGAACCAAGGCGGCCGCCCGGCCTCCTCCGTACCGAGCCAGGGGGGCCGCCCGGCTGCCTCCGGTGGGCCCGGCGACGAGAGCGTGCCGGCCCAGCGCGAGGGAAGCGTGCTGCCGCCGCCCCGCGAGATGCCGCCCGCGGACGGCGAGCTGATCGAGCGGATGCGCGCCGGTGACGACTCCGCCTACGCGGAGCTGTACCGGCGGCATGCCGACGGGGTGCGACGGTATGCCCGGACCTGCTGCCGGGACGGCCACACCGCCGACGACCTCACCGCCGAGGTGTTCGCGCGGATGCTGCAGGCGGTGCGCGGCGGTTCGGGCCCCGAACACGCCGTACGGGCTTATCTGCTGACCTCCGTACGCCGTGTCGCCGCGCACTGGGCCAGGTCCGCCCGGCGGGAGCAGCTCGTGGACGACTTCGCCGCCTTCGCCCAGCAGGCCGCGCGGACCACGGAGGCGGCCGACGACGACACGCTCGGCCTCGGCGCCGATGTGCGCGCCCTGCACGAGGCCGAGCAGTCCATGGCCATGCAGGCCTTCCGTTCGCTGCCCGAGCGCTGGCAGGCCGTGCTGTGGCACACCGAGGTGGAGGACGAGTCCCCGAGCGAGGTGGCCGTCCTGTTCGGGCTGGACGCCAACGGCACCCGGGTGCTCGCCAGCCGCGCCCGCGAAGGGCTGAAGCAGGCCTATCTCCAGGCCCATGTCAGCGCCTCCCTCGCCCACGACGAGGAGTGCGCCCGCTACGCCGACCAGCTCGGCGGCTACGCCCGCCGCAAGCTGCGCGTCCGGGCCGAGCGCGGCCTGCGCAAGCATCTGGCGGAGTGCGCCAGGTGCCGGCTGGCGGCGGCGCAGATCGAGGAGGTCGCGAGCGGTATCCCCGCGGTCGTCCCGGTCGCGGTCATCGGCTGGTTCGGGGCCGCCGGGTACGCCAAGGCGCTCGGGATCGCGGCGGGCGGCGCCGGCGTCGGGGCCGCAGGGGCCGCCGCCGCGGCCGGCGGATCGTCCGGCGGTGCGGGCGGTGCGGGCGGGGCCGCGGCCTCCGAGGGGCTCGGGGCGCCGGTGAAGGCAGGCATCGCGGCCGGTGTGGTCGCGGTGGCCGCCGCCGCTGTCGCGCTGGCGCTGGTGAACGACAGCCGTCCGGCGAAGGAGGTCGCCGAGCCGTCGCCGTCCGCGCCGATCGTGCGGCCCGAGCCGCCGGCGCCGACGCCCTCGACGCCGCCGCCCACACCCACACCCACGCCCACACCGCCGCCGCCCAAGCCCTCGCCGAAGCCCGTGGTCGTCGCCCCTGAGCCGACCCCCACCCCCACCCCCACACCGAAGCCCACGCCCACGCCGACCCCGACGCCGAAGCCGACACCCACACCGACCCCGACCCCGGCGCCCACGCCGCCGCCCGCACCCACCGTCTACGAACTGAACGAGCTGCGCTTCGACGTCGACGGCGACGGCACCGAGCCCGAGATCGCGCTGGGCGGGAGCAGCTGGGTGTGGCAGCGGGACGACATGTCGGTCGGCGGCAAGCAGTACGCGCGCGGGATCACCGTCCACGGCCGGTCCTCCGTCACCATCGGCCTCAACCGGCAGTGCACCGCGTACGACGCGCTGGCCGGCGTGGACGACCTGACCCTCGGCCTCGGCAGGGTGTCCTTCTCCGTCTACGCCGACGGGGTCCGGCTGTGGCGCTCCGGCGGGGTGGCGGGCCGCGACCGGGCCGTCCCGGTGCATGTGGATCTCACCGGGCGAAAGACCGTCCGGCTCGTGGTGGAACCGCACCGCGACCCCTTCGACGGGCTGGCGCTGGCGGACTGGGCGGAGTCCCGTTTCACCTGCCGCTAGACAGGTCCCGGCGTTCCTCGGCGGGCGCCGCCGCGGCGTCCATCTCCCGCAGGGCCTCCGGCACCCCGAAGGCCGCGCCCCGGGCGCACTCCGCGGCGTAGCGGTCGGCCGGCAGGGCCGCGCGGGCGGTGGCCCGTACCCGGGCGGCCCTGCCGCGCTCCGGCTCGGCCCGCGGGTTGCCGGCACGCCAGTGGTCCGCCGCTGCGAACAGCCGCAGCGCGCCGGGCAGATCACCGAGCCGGGCCAGCAGACCGGCCGCCACGTCCACCAGGCCGGCCGTGATCACCTCGGCGCACTGGTGGGCCACGGCCCCTCGCAGGGCGTCCGCCAGGATCGGCAGCGCGTGCGCCGGGCCCGACTCGTCGGCCACGAGCAGCGCCTCGACCATCTGCTTGGCCGCCAGGAACTGCGGGGGCGGGGTGCCGTCCCGCATCGCCGCGCAGGTCTCCTCGTACAGCTCGCGGGCGCGGGCGGTCTGTCCGTGGTGCAGGGCGATGTCGGCGCGCAGCATCAGCACGAAGGCCCGCGCCTCCGACACCGCGTACCGGTCGGCGGCCGTGCCGGCCTCGTCGAGGGCGGCCAGCGCGGCCTCCGGGTCACCGTGGCGGTAGGCGACCTCGGCGAGCCGGGCGATCAGGAACGGCGACTCGGCGTACGCCCCCACCTCGTAGGCGAGACGCAGTGCCTCCTCGTACTCGTCGCGTGCCTGCGCGTACCGGCCGCGGGCCATGGCCGCCTCGCCCGCCGCGCCGCACACCTGCGCCCGCATCCAGCGGTCGCCCACGCGCCGGCCGAGCGTCCGCAGTTCGGCGAGGTCCTCGTCCACGCCCTGGAGGTTGCCCGGCGAGTCGACGGTGACGTGGGTGCGGTACATCAGGGAGACCCCGATCTCCCAGTCGCCGCCGTACCGCCGGCAGTTGGCGACGGCCCGCGTCATGTCCGGGAGGACGTCGGCCGGACCGCCCAGGTAGTAGGCGGTCAGCGGCCAGACGACACCGGGGAGGCGGGCGGCCTGCGGGCCGCCGTGCTCGTAGACCGCCCGCACGCGCGCGATGTACCGCGGCGCCCGCTCGTCGGTCACGAGGTTCTCCGGGCTCGACTCGGAGGTCAGGAACAGGTCGAGCATGCGCAGGTCCATCCGCAGCTCGTGCAGCGGATGCATGGCCTGGCCGTCGGGCTCGGCGAGGAGGGCGCCCACCGGGTCGGCCGAGGCCGTCCGCTCCCTCAGCGCGCCGGCCGGCGCGTCCGCGGGGAGGGTGTCGAGGGCGACGCCGAGGCGGAGCACCAGCCGCACCCAGGACACCGCCTCCTGGCGGTGGTTGCGCAGCCACCAGAACCAGCCGATGGCGAGGACGATGGCCGCCGCCTCCGGCTCGTCGCCCGCGTGCACCGCGCGGTCCAGGGCCGCGCGGATGTTGTCCAGCTCGGTCTCCAGGCGGGTGAACCAGGGGAGCTGGGCCGCCGACCGCAGCTGGGGTTCGGCCTCCTCCACCAGGGCCCGCGCCCAGGCGCGGTGGCGGCGCTCGGCCGCCGCGCGCAGACCGGGGACCTCGGCCGCGCGCTCGGTGGCGTACTCGTGGATGGTCTCCAGCAGGCGGTAGCGCATTCCGGAGCCGGTGCCGTCCGGGTCGTGCGGGTCGGCGACCACGAGGGACTTGTCGACCAGCGCGCCGATCAGCTCTGCCGCCGGGCCGGTGCACACGGCCTCGGCCGCCGCCAGGTCCCAGCCGCCGGCGAAGACCGACACCTCGCGCAGGACGGTCCGCTCCCGCTCGTCCAGCAGGTCCCAGGACCAGTCGACGACCGCGCGCAGGGTCTGCTGGCGGGGCAGGACCGTGCGGCTTCCGGAGGTGAGCAGCCGGAAGCGGTCGTCGAGCCGGTCGGCGATCTGCCGCGGGGTCAGCAGCCTGAGCCGGGCCGCGGCCAGCTCGATGGCGAGCGGCAGCCCGTCGAGGCGGCGGCAGATCTCCGCGACGGCCGCGGTGTCGCCGTCCGCCGCGCCGGCGTCGGGGCGGACGGCCAGCGCGCGCTCGGTGAAGAGCCGGTGCGCCTGCTCCGGGACGAGGGGCTCGACCGGGCGCACCGATTCACCGGGGACGCCCAGGGGTTCACGGCTGGTCGCGAGGATCGTGAGGCCGGGGCAGCGGGTGAGCAGGGTCTCGGCGAGGGCGGCGGCCGCGTCGATGACGTGCTCGCAGTTGTCGAGGATCAGGAGGTGGCCGCGCGCGGCGCAGTACTCGATCAGCAGGGCCGTGGGGTCGGCCTGTGCGGTCGCCAGCTCGTTGGTCAGCAGCGCGGTCTCGCGCAGGCCGAGCGCGCTGACCACCGCGCCGGGCACCGCCTCCGGCCGGTCGAGCGGGGCCAGCTCGACCAGCCAGGCCGAGGGGAGCGCCGCGGCGGCCTCCTCGGCGAGACGGGTCTTCCCCGAGCCGCCCGGTCCGGTGAGGGTGACCAGGCGGGCCCTGTGCAAGTCGGAACGAATGGCCCGGAGTTCTGGTTCCCGCCCGACGAACGACGTCAGCCGGGGGCGGAGGTTTCCGGTGCGCTCGGGGGGTTGGGCGGGGGACGGCGGCGTGGGATGCGGGTGCGCCGGAAGTGGGTGCGCCGGAACCGGGTGCGGGTGCCCGTGCGCGGGATGCGGATGCGGGGATGCCGGGGACGTGGGAAACGCGGGGGACGCGGTGTTCTCCTGCTTCAGCAGCGCCGCGTGCAGTGCCCGGAGTTCCGCGCCGGGATCGGTGCCGAGGGTCTCGGCGAGGGTGCGGCGGGCGGACTCGTACGCGGCGAGGGCGTCGGCCGGGCGGCCCGTGTCGCGCAGGGCGCGGATGAGCAGGACGTGCAGGGGCTCGTCGTAGGGGTGGGCGGCGGTCAGCTCCCGCAGTTCGGGTACGGCCTCCCGGGCGCGGCCGAGGTCGAGGGCGGCGGCGGCGCGGGCCCGGGTCGCCTCCAGGCGCAGGGCCTCGGATCGGGTGGCGGCGGTGCGGTCGGGGAGGTCGGCGAGGGCCGGGCCGTACCAGAGGGCCAGGGCCTGGCCGAGGGTGCGGTGGGCGGCGGCCGGGTCGCCGGCGGCGAGGGCGGCGGTGCCGATGCGGGTGAGCCGTTCGAAGACGTGGAGGTCCACGTCCTCCTCGGTGGCCGCGAGGCGGTAGCCGCCCGGGGCGGAGACGACGCTGTCCCTGCCGAGGGCGCGGCGGAGGCGGCCGACCAGGGCCTGGAGGGCGGCCGGGGCGTCCTGGGGCGGGTCGTCGGCCCAGATCTCGTCGATGAGGGTGTCGGGGGTGGCGGTGCGGCCGGGGCGCAGGGCGAGGGCCGCGAGGAGCGTACGCAGGCGCTGGCCGCCGATGGGTAGGGCGGTGCCCTGGTCGTCTGCTGCTTGGGTTACGCCCAGGATTCTGTACCGCACCGGGTCATTGTCGCGGCGGGCGGGGGACGGGGCACGGGAGTTTTTTCGAACCGGTGGGTGAGAGGGGCCCCGGGCGAGGGTGCGCCCTGGGTCTCCCCGTCCCCCGTGGGCCGCCTCACGCCCCCGGCGTGAGCGCGCTGCGGCGGGGCTGGATGCCGGAGGGGACCGCGCGGGAGCGGGTGGGGGTGCCGGTCCAGCAGGTGCCCCTGCGGGCCAGGAGGCGGCGGAGCCAGAGTTCGAGGGAGATGAGGTCGGCCAGACCGTCAAGCGGCAGGGATTCGCCGGCCGCGGCGGCGCGGACGGCCTTGCGGACGACGCGGGCCTCCACCAGGCCGGCGTCGGCGAGGAGGGGCGTGGCGAAGAGGTCCATCAGGGGGTCGGCCGCCATGCGCAGGCCCGCGCGCGCGGCGGCGGCGGACGACGCGTGGGAGGGGGCGCCCCAGCCGGGCGGCAGCTCGGTGACGCCGGCGCCCTCCAGGACCGTGCGGAGGACGGCGGCGCGGGCTCCGGGCCGGACCCGCAGGGCCTCGGGGAGATCACGGCAGGCACGGACGACCTGGTTGTCGAGGAAGGGCGCGTGCAGGCGCTGGGAGCGGATCTCCGCCGCCTGTTCCAGGACGCGGAGGTCGGCGGCGTGCCGGGCGAGTGCCGCACGCGCACGGTGTTCGCCGGGGCGCTGCGCACCGGTTCCGGAGCGGTCCGCCTCCGCCTGGAGCAGAACCGATACTTCAGCCAGTGCCTCTCCCGTCAGCCACCGCGCGGCCGGCCCGGGTCGCGCCCAGGTCAGCGCGGCGAGGGAGGCGCCTACCGCCCCCTTGGGCTCCTCGAAGCGGCGCCGCATCAGCCGCTCGGCCAGCACGTCGAGGCCCGCGCGGTAGGGGGTGCGGGCGAGGCGCCGGGCCGCGCCGTACACGCGCGCGGGGACCATCACCGAGCCGTCCGCGCGCGCGAGCGCGGCGACCGGGCGGACCAGGTGGCGCCGCCGGCGGTCCACCAGGAGGTCGGCGAGGCGGGCGGGGTGGGCGTCCAGGACCTGGCGGGCGCCGTGGCCGGTGAAGTGGTCGGCGCTGCCGGCGGCGAGCCGCGCGCGGTGCCGGGCCGCCAGGACCAGGGAGGGGCCCGGCTCGTCGGTCAGGGGGCCGTCGAGTTCGGCGTACGGCAGGGTCTCCTCGGCGCCGGTGACCACGACGTGGTGGAGGCGGGGGTTGGCGGCCAGCTCCCCGGCGCGTTCCAGTTCGGCCTCGCGGCCGGCCACGGCCAGGTCGTTGAAGGTGACGGCGACCAGGCGCTCGCCCGCGCCCGTGCCGTGGCCCAGGAGCGTGCCGGGTCTGCCGGGCAGCCCGGCGGCCAGCAGCGCGAGGGTGCCGGAGGCGGGTCCGCCGGACAGGTCGGCGCCGATGCCGGGGACCGGCATCCCGCGCGCGGCACGGCGTTCGGCGGGTCCCATGCCGGGCACCGGACCGGGGTCCAGGTCGGGCACGTGCCGGGGTGCCGAGAGCCGGGTGCGGACCGCCTCCACCAGGGCGTCCCGTACGGCGTCCACGGCGCGGCCGGGCTCGGCCGGGGGCGCGGCCACGGCGAGCGAGGCGACCGGCTCGTACCCGGCGATCTCGCGCGCTCCGGCGCGCAGCACCAGCGCGTGCCCCGGGGGAATGCGCCGTACGCCGTCGTACGGGGTGGTGTCGCGCAGCGCGGCCGGCACGTCCGGGGCGGCGAGCAGGGCGGCGAGGTGGGTGAAGTCGAGGTTGGCCTCGATCAGGTCGGCGAGGGGCAGGGCCGCGGTGGCGTAGGCCGTGCCGCCGGACCAGGGGGTGTGGAACACCGGCCGGGCGCCCGCGAGATCGCCGCACACGGTGATGCGGCGGCCGGCCTGGACGACGGCCGTGTAGCTGCCGGGCCAGGAGGTCAGATGGCGTACCGCGCCCCCGCGCGCGGTGACGATGCCGCGCCGCAGCTCCTCGTCGCTCGCGCCGCAGATGCCGAGGACGGCGATCCGGTGCTGCGCGTCGGCGTGCACCACGCGCACCTCGTCGGGGCGCCAGTCGCCGACGGCCCACAGCGGATCCGGGTCGCCCCACAGGAGCTGGGAGCCGACCGGGTGCAGGGTCTCCCCGTCGTACCCGACGGCACCCGCGGAGCCGATCCCGGCGGCGCCCGCGGCGGTGCTGCTCCACCCCACCAACCACCGCATCGACGCCTCCACGGACTGTGGACAACCAGTGCACCGTACGAACCGGATCCCCATGCTGCCATGAAGGGCACGTCGGAGAGGTGCGGTGGCACCGCCTTCGATCGGGGGAAGTTCACACGGCGGGCCAGGGGAGTTGACGGGCGGCCGAGGTGTGCGGAGCCGGCGCGGGCCGGGAGGCATCCGACGGGTGCGGCGCGAATGCGCCCCCAGTGCGCTCCCCCAAAACCCCCTTCGCGCCCTCAAGTTGCATGGTCGGGACGGCAGAACACCGCATCAACAGGGGTCGCTTTTCGGCCAAATCGTCGGCGAGACGCCGGAACCGAGCACGCTCCGTACAGTACCGATGAGTACGAAAGGGTGCGGAAGCGCGCACGGTCCGGGAGGCGTTCACCGCCTCCCGGACCGGTCCGCCACCCGCGGGGATGAAGGTGGCGGTGTCCCCCAGCCCACTGGATCCAGTACAGCGGGCCGACCCACGCAAGTGCCATGGAACCGCTCCCCCGGTGGCCGGAGAAGAGCGCACGGGCGGGCGCACGGCCACACGGACGGGGGCACGCGGCGACAGAGCGTGCACGGTGCGTACAGGGACGCACTTCCGTACGGGCCACAATCCCGCCATCCGGAACAATGCCCCTTAACGCTTGGGATGCGGCGAACTACGCTGGGTTTACGAATGCCGCGTGGTTATGCCAGCACGGCAGCCGTCTGTGTCGAGGGGTGGCGCATGTCCAGGGAGCAACGCGGGCCGAACGAAAAACTCGGCGCCGTTCTCGCCCTCGCGGGAATCAGCAACGCGGGCCTCGCCCGACGCGTCAACGACCTTGGCGCGCAACGCGGGTTGACGCTTCGCTACGACAAGACGTCGGTGGCGCGCTGGGTGTCGAAGGGCATGGTGCCGCAGGGTGCGGCGCCCCACCTCATCGCCGCCGCCATCGGCCAGAAGCTGGGCCGTCCGGTGCCGCTCCACGAGATCGGCCTGGCGGACGCGGATCCCGCCCCGGAGGTGGGGCTCGCCTTCCCCAGGGACGTCGGACAGGCGGTGAAGTCGGCGACGGAGCTGTACCGCCTCGACTTCGCCGGCCGCCGGGCCGGCGCGGGCGGCATCTGGCAGTCGCTCGCCGGGTCGTTCGCAGTGAGCGCATACGCAACGCCCGCCTCACGGTGGCTGATAACCCCCGCCGACAGCTCGGTCGCGCGCGAGGCGGGCTCCGTCGAGGGGTCCGGCGCACCGATCAAAGTCGGCCACAGCGATGTGCAGAAGCTGCGGGAGGCCGCCGAGGACGCCAGGCGCTGGGACTCCAAGTACGGGGGCGGGGACTGGCGTTCGTCGATGGTGCCGGAGTGCCTGCGGGTGGAGGCGGCTCCGCTGCTGCTCGGCGCCTACTCCGACGAGGTCGGCCGCGCCCTGTTCGGGGCCTCGGCGGAACTCACCCGGCTCGCCGGGTGGATGGCCTTCGACACCGGGCAGCAGGAGGCGGCGCAGCGGTACTACATCCAGGCGCTGCGCCTCGCGCGCGCGGCGGCGGACGTCCCGCTGGGGGGGTACGTCCTCGCCTCCATGTCGCTCCAGGCGACGTACCGGGGCTTCGGCGACGAGGGCGTGGATCTCGCGCAGGCGGCCCTTGAACGCAACCGGGGTCTGGCGACCGCCCGCACCATGAGCTTCTTCCGGCTGGTGGAGGCGCGGGCACACGCGCGTGCCGGGGACGCGCAGGCGGCCGGCGCGGCGCTGAAGGCGGCCGAGAGCTGGCTGGAGCGGTCCCGCGAGGGCGACAACGACCCGTCGTGGCTGGGCTTCTACTCGTACGACCGGTTCGCCGCCGACGCCGCCGAGTGCTACCGGGACCTGAAGGCGCCGCGGCAGGTCCGGCGCTTCACCGAGCAGGCGCTGTCCCGGCCGACGGAGGAGTTCGTGCGCTCGCACGGGCTGCGGCTGGTCGTCTCGGCGGTGGCGGAGCTGGAGTCGGGCAATCTGGACGCGGCGTGCGAGCAGGGGGTGCGGGCCGTGGAGGTGGCCGGACGGATCTCGTCGGCCCGGACCACGGAGTACGTGAAGGACCTTCTGCACCGGCTGGAGCCCTACGGGGACGAGCCGCGGGTGGTGGAGCTGCGGGAGCGGGCCCGTCCCCTCCTCATGGCGCCGGCGTAGCAACCGCGGCCCGGGTGCGGCGACCGCGGCCCGGCCCGGGTGCGGCGACCGCGGCCCGGCCCGGGTGCGGCGACCGCGGCCCGGCCCGGGTGCGGCGACCGCGGCCCGGGCGTGCGGCCGGCCGCGGCCCCTTCCGGGATGCCGGGCCTCCCGGCGTTTGAAGCCGTTGTCAGTGGCGCAGTGCACTATCGAAGGCGGAGGTGGTGCAGGTGCGGGCCGGGGCGTACGACTGTGATGTGCTCGTGATCGGCGGGGGGATCGTCGGGCTGTCGACGGCGTATGCGATCACCCGCGCCGCTCCGGGCACGCGCGTGACCGTGCTGGAGAAGGAGCCCGGCCCGGCCCGGCACCAGACGGGGCGCAACAGCGGGGTCATCCACAGCGGGATCTACTACCGCCCGGGCTCGCTCAAGGCACGGTACGCGGTGCGGGGCGCCGCCGAGATGGTGAAGTTCTGCGCCGAGTACGGCATCGCGCACGCCGTCACCGGCAAGCTGATCGTCGCCACCGAGCGCGAGGAGCTGCCGCGGCTGCACGCGCTCGTGCAGCGGGGCCGGGAGAACGGCATCCCGGTGCGCGAGCTGGGGCCCGCGCAGATCGCCGAGTACGAACCGCAGGTGCGGGGCCTCGCCGCCATACACGTGGGTACGACGGGGATCTGCGACTTCACCGGCGTCGCCCGGGAGCTGGCGCGGGCGTCCGGGGCGGAGATCCGCTACGGCGCGCGGGTCGTCCGGGTGGACCGGCGGGCGGACCGGGGCGTGGCGGTGCTCACCGCCGCCGGGGACGTGGTCCGCGGGCGGGTGCTGGTGAACTGCGCCGGGCTGTACTGCGACGAGGTGGCCCGGCTGACCGGCGACGAGCCCGGGGTGCGGATCGTGCCGTTCCGCGGGGAGTACTACGAGCTGGCACGGCCCGAGCTGGTGCGGGGGCTGGTGTATCCGGTGCCGGACCCGGCGTTCCCGTTCCTCGGGGTGCATCTGACACGCGGGATCGACGGCGGCGTGCACATCGGGCCGAACGCGGTGCCGGCGCTGGCCCGGGAGGGGTACGGCTGGGGGACCGTGCGGCCCCGGGAGCTGGCCGGGACGGTGGCCTGGCCGGGCTCCTGGGCGATCGCCCGCCGGCACTGGCGGTACGGGGCGGGCGAGCTGCGCCGCTCGGTGTCGAAGGCGGCGTTCCTTGCGGCCGTGCGAAGACTGCTGCCCGCGGCGGAGGCCGCGGATCTGGTGCGGGCCCCCGCCGGGGTGCGTGCCCAGGCGGTGCTGCGGGACGGGACACTGGTGGACGACTTCCTCATCCGGGAGGGGGTGCGTGCCGTGCATGTGCTCAACGCGCCCTCGCCCGCCGCCACCGCCTCGCTGCCGATCGGCCGGGAGGTGGGCAGCCGGGTGCTGGACCTGCTCGGGGCGCTGTAGCGCCGCTGGAGGAGGAAGGGTGCCGTGCCCGCTCGCCGTAAAATCAGGATTACTGTGTCTGACTCGCTGAACTCCCCCGAAGCCCCGTCCGAGGCCCCCCACGCCCCCGGTGTCCCCGTCCGGCACACCCGGGCCAAGGGAGAGCCGCGGTTCCCGGACGGCCCCAGGGCCGATCCGGCCGGTTCGCACTTCGAGCGGCGGATCCGCAGCTTCCAGCCGCGGCGGAGCCGGGTGACGGCCGGGCAGGCCGACGCGCTCCAGCGGCTGTGGCCCAAGTGGGGGCTGGACATCGACGGGCAGCAGGTGATCGACCTCGGCGTGCTGTTCGGCAACGACCGCCCGGTGGTGCTGGAGATCGGGTTCGGGATGGGCGAGGCCACCGCGCAGATGGCCGCGGGCGACCCCGACATCAATGTCCTGGCCGTCGATGTGCACACCCCGGGCCAGGGCAACCTGCTCAATCTGGCTGACCGGAACGGCCTGGCCAACGTCCGGGTGGGCAACGGCGACGCGATCATCCTGCTCCGGGAGATGCTCCGCCCGGACGCGCTGGACGGGCTGCGCGTGTACTTCCCGGACCCGTGGCCCAAGAAGCGGCACCACAAGCGGCGGCTCATCCAGCCCGAGTTCCTGACGCTCGCCGCGACCCGGCTGAAGCCCGGCGCGCTCGTGCACTGCGCGACCGACTGGGAGCCGTACGCCGAGCAGATGCTGGAGGTGCTCTCCGCGCATCCGGACTTCGAGAACACCCAGCGGGACGGCGGTTTCGCGCCGCGCCCCGAGTACCGGCCGCTGACCCGTTTCGAGGGCCAGGGACTGGACAAGGGTCATGTGGTGAACGACCTGCTGTTCCGGCGCGTACCGGCCGGCCAGGACCGATAATCCGCTCAAGCCCCTCGCCCCGTCACCGTTAGGGTCGATGCCGTGGCCACCAGTCCTCCGTTCCCGACGTACCCGCCGAGCATCGGCGCCGGCGAGCTCCGCCATCCGCACTGGTGGCAGCGCAGGTGGGTGCGGTACGGGGCGCTGAGTTCGCTGCTGGCGCTGTCCGGCCTGGTCATCCTCGCGCTCGTGCGGCGGCAGACCGGCACGGAGGGGTTCCTCGTCGGGCTCGGTCTCGCCGTGCTGCCCGTGCCCTGGCTGACCGCCGCCTTCCGGTGGCTGGACCGGGTGGAGCCCGGCCCCTGGCGGAACCTGGTCTTCTCCTTCGCCTGGGGGGCCTGTGCGGCGGCGCTGATAGCCATCGTCGCCAACAGCTTCGCGACCAAGTGGATAGCCACCTCGACCGCTGATCCGGCCAGTGCCGACACGCTCGGCGCCACCGTGATAGCGCCGATCGTGGAGGAGTCCGCCAAGGCCGCCGCCGTGCTGCTGGTGTTCCTCTTCCGCAGGCGCCACTTCACCGGGATCGTGGACGGGGTGGTGATAGCCGGGATCACCGCCACCGGCTTCGCGTTCACCGAGAACATCCTCTATCTCGGCACGGCCTTCGGGACCGACCAGCTCACCGGCGACCGCGGCATCGCCTCCGTCACCGCCGCCACCTTCTTCGTGCGCATCGTGATGTCACCGTTCGCGCACCCTCTGTTCACCGTCCTCACCGGCATCGGCTTCGGCATCGCCGCGCTGTCCGCCGAACGGCAGCGGGTGCGGCGGGTCCTGCTGCCGGCCGGCGGACTGCTGCTGGCGATGAGCATGCACGCCTTCTGGAACGGCTCTTCCACCTTCGGCCCGTACGGCTTCTTCGCCGTCTACGCCGCCTTCATGGTGCCGTCCTTCGCGCTGCTGACCTGGCTGGCGGTCCGGACCCGGCAGCGGGAGCTGCGGACCGTGCGGACGGAGCTGCCGGCGTATGTGCTGGCCGGGTGGCTGGGGCCGGCCGAGCCGTTCGCGCTCGGGTCGATGCGGGCGCGGCGGATGGCCCGGGACTACGTCCGCCACCACCACGGGCGCCCGGCGGCGCGGGCGGTGGCGCAGTACGAGGCGTACGCCACCTCGCTGGCGTTCCTGCGGCACCGGGGCCGCGCGGGCAAGGCCGGGGCCGACTTCACCGTCCGCGAGCGGGAGCTGCTGGACGAGCTGTGGAAGCGGCGCGAGCTGGCCCGGCCGGCCCTGGAGTACGCGTCGAGGACGTCCGCTCCGGCGCCGGTGCACTGGGCGCCGGCGCCGTACGGGTATCCGGCGGTGCCGTATCCCGCGTACAACCCGTACCGGGTCTAGCCGTAGCGGCCGCGGGAGTCCGGCACCGCCGGATCGTGACGCCGCGCGGGGTGCGCGGCGGGGCGGGTCAGGCCGAGGCTTCGGTCAGGGTGGTGATGTCCTGGTCCGTCAGCTTCAGGTCCGCCACGCCGAGGAGCGCCGGCAGCTGGTCCACCGTGCGGGCCGAGGCGATCGGTGCGGTGATCGTCGGCTGGGCGGCCAGCCAGGCCAGCGCGACCGTGGCGACCTGGGCCCCGTGCGCCGCGGCGACCTCGTCCAGGGCCGTGAGGACCCGCTGGCCCCGCTCGGAGTCCGCGTATTCGCGCACCCGGCCGGCGCGGGCGCTCTGCACGGTGGCGCCGGGCCGGTACTTGCCGGTGAGGAAGCCCGAGGCCAGCGAGAAGTACGGCACGGCGGACAGGCCCTCGCGGGCGGCGAGGTCCTGCAGCGGGCCCTCGTAGGTGTCGCGGGAGACCAGGTTGTAGTGCGGCTGGAGGGCGACGTAGCGGGCCAGGCCCTCGCGGTCGGAGAAGTCGAGGGATTCCTGGAGGCGCTCGGCGCTGATGTTCGAGGCGGCGATGTGCCGGACCTTGCCGGCCTTCACCAGCTCGTCCAGCGCGCCGATGATCTCCTCGACCGGCACCTCGGGCTTGTCGAAGTGGGTGTAGTAGAGGTCGATGTAGTCGGTGTCCAGGCGGCGCAGGGAGGCGTCCGCGGCGGCCTTGATGTTGGCGGCGGACAGGCCCTGGTAGTCGGGGTGCTGGCTGACCTTGGTCGCGATGACGACATCGGCGCGGTTGCCGCGCGCCTTGGCCCACCTGCCGATGATCGTTTCCGACTCGCCGCCCTTGTTGCCCTCGATCCAGGCGGAGTAGGCGTCGGCGGTGTCGATGAAGTTGCCCCCGGCCGCCGTGTAGGCGTCGAGGACGGCGAAGGAGGTCTGCTCGTCGGCGGTCCAGCCGAAGACGTTGCCGCCGAGGGAGAGCGGGAAGACCTCGAGGTCGGAGGAGCCGAGTTTACGAAGTGACGTCATACGTCATGACAACGCCGGCGGGGGATGATCGCATCCCGCCGCCGGCGCCGATTCCCGCGGAGTCACTCGTTCGCCACGGTGGCGTCAGGGGGTGAGCCCCTTGCCCCGCAGCCACGCCATCGGGTCGATGCCGGTGGCCTGGCCGCCCGGGTGGACCTCCAGGTGCAGATGCGGGCCCGTGACGTTGCCGGTGGCGCCGACGCGGCCGATGACCTCGCCGGTGGCGACCTTCTGGCCGGCGGAGACGCTGATCGAGGACTGGTGGCAGAACCACAGCTCGGTGCCGTCGTCCAGGGTGAGGATCGTGCGGTAGCCGTAGGAGCCGGCCCAGCCCGCCTCGGTGATCGTGCCGCTGTGCACGGCCTTGATCAGGGTGCCGGTGGGCGCCGCGAAGTCGAGACCGGTGTGGTAGCCGGAGGACCACATCGAGCCGGCCTGGCCGAACGTCGAGGTGATCGTGTACGAGGAGGTCGGCAGCGAGTACTTCTTGGCCAGCTCGGCCAGCTTGGCCTGCCGCTCCGCCTCGGCCTTGCGCTCGGCCTTCTTCGCGGCGTCGGCCTCCGCCTTCTCCTTGGCCTCGGCGGCCTGGGCGGCGGCCTCCTTCTCGGCCTTGGCTGCGGCGTCGGCGCTCTGCTTCTGCGAGGCGGCGAGCGCGGCGGCGGTGGCCTTGCTGTCGGCCTGGCCCTGCTGCTGCTCGGCCTGGGCCATGATCCGGCTGCGCAGGGTCTCGCCCGCTCCGGCGTTGTCCTCGGTGTCGGCGGAGGCCGCGCCGACGCTGCTGAGCGTGGTGGTCGCGGCCTCGGAGGGCTGCGCGTCGGCGGAGCCGCCGTCGAAGAGGGAGCCGACGGAGGGCAGGTCCGGCATCGAGATGGACACCGGCGGCTTGCCGGTGTTGGCGCTGGCCATGCCGCCCGCGCCGACCGCCGCTATGACGCCGACGCCGAGGACGGTGGAGCTGCGGGCGAGGCCGCCGCGCTGCTTGGCGACGCGGTGCCGGCCGCGGACCGGGGCGACGGACTCCGCGGTGGGGTTCCACTCCTGGAAGGGGCCTTCTTCGGCGCGGTAGGCACCGTAGGCGCCGTGGGCGTCGTAGCCGCCGTGGGCGTCGTAGCCGCCGTGGGACTCGTGGCCGAAGGCTTCGGGATCGCGCTGTTCCGGTATGAGCAGGGCTTCGGGGACAGGCCGGTTGGACGCCACGCGGGCGTGCTCCTTTCCTTCCTCCGCCTACCGGGTTAGCTGACGGGTTCGGAGCAGGAAGGTCTCCTACGCGCGTATACCTGTCGTGGACTCCGTGAGTTCACTTCGGCATCCGCGTGATTCACCCCAGGGTGGTGGTTCCCCGGCTCCCTTGCGGGACTCGGCGCGTGCGCGCGGAGCCGTCTCTTGTGACGGCTGGGACGACCGCGCTGCGTTATCGAACGTTAATAGACCTGCCAGTCACTTTCCAAGCCGTTCGGCTTGATCATTACCGTTTTTGACGGTTGATTAATCGCCTGATACCCAGGCAAGTCGGGCGAGTTGGCCGGGGCTCGGAAATGTTCAGCAGTCACCGAAGGTTTTGATGGTGACTCAGTTGTTATGCGGAGGGCGCCCGTCCGATCACCTTCGGTGACGGCCGCGTGGGGCGCACGGGAACCGATGTGCAGAAAGCCCTGAGCATGGCGTACAGTAGAGACACAACGACGCGGGGTGGAGCAGCTCGGTAGCTCGCTGGGCTCATAACCCAGAGGTCGCAGGTTCAAATCCTGTCCCCGCTACTGAAGAATCAGGGCCCGGAATCCAAGAGGATTCCGGGCCCTGATTGCTGTCGTCACCCCAGCAGATGTCCGTTCGGCGCCTTGGCGAGAGCCTCCAGCTCCGCAAGGACCACGACCCGCGCCCCCGCCGCGGTCAGGACGCCCGTGCCGTCGGCCCCGGCGACGAAGGTGTCGGGCTCGCGCCAGGCGGTGACCACCCGGCGCACCCCGGCCCGCAGGATCAGCTCGGCACACGGCGCCGGGCGCGAGGCGCGGCGGGCACAGGGCTCCAGGCTGCTGTAGACCGTGGCGCCGGACAGCCGCGGGTCGGCCGGGTCGGTCTTCGCGAGGGCCGCCTCCTCCGCGTGGACCACCGGGTCGGCGCCCTCGCGCGAGAAGCCGCGGGCCAGCTCGGCGCCGTCGGCGGCGACGACGACCGCGCCGACGCTGAACGCCGTCGCCGAGGGCGGGCACTGGGCGGCGAGTTCGCAGGCCGTGCGCAGCCAGTGCCGGTCGGCGGCGGTGGCCGCTGCGCCGGTGCCGGGGGCGGTGGGCGCGTAGCGCATGAGGACGACGTCCTCGATCCGGCGGGTGTCCAGCAGGCGCAGGCGTCCGCCCTGGTAGCCGCCGGGGCCGAAGAGGCGCGGGGCCGCCGGGTCGCCGACGAACAGCGGGGCGAGGACCAGCTGGAGTTCGTCGGCGAGGCCCTGCTGGAGGAGCTGGGTGTGGACCGTGCCGCCGCCCTCCACCATCAGGCGCCCGACTCCGCGCTCGTCGTGCAGGTGCGCCAGCAGGGCCCGCCAGTCCAGCGCGGGCCCGAGCGGGACGACACCGGCGGTGCTCCCGAGGAGAGCGGCGGCCCGTTCGGCGCCCCGGTCGGTGGTGTACACGAGCTTCTCGCCGCCGGTGTGCCAGAAGCGGGCGGCCGGGTCGAGCTCGCCCGAGCCGGTGACGGTGACCTTCAGCGGGTACTCCGGCCGGCCCGCCGCGCTCCGGGCCGCGCGCCGCTCGGCGGAGTTGACCAGCAGGCGCGGATTGTCGGCGCGGATCGTGCCGGCGCCCACGAGGATCGCGTCGACCGAGGCCCGCACCTCGTCGACCCGGTCGAAGTCGGCCGGGCTGGACAGCAGGAGCCGTTCGGGGCCGGTGTCGTCCAGGTAGCCGTCGAGGGAGACGGCGGCGGACAGCAGCACGTACGGCAGGGGCATCGAGGCCCTCTCTTCCGGAGTCGGCCGGCCGGCGGGCGGGCAGAAGACCCGGACGGCTTGGTTCAAGTTTGAAACAAACTTACACTGGCACCATGACGACCCGCTGGCTCAGCCCCGAGGAGCAACGCGCCTGGCGTGCCTACGTCGCCGCCTCCCGCCTGCTGGAGGACGCGCTCGACCGGCAGCTCCAGCAGGAGGGCGGCATGCCCCACCTGTTCTACTCGGTGCTCGCCAACCTCTCCGACGCCCCCGGCCACCGGCTGCGCATGACCGATCTCGCCGAGACGCTGAAGATCACGCGCAGCCGGCTGACGTACGCGGTGACCCGGCTGGAACGGGACGGCCTGGTGCGCCGGGAGAACAGCCGCCGGGACAGGCGCGGCTCGGTCGCGGTGCTGACGGCCGAAGGGGTCGCCGTACTGGAGCGTACGGCGCCCGGGCACGTGGAGACGGTCCGCGCCCTGCTGTTCGACCGGCTCACCCCGGAGCAGGTGGGGCAGCTGGAGGAGATCTTCACGGGGGTCGCGCGGGGGCTCCAGGGCGAGGAGGAGGGCGAGTGCGCGCGCTCCGCGGCCGAGGACGTGCCGTGGCGCCGGCGGTCGTCGTCCTGCTCCGGGCCGTCGTCCGGCTGACCGTTGCTTCAACTTTAAAGCATGAGGTAGGGTCACGCGGCAGCATGTGCTTCAAATATGAAGCACATGACTCGGAACGGAACCCGGAGACCCGCATGCCCGACTTCCCCGCCGCCACCCCGCGTGCCCGCGTCCGGGTACCGCTGCGTTTCGCCGACGGCTACAGCGCCGACGCCGAACTCGTCACCTTCCACGGCCTCACCGACGGCCAGGAGAACCTCGCCGTCGTCCTCGGCGACCCCGGCCCGCTCCCGCTGGTGCGCCTGCACTCCGAGTGCCTGACCGGTGACGTCTTCGGCTCGGCCCGCTGCGACTGCGGCCCGCAGCTGCGCGAGGCGGTCGAGCGGATCGCCGAGCGCGGCGGCGTCCTGCTCTACCTCCGCCAGGAGGGCCGGGGCATCGGCCTCTACAACAAACTCGACGCGTACGCCCTCCAGGACGAGGGCCTCGACACCTACGAGGCGAACGCCGCCCTCGGCCTCCCGGAGGACGCCCGCGACTACACGGCCGCCGCCCAGATGCTCGCCGCCCTCGGCATCACCGAGCTGGACCTGCTGTCCAACAACCCGGACAAGGCGGGGCAGTTGCGCGCGCTGGGCGTCGCGGTACGGGACCGGGTGCCGACCGGCGTGTTCACCACCGCCCACAACGTCCGCTATCTGCGCGCCAAGGTGCTGCAGACCCAGCACACGCTGCCGCTGGCCGAGCTGACGGCGGGCTAGCGGTTCAGCCCGGGAGCCGGCCCGGGAGCCGCAGCGCCGAGAAGGCGCCGAGGGCGAGCAGCGCCGCCGCGACGGCGTAGGTGAGCCGGAAACCGGCCGGCCCCGGGCCCGTCGCGCTGAGCACCACCGACAGCAGGGCCGTCCCGGCCGACGCGGCCACCTGGGCGTTGATGCTCAGCGCGGTGCTCGCCCCGGCCAGGCGCTCCGCGGGCAGATCGCGGGCCGCGGTGGTCATCGCCGGCGTCAGCGTCATCCCGGCACCGACGCCCATCACCATGCCGGAGACGACGACCCGCCAGGGCGCGACGCCCGCCGTTCCGGTCTGCCAGGCCAGCAGGACCATCCCGAGGGCGCCCACCGCGCACCCGGCCGCGACCAGCCTGCGCGGTGCGGCCCGGTCGATACGCCGGGCCACGAGCTGCATCGTCGTACCGACCACGAGCCCGGCCGGCGCCCCGAGCAGCCCGGCGGCGGTCGCGCTCAGGCCGCGCTCCTGCTGCCAGTACAGCGGCCCGAGCAGCATCGATCCGAAGTAGCCGCAGGTGAACGGGGCGAGCGTGCCGATGCCCGCGGCGAAGGTACGGTCCCGCAGCAGCCGCAGATCCAGCAGCGGGGCGCGGACGGCGAGCGCCCGCCGTACGAAGGCCGCCGCGAGCACGGCGCCGGCGAGCGTCGGCAGCAGCGCGCCGGGGGCCGTGAAGTCCCCGCGCTCGCCGCCGCGGGACAGGCCGTACAGCAGCAGGGCGAGGCCGGGCGAGAGCATCAGCAGGCCGGGGACGTCCAGCCGGGGCAGGTCCCGGCCGCGGGCGTCCGGGGCGTCCTTCGGCAGCAGGCGGCCCGCGAGGACCAGGGCCAGGGCGCCGACGGGCAGGTTGATCAGGAAGATCCAGTGCCAGGAGGCGGTGTCGACCAGCCAGCCGCCGAGCACCGGGCCGGACACCGGGCCGATCAGGATGGGCAGCCCCAGCAGGGCCATCGCCCGCCCGAGCCTGGCCCGGTCGACGGCCCGCATTCCCATCGCCATGCCGACCGGCTGCAGCAGCCCGCCGCCGAGCCCCTGCACCACGCGGAACGCGATCAGACTGGCCGCGTCCCAGGCACAGGCGGCGAGCAGGGAGCCCAGGGTGAACAGGGCGAGCGCGATCACGTACGTGCGCTTGGCACCGATCCGGCCCATCGCCCAGGCGGCGACCGGGATGACCGCGGCGAGCGCGAGGGTGTAGGCGGTCGCGGTCCACTGGATGGTCTCCAGCGGGGCGCCGAAGGACTTCGAGAGCCGGCCGAGCGCGACGTTGACGATCGTCATGTCGAGTACGGCCATGACACTGCCGAGGACCACGACGGGGATGACGCGGTGGAGGGTGGTGGGGGCCGGGGTCTCCGGGGTGTTGGTCGGGGTCGCCGGGGTGGCGGAGGCCGCGGGGACGCCCCCGCCCCCGGACCCGGCCCCCGCCCCCGCCTGTGCCTCTGCTGCCTCTGCCTGGCGGAAGGCGCTCATCTCGCGTCCGCCCCTCAGCCCGCGTAGGGACGCTCGGCGCGGGCGGCCCGCAGCGCCCGCCCCCACCAGGTGAGTTGGCCGAGCATGCCCTTGGCGGCACCGGCGCACACCTCCGCGTCGCGCGGGGCGCCGTCCTCACCGAGGCCGGACCAGGGGCCGTGCAGGCTGACCGAGTCGCGCACGGTCATGGCGTGCAGTTCGGCGAAGACCAGCCGGAGCTGCTCGACCGCGCGCAGACCGCCGCCGAGACCGCCGTACGACACGAACCCGACCGGCTTGGCCTGCCACTGGGTGTAGTGCCAGTCGATGAAGTTCTTCAGGGACGCCGGGAAGCTGTGGTTGTACTCGGGCGTGACGACGACGAAGGCGTCGGCGGCGGCGAGCCGCGGCGAGACGTCCCGCAGCGCGGCGACGGCCTCGGGGCTCGGCGAGCCGCCCCAGCCGGGCAGCACCAGCGGCAGGTCCACCTCGGCGAGGTCGACGACGTCGAGCTCCAGGCCCGGCTCCGCGGCGGTGGCGAGGAACCAGTCGGCGACGGCCCGCCCCAGGCGTCCCTCGCGCACGCTGCCGACGACGACGGCGACGCGGAGCGGAAGGTCCCCGGCGGTACGGGCACCGGTGGCGGAATCGGTAACGGACACAGCTGTCCCCCTCTGAGCGATCCGATGGCGGTCGACCGTCTCCGGCGTCCGCCCTTGCCCAGCAAAGTACAACGCTCGTTGTAAAAATTACAACAGCCGTTGTAAACGGGCGCGGCAATCCGGTTAGAGTGGACCGGTCACCAAGGAGGCGGGCGTGGGCGAGACGAACGAGTCCCGGCTGGAGCGGGCGCGGCGCGAGGTGTCACCGCGCAAGCTGCGGAAACAGATGGACATCGCGAGCGCGGCCTGCACGGTCTTCGGCCGCGAGGGCTACGCCCGCGCCTCGGTCGACGCGCTCGCCGCGGCGGCCGGCGTCTCCACGCGCACGCTCTACAACCACTTCCCCGGCGGCAAGGCGCAGCTCTTCCAGACGGTCGTGACCTGGACGTCGAGCGAAGTCCGGGACGCCCAACTGGCACGCCTGCGGGCCGTACTGGACCCGGAGCGCCCGCCGCGCCCCGACGACCTGGAACGCGACCTGGTCTCCCTGGCCCGCGGCTTCTCCGGCCTCATGACCGAGTACGCGAACCACTTCGCCCTGGTCCGCCACATCCACGCGGAGGCCGACCACGTGCCGCCCGAGGTGCTCGCGGCCTGGCACGAGGCCGGCCCGGAACCGGTCGCCCGGGCCCTCGCCGAGGCGATGACGCACCTGGAGGACGCCGGCCTGCTGGACCTTCACGGCGACCCGGCGCTCGCGGCGGGCCACTTCACGGCCCTGATCTCGCACGCGATCGTCCAGGTCACCCACTACGGGGTACGGCCGCTGCCGGCGACGCGGACGGATCACCTGATCAGGGGCGGGGTGAGCGCGTTCCTGCGGGCGTACGCGGCGAAGTAGCCGGCGGACGGCACGCGGGGCGGCCCGGGCATCGCGAGACACGTACCACTGCGCATGCAGTACTCTGCCTGGAGTGGTTGACGTTGCCTACTGCCCCCGGAGTCACGGCCCATGGTGAGACGGAACGACCAGCGGCGCGCGGCACTCGTCGACGCCGCCATCGAGGTGCTGGCCCGCGAGGGCGCGCGGGGGCTGACCTTCCGTGCGGTGGACGCCGAGGCCGCCGTCCCCACCGGCACGGCGTCCAACTACTTCGCCAGCCGGGACGACCTGCTCACCCAGGCCGGCGCCCGCGTCTACGAACGGCTGCGGCCCGACGAGGCGACCTATGAACGCCAGCGGACGGCCCCCCGGGACCGGGCGGCGTACACCCTGCTGATGCGCGAACTCGTCGGCCGGGTCGCCTCCTTCCGCACCGGCTACCTCGCCCTGCTGGAACTCCGCCTGGAAGCCACCCGCCGCCCGGAACTGCGCACGGTCCTCACCGAACGTGTCCGCGCCGACCTCGACGACAACGTCGCCTACCACGAGACCGCGGGCCTGCCCGGCGACGCCACGGCCGTCAAACTCCTCTACCTCGCCCTGAACTGGCTGATCGTCGAACAGCTCACCCTCCCGGACGTCCTCAGCGAGGAAGAACGGGACGCACTGGTGACGGCGGCGGTGGAACGCCTCGTCGAGGAGGACTAGCTCCGGGCGGCGCCGCCGCCCCGGAGAACAGCGCGGCGCCCGAGCCGACCGAAGCCGGCTCGGGCGCCGCGTAGCAGGTCAGCGGGGGTAACCCCCGCTTCTGCGGCCGTAGGCCCTGTGGGACTCGAACCCACAACCAATGGATTAAAAGTCCACTGCTCTGCCAATTGAGCTAAGGGCCCAGGCGATGTTGCCTGTCCGAGCATAGCCGGACGAGGCCGTGTCGCCGATCGGGTATCGGGGTCGCGGCCACGTCGGCGGGTGCGGGAGCGGGCGGATGGTTACTTTTCGGCCGGGATGGGCGTGGCCGCGGGGGTGCGGGCGAGGAACCAGTGGCGGGCCGAGGCCAGCCACCAGGTCGCCGCGAAGCCGAGGACGACCAGGACGGCCACCGGGGCGTAGTTGAAGGTCTTCCAGGTGACCGGGGAGACCTGCGGGAGCATGAAGAGGACCGTGATCACCACCACCCACGCCACCGAGACCACCCCGACCGCTCCCGACCAGCGGCCCAGGTGCCAGGGGCCGCGGTCGAACGCGGCGCCCTTGCGGATCCGGAGGAAGGTCGGGATGACGTAGGCGATGTAGAGGCCGATGACCGCGATGGACGTCACCGCCGCGTAGGCCGTCGTGTTGATCAGATAGGGCAGCCCCAGCGCCAGGGCGCCGAGCGCGGCCAGCCAGACCGCCGCGACGGGGGTGCGGGTGCGCGGGCTGACCGTGTGCCAGACCCGGGAGAACGGCAGCGCGCCGTCGCGCGAAAAGGCGTAGATCATGCGGCTGTTGGCGGTGACGGAGGCCATGCCGCAGAAGAGCTGGGCGCCGATCACCACCAGCAGGAGGAGCTTGCCGGCCGTCTCGCCGAGGGCGTCCAGCAGGATCTGGGCCGGCGGGGCGCCCGTGGGGGAGGCCAGCTCCTCGTCGTACGACTGGATCGCGTACGTGAAGCCGAGGAGCAGGACGAAGCCGGCGATCCACGAGGTCCAGATCGAGCGGACGATGCCCTTCGGGCCCGCCGTGGCCGCGTCGCGGGTCTCCTCGGTCATATGGGCGGAGGCGTCGTAGCCGGTGAAGGTGTACTGGGCCATCAGCAGGCCGAGGAGGACCACGTACGGGCCGCTGCCCCAGCCCGTCCGGTTGACGAACTCGGTGAAGACGAAGCTCGTCGACCGGTGCCGGTCGGGGACGATCGCCAGCGCGGCGACGATGACCGCGACCCCGAGCACGTGCCACCACACGCTCACGCTGTTGAGGAAGGCGACGATGCGGACGCCGAAGGTGTTGAGGAGGCCGTGGAGGACCAGGATCGCCGCGAACAGCGCCACCGTGCGGCCCGGTGTCACCACGAAGCCGAACTGGAGGTTCAGATACGCGCCGAGGAAGGAGGCCGCGCCGAAGTCGATGCCCGCGGTCACCGCCACCTGGCCCAGCACGTTGAACCAGCCCGTGAACCACGCCCAGGCCGCCGCCGACCGCGGTGGCGCCAGGCGGTGGGCCCAGAAGTACAGGCCGGCCGAGGTCGGGTACGCCGAGCAGATCTCGGCCATCGACAGGCCCACGGACAGGGTCATGAGGCCGACCGCCACCCAGCCCCAGGTGATCACCGCGGGGCCGCCCGTGGTCATGCCGAAGAGATAGAGCGTCAGGCAGCCGGAGAGGACCGAGATGATCGTGAAGGAGACGGCGTAGTTCGAGAACGCCGACATGCGGCGGGCCAGGACCTGGGTGTAGCCGAGCTGGGCCAGCCGCTCCTCGTCCGACAGGACGGGCGTCTGCCGCTTTCCGCTCACTCTCGCGTCATCTGTCATGCCCCCAGCAATTCCCGCGGCGGGGCGGTGACATGCGCCACAGGACGCGCGAAGGGCCCGTACGAACGCAGTCGTACGGGCCCTCGCCCAGCCTTACGGCTTCACGGCCTCACGGCCTCACTCGATGTCAGCCGTTGCGCTTCCAGCGCGGCTTGTCGTCACGGCGGCCGAAGGAGCCGGAACCGGAACCGGAGCCGGTGCCACGGTGGTCGTCACGACGGCCGAAGGGGCGGTCGTGGCCGCCGGAGCGGAAGCCCGGACGGTCGTCGCGGCGGTCGCGGTTGAACGGACGGTCGCTGCCCCGGTGGCCGCCGCGCTCGTCACGGCGGAAGCCGCCCCGGTCGTCACGGCGCTCGAAGGTACGGCCGCCGCGGTCGTCGCGGCGCTCGAAGGAGCGGCCACCGCGGTCGTCACGGCGGTCGTCACGGCGGTCGTCACGGCGCTCGAAGGTACGGCCGCCACGGTCGTCACGGCGGTCGTCACGGCGCTCGAAACCACGGTCGCGGTCGAACGGACGGCGCTCGCCGCGGTCGTCACGGCGCTCGAAACCACGGCCACCGCGGTCGTCGCGACGCTCGAAGTTACGGCCACCGCGGTCGTCACGGCGCTCGAAGTTACGGCCGCCACGGTCGTCACGACGCTCGAAGTTACGGCCACCGCGGTCGTCACGGCGGTCGTCACGGCGCTCGAAACCACGGTCGCGGTCACGGTCGAACGGACGACGCTCGCGGCGCTCGTACGGCGCCGAGGCCGCCGGACGCTCCTCGCGCTCGGTCTCGCGCTCGGCGGGCTCCTCGGCCGCGGCCAGCTCCTGCGCCGCCGCCTGGGCCTCGGCCACCGCCGTCTCCGGGTCCTCGCCGCGCTCACGGGCGACGCGGGCGACCAGCCGGTCGGCCTCCTCGCGCAGCTCGGTGGCGCGGCGCTGGGCGCGCTCCAGCTGCTTGGTGAGCTGGGACACGTCACGCTCGGCCTGCTGCGCGGCGTTGCCCGCGGACTCGGCCTGGACCTCGGTCATGGAACGGGCGCCGGTGATCTCGGCGACCTCCGGGTCGAAGGCGCCGGCCCCCTGGATGATGTGACGCGCGGCGTCGACGCCGGCGTCCTCCATCAGACGGAAGATCTGACGCCGCTGGTGCGGCAGGGAGAGCGAGACGACCGTTCCGGTGCGGCCGGCACGGGCGGTACGGCCCGCGCGGTGCAGGTAGTCCTTGTGGTCGCCCGCCGGGTCCACGTTCAGCACCAGGTCGATGCCGTCGACGTGGATGCCGCGCGCGGCGACGTCGGTGGCGACGAGGACGTTGACGTAGCCGTCCTTGAAGTCGGCCAGCGTGCGCGTACGGGCGCCCTGGGTCATGCCGCCGTGCAGCGCGTCGGCCTTCGCACCCGCCTCGCGCAGCTGCTCGGCGACGCGGTCGGCGCCCAGCTGGGTGCGGACGAAGATGATCGTGCGGCCCTTGCGGGAGGCGATCGCGGCGGTGACCGGCGCCTTGTCCTTGGGCTTCACGATGAGGATGTGGTGCGACATGGTCGTCACCGCGCCCTGGGCCGCGTCCACCTCGTGGGAGACGGGGTTGTTCAGGTAGCGCTCGACGAGGGTCTGGATCTCGTTCTCCATGGTGGCGGAGAAGAGCATCCGCTGACCGCCGGCCGGGACCTGGTCGAGCAGCTCGGTGACCTCGGGCAGGAAGCCCAGGTCCGACATCTGGTCGGCCTCGTCCAGGACGGTGATCTGCACGTCCTCGAGGGAGCAGGCGCCGCGGTTGATGATGTCGCGCAGCCGGCCCGGGGTGGCGACGAGGATGTCGACGCCGCGCTCCAGGGCGTAGATCTGGTTGCCCATGGAGGTGCCGCCGCAGACGACCTTCATCTTCAGGCCGACGACGTCGCCGTACGGCTGGAGGGCGTCGGCGACCTGCATCGCCAGCTCACGGGTCGGGGTGAGGATGACGGCGCGGGGCCGCTTCTTCTCGGTACGGCCGCCGGCCAGCAGGGCCAGGGTCGGCAGACCGAAGGAGAGGGTCTTGCCGGAGCCGGTACGGCCGCGGCCGAGGATGTCCTTGCCGGCCAGGGCGTCCGGGATGGTCGCCGCCTGGATGGGGAAGGGGCTGGTCACGCCGTTCTGCGCGAGCTTGCGCACAACACCCTCGGGCAGGCCGAGGTCGGCGAAGGTGGTCTGGGGGGTGGTGTCAGCGGCCTCGGGGGCCTCGGTGACCTCGTTCGTGACGTCGACGAGCTTCTCGCTCTCGTTCTCGGACACGACGATCTGGTCAGAACTGGACACGGACATGCGAATGCGAAACCTTCCGGAGTCTCTTCGGCACGCGCCCGTCAACTCCGTGATTCGCTCACGACCGCCTCAATGCGGTCCGCCACGGCAAAGGAGAGTACGCGCCACACGGCGCGCTCTGTGATGGCGCCGGGCAAATGGGATCAAACGATCTACCACCATACGCACCCACCACCCCTGAAGGCAAACCCGCTCCGTTTGCGCAGGTCACCTCGGTGCACCGGCCGACCGGCGCCTCACGCGGCGAAGCCTGCGGCGGGCGCCGGCTCCCGCTGGACCAGCTGCGGCGACGTCTCCTCGTGCGCCGACGAGGACGGCTCGGCCGACGGCGGCTCCGAGGCGGGCGGCGGCGGGGTGGAGGCCGGCGGCTCGGGCGGGGCGGAGCTGACCGGGGGCGGCGGTGGCACCTCGGTCGGCTCGGGGTCCCCGGGCTGCACGGTCGCGCCCGGCGGCCCCGGCTTCCCCGGTTCGCCGGGCTTCCCCGGTGCCGGCGACGCGCTGTCCCGGCCCGACGGGGCGGCCGACGCCGAGGACGACTCGCCCGGCTTCGCCTTGCCGCCGTGCCCGTGTTTTCCGTCACCGCGTCCGCCCCCCGCGCCGGCGAAGCCGCCCGCGCCCTCCACCGGGCCGCCGTCGGGCGCCTCGCCGCCGCGCTGCCCCGCCGAATGGGCGGGCCGGGCCCGGCCCGCGTCGTCGCCCACGTTCACACAGCCGGCGGCGGCGGTGACGGCCAGTACCGTGACGGCGAGACGGACGGGTACGTACAAGGGGCGCACGGCGGCCACCTCCGGGGACAAGGAAAGAAGTCAACCTCCCCAACTCCCGCCGCCCACAAGAGGACACGCGCCCCTCGCGCATCGGCGCGCGACCCCGCGGGCACCGGCACACCCCGCACGCGCCGGCGATCAGCCGCGCCCCGCGGCGATCAGCCGTAGCCGAGGGCGTGCAGCCGGGCGTCGTCGATCCCGAAGTGGTGGGCGATCTCGTGCACCACGGTCACCTCGGTCTCCGCGACCACGTCCTGCGGGCTCTCGCACATCCTGAGCGTCGGCCCCCGGTAGACGGTGATCCGGTCGGGCAGGACCCCCGCGTACCACTCGCCCCGTTCGGTCAGCGGAGTCCCCTCGTAGAGCCCGAGCAGCTCGGGATCGTCGGCGGGCGGCTCGTCCTCGACGAACACCGCGACGTTGTCCATCAGCCGTGTCAGCTCCGGCGGAATCCGGTCGAGCGCCTCGGCGACCAGTTCCTCGAACTCCTCGCGCGTCATCTCCAGCACACGGCCATTGTCCGGCACCGATGCCGCATATCCACCGTGGGACGTGGGCATACGCGAGCAATGGCCCGCGTCCCCCTCGCAGCCCTGCACCGCACGCCGAACCGAAACCCGCACCGCAGCCGCCCGCCCCGCCCGCTCCCCGCGCTCGAACTGGCCGCCCGCCCCCGCCCCTGGGCCCGCGCCCTCGGCCTCACCGCGGTCGTCCTCGCCGGCGCCTGGCTCGGCCTGCTGATCGTCGGCAACGTCCGGGCCCCGGTCGGCCCGATGGACACGACGATGGCGCTGCGCCCCTCCCTCACCGGCGGCACGAAGATCAACGTGTCCCCGCTGGGCGCGCTCTCCTTGGACAGCCATGTGGCACCGGTCCGCCTGGACGTGAACGTCGACCGGCTGGACCCGCTGCGCTCCCAGGCGCTGGTCGACCACCCCGAGCGGCTCTCCGGGCTCCAGGAGGAGGTCGCCCGGGACGTCACGCACGGCACGCTGGACCTCGCCCTGCGCTCGTGCGTCGCCGTGGTCTCCGGGGCCACGGCCCTCGGCCTCGCCGTCTACCGCCGCCCGCGCCGGGCCCTGGCCGCCGGCGGCCTCGCGCTGACCCTGCTGGCCGCCTCGGGCGCGTCGGCGTACGCCACCTGGAACCCGAAGTCGGTCCTGGAGCCGAGGTTCTCCGGGCTGCTCGGCTCGGCGCCGTCGGTGGTCGGCAACGCGCGCAGCATCGTCACGGAATTCGACGTCTACCAGAAGGAGTTGGCCCGCCTGGTGACGAACGTGACGAAGCTGTACGACGCCACGTCCACCCTCCCGGCCTACCAGCCGGACCCCTCCACCATCCGGGTCCTGCACGTGTCGGACATCCACCTCAACCCGGCGAGCTGGAAGATCATCGGCTCGCTGGTGAAGCAGTACCAGGTGGACGTGATCGTCGACTCCGGCGACACGATGGACCACGGCACGGCGGCGGAGAACGGCTTCCTGGACCCGGTCCGGGACCTGGGCGTGCCGTACGTCTGGGTGCGCGGCAACCACGACTCCCGCACCACCCAGCGCTATCTGGAGCGCATGAAGAACGTGCACGTCCTGGACGACGGCCGGGCGCGGACGGTGGCGGGGCTGCGGTTCGCGGGCATCGGCGATCCCCAGTTCACCCCCGACCGCTCGACGGCGCCCGGCGGCGAGGCGTCCGAGCAGCTGGCGGGCGCCCGGCTGGCCAGCGCGCTGAGCGATCAGCGCGCGGCCGGCACTCCCGTGGACGTGGCGGTGGCCCATGAGCCGACCGCCGCCCGGGAGACCGACGGCGAGGTGCCGCTGGTGCTCTGCGGCCACCTGCACCACGAGGGGACGGAGATGCTGCCGTACGGCACCCGGCTGCGCAGGGAGGGTTCCACCGGGGGCAGCGGGCTGCGTGCCGTGGAGCACAGGTACCCCGCCCCGATCGAGGCCTCGATCCTCTACTTCGACCGGGACAGCCGCCGGCTCCAGGCCTGGGACGCGATCCAGCTGGGGGGCCTGGGGCTGACAACGGCCGAGGTCAGCCGACACCTGGCGGACGAGAACCAGCGGGCCGCCCCCGGTGCCGCGCGGTCGCCCTCCACCACCCCCCGCTCCCCCTCGTCCACCCCGGCCACCACCTCGCCGTAAACCGTTTTGGCGATAGCCCCCGCCATCCCATATGCTTCTCACGTCCCCGACGCGCTGAGAAGCGCCCAGGCGGGCCGATAGCCCTCATCGTCTAGCGGCCTAGGACGCCGCCCTTTCAAGGCGGTAGCACGGGTTCGAATCCCGTTGGGGGCACGCAAGATCGTGTGCGACACTGTTGCACACAAAGCTTGGTCCTGTGGAGCAGTTTGGAGTGCTCGCCACCCTGTCAAGGTGGAGGCCGCGGGTTCAAATCCCGTCAGGACCGCTGGTGTTTCACGTGAAACACCGTGGCTGGGTAGCTCAGTTGGTACGAGCGATCGCCTGAAAAGCGATAGGTCGCCGGTTCGACCCCGGCCCCAGCCACAATCGCCCTGCTCAGGGCCGAGCCCCTCTCCAGCACCGCTGGAGAGGGGCTCTTTCGTGTCATCCACAAGCGTCATCCGCGGGTGTCGCCCACGCCGTCGCCTACGTTCGTGCCCGCCATGCCAACCGGACGCCCACGGAGCAGACCACGGTGAAGGCCCTCCCGATCATCGACCCGGCACTGCCGCCCGACCGGCACCCGGAGCACGTCTGGTACACGTCCTACGGCTCCAACACCCACCTGGACCGCCTCGCCGCCTACATCAGGGGCGGACGCCTGCCCGACGCGGACCGGGACTACCCGGGATGCCGCGACCCCGCCATGCCGGCCCGGTCGATCCCCGTGGAACTGACCGGTGCGATGTACTTCGCCACCGAGTCGCCCGTATGGAAGGGCGGCAGGGCCTTCTACGACCCCCGTCCCGACGGGCGGGTGCTGGCCAGGGCGCATCTGGTGACCACCGGGCAGTTCGCCGACATCGCGGCCCAGGAGATGTACCGGGCCCCGGGCGGGGACCTGGATCTGGCGGGCGTGCTCGGGCACGGCCGTGCCGTCCTGGGCGGGGGCCGCTACGAGACGCTCGTGTGCGCCGGCCAGATGGACGGCCTGCCGGTGCTGACCTTCACGGCGCCCTGGGGGATGAACGACGTTCCCTGGGTCCCCCCGTCCGCCGCCTACGTCCGTTTCCTGGCCGCCGGCCTGCTCTCCGCCGGCGCGTGGGACGTGGACGCGGTCGCTTCCTATGTCGCGGCCTGCCCCGGGGCGAGCGACCACTGGTCGACGGCGGACGTCACCGCACTCCTGGACCCCGAAGGCACTGGCCCGGATCACCGGTGACCAGTACGATCAGGCCACGCGTGGGCGGGAACCGGCCTGTGAACGACAGGTCGCCGGTCCCGCCCGGCCCACCGTGACCTGCGTGAAACCCCCCTGCCGGACAGCCGGAGGGGGGTTTCGTCGTGCACGTCGCACCCCGTACACGCACAGACCCTGAGGGGGGTACTTGAGACAGATCGCCAGAGGGATGGTGACAGCCGGCGCCGTCCTGGCCGCCACGCTGGCCCTGCCCGGCACCGCTCACGCCGCGGGCCCGAACATCATGGACGTCAACAGCGACCAGGCCGACTGGTCGGTGCTCGACGTGCGCCTCAACCACAGCGGCGAGGTCAGCAAGATCGTCGCCAAGCTGCGCCCGGCCGGCGGCAGCGAGGACGACGCACCGGCGGCCACGATCACCGACTTCACGAAGCGGTACGAGTCCAGCCCCTGGGACGGCGTCTGGGCCTCCCAGCCGATCCACCTGGACGCCCTCGGCGACTACACGGTCGACGTGGAGGCCACGGACGGCTCGGGCGAGACCACCGTCGAACGGAACGCGGGCACGCTGCACTACCAGAAGCAGCCCGTCTTCAGCGGCTTCTCCGTCACACCGGCCGAGCCCGACATCGAGCACAAGACGATCACGGTCAGCGGCGACATGGCCGTCCGCGACCCCAGCACCCGCGAGACGGTGCCGCTGCCCGGTGCCACCATGGACCTCCGGCTCGACGGAGGCGACACGACCGTCGTCACGGACGACGCCGGCCACTTCTCCCTCGCCCACGAGACCGAGGAGGGCGGCTGGACCTACGCCGACTACAACGGCCCCCTGGGCTACGCCACCAGCTCCTGGATCGGCGTCCACCCGAAGGCCGCGCCGACCCGGCTCGTCCTCGACAAGAGCAGCTACCACGTCACGGCCGGTGCCAAGATCGACGTCACCGGCACCCTCCAGTACCAGAGCGGCACCGCCTGGAAGCCGCTGTCCGGCATCCCGCTGCAGATGGACTACAAGGACTGCACCACCTGCAGCCCCGTCGAGGCGACCACCGACGCGAACGGCCGCTTCACCTTCACACGGTCCCCGTACGGCAAGAGCGTCTACGAGGTGGCCTTCCCGCCGTACCCGTACCAGCCCTTCCTGCAGCGCACCGCGACCGCCGACGTCACCGTGGCGGTCACCGCGACGCCGAAGTTCCGCGAGTTCACGGCGCGGCTCGACGAGTACGCGCAGCTCGACGTCACCGGCATCGTGGACCTGGTCGGACGCGACACCAACGACCGGATCGGCGTCGACATCCAGTACTCCCCCAACGGCAGGACGGGCTGGGCCACCAAGAAGACCGTGCAGACCACCAACGGCTCGCAGTTCATCGTCGAGAAGCTGCCGGGCTACACGGACGGCTACTGGCGGCTGCACTACGCCGGCTCCGCCGCCAAGGACATCAAGGGCGGCGACAGCTCGTCCCTGCGCCGCAACCGCGCCCTGACCCGGGTCAAGGACGCGGGCGCGTCCCCGGAGCCGGTGCGCAAGGGCCGGACGATCACCGTCAAGGGCGTGCTCCAGGAGCGCGCGGCCGGCTCCGGCACCTGGAAGGCGTACGGCGCCAAGAAGGTGCAGATCCTCTTCCGGCCCAAGGGCGCGAAGAGCTGGTACCTGATGTCCACGGTCACCACGAAGAGCAACGGTTCCTTCGGCAAGGGCTTCACGGCCCGGCAGGACGGCACCTGGGTGCCGGTCTTCCTCCACCCCGACGGCAAGCACTTCGTGGGAAGTGGCGCCGAGGACTACGTCGACGTGCGGTGACGCCTTGGCACCACGCCCGGTCGGCGCTACGTTCAGGCTGATCGCGCGTGGTGCGCGAGGGCGGGGGGACGCATGAGCCGGGACGAGGCCAGAGCCATCCGGGACACCGAGCTGGAGAAGGACCGGGCCCGGTACGGACTGCTCGCGGTCGTCACCAGCAATCTGGCGATCGCCGGGGTCGCGATCTTCGGCGTGTGGCAGCTCGACGGGGACAAAGCGGTGATCGTCGGCATCCTCACCGCCGCGTTCACCGCCGTCAGCAGCATGACCACCGCCTATCTGGGCATCAAGGCCATCTCCAACACGGCGAAGTCCTTCGCCCTCGGCGAGGCCCCGGTCCGCAGGTACACGGAGGCCGCCCCGCCGGCCCAGCCGGCCCCGCCCGCCCAGCGCGCACCCTAGGCCGCGTGGGCCGGCGCCTCGTCCGTCCGGCCGCCCGGGTGGCGCTCGCGCCAGATCACGAACACCGCGCAGGAGACGGCCGCCCAGGCCGCCAGCACCAGGAACGGCATCGCGTGCTGGTGGCCCCGGAAGTACACGGCCGTGTGCTGGGCGTTCACCGAGGCGCCGGGCGGCAGCCAGCGGCCGACCGTGCCCAGCGGGGACGGCAGCAGCGGCCAGGAGACCGCGCCGCCGGACGACGGATTGCCCAGCAGCACCATCAGCACCCAGGTGGGCAGCATGGCCCAGCGCCCGAACAGGGTGTTGAACATCGTGAACACCATCCCGGACGTGAACATCGTCAGGGCGAGGATGGCCCACGACTCGGCGAACGGCAGCTTCAGCGCCCCCAGCCACCAGTCGACCACCGCCGCGATGGTGAACCCGCCGAGCAGGGCGCAGGCAACGATGTAGGCGATGCGTTCCGCGGGGTTCAGCGCACCGGCGTGCACGCTGAGCTGGATGGCCCCGACGAAGCCGATGATCACGGCGGCGAGGGTGATGTAGAAGATCGCCAGGCCGCGCGGGTCGCCCCTCTGCAACGGCTTGAGGTCATGGACCGCCACGGTGGTGCCGGTGGCCCTGCCCACCTGCGCCGCCGCCTCGGTGAGCACCTCGGCGACCGTCGCCCCGGACGCGGCCGACACGTCCAGGGAGATCGCCCGGCCGCCGGCGGGCACGTCGATCACGGCGAACACCCGCTGGGCGTCCACCGCCTGCACCGCCGCCTCCCGGCTGTCGTACGGCCGCAGCTTCAGGGAGGCGTCCAGGGCCTGTTCCATGCCGCCGATGAACCGCCGGGCGGCCGGGCCGTCGTAGGCGCCCGTCACCGCCGCGGGGATGCCGTGCGGGGTGGGGTCGGCCATGGCGTACGTGTACGAGCCGGCGAAGAGGCCGGCCATGGCGGAGAGGATGAAGAGGAGGACCGTGGCGGGGAGGAAGGGGGACGCTCTGACGGCCGCGAGGCGCTCCGCCCGGGTGCGAGGCCGGCCGTGCTCACCGTGCAGAGAATCAGGCATATCGCCTAAGTTAGGGCAAGATCACACTTTCCGCCGGGGTGCCCGGTGATCGCCGGACACGGCTCCCCGCACCCCTCGCGCACGGCTTCCGCCGCCCCCGGTCAAATCGTTCGCGTGATTTTCGGCTGGGGTGAGATCCTGGACCGCGTATGTCTACGCATCCTGCCCCCGCCCTCGGCACCCTCGCCCCCCGCCTGACCGAGCTGTCACTGCGCGACGCGCAGCGCCTCGGCCGTCGGCTCGAGGGCGCGCGCAAGATCCGCAAGCCGGAAGCCCGTGCCGCCGTCCTCGCCGAGATCGAGACCGAGATCGGCCGCGCCGAGGAACGGATGGCCGAGCGACGCTCCCGCGTGCCGGCCGTCACCTACCCCGAGCAGCTGCCGGTCAGCCAGAAGAAGGACGACATCGCCGCCGCCATCCGCGACCACCAGGTCGTGATCGTGGCCGGTGAGACCGGGTCCGGCAAGACCACGCAGATCCCCAAGATCTGCATGGAGCTGGGCCGCGGCGTGCGCGGCATGATCGGGCACACCCAGCCCAGGCGGATCGCCGCCCGGACCGTCGCCGAGCGCGTGGCGGAGGAGCTGAAGACCCCGCTCGGCGAGGCCGTGGGCTGGAAGGTCCGGTTCACCGACCAGGTCAGCCCGGAGGCCACCTTCGTCAAGCTGATGACGGACGGCATCCTGCTCGCCGAGATCCAGACCGACCGCGAGCTGCGCGCCTACGACACGATCATCATCGACGAGGCCCACGAGCGGTCCCTCAACATCGACTTCCTGCTCGGCTATCTCGCCCAGCTGCTGCCCAGGCGGCCGGACCTCAAGGTCGTCATCACCTCCGCGACCATCGACCCCGAGCGCTTCTCCCGGCACTTCGGCGACGCGCCGATCATCGAGGTCAGCGGGCGGACGTACCCGGTGGAAGTCCGCTACCGGCCGCTCCTCGAAGAGGACTCGGAGGACGCCGACCGGGACCAGATCACCGCGATCACCGACGCCGTCGAGGAGCTGATGGCGGAGGGCAAGGGCGACATCCTCGTCTTCCTCTCCGGCGAGCGGGAGATCCGGGACACGGCGGACGCGCTGGAGAAGAAGAAGTACAGGTTCACGGAGATCCTTCCGCTGTACGCGCGGCTCTCGCACGCCGAGCAGCACCGCGTGTTCCAGGCGCACACCGGTCGCAGGATCGTTCTGGCGACCAACGTCGCCGAGACCTCCCTCACCGTCCCCGGCATCAAGTACGTCATCGACCCCGGCTTCGCCCGGATCAGCCGCTACAGCCACCGCACCAAGGTCCAGCGGCTGCCCATCGAGGCGATCTCCCAGGCGAGCGCCAACCAGCGCAAGGGCCGCTGCGGCCGTACGTCCGACGGCATCTGCATCCGTCTCTACGCCGAGGACGACTTCCTCGCCCGCCCGGAGTTCACGGACGCGGAGATCCTCCGTACGAACCTGGCGTCCGTCATCCTCCAGATGACCGCGGCCGGTCTCGGCGACATCGAGAAGTTCCCCTTCATCGACCCGCCGGACCACCGCAACATCCGCGACGGCGTCCAGCTGCTCCAGGAGCTGGGCGCGCTCGACCCGGCGGAGAAGGACGCCCGCAAGCGGCTCACCGACACCGGCCGCAAGCTGGCCCAGCTGCCGGTGGACCCCCGCCTCGCCCGGATGGTCCTGGAGGCCGACCGGAACGGCTGTGTCCGCGAGGTCATGGTCATCGCCGCCGCCCTGTCCATCCAGGACCCGCGCGAGCGCCCGGCCGACAAGCAGGCCCAGGCCGACCAGCAGCACGCCCGGTTCAAGGACGAGACGAGCGACTTCCTCGCCTACCTGAACCTGTGGCGGTACGTGCGCGAGCAGCAGAAGGAGCGCGGCTCCAGCTCCTTCCGCCGGATGTGCAAGCAGGAGTACCTGAACTTCCTGCGCATCCGCGAGTGGCAGGACATCTACACCCAGCTGCGCACGGTCGCCAAGCAGATGGGCATCCACCTCGGCGAGGAGGACGCCCCCGCCGACCGCGTCCACGTCTCCCTCCTCGCGGGCCTGCTCTCCCACGTCGGGATGAAGGACGTGAAGGACGGCAACAAGAACGAGTACCTGGGCGCCCGCAGCGCCAAGTTCGCGATCTTCCCGGGTTCCGCGCTGTTCAAGAAGCAGCCGAAGTTCGTGATGTCGGCCGAGCTGGTGGAGACGAGCCGCCTCTGGGCGCGGGTCAACGCCAAGATCGAGCCCGAGTGGGTCGAGCCGCTGGCGGAGCACCTGCTGAAGCGGACGTACAGCGAACCGCACTGGGAGAAGGACCAGGCGGCCGTCATGGCGTACGAGAAGGTCACGCTGTACGGCGTCCCGATCGTCGCCCAGCGCAAGGTGAACTACGGCCGGATCGACCCCGAGATCTCCCGCGAGCTGTTCATCCGCAACGCGCTCGTCGAGGGCGACTGGCGCACGCACCACAAGTTCTTCTCGGACAACCGCAAGCTGCTCAGCGAGGTCGAGGAGCTGGAGCACCGGGCGCGGCGCCGGGACATCGTCGTGGACGACGACACGCTGTTCGACTTCTACGACCAGCGGGTGCCCGAACACGTCGTCTCCGGAGCCCACTTCGACTCCTGGTGGAAGCGGAAGCGGCAGGAGCAGCCGGAGTTCCTGGACTTCGAGCGGGCGATGCTCATCCGGGAGTCGGCGGAGGCGGTCACCAAGGCCGACTACCCGGACAGCTGGCGGCAGGGGCCGCTGAAGTTCCGTGTCACCTACCAGTTCGAGCCCGGCGCCGACGCCGACGGCGTGACCGTCCACATCCCGCTCCAGGTGCTCAACCAGGTCACCGACGAGGGCTTCGACTGGCAGATCCCCGGCCTGCGCGAGGAGGTCGTGACGGAGCTGATCCGCTCCCTCCCCAAGCCGATCCGCCGCAACTACGTGCCCGCGCCGAACTACGCGAGGGGCTTCCTGGACAGGGCGGTGCCCCTGCAGGAGCCGCTGACGGTCACGATGGCGCGTGAGCTGAAGCGGATGGTCGGCGTGCCCTTCGAGGCGGAGGACTTCGACTGGGGCAAGCTCCCCGACCACCTGAAGATCACGTTCCGGATCGTCGACGAGCGGCGCCGGAAGCTGGACGAGGACAAGGACCTGGAGGCACTGAAGCTCCGGCTGAAGCCGAAGGCGCGCAAGGCGCTCTCCCAGGCGGCCGCGGCGACGGCCTCCCGCGAGGGCGGTGAGGCCCTGGAGCGCAAGGGCCTCACCGACTGGACGATCGGCACGCTCACCCGGGTCTTCGAGACGCGCCGGGCCGGGCAGCCGGTCAAGGCGTACCCGGCGCTGGTGGACGACGGCGACACGGTCTCGGTCCGCCTCTTCGACACGGAGGCGGAGCAGGCGGAGGCCATGTGGAAGGGCACACGGCGCCTGATCCTGCGCAACATCCCGGTGAACCCGGCGAAGTTCGCCTCGGAGAAGCTGACGAACGCCCAGAAGCTGGCCCTCTCCGCCAATCCGCACGGCTCGATCCAGGCCCTGTTCGACGACTGCGCGATGGCGGCGGCGGACAAGCTCATCGCCGACTTCGGGGGGCCGGCGTGGGACGAGGAGTCGTACCGGAAGCTGTACGAGAAGGTGCGCGCGGAGATCGTGGACACCACGGTCCGTACGGTCGCGCAGGTGCAGCAGGTCCTCGCGGCCTGGCAGGCCTGTGAGCGCCGGCTGAAGGGCGTGCGCAGCCCTGTGCTGCTCGCCAACCTCACGGACGTCCGCAAACAGCTGGACGCCCTGGTGAAGCCCGGTTTCGTGACGTGGGCGGGGATACGCCGGCTGCCCGACCTGATGCGGTACATGGTGGCCGCCGACCGGCGCCTCCAGCAGATGCCGACCGGCGTCCAGCGGGACACCACGCGCATGGAGAAGGTCCACGAGATGCAGGACGAGTACGCCTGGCTCCTGGAACAGCTCCCGCAGGGCCGCCCGGTGCCCGCCGCGGTGCTGGACATCCGCTGGATGATCGAGGAGCTGCGGGTCAGCTACTTCGCCCACGCGCTGGGCACGGCGTACCCGGTCTCGGACAAGCGGATCGTGAAGGCGATCGACGCCGCCGCACCGTGACCAACCCTGTACGGAGGGTGAGTTCGACCGGGGCCCTCACCCTCCTGTACAGTCTCTTCTCGCAGCGCAACGCAGGAAAAGCGCCGCGAAACCTGGTCCTGTGGAGCAGTTTGGAGTGCTCGCCACCCTGTCAAGGTGGAGGCCGCGGGTTCAAATCCCGTCAGGACCGCATAAAGATCGAGGCCCGCCCCCGCAAGGGACGCGGGCCTCAGTCGTATCCCCGCGCCGGCACGGCCCACACCGCGAAGCATCCCCGCCCCTCCGCCGGGGCCCCCGGTGGAGGGCCGTCCCAGCCGCCCACGCCCCCGCAACCGCGCGCAGCGCACCCACGGGCGGAATCGCACCCGCGAAGCGCGACACCACCCCACACGAAACCGCGCACAGCCCACCGCACGCGCCCGACGCCATCCCACCCCCGAGCCGGACACACCAACCGCCGCCGGCCCGCACAGCCCACCGCCGCACCCCACCCCCCGCCAAGCCGGGCCCAGCCACCGCACCCCACCCACCCCCGAGCCCACGCACCGCAACCACCCCCGCCAAGCCAGGCGCAGCCGTCCGTGGGCTTGACGGCGTCACATTCCGTCGGTACCCAGGGAGCAGGGCTCGTTCCTCCTGTGCGGCCCTGGAGGTGGCGTATGGCGACATCGGCCAGGCATGAGACGGGGGCGCTGCTGAGGGCGCACCTGTCGGCCGCCTCCTCCTATCGGCACCTCACCCGCCACTGCCCCATCTGCCACCGCCTGCTGCGGCTGGCGATGGCCACCGGCCCGCAGGGGCAGGAGACCGTACGGGCCGCCGCCGAGGACGAAAGTCCTCGTCAGACGTGACCTCTGCCGGGCCCAACCGCCGCACGGGCGTGGGACCCTGGAACACGCGACCCCCTCTAGCGCACGGCGGCCATGGGCAACAAGCGGCACGGCATGTGACGGGTGTCACCGCATCAGTTTTTGAAACACCAGTACTTAACCCCTCCCTACAACAGATCAATTTAATATGTGCAATTGCACTACCCCCAAGGAACGTGCACAGCCGTTCCGACAGGCCTACCCAGACTCCGACAAGGACGCTCACAAGCGCCGCCCCCACCCCCGACCTGCGCACAAAAAAGATCGCGCTGGACCCGGCGGGATCCAGCGCGATCTACGACGCACCCTGTGTCGCTTGCCTGAAACGTTCTCTTCGGCTTGGGCGTGGGCCCTGTTGGGGCAGGTCCCGCGTCGCTTGAAGCTAGGGTTTCGGGCGCCTCGGCCGGTTGGGGGGCCGTCCGTGTTGCCCGGTTATGGAGTTGTTCAGGCCTCGCTGCGCTGCTGCGGGATACCCGCGAGCAGAGCGCGGACCTCAGCCTCGCGGTAACGGCGGTGTCCGCCGAGCGTGCGAATGGACGTGAGCTTGCCGGCCTTCGCCCACCGCGTGACCGTCTTGGGGTCGACACGGAACATGGTGGCGACCTCAGCCGGGGTCAGCAGCGGCTCGGCATCAGGGGTGCGAGCGGTCATGAGCGGCCTCCTCGGGAGAACCGAACCTTCTCGGTTCTTTCCTCTAAATTCTGCACCTTGACCCGCGTTGCCCGAAATGGCGGACGCGAGTCGAGTCGGTTATAGGACGAACGGCTTGTCCTCGGCACTACAACTACACCATCTGTCCAGCCCCGTCGGCCAAACCGATGGAATTGCCCTCCCAGGTGTTCATCAGCGACGGATGCCGATGGACCATGCCATAGCGGACAGTCACGCCACTGTGACGATCAGTCACAGGGCGATCAGGAGGCACCAGACCCCCCAAAGCGTGCAATGCTGAGATTCCACCCACCGCTGAGCATAGGTGGACGGACGGAGCCCTCCCCGGACTCCTTGTCCTATTTTGGCACGAGGAGCGGTAAGGGGCGCAAGAGCCGGGTAAGTGCCGTCCGTCACCCTTGAGACATAAGTCCAGATCGGGACCAACGTCCCGTCAGATGGGCAAGCGAGTAGAACGTACGTCGTCCGGGGCGGATTTGACCGTGACCTACGTCACTCAGTTCGCGGAACGCCGGTCGCGTACCGTCCGCCACCGCTCCACGAGCCGCCCGTACGCCTCCCCGGCGGCCGTCCCGTCCCCCTGGCGCAGCGCCTCGACGCCGGCCGCCACGTCCGCCGCCGAGTGGTCGTCCTCCAGCTCGCCCGCGGGCAGCACATGCACCAGGCCGCCGTAGTCCAGCTCGACCAGCGAGCGCGGGTGGAACTCCTCCAGCCAGCGGCCGACGTCCACCAGGCCGTCGATCAGCGGGCCCTCCCCGACGGTGTCCCTCAGCGTGCGCAGCGCCCGCGCCACCCGGCGCCGGGCCTGCACCATCGGCGTGCGGTAGCGCAGCACCGGGGGCACGTCCGCGGTCCCCTTGTCGTACCGCCGCTCCTCGTCCGAGACCAGCACGAACCAGTTCAGCGGCACCTGCCAGGTCGCCGTGCGGATCCACGGGCGGGCGTCGGGGTTGCGGGCGAGCCAGCGCTCGTAGTCCTGGGCGGCCTGGCGGCGCACCACCTCCGGCAGCACCGCGTCCAGCACCGTCGCGGGCAGCTCCTCGGCCAGCTCGGCCAGGGCCTGCCAGCCGCGCAGCCGGGTCCGCCAGGGGCAGACGCAGACCACGCCGTCGACCTCCAGCACGAAGGCGTCGCCGCTCTCGTGCACCGGCACCGCGATCGGCGGCACGGGCAGCAAGTCGGCGAGGGAGCGCCGCAGTTCGTCCTGGTAGGTCGGACGGTCGGGGCGGCGGGCGTAGCGCGCCCAGTGGCCGCGCTCCGGCTCGGGGAAAGCGCCGAGCGGCTCGTACACACGCAGGTAGGCGGCATAGGGGACGACCACGGAGGACACCTTCGGCACGCCTGCTCCCTCCCCATCGGGCCCGGCTCGAAACCACAGCAAATCGTGCCACGGCCATGCGTGCGCGGCGGGCTCCGGAGAGTGATCCTGAACACTGCACGGATGGTGCGCGGGACGAGGCTCTACGCTCATGCCACGGCTCTCCGCCACCCGTACGGGGACCGGACCCCACTCGCCGCTATGTACACAGGAGTCACCACAGTGACCGACGTAACCGGCGCGTCTGCTGATGTCCTGCACACCCTGTTCCACTCGGACCAGGGCGGCCATGAGCAGGTCGTGCTCTGCCAGGACCGCGCCAGCGGCCTCAAGGCCGTGATCGCCATCCATTCCACCGCCCTGGGCCCCGCCCTCGGCGGCACGCGCTTCTATCCGTACGCGACCGAGGCCGCGGCCGTCGCCGACGCCCTCAACCTCGCGCGCGGGATGTCGTACAAGAACGCCATGGCCGGTCTCGACCACGGCGGCGGCAAGGCCGTGATCATCGGCGACCCCGAGCGCGACAAGACCGAGGAGCTGCTCCTCGCCTACGGGCGCATGGTCGCCTCGCTCGGCGGTCGCTACGTCACGGCCTGCGACGTCGGCACGTACGTCGCCGACATGGACGTCGTGGCCCGCGAGTGCCGCTGGACCACCGGCCGCTCCCCCGAGAACGGCGGCGCGGGCGACTCCTCGGTGCTCACCGCCTTCGGTGTCTACCAGGGCATGCGCGCCTCGGCCCAGCACCTGTGGGGCGACCCGTCGCTGCGGGGCCGCACGGTGGGCGTCGCCGGCGTCGGCAAGGTCGGCCACCACCTGGTGGGGCACCTGCGCGACGAGGGCGCGCAGGTCGTGATCACGGACGTGCGCGCGGACGCCGTCCAGCGGGTCCTCGACCTGCACCCGGCGGGGGTGACGGCCGTGGCCGACACCGAGGCGCTGATCCGGGTGGAGGGGCTGGACATCTACGCCCCGTGCGCCCTCGGCGGCGCCCTGGACGACGCGACGGTGCCGGTGCTCACGGCCGCGGTCGTGTGCGGCGCGGCCAACAACCAGCTGGCCCATCCCGGGGTGGAGAAGGACCTCGCCGACCGCGGGATCCTCTACGCGCCGGACTACGTGGTGAACGCCGGCGGGGTCATCCAGGTCGCCGACGAGCTGCACGGGTTCGACTTCGACCGGTGCAAGGCGAAGGCCGCGAAGATCTTCGACACCACGCTGGCCATATTCGCACGTGCGAAGGAAGACGGGATTCCGCCGGCCGCGGCGGCGGACCGGATCGCCGAGCAGCGGATGGCCGAGGCCCGTGGGAGCCGGGCCGCGCACTAGCCCAGTCGCACAAACGAGCGGTACCCGTCGGCGGGAACTTGGAGAGAACTCTCACTTCCACCGGCGGGTCGTTCCCCGATAAGTGGTTAAAATCGTCATTGACCAGCGAGGACAGGGTGCCTCGAAGGTCTTGGGCACACGCGCGTGCTGCGGGCGACGTACCGTATGGGCGCGGGCTCAGGTACCGTGGAAGTCCTACGGACCGGCCTCTCCATGGAGAGTCCGTTCCAGAACATGAACGCGTGTCAGACTCTGGGGCCGTCGAGCCCCGTCGTTGAGGGGGTCGAGCCATGGGGCGCGGCCGGGCCAAGGCCAAGCAGGCGAAGGTTGCCCGTCAGCTGAAGTACAACAGCGGTGGGACAGACCTCTCACGCCTGGCCGAGGAGCTGGGCGCATCGACGTCGAACCAGTCACCTAACGGTGACCGCTTCGAGGACGATGAGCACGACGACGACTTGTACGCACGGTACGCCGACCTCTATGGGGACGACGACGAGGATGAGGACGACGATCCTCAGCAACACCGTCGCGGCGCTTGACCTTGCAATGACCAGACCGGTCGGTGGCTCTGCCACCGACCGGCTTCTGTGCTTTCCCGCAGGCCTGTGCTGTCCGTCAGGTCTCTGCTGCCCGTCAGGTCAGACGGCGTAGTCGCCGACCAGCTCGGCGCCGCTCGTCTTCGCGCCGCGCTCAGTGATCTCGCCTGCCACCCAGGCGTCGACGCCCCGGTCGGCCAGGGTCGCGAGGGCCACCTCGGTGGACTCCTCCGGCAGGATCGCCATCATGCCGACGCCCATGTTGAGGGTCTTCTCCAGCTCCAGGCGCTCGACGCGGCCGGTCTTGCCGACCAGGTCGAAGATCGCGCCCGGGGCCCAGGTGGAGCGGTCCACCACGGCGTGCAGGCCGTCCGGGATCACCCGGGCCAGGTTGGCGGCGAGCCCGCCGCCGGTGATGTGGCTGAAGGCGTGCACGTCGGCGGTGCGGGTGAGGGCCAGGCAGTCCAGCGAGTAGATCTTCGTGGGCTCCAGCAGCTCCTCGCCGAGGGTGCGGCCGAGCTCCGCGATCTCCGCCTCCAGGGCCAGGCCCGCGCGCTCCAGCAGGACGTGGCGGACCAGGGAGTACCCGTTCGAGTGAAGACCGGAGGACGCCATGGCGATCACCGTGTCACCCGTACGGATACGATCCGCGCCCAGCAGCCGGTCGGCCTCCACGACGCCCGTACCGGCGCCCGCGACGTCGAAGTCGTCCTCGCCCAGCAGACCCGGGTGCTCGGCCGTCTCGCCGCCCACCAGGGCGCAGCCGGCCAGCACACAGCCCTCCGCGATGCCCTTCACGATGGCCGCGACCCGCTCGGGGTGGACCTTGCCGACGCAGATGTAGTCGGTCATGAACAGCGGCTCGGCGCCGCACACCACGATGTCGTCCATGACCATGGCGACCAGGTCGTGGCCGATGGTGTCGTAGACGCCCATGCGGCGCGCGATGTCGACCTTGGTGCCGACGCCGTCCGTGGCGGAGGCGAGCAGGGGGCGCTCGTAGCGCTTGAGGGCGGAGGCGTCGAAGAGGCCGGCGAAGCCGCCCAGGCCGCCGAGGACCTCGGGGCGCCGGGTCTTCTTGACCCACTCCTTCATCAGCTCGACGGCGCGGTCGCCCGCCTCGATGTCGACTCCGGCAGCCGCGTAGGAAGCACCGGGGACAGCAGTCTCAGACATTGCCTGGGATCTTTCGGGTTGGTTTCTACGGGGCTTACGGGCGACGGATCGCGTCGGCCGCGGCCGTGGCGGCGGGACCCGCCGCGAGCTCGGTCTCCAGCAGCTGCTTGCCGAGCAGCTCCGGGTCCGGGAGCTCCATCGGGTACTCGCCGTCGAAGCAGGCGCGGCACAGGTTCGGCTTGGCGATCGTGGTCGCCTCGATCATGCCGTCGATGGAGATGTAGGAGAGGGAGTCGGCGCCGAGGCTGGTGCCGATCTCCTCGATGGTCATGCCGTTGGCGATCAGCTCCGCGCGCGTGGCGAAGTCGATGCCGAAGAAGCAGGGCCACTTCACGGGCGGCGAGGAGATCCGGATGTGGACCTCGGCCGCGCCCGCCTCGCGGAGCATGCGGACCAGGGCGCGCTGGGTGTTGCCGCGCACGATCGAGTCGTCGACGACGACCAGGCGCTTGCCCTTGATGACTTCCTTCAGCGGGTTCAGCTTCAGCCTGATGCCCAGCTGGCGGATGGTCTGCGAGGGCTGGATGAACGTACGTCCGACGTACGCGTTCTTCACCAGACCCGCACCGAAGGGGATCCCGGAGGCCTCGGCGTAGCCGATCGCGGCCGGAGTACCGGATTCCGGGGTCGCTATGACGAGATCGGCCTCGACCGGCGCTTCCTTGGCCAGGCGGCGGCCCATCTCCACACGGGAGAGGTAGACGTTCCGGCCGGCGATGTCGGTGTCCGGGCGGGCCAGGTACACGTACTCGAAGACACAGCCCTTGGGCTTCGCTTCCGCGAATCGCGAGCTGCGCAGGCCGTTCTCGTCGATGGCGACGAACTCGCCCGGCTCGATCTCGCGCACATAGCTCGCGCCGCAGATGTCGAGGGCGGCGGACTCGGAGGCGACCACCCAGCCGCGCTCCAGGCGGCCCAGGACCAGCGGGCGGATGCCCTGCGGGTCACGGGCGGCGTAGAGGGTCCCCTCGTCCATGAAGACCAGGGAGAAGGCGCCCTTCACCTTCGGGAGCACCGCGTGGGCGGCCTCCTCGATGGTGAGCGGCTTGCCGTCCTCGTCGACCTGGGCGGCCAGCAGGGCCGTCAGCAGGTCGGTGTCGTTGGTCGCCGCGACCCGGGTGGAGCGGCTGTTGTTGTCGTTCGGGAGGGCGGCGACCATCTCGGCGAGCTGCGCCGTGTTGACCAGGTTGCCGTTGTGGCCGAGCGCGATGGAGCCGTGCGCGGTGGCACGGAACGTCGGCTGGGCGTTCTCCCACACGGAGGCGCCGGTGGTCGAGTAGCGGGCGTGTCCGACCGCGATATGACCCTGGAGCGATCCGAGCGAGGTTTCGTCGAAGACCTGGGAGACCAGGCCCATGTCCTTGAAGACGAGGATCTGGGAGCCGTTGCTTACCGCGATTCCCGCGGATTCCTGACCCCGGTGCTGGAGGGCGTAGAGCCCGAAGTACGTGAGCTTTGCGACCTCTTCACCCGGAGCCCAGACGCCGAAGACGCCGCAAGCGTCCTGGGGGCCCTTTTCGCCGGGAAGCAGATCGTGATTGAGTCGACCGTCACCACGTGGCACGCCACCGAGTGTAGGCGAGGTCGACCACTGGTCCGAATTGGGGATACGTAGCCTTAACAGACCACGACATCGCGATCACTTTGGTTGTTTTTTCGTTTTCGCTGGTCAGCGAGGTGTCACCGCGCCCCGGCCCGGCGCGGGGCGCGGCGCGAGGACCGGGCTCGGGCCGTTCGCCCCCTGTGCGAGTGAGGTGTCGCACATCATCCGTGTGGGTTGCGGGTGAGGTTCACGCGGTCACCGTGACTCGTGGTGAGCGTGAGGTCGCCGTGCTCGGCGGAGCCGGTGAGCGTCTGGCCGTCGAGCGCGCGGGAGAGCGCCCGTTCGAAGGTCATCCGGGCGGGGTCGCAGGCCATCTTGGTCGTCCGCAGCGCGCCGAAGGTGATCCGGTCGCCCTGCACGGTGGCCGGCGCGCTGAACTGGTTGCAGCCGAGATTGCCCGCCGCGCGGCCGTCGGCGCCGATGCGCAGGCGGGGCGAGGCGGCGGCGGGCGCGGAGTGGGTGGCGCCGCCGGCGGTGACGCTGACGACCCGCCACTCGACCCCGGTCAGCGGTTCGGATGCGGCCATCGCACCACTGTCCGCCTTTTCGGCGCCACAGGCCACCAGCACGGTGACCGCCGCCACGGCGAGGCACTGCTTGTACCGTTTCATGGCGATTCGACGTACCCCGGCGGCCCGGGGTTCCCCGGTCCCGGCCGCGGGCGGCGGCTTGCGCTGCGCCATGACCGGCACTTCCGCTGCGCCATGACCGGCACTTCCGCTACGCCATGACCGGCAGCAGCGCCCCGATGTCCGACCGCTCCCCGCTCGCGCTGACCCGCGCGTCGGCCACCGCGTCCGCCCAGGCCAGCCGGCCGGTGGCCAGCCGGAGCCAGGTCAGCGGGTCGGTCTCCACGACATTGGGCGGGGTGCCGCGGGTGTGCCGGGGGCCCTCGACGCACTGCACGACGGCGTACGGCGGCACCCGCACCTCGGTGGAGCCGCCGGGCGCCTTCACCGCGAGGGCGTCGGCGAGCAGCCGGGTGGCGGCGGCCAGCGCCTGCCGGTCCTGCGGCACGTCGAGGCCCGGCACGGCGGCGTTCAGGTCGTCGGTGTGGACGACGAGTTCGACGGCCCGGGTGACGAGGTAGTCGTCCAGGGGCAGCGCGCCCGCGCTGGTCTCCAGCAGCCGGGATCCGGGGTGCTCGGCGAGGAGGGCGCGCAGCGACCGGTCGACGTCGGTGAGGTGGGCGTCGAGGTCGGGGTGGGCGGCGGAGAGGGAGCGGGGGAACTCGTCGATGCCAAGGGCGGCGGCCCCGGTGGCGAAGGGCCACCGCACGACCGTCGTGTCCTGCTTCGGCGGAGCCGGCCGGTCGAGGGCGCGGTGCACGGAGGTGACCGCCATGCCGATGTGCGCGATCAGATCGCGAACGGTCCACCCGCCGAGCCGGGTGGGCAGGGCGAGCTGCTCGGGGGTGAGGCCGGTGACGGCCTCCCGGACGTTTCCGAGCTGGGCGAGGACAGCGGCGCGGGTCCGTGCGGGGTCGTAGCTGCGGGCGCGCTTCTTGGCCGGAGGCATGGCGGTGAGCCTATGCGGGGCCGCGACCTCGCCGCGAGCGCGTGCGGTCAGGCGGGCGCCCCCGCCCGGAACGGATCCGGACGGGGGCGTCGTCGTACGGCCGCACGGGCCCGGTCTACGCCAGCAGGGCCGGGATCGTGCCCTCGTGCGCCTCGCGCAGCTCGGCGAGGGAGAGGGCGAACTCGCCCTGGACCTCGACCGCGTCACCGTCCACGACACCGATCCGGGTGGCCGGAAGGCCCCGCGCACCGCACATGTCGGTGAACCGCAGCTCCTCCGAGCGCGGCACGGCGACGACGGCGCGGCCGGCCGACTCGGACAGCAGGAAGGTGAAGGCGTCCAGGCCGTCGGGGACGATCAGACGCGCGCCCTTGCCGCCGAGCAGCGCGGACTCCACGACCGCCTGGACCAGACCGCCGTCGGACAGGTCGTGCGCCGAGTCGATCATGCCGTCGCGGGAGGCGGAGATCAGGATCTCGGCCAGCAGCCGCTCCCGCTCCAGGTCCACGGCCGGCGGCAGACCGCCGAGGTGGTCGTGGACCACCTGGGACCAGGCCGAGCCGCCGAACTCCTCGCGGGTGTCGCCGAGGAGGTAGAGCAGCTGGCCCTCCTCCTGGAAGGCGACCGGGGTGCGGCGGGCGACATCGTCGATGACGCCGAGCACGGCGACCACCGGGGTCGGGTGGATGGCCACCTCGCCCGTCTGGTTGTAGAGGGAGACGTTGCCGCCGGTCACCGGGGTGCCGAGCTGTTGGCAGCCGTCGGCGAGACCGCGCACGGCCTCCGCGAACTGCCACATCACCGCCGGGTCCTCGGGCGAGCCGAAGTTCAGGCAGTCGGAGACGGCCAGCGGCTTGGCACCGGTCGTGGCGACGTTGCGGTACGCCTCGGCCAGGGCCAGCTGGGCGCCGGTGTACGGGTCGAGCTTGGCGTACCGGCCGTTGCCGTCCGTGGCGATCGCGACGCCGAGGCCGGTCTCCTCGTCCACGCGGATCATGCCGGAGTCCTCCGGCTGGGCGAGGACCGTGTTGCCCTGCACGAAGTGGTCGTACTGGGAGGTGATCCACTTCTTGGAGGCCTGGTTGGGCGAGGCCACCAGCTTGCGGACCTGCTCGCGCAGCTCCTCGCTGGTCGCGGGCCGCGGCAGCTTGTTCGCGTCGTCGGCCTGGAGGGCGTCCTGCCAGTCGGGGCGGGCGTACGGACGCTCGTAGACCGGGCCGTCGTGCGCGACCGTGCGCGGGTCGACGTCCACGATCTTCCCGCCGTGCCAGAAGATCTCCAGGCGGTCGCCGTCGGTCACCTCGCCGATGACGGTGGCGATGACGTCCCACTTCTCGCAGATCTCCAGGAAGCGGTCGACCTTCGCCGGCTCCACGACCGCGCACATGCGCTCCTGCGACTCGCTCATGAGGATCTCCTCGGGCGAGAGCGTGGAGTCGCGCAGCGGTACGTCGTCCAGGACGACGGTCATGCCGCCCGAGCCGTTGGAGGCCAGCTCGGAGGTGGCGCAGGACAGGCCGGCGGCGCCGAGGTCCTGGATGCCGACGACCAGCTTCTCCTTGAACGCCTCCAGGGTGCACTCGATGAGGAGCTTCTCCTGGAAGGGGTCGCCGACCTGGACGGCGGGGCGCTTGGACGGCTTGGCGTCGTCGAAGGTCTCGGAGGCCAGGATGGAGGCGCCGCCGATGCCGTCGCCGCCGGTCCTTGCGCCGTAGAGGATGACCTTGTTGCCGGCGCCCGAGGCCTTGGCGAGGTGGATGTCCTCGTGCCGCATCACACCGATGGCACCCGCGTTGACCAGCGGGTTGCCCTGGTAGCAGGAGTCGAAGACGACCTCGCCGCCGATGTTGGGCAGGCCGAGGCAGTTGCCGTAGCCGCCGATGCCGGCGACCACGCCGGGCAGCACCCGCTTGGTGTCGGGGTGGTCGGCCGCGCCGAAGCGCAGCGGGTCCACGACCGCCACCGGGCGGGCGCCCATCGCGATGATGTCGCGGACGATGCCGCCGACACCCGTGGCCGCGCCCTGGTAGGGCTCGACGTACGACGGGTGGTTGTGCGACTCGACCTTGAAGGTCACGGCGTAACCCTGGCCGACGTCGACCACACCCGCGTTCTCGCCGATGCCGACGAGCAGGGCGTCGCTCTCGGGCGCCTTCTCGCCGAACTGGCGCAGATGGACCTTCGAGGACTTGTACGAGCAGTGCTCGGACCACATGACCGAGTACATGGCGAGTTCGGCGCCGGTCGGGCGGCGGCCGAGGATCTCCACCACCCGCTCGTACTCGTCCTTCTTCAGACCGAGTTCGGCCCAGGGCAGCTCGACGTCGGGGGTCGCGGCCGCGTGCTCGACCGTGTCCAGAGGCGTCCGGCTCATGCGCCCACCAGCTTCTTGAGGATCGAGGTGAAGAACGGGAGCCCGTCGGTACGGCCCGTACCGATCAGCGGCTCGACGGCGTGCTCGGGGTGCGGCATGAGACCGACGACGTTCCCGGCCTCGTTGGTGATGCCGGCGATGTCCCGCAGCGAGCCGTTCGGATTGAAGCCGACGTACCGGAAGACGACCCGGCCCTCGGCCTCCAGCTCGTCGAGGGTGTGCTCGTCGGCGACGTACCGGCCGTCCATGTTCTTCAGCGGGATGTGGATCTCCTGGCCCTGGCGGTAGTCGCCGGTCCAGGCCGTCCCCGCGTTCTCCACCCGCAGCTTCTGGTCGCGGCAGATGAAGTGGAGGTGGTCGTTGCCGAGCATCGCGCCCGGGAGGAGGTGGGCCTCGGTGAGGACCTGGAAGCCGTTGCAGATGCCGAGTACCGGAAGTCCGGCCTTCGCCTGCTCGATCACGGACTCCATGACCGGCGAGAACCGGGAGATGGCGCCGGCCCGCAGATAGTCGCCGTAGGAGAAACCACCGGGGAGCACCACGGCGTCGACCTGGTGCAGGTCCTTGTCCTTGTGCCAGAGGGCGACCGGTTCCGCGCCCGCGAGGCGGATCGCGCGCTGTGTGTCCCGGTCGTCGAGGCTGCCCGGGAAAGTGACGACGCCGATACGAGCGGTCACTTCGCCGCCTCCGCGACTTCATCGACGCGGACGGTGAAGTCCTCGATCACGGTGTTGGCAAGGAAGGATTCCGCAAGATCGCGGATGCGGGCGAGCGCGGCGTCGTCAACCGGCCCGTCAACTTCCAGTTCGAAACGCTTTCCCTGACGTACGTCCGAGATCCCCTCGAATCCCAGGCGCGGCAGCGCACGCTGGACCGCCTGGCCCTGGGGGTCGAGGATCTCCGGCTTGAGCATGACGTCGACTACGACGCGTGCCACTGGCACTCCCGATGTGTGGTGCTGAGCAGGTTCCTTCAGACTACCCGCACAAAATTTCTACGCGGGTAGAGTTGGAGGAAAGTACGTGAGGCGCATCACGATCGGGTGTCGAAGCAGGACCCCCGTGAAAAGTTCTGGGAAAGTTCCACAGTCCGTCCGTTACACCTATTGAACCCGGACACGCGGACGGTTTTAGTCGGGCTTCACTTTGCATTGCCGGGCACTGTACAAATGAATTGGCAATAGCCGATACTCGGCACGTCATCGGCGTTGAGCTGTAACGACGTGCCGTACGAAGGGACCGATATTCGTGGCGCAAAAGGTCGTGGTCACTCTCTTTGACGACATCGACGGCTCGGAAGCGGCGGAGACGATCGCCTTCGGACTCGACGGCAAGTCGTACGAGATCGACCTCAACGAATCCAACGCCAAGAAACTGCGCAAGGTGCTCGCGCCCTACGTCGAGGCCGGCCGCAAGCGGTCGCGGTCCGGCAAGGCGTACAAGCAGACGGAGGTCGCCCCCGACCCGGCGGCCGTCCGCGCCTGGGCCCAGGCCAACAAGATGGACGTCCCCGCCCGTGGACGCATCCCGAAGAAGGTCTACGAGGCGTTCAGCGCCGCGCAGTGAGCCCGCGAAGGGGCGAGTCCTCAGGGCCCGTCACAGGGCCCTGAGGACCGTGCACTTGGGGCATACGGGACCGCTGGGGGAGCCGACTTGCGCAACCCCCCTGCTGATCAGCTAATGTCTGGGACACGCCGAGGGGCGAGGCCGAGAGGCCGAATCCCGAGGACCGTGCGGGTGTAGTTCAGTAGTAGAACATCCCCCTTCCAGGGGGAAGGCGCAGTGTGCGATTCCTGTCACCCGCTCTGCACCGCCGTCCCGACCACTGTTGTGGATCAGGTAGGCTGGTGCTCGCACCGATCGGTGGGAGCCGATCGGGAGCAGTGCGGACGTAGCTCAGTTGGTAGAGCGCAACCTTGCCAAGGTTGAGGTCGCGAGTTCGAGCCTCGTCGTCCGCTCGGGAATGAGACCCCGGTCCAATGGACCGGGGTCTTTTCGTTGTTGTGCGACCGGCTCTGACATTTGTCATGCCGGGCGATGACATCGCGCACTGCCGGCCGGGCCCCGCCGACGGGACGCTGGGGTCATGGACAAGCACGGACACGAGCACGTGATCGAGGTCACCGACCTCAGGCGTGTCTACGGGGGCGGGTTCGAGGCCGTACGCGGAATCACCTTCTCCGTCGCACGCGGCGAGATCTTCGCTCTGCTGGGCACGAACGGCGCCGGAAAGACATCGACGGTTGAACTGCTGGAAGGACTCGCAAAACCGGCCGGCGGCCGGGTCCGGGTGCTGGGCCACGACCCCTGTCGCGAGCGGGCCGCCGTACGGCCCCGCACCGGGGTGATGCTCCAGGAAGGCGGCTTCCCCGCCGAGCTGACCGTCGCGGAGACCGCCCGGATGTGGGCCGGCTGCACCAGCGGGGCCCGCCCGGAGGCGGAGGTGCTCGAACTGGTCGGCCTCGCCGACAAGCACCCGGTACGGGTCAAGCAGCTGTCCGGCGGCGAGCGGCGCCGCCTCGACCTGGCGCTGGCCCTGCTCGGCGACCCCGAGGTGCTGTTCCTCGACGAGCCGACGACCGGGCTCGACGCGGAGGGCCGCCGGGACACCTGGGCGCTGGTGCGCCGGCTGCGGGACGAGGGCACCACCGTGCTGCTCACCACGCACTACCTGGAGGAGGCCGAGGGGCTCGCCGACCGGCTCGCGATCCTGCACGAGGGCCGGATCGCCGCCGCCGGGACCCCGGCCGAGGTCACCGCGGGCCGCCCCTCCCGGATGTCCTTCGAACTGCCCGAGGGCTACTTCGCCGGCGACCTGCCGCCGCTCGCCGAACTCGGCGTGTGCGGACACGAGAGCGAGGGCCGGGTCGTCCGGCTGCACACCCGCGAACTCCAGCGGACCGCCACCGGCATCCTCGTCTGGGCCGAGCGGGCCCGCGTCGAACTGCGCGGCCTCGACGTGCGTTCCGCCTCCCTGGAGGAGGCGTTCCTCGGGATCGCCCGCGAACGGGAGACGGCGGCATGAGCGGCCCGGCCCTGAAGACCCCCGCCCCCTCCGCCCGGCGGCTGCGCGCCCTGGCGCGGGCCGAACTGGCCCTGCTCGGCCGCAATCGCGGTGTCGTGTTCACCGCGCTCGCCGTACCGCTCGCCCTGCCGTTCAGCGTGCGGCCGGCGCTGGACCGGACGGAGATGGAGAAGCACGGCGTCAGCGTCGGTGCGGCCATGCTCACGGCCGCGATCGGCTTCTCCTTCCTGTTCGCCGTCTACACCTCGCTCGTCAACGCCTATGTCGCCCGCCGCGAGGAACTCGTCCTCAAACGGCTGCGCACCGGCGAACTCTCCGACACCGAGATCCTCGTCGGCACCGCGCTGCCCGCCGTGGGCCTCGGCCTCGCGCAGGCGCTGCTGCTGTGCGCCGGATGCGCGGTGCTGCTGCACGCCGGGGCGCCGGCGGCGCCGTATCTGACCCTGCTGGGCCTTGTGGCCGGTCTCGTCCTGTGCGCCGCGCTCGCCGCGCTCACCGCGTCCTTCACCCGGACCGTGGAGAGCGGCCAGGTCACCGCGCTGCCGCTGGTGTTCGTGTCGATGATCGGCTCCGGGATCACGTTCCCCACCGAGGTCATGCCGGACAGACTCGCCTCCGTCTGCGAACTGCTTCCGCTGTCCCCCGCGATCCGGCTGGTCCGGGCGGGCTGGACCGGCCAGTTGAGCGCGTACGAGGCGCTGGGCGCCGCCGCGACCGCGCTGGCCTGGGCCGTACTGGCGGTGTTTGCTGTACGGCGGTGGTTCCGCTGGGAACCGCGACGCTGAGCACGGGGGAACACATGGTCGGGCGTATGCGGCGGTGGCAGCAGCGGCACTGGCGCGAGCGCAGCATGGCGGAGCGGGTCGAGCTGCAGAGCGTGGTCACCTGGCACCTCAGCATCTGGGTGTTCTCGCTCAGCTGGCTGGCGCTGCCGCTGGTGGGCGGGCTCGCCCGGCGGCCCGTGCCGATGGCGCTCGGCGCGCTGCTGATCGCGGTGGCGTTCGGGCAGTGCCTGGCGGCGAGCCGGCTGATCAGGCCGGCGCTCGACCACTACCTCGGGCGGGCCGCACTGCCGCCGGGCGCCCTGCGCGCTCCCGTCGTCCTGCTCGCTCTGGCGCTCGGCACGATCGTGGCGCTCGCCGCGGCCGGCGGGACCGACCCGGCCACCGTCCGGCTGGCGATCGGATCGGCGCTCATGCCCTTCGGGATGCCGTACGCGCTCGTCGTGCCCGTCCGGGTGTTCCTGCGCCGGTCCGCGCTCCTGGCCGCGCTGGTCGTGGCCGCCTTCGCCGCGGTGCGCGGGGACGGCCTCGGTCTCGTCGCCACGGTGGCGGTGACCGTCTTCGCCACGGGCTTCACCCTGGCGGCCGGCCGGTGCGGCGCCTGGACCCTTTCGGTGCTCTGGGAGGCGGAACGCGCCCGGGAGATCGAGGCGCGGCTCGCCGTCGCCGAGGAGCGGCTGCGGTTCGGGCGGGATCTGCACGACGTGCTGGGCCGGAACCTGTCCGTGATCTCCCTCAAGAGCGAGCTGGCCGTCCAACTGGCCCGGCGCGGACGGCCGGAGGCGGTGGAGCAGATGATCGAGGTGCAGCGCATCGCGCAGGAGTCGCAGCGCGAGGTGCGGGCCGTCGTGCGCGGCTACCGGGAGGCCGATCTGCGGGCCGAACTCGCCGGCGCCCAGGGCGTGCTGACGGCGGCGGGCATCGCCTGCGAGGTCCGGGCCGACCCCGCCGGCCTGCCCGCCGAGGTGCAGTCCGCGCTCGGCTGGGTGGTGCGCGAGGCGGCCACCAACGTGCTGCGGCACGGGGACGCGGGTCGCTGCGAGGTGGGGCTCAGGATGCTGGAGGGGCGTGCGGTGCTGACGGTGGAGAACGACGGTGCCGTGGCACCGAGCGGGGACGGCGGCTCGGGGATCGCCGGACTGCGGGAACGGCTCGCCGCCGTGGGCGGGACCTTGGAGGCGGGACTCGTCGGCACCGGCGGGGACCGGTTCCGGCTGGTGGCGGACGTACCCCTGACGACTGTGAGAGGAGTCACCTCGTGAGCGCCGCGGTACGGCTGTTGCTCGCCGACGACGAGCATCTGATCCGGGGCGCGCTGGCCGCCCTGCTGTCCCTCGAGGACGATCTGCTGGTGGTCGCGGAGGCGGCGAGCGGGCCCGAGGCGCTGGCGATGGCCCGGGCGCACGAGCCCGACGTGGCCGTCCTCGACCTCCAGATGCCGGGCGCCGACGGTGTGAGGGTCGCCACATCCCTGCGGGCCGAACTCCCCGGCTGCCGGGTGCTGATCGTCACCGGGCACGGGCGCCCCGGACATCTGAAACGGGCGCTCGCCGCCGGTGTGCGCGGGTTCGTCCCGAAGACGGTCAGCGCCCAGCGGCTCGCCGAGATCATCCGCACCGTGCACGCGGGAAACCGCTACGTCGACCCGGAGTTGGCCGCCGACGCGATCTCCGCCGGGGACTCGCCGCTGACCGCCCGCGAGGCCGAGGTGCTGGAGCTGGCGGCCGACGGGGCGCCGGTCGCGGAGATCGCCGAGCGGGCCGCGCTGTCGCCGGGGACCGTGCGCAACTACCTCTCCTCGGCGGTCACGAAGCTCGGCGCCGAGAACCGGCATGCGGCAGTGCGTCTCGCACGGGAGCGAGGTTGGGTATAGTTGCTCTCGCGCCACGGCGCACTGCGGACGTAGCTCAGTTGGTAGAGCGCAACCTTGCCAAGGTTGAGGTCGCGAGTTCGAGCCTCGTCGTCCGCTCCATGAAGAAGCCCCCGGCTCCGGCCGGGGGCTTCTCGCGTTGCCCCCGGTCTCCCGGGGGCCCGGCGCGTCAGACCCAGCCGATGCCCGTCAGCCGCTCGTACGCCTCCACGTACTTCGCCCGGGTCGCCGCCACGACCTGCTCGGGCAGCGGCGGCGGGGGCTGCTCGCTCCTGCGGTCCCAGCCGGACTCGGCGGAGGTCAGCCAGTCGCGGACGAACTGCTTGTCGAACGAAGGCTGGGCGCGGCCCGGCTGCCACTCGTCGGACGGCCAGAAGCGGGAGGAGTCGGGGGTGAGGACCTCGTCGGCGAGGACGAGCGTGTCGCCCTCGAAGCCGAACTCGAACTTGGTGTCGGCCAGGATGATCCCCCGGTCGCGGGCGATGTCCCGGGCGCGCGCGTACACGGCGAGGGTGGCCTGGCGCAGCTGGGCGGCGGTCTCCGCGCCGACCTGGCGGGCCACCTCCTCGTAGGAGACGTTCTCGTCGTGCTCGCCGACCTCGGCCTTGGCGGCCGGGGTGAAGATCGGGGCGGGGAGTTCGGAGCCGTCGACGAGGCCTTCGGGGAGGGCGAGGCCGCAGACGGTCCGGGACTCCTGGTACTCGGCCAGGCCCGAGCCGGTGAGGTAGCCGCGGGCCACGCACTCCACCGGGACCATCTTCAGGGACTTGCAGACCAGCGTGCGGCCCGCCCAGTCGGCCGGGGCGCCCTGGGGCAGCTCGGTGCTGATGACGTGGTGGGGGGCGAGGTCGCGCAGCTGGTCGAACCACCACAGGGAGAGCTGGGTGAGGACGCGGCCCTTGTCGGGGATCTCGGTGGGCAGCACCCAGTCATAGGCGGAGATGCGGTCGCTGGCGACCATCACGAGGTCGCCCGCCTCGTTGCGGTACAGCTCGCGCACCTTTCCGGTGTGCAGGTGCACCAGGCCCGGAACCTCGATCGGCTCGGGCTTTTCTACGAATCCGGACACGGTTCCTCCCCGTGGCTCTGTACAGTGCCTCGATTCTCCCGTACGCGGGCGGTCGGGGTGCGGGCAGGGGGTCAGTCCCGTTTGCAGATGCGGTCCAGCAGGTTCGCCGTGGCCCGCTGGATCCGGGGGTCCACATGGCCGGGGCGGTCCAGGGAGGGGGACCAGGCGAAGGTGCCGGAGGCGAAGACCCAGGCGCCGGAGGGGGCCCGGTAGAGGGAGGTCTCCTGGTGGCGCAGGACGCCCTCGTTGTCGGTGTACGGGGAGTGGGCGAGCAGGATGCGCTCGTCGTGCTCGGGCAGCGGGGTGCGCGGGAAGTACCGGTCCGCCTCGCCGGCGACCAGGCCCGCGATCTCGTCGCCCTCGTGCGCGCCGGTCGCCTCCCACAGCCAGTGGCCGCTGTTGCGGACGATCAGCGGGTGCGGTTCGGGCACCCGGCCCGCGTACTGGATGCCGGCCAGTTGCTGCTCGGGCCGGTCGATCTCCCGCCACAGCACCGGCCGGCCGGGTCCCTTGCGCTTGCGGCAGGTCAGCAGCCGGTCCGGGACACCGGACGGTGACGGGCCCAGCTCCACCTGCCAGTACATGGTGTTGGCGGACAGGAGGACCAGCGAGGTGCCGCGGTCGCGGGCGTCCTCGACGGCCCGGCGCATCGGCACCGACCAGTACTCGTCGTGTCCGGGGAAGACCAGGCCCCGGTAGCGGGTGGGGTCGATCCGGCCGGCGTGCAGATCGCGGGAGTCGGCGTAGGCGAGGTCGTAGCCGTAGCGCTCGGCCCAGCGGATGAAGTCGTAGGCGTGGCCGACGTGCAGGGGCAGGCCCGCGCCCGCGTACGGCCGGTCGAAGGAGACCGTGGTGGCCGCGTCGGCCTCGCCGAGCAGCCGGCCCTTCTCGTCCCAGGCGTGGTAGAGGCTGGCGCCGGTGTGGCCGTCCTCCGGGTAGAGGTTGTACGCCTGCCAGGTGATGTCGGGCAGCAGCAGGAGCAGGTCGGCGGGGTGGTCGTCGCGGACCGTGAACGGCACGTGGGAGCGGTAGCCGTCGGCGGTGGTGAGGACGGCCACATAGGCGCCGATGCTCCAGTAGGAGGGCACCTGGAGGCGCCAGGAGAGCCACCAGTGGTGGCAGGAGACCGTGCGGTCGGCGGTCAGCGGCGGGAGCTGGACGATGCCGGAGAGCCGCGGGCTCGTGGTGATCTTGGCGGCGCCGTCACCGCCGTAGTGGCCGATGCGGTAGATGTCGACGCTGAACTCCTGCGGCGGGTCGACCGTGATGTGGAAGTCGATCGCCTCGCCGGGGCTGACCGCGCCGGTGGACGTGAAGCCCTTGATCTGGCGGTGTACGTCGTCGGCGGCGCGGGGGCCGGAGCCTGCCGAGCGCGGCGCCGGGACGCGCCCTCCGGCCCGGCCGGCGAGCTGCTGCGGGCTGGGTTCGACGTACCAGGGGACGACATGACCGGTGTCGTCGAAGTACGTCTCACTGCCGCGCAGCCAGGGCACCGGGCCCTGGCCGAAGGGGTCCGTGACGGCGTGCGCGAGTGCTCCGGACTCCCAGCGGCGAATGTGGTCCGAGGCCATGGTCGCTCCCCTCCCTCATGCCCCCGTGGCTGTCTCGGTGGTGCTCGCTGTTCTCGTTGTGCTCGCGTTGCTCGGCCGTGCTGTCTTATGTCGCGTGCCTTTGCCAAAGGCGTGGTCGGTCCCAGCACATCACATAACGCACGGGCTCGGTCACTAGTCGTTGCGAATTGACCTGAAGTGGAAGTCCGCTTTCCGTTACAGCGGTGAAGCGGGGCGGCCGGCGGGTCAGACGAGCCGTACGGGCTTCTCGGGACGTATGCCGGTCGCGGCCAGCCAGTCGCGCAGCGGGCCCGGGTCTCCCTCCTCGATCAGGCTGAGGACCCTGGGCGTCAGATCGGCGGCCCGCTCGCCGCCCAGCAGCAGGGCCGGGCCGTCCAGCCAGTCCAGGGCGGGGACCGCGCCCGCGGTGTCGACGGCCGCGCAGCACACCATCGCCTTGAGGTGGTCGGCGAGCAGCTCACGGGCGGTGCGCTGGGGCTGCAGCGGGAAGGGCGGCAGCACGCTGTCGCAGTTGTCCCACAGGGCCGGCTCGGCGCCCGGACGGCCCGCGCCGCCCTCCGGCACCGCGGCCTCCTCGCGGGCCAGCTCGGCGCTCAGCCCGGCGGCCAGGGCGGCACTGCGCTCGGTGGCCGGATCGGGGTCCTCTTCGTCGTCCCCGCCGTCGAATCCGGGACGGGGCCGCGGCCCGGGGGCGGCGAGGGGGCCCGCCGCGTCCCGGGGGCCGCCGGCGCGTCCGGGGGTGCCGGGGCCGCTCGCGGCCGGCTCCGTCAGATGGTCGAGGACGCGGGCCAGGGTGGGGCCGCCGGGGTCCGGCAGCCCGGGATCGAGCGAGGGGCGGACACCGAGGGCGTCCAGGACGCGGTGCAGACGGGCCGCGTCGGCACGCCAGGTGCGGTCCACGACCTCCTCCGGATACGCCTGCCAGTCCACCGGAGCCCAGTCGGGGCCGGGCTCGGCGGGGCCGCCGTGGAAGAGGTGGGCGGCCAGCAGCGAGGCGGCCTCGTCCACCGTGCCGGGCTCCTCCAGCAGATCGCAGGCCGGCCGCTCGCCGAGCCGGGAGGCGAAGCCCTCGGCGAGACGGTCGCGGCGGGACAGCTCGGTCAGCGCCGCCACCACGCCCGCGTCCAGCCGGGACGGCCAGCGGCCCATGCGCCAGGCGGGCAGCGCCACCCTGGTCAGCAGCCGGTCCCAGCCCGCGTAGGCCAGCCCGACCTGCTCCTGGGCGACGATCCGCAGGCCGTAGTCGACGGCCTGGGCGCGCTCGGCCGCCGCCGCCGCGACCCCGCGCTCCATCAGCGCCGCGTGCTCCCGGCAGCCGCGCAGCAGCAGCCGGGCCACCCAGCCGAGGGCCGCGCACACCCCCCGGGTCAGCGGGCAGCGGCCCGGTGCCGAGGCGACGGCCACGGCGGCGTCCAGACCGCGCACGAAACGGCGGGCGGCGGCTATGTCCGGGTGCGCCGAGGGGCCCGTACCCGCGATGACCGGGGCGAGGACCGCCCGCAGCTCGCCGACCCGCATCCACCACAGGAACGGGGAGCCGATCACCAGGACCGGCGCGACCGGGGTCCGGCGCCGGCCGGGGCCCGCTATCTCGTCGGGCGCCGGGGGCGGGGGCGGGCCGTGGGCGGAGTGCGTACGGTCCTCCAGCCAGCTGTCGCAGTCCGGGGTGAGCGCTATCGCCGAGGGGGCCGGCACGTCCAGGCGGTCGGCGAGGTCACGCACCATCCGGTACAGGTCCGGGGCGGACTTCTCCGGGACCGGCACCGTGGGGCTCATGGCGGGGCGGGACCGGGCCACGACCGCGCCGATGCCGGCGGCCGCGAGCAGCACCAGCACCGCGAGCACGCCCACGATCCAGCGGGCGGCGTCCCAGCCCGGGCCGACCAGATGGCCGGTGGAGGCGCCGGTCAGCAGGATCACCGCGGCGCCCGCGGGCAGCAGGGCCACGGCCAGCGCCCGGCCCCGGACCCGCAGCACGGCGAGGGCCCGGGAGCGCGCTGCCTGCGCGCCCGCCTCCACACCGATTCCGGTCACGTGCCGACCTCGCCCCCTCCCTGCCGATCGTGTGCCGCCCTGGTCTTGCTCACTCCCCCACTGTGGCACCCGCCAGTGACATCGCAATGTCGGTGGGCCAAGTGCCGGAACGCTTGCGCGGCACCCTAGTTGGGGCCCAGGCCCACGTCAGCCGGATGGCTGATTGCTCACTCGATGGAATGGCTTTGGTCAGAGCTGCGTGACAGAAAGCAAAGATCAGGCCCCGGATTCCGTCCGGGGCCTGATCGGGTACGAGGCGTGCGCGCGACCGGCGCGTCCGGGGGTGTGCCCCCGCGGCCGGCCTACGCCTCGGCCTGCTCCTGTGCCGCCTTCGCCGCGATGTCGGTGCGGTGCTGCGAGCCGTCGAGCCGGATCCGGCCCACCGCCCGGTACGCCCGCTCGCGCGCCTCGGCCAGGTCCGCGCCGGTGGCGGTGACGGACAGCACGCGTCCGCCCGCGCTGACGACCGCGTCGCCGTCCCGCTTCGTGCCGGCGTGCAGCACGTACGCGTGCGGGGCGTCCTCGGCGGCCACCTCGTCGAGGCCGGTGATCGGGTCGCCGGTGCGCGGGGCGCCCGGGTAGTTGTGGGAGGCGACGACGACGGTGACGGCCGCGTCCTCGCTCCAGCGCAGCGGGGGCAGGTCGGCGAGGTTGCCGGTGGCGGCGGCCATGAGGACACCGGCCAGCGGGGTCCGCAGCCGGGCCAGCACGACCTGGGTCTCCGGGTCGCCGAAGCGGGCGTTGAACTCGATGACCCGGACCCCGCGCGAGGTGATCGCGAGACCGGCGTAGAGCAGCCCGGAGAAGGGCGTGCCCCGGTGCCGCATCTCGTCGACCGTCGGCTGGAGCACGGTCTGCAGGACCTCGTCGACCAGCTTCGGGTCGGCCCACGGCAGCGGCGAGTACGCGCCCATGCCGCCGGTGTTCGGGCCCTCGTCGCCGTCCAGGGCGCGCTTGAAGTCCTGCGCGGGCTTGAGCGGGACGACGGCCTCGCCGTCGGTGACGGCGAACAGGGACACCTCGGGGCCGTCGAGGAACTCCTCGATCACCACGCGCTCGCACCCGGCGGCGTGCTCCCGGGCGGCCTCGATGTCGGAGGTGACGACGACGCCCTTGCCTGCGGCGAGCCCGTCGTCCTTGACGACGTAGGGGGCGCCGAAGGCGTCGAGGGCCTCGGTGACCTCCTCGGGCGTGGTGCAGACGTAGGAGCGGGCGGTCGGCACTCCGGCCGCCGCCATGACGTCCTTGGCGAAGGCCTTGGACCCTTCGAGTCGCGCGGCCTCCCCGGAGGGGCCGAAGACCGGGATGCCGGCCGCGCGGACGGCGTCGGCCACACCGGCGACCAGCGGGGCCTCCGGGCCGACGACGACCAGCTCGGCACCGAGAGCGGTGGCCAGCCCGGCCACCGCGGCGCCGTCGAGCGCGTCGACCTGGTGCAGCTCGGCCACCTCGGCGATGCCGGCGTTGCCGGGGGCGCAGTGCAGCGCGGTGACGTCGGGGTCGAGGGACAGGGAGCGGCACAGGGCGTGTTCGCGGGCGCCGGTACCGATGACGAGGACCTTCACGGGGGTCAGCCTAATGGCAAGGTCGCCGAAGTCCGGGGCCCGGGGAAGCTGTACGTTCCTACCAACGCTCCCCGAAGGCCGGTCCGCGCAGCTCCCCAGGCACCGCGTCCGGGCTCCGGATCCGGCCCCCGGACGGGCTGTGCACGCGGGCGGGCTAGGCACCCGGGGCGGGCTGTGTACTTGGGGTACTCGGGCGGCTGCGCACCCGGGCGGCTGTCTCCGGCCGTCGTCGGCTACTCGTTCGAGAACTCCTCCATCACCGTCGCGCCGAGCTCCCGCACGATCAGCTCGTGGCCGGACAGGGCGGACTCGTCCAGATCCGGGTCGTCGTCCTCGGGAATGTCGTCCTCGGGCGCGACGGGCGGCGGCTCCGGGGCCGCGGCCCGCCGGGGGGCCTGGGCGGGCTCGCCGGCCGGGGCGCCGCCCTGGGGCGCGGCGGGTGCCTGCGGGGCGGGGGGCGCGGGGCGGGAGGCCGCGGGGGCGCCGTAGCCCCCGGCGGGAGAGGCGCCGTAGCCACCGCCCGCGGGGGAGCCTCCGTAGCCGCCTCCGCCGGGTGTGCCGCCCGGGGCCGGCGGGGCGGAGCCGCCGGACGGGTCGACGATCGCCTCGATCTTCCACTGCAGGTTGAACTGCTCGGCCAGCGCCTGCCGCAGCACGTCCTCGCTGCCGCTGCCGGCGAAGTTGTCCCGGGCGCCCGCGTTGACGAAGCCGAGCTGGAGGGTGGTGCCGTCGAAGCCGGTCACCTGGGCGTTCTGGCTGAGCAGGATCCAGGTGAAGCGGCGGCGGTTCTTGACGGCCTCCAGGATGTTCGGCCAGAGGGCGCGGGGATCGGGACCGCCGACGGGGGCGGCCTGGGCGGGCGCGGGCGCCGACGCGGGCGCCGACTCGGGGGCGGGCCGGGCCGGCTGCTGCGGCTGGGCGGGAGCCGCCTGCCCGGGGCCCTGGCCGTGGCCCTGGCCCTGCTGGCCGCTCGCCGGGGCGGCGGCCGTGGGCCAGCCACCGGGACGCCGGCCGCCACCGGCGGGAGCGGCGGTGGGCCAGGCGCCGGGGGCGGGGGCAGGGGCGGACGGGGGCTGGGCCTCGGGAGCAGGGGCCGGCGTCACAGGAGCAGGCGCAGGCGCAGACGTAGGAGCAGGCGCAGGCGCAGCCGCCGGGGCGACCGGAGCCGGCTCGACCGGGGCGCCGGGCCCCGCCGCGCCGCCCGGACCGGCCGCGCCGCCCGGACCCGCCGGGGCACCCGTGCCCCGGACCGCGGCGCGGGCCGCGGCCGGGCCCCCGCCGGGCGGCACGGGCATCCCGCCCGCTGCGGCACCCGCACCCGCACCCGCACCGAGGGCGCCGCCGTGGGCCTCCGGGCCGGGGACGTACCCCATGGCGGGTGCGCCGGCGCCGCCCGAGAAGCTGACGCCGCGCTCCAGTCGGTCGAGGCGGGCCATCACGGACCGCTCGTCGCCGTAGGCAGCGGGGAGCAGGACGCGGGCGCAGATCAGTTCCAGCTGGAGGCGGGGCGAGGTGGCGCCGCGCATCTCGGTCAGGCCCTCGTTGACCAGGTCGGCGGCGCGGCTCAGCTCGGCGGCGCCGAACATCTCGGCCTGGGCCTGCATACGCTCCAGGACGTCGGCCGGGGCGTCGAGGAGGCCCTTGTCCACGGCGTCCGGCACGGCGGCGAGGATCACCAGGTCGCGCAGCCGCTCCAGCAGGTCGGCGACGAAGCGGCGCGGATCGTTGCCGCCCTCGATGATCCGGTCGACGACCTCGAAGGCGGCGGCCCCGTCACCGGTGACGAAGGCTTCCACGACGGAGTCGAGCAGGGAGCCGTCGGTGTAGCCGAGGAGGGAGGTCGCCATGGCATACGTCACACCCTCCTCTCCCGCGCCGGCGAGCAGCTGGTCCATGACGGACATGGAGTCACGCACGGACCCGGCGCCGGCGCGCACGACGAGCGGCAGTACGCCCTCCGCGACCGGGATGTCCTCCTTCTGGCACACCTCGCCGAGGTAGTCGCGCAGGGTGCCCGGGGGCACGAGCCGGAAGGGGTAGTGGTGGGTGCGCGACCTGATGGTGCCGATGACCTTCTCGGGCTCGGTCGTCGCGAAGATGAACTTGAGGTGCTCGGGCGGCTCCTCGACGACCTTCAGCAGCGCGTTGAAGCCGGCCGACGTGACCATGTGGGCCTCGTCGATGATGTAGATCTTGTACCGGCTGCCCGCGGGGCCGAAGAAAGCCTTCTCGCGCAGCTCACGGGCGTCGTCCACACCACCGTGAGAAGCCGCGTCGATCTCGATGACGTCGATCGATCCCGGGCCGTTCCTGGCGAGGTCGCGGCACGACTGGCACTCCCCGCAGGGGGTCGGCGTGGGACCTTGCTCACAGTTCAGACAGCGGGCCAGGATGCGTGCGCTGGTCGTCTTGCCGCAGCCGCGCGGCCCGCTGAACAGGTACGCGTGATTGACCCGGTTGTTCCGCAGCGCCTGCTGCAGCGGGTCGGTGACATGCTCCTGCCCGATGACCTCGGCAAAGGTCTCCGGGCGATAGCGGCGGTACAACGCGAGAGACGACACGCATACGAGGTTAATGGCGCCCGCTGACAATGGGCCCCGCCTACGGACCCCGCGAAACGCAAGCGCCCCCCACGCACCCGCCAGAGCCGACCTACCCTTGCTGCCTTCCGGCCCTGGGGGAGTTCAGTCAGATAGCGCCGCGTGAGGGGCTGCGCCCACAGTACCCGATGGCGGCCCCCGGCCAGTACCCGGCCAGAGCCCGGACCGGCTCCCGGTGCGGGCCTGCGGGAACGAGTTCGCGAGCACTCCCCTCGGTCATGTAATGTTCCGAGCGGAGGATTCGCCTAGAGGCCTAGGGCGCACGCTTGGAAAGCGTGTTGGGGGCAACCCCTCACGAGTTCGAATCTCGTATCCTCCGCCAGTGCCTCACCGGGCACGATGTCGAAGGGCCCCACTGCTTGCAGCGGGGCCCTTCGACGTTGAGGGTTGCAGTTTGGGTTGCAGTTGCCGCGATCAGGCCGCGACGGCCCCCTGCGGGAGAGGGCTGCAGCCCTCTCGCCAAGACGACCTGCACGCCTGAACCTTGGCCCGCAGGTTTCGCGCGATTGCCGTGCTGCGCAGGGGACCGTACTTGAGATGCCGGGGCGTTCCGCTTCTTGATCAGACGAGTGGCCGTTGGATAGGCTCCACCGATACGGCGTGTGACGCACGGGGAACATCCTGTGTGCAGCCACCGGCGCAGGGGGGTGGGCTGTGCCTGACTCGATAGCCGTGCCGACGGGTGTCCAGCCAATCAGCTTCGACGTGCACGCAGTCCGCGGGGGAAGCCTCGGCGGAGCCCGCGACGACTTCGAAACGATGATCGCTCAGCTTGCCGCCGCAACGACCCCAAACGTACGGTCCGTCGCTGCGAACCCGGGCGACTGGGGTATCGACGCCTTCGCCGGAAACCTCGGCGGAGCGATCACAGTGTGGCAGTCCAAGTACTTCATGCCGGTCACCACCAAGAAGCACGTACAGCAGGTCACAGACTCGCTCGACAACGTGCTGAAGGCAGCCGTCAAGAACGGCCACACCATCGCCAGCTGGATTCTGTGCATCCCTTCCAGCATGGACGGCCCCATGACGGCATGGTGGGACACGTGGACGAAGGCGAGGGAGAAGGAACTCGGCCTCGTCATCCAGCTCTGGGACGAGACCGCCCTCCGGAAGAAGCTTCTTAGCCCCGAAGGCGACGACGTGCGTCGCGGCTTCTACGAGACGTACGCTCAGGCCGCCTCCGCCCCCGCCCCCGCCCCCGTGGAGCAGCTTCGGCTGGTACTCGAGGTCGAGGACGACAAGGCAGCTGCCCTTGGCTCCGCCTTGTTCATTCGGCAGATGACCGAGGCCGGCCACGTGGAGCTGGACTCGGCCAAGAGGCAGTTCTTCAATGCCGATCTGGTGGCTCGCGAGATCGCGCACAAGGATGTTCCGGCGGAGGTGGCGGCGCTCAGTTCCGCCGATGCGACGCTCCACGGGCTATGGGAGATGCAGTTCAATGAATGCGCGGCTGAGGACGCGCTTCGAGTTCTCCACACCCGTGTCTGGCGGGATGTACGCAACGAGCACGACAAACTGCCGAAGTCGCTCCGCCTGGAGCTGGTGCACAGCTGGGGGCTGGTCCACCGGCTCGTGGACAACCGCAAGGCGGGCTGGGTCAAACACTGGCGGCAGATCGCCGCCGAGCACCCCGACGGCTGACCGCCGTCACCTGTCCTGTCAGACCTACGAGGAGTTCGCTGTGGAAGCACACCGGCCGGTGATGATGCCGGAGGACGAGGTGACCTTCCGGCTGGCGCAGCTGCTGCTTCTTCTCGACGCTGTCGCCGGACAGGACGCGAAGGGGGCGAGCCTGGAGCGCATCGGCTATTACGACTTCCTGTCTGCGAATCCCTTCCTAGTCGTCAATTCCGACGGCCGGGAGGGCAATATGCTCAGGCTGGCCGGGTTCGATCCGCAGGTGCTCTCGTACGCGTCCTCCTCGCAGCGCTTCACCAGTCGACGCGAGCGCATCCAGCACGATCTCGGGCTGCTCGTGGCTTACGGGTGTTGCGAGGTTCACAACCGCAACGGCGCCTTCGCCTATTCGATCAGCAACCGCGGTCGGGAACTCGGGGCTCGCTTCACCGCCACCTACGCCGCGTCGTTCACCACTGCGGCGTCCATCGTCGTGCGTAGCCTCCGCAAGCTCAGCGACAAGGCGCTGCGGGAACAGACCGCACGGTGGCTGCGGCCGGATGGAGAGGGCAGTCCCGGTGCCGCGCTCCTCAGCGTGCTGGGTCCGGGACCGCAGGCACCTGACATGCCCTGGGAGGGATGACCACCATGCAGCCTCTGCCTGGCATCCGGATCCGGCGCCTGCGCCTTGCTGGCGTCAGTCGGAACTATGACGTCGATTTCACGCAGGACCAGCGGGTGCGGGATCTGTCCGTGGTGGCCGGGGCATTCAGCTCGGGCAAGACCGCGGTGTTGGAGTTCATCGCCTACGGCCTCGGTGGGAAGCGCCATCCACGGCATCCTGAGGTGCTGAGGAAGGTCCGTTCCTGCCTTCTGGAAGTCGAGCTGTCCGGCGAACCGCACGTCATCGAGCGGCCCGTCGGGGAGCCGTCGAAGGTCGCCTATGTACGCCGGGGAACGCTGGACAGCCCGCCGCTCTCCAAGCCTGAGAGCAGGACCATCGAGCCGGCGGGAGCGCCCGAGAGCCTCTCCGCTCTGCTGCTGGGGCACTGCAAGCTCGAAGGCGTCCAGCTGCGGGAGGCCCCCTCCAGCCGTGAGTCCCGGACCGACCCCCTGAGCATCCGCGACCTCATGAACCTCGCGTTCCTGCCCAACGAGCGCGTCGCCTCCAAGAACTTCCTATTCGAGAACGAGTACATGAAGAAGCACAAGCTGAAGCAGGTGGTCGACGTCGTCTTCGGCGTTCACGACGACCGCGCCGTCGAGCTTGGGCAACGCATCAAGGAACTGGGCGCCCGACTCACCCAGGCACGCTCCGAACTCGCCGCAGCACGGGCGTTCGTCGACGAGCAGGACGTTCCCACGGTCGGCGCGCTGATCGCTGAGCAATACGAAGGCGAGCTGCGGGAGCTGACCGAGCAGCTACGGGTCCTCGACGAGGCAGCGCAAGCTGGCACCACTTTCGCCGGGCGTCTGCGCCGCGAGCACCAGCAAGCTGCCCAGCGCGCCCGGCTAGCCGCCGGCCTGGTACGTGACTGCGAGACGCAACTCACCCGGATGATGCCGCTGCGGGCGCAGTACGCGGACGACCTCGTCAAGCTCAATATGCTGGCCGAAGCGCAGCGCCTGTTCGACCCCCTCAGCGTCACGACCTGCCCGGCGTGCTTGAATCGGCTGCCCGCTCCCCCGTCAGTGGAGAACGGCTCGTGCAGTCTGTGTAGCCACGAGCTGCCCCACGGCGACGGTCACCTGACGCTCGGCACCGCCACAGCCGAGCACTCGTCAGGTGAAGGGCGGCTGGACGTCGCGGCCGAGGTCAGGGCCACCAAGGCCCGTTTGAAGGAGATCACTGCCTACATCGAGGGCCTGGACAGCTCGCTCGCCACGTTGAAGCTCCAGGCAGAAGACGCCGCCATCGACGAAGAACGTGCCGCGGCCGCGGTCGACGAAGCCACTTCGCCCACCGTCACCCCATTCCTCGCCGCTCGCGACAACCTCCAGCGCCGGCGCGAGGAAGTCCTCCGTCATCTCCAGCAGGCCGAGAACGCGACGAAGCTTCAGGCCGGCCTGGAGAAGCGCGCCGCGCTCGTGGAGCGACAGGAGGCACAGATCGAACGCCTGCGCGAGGAGCGCGACCGGCTGGGAGATGCCGCACAGGACCGGGACCTGGTCGTCGGCCGAATCAGCGGCCGGTACAGCGACCTCCTGCGGCAGTGGCGCTACCCGAAACTCAGCCAGCCGATGATCGACACGAACCTGGTTCCTCACGTACGCGGCGACTCCTACCGCGAGGCATCATCCGGCGCCCGAACACTCCTGACCCTGGCCTGGCAGCTGGCCGTCTTCGAGGTGGCCGTCGAAACATCGGCCGCCCACCCCGGCTTCCTCATGATCGACAGCCCGCAGAAGAACCTGGGCCACGGCGCCACCCGGGACTCGGTAATCGCAGACGCGATCGCCATCGACGACTTCTACCGCCATCTGAGCAGCTGGCTGGCTGAGCAGGGGGCCGGTGCCCAGGTGATCATCGTCGACAACAGTCCGCCTGTGCTCGTGGAAGAGAACGTCGTGGTCCGGTACAGCCGCAACGAGGACCGACCCCCCTACGGGCTGATCGACGACGAGACCACTACAGACGAAGGAAGCCCCTAATAGCCTCCCTCCTAGGGGCGGGACTCGTAGGGAGCCGAGCCCAAGTCGGCCCGAATGCAGAAGCATTCGGGCCGACAGCCTCGCTGGTGAAGTGCGCGGCGCTCAGACGACGGGTGGCACCTCGGGCAGCGGCCAGAGCAGGCCGCCGATCTTGTCGGCCGTGTCCGTGAGCACCCGGTTGGTGAGGTGCTGGTAGCGGCGGCGCATCCGGGCGGACTTGCCGGGTTCCCAGCCCATGATCGCGTCAACGACCGTGTCCGGGACGCCGAGGATCAGCAGCACGGTCGCCGCCGTGTGACGGGCGTCGTGGAGACGGCCTGTGCGCAGGCCCGCCGCCTTCAGGAGGTCCTTCCACTCGTGGTGGTCGGTGTTCGGGTTGAGGGGCTCGCCGGTCGGGGAGGCGAAGACGTACCCCTTCTCCGTCCAGAGGTCGCCGGCCAGTCGGCGGTCCCGCTCCTGCTCTCGCCGGTGCTGGAGCAGCAACCGCACCAGTGGTTCGGGGATGCCGATGGGTCGACGTCCGGCGCGGGACTTGGTGTCCTTGGTCTCGCGTCGAGTGTTGACCTTCTGGGGGCAGAACCCAGGCTTGCGCCCGCAGCGGTTGCCGCAGCCGTGCTCGTACCGAGGTCGCAGTCGATTGCGCTGGACCGTCATGACCCGCAGCTCGAAGTCGACGTCCGTCCACTTGAGCCCGAGGACCTCGCCCTGACGCAGTCCGAGCGCCAGGGATATGACCCAACGTGCGGGGTGTCGGCTCTTGTTTGCCAGGTCGAGGAGCTTCTGCACCTCCTCGACCGTGTAGGGCTCGACCTCTTCCTCCTCCAGGCGTGGCGCCTTGGCGACGGAGGCGGGGTTGACGGTGAGGTGACCTCGGCGCACCGCCTCGTTGAGGGCCGTGCGCGCGGTGCGGTGGACCTGGTGCGCGGTACCGGCGGCGCTGCCAGCCTTCTGCATCTTGGCGTAGAAGCGCTCCAGGTGCTCGGGCTCCAGCTTGGGGAGGCGGTGCGCGCCGAGGCCAGGGATGAGGTGGTGGTAGACGGCCACGCGGTAGCCGTCGATGGTGTTCTCGCCCACGTGTGGTGCTGCGATGTTCTCGACCCAGTGGGTCAGCCAGGTCGTGACGGTCCAGGTCTGCCCGGCCTTGCCGACGGTGCCGGAGTCGCGCTTGCGTTCCAGTTCGCGGACCGCCTTGGTGGCGTCGGCTCGGGTCTTGCGCTTGACGTGGCGCCGGTCGGGCTTGCCGTCGTCCTTGACGCCGACGGTCACGTAGCCGTGCCACTTACCGTCCTTGCCGAGGAAGATCGAGGAGGCACCGTTGGGCTGGCGGGAGTTGGCCATGTCCGCCCCCTTCAGGCCGCGAGGGCGACGGTCGGGGCGGGAGCCTGGGAGCGGCTGGCGAGGTAGGCGGCCAGGGCATCGGCAGGCACTCGGCGCAGGCGGCCTATGCGGACGGACTGGACCTCGCCAGAGGCGATGAGCGCGTACATGGTGGTGCGGCCGACACCGAGGCGGCGGGCGGCCTCCTCGACGGTGAGCGCGGCGAGAGTCGCGTCAGGGGTGGGTGCCGTGTGTTCCAGCACGAGAGTGCGGAGCCGCTGCTCGGGGACGCCGAGCGCGTCGGCGATGCGGGTGAGCGGGGGCAGGGTGGTGGGCATGCAGGATCGCCTTTCGGCGGTCACGGGGCAACGTGACCGCTGGACTGTCCGGGATGGGCGGTGGGCTTGGATCGGTGTCCACGCTGGTGGCCCCCGGTGTTCGTAGCACCGAGGGACGGCGGTGGATGGGGCTTCGAAGACCCGTTCAGGCGCCGGAGGAGATATCCGCCGAGCGGTTACTCGTCGTCGGCGGAACCGCTGCGGAGCGGATCGCCGGGCGAGTTCGGAGCAGGGTAGAACGAGAGGCTCCCCGGGTCTGGCTCGACGCCGAGGCGGTCGGCGATCTCGTCGTACCGGGCTTCGGCCGCCTCAAGTCTGGTCTTCGCGGCGTCGGCGAGGTCTTGGGCGACCCGGTGCTCCTGTTCGGCCTTCTGAATGTCGAAGGCCGCTTCCTGCAGCTCCCAGTGAGGATCGTCGAGGCCGGCGACGGCTTCGAGCAGGAAGTGATCAGCAGGGACACCGAGAGCCTTGGCGAAGCCGAGGGCCTCGTTGAGGCTGATGCTCCGGGCACCGTTCTCGATCTTGGCGATCTGGGTCTGGTGCATCTTGAAGCCCAGGCGGCGCATGCGCTCCGCCATGTCCTCCTGGGACAGGCGGGCCGTCATGCGTAGGACCTTCAGGTTGTGCGCCACCAGGGCTTCCCCCTCGGGTGGAGCCCAGCGTTGCGGCTTGGCATCGTCCACTTCTTTCACCTCCTTCCTCCCTTCTCGGCCGGGGGAGGTCACCGCACCTCCCCCCTAAACGATACCAGCATGGATACCCCAACCCGCAAGGGAATAACCCGCCATGTGGCACACATCACTATGGTCTTGAGCAGCAAACATGCCCATAGGGGCTAAGTATCTAATGCGCTAGAAGGTTGACTGCAGGCGGACGCTCATGCACACTTATGCCATAACGGCATCTACTAGCGAACCGCCAGGAGGTTGAATCGCCTAGGTGCCCCGAGGAACGCGAAAACCCCCGGCGCTACGAACACCGGGGGCTGTAGGAAACCTCGCCACCGCCCATCCCAGGACAGTCGACCACGGCGGACCGGGTTGCCCCCCGGAGCCGCCGAGTGAGGATCTCCGTGAACGAGAGTACCGCCCCCGCCGCCCCTGCGGCATCCCTTCCGACCGGCACCCCGTCACCGGACCGTGGGCAGCCGGACGCCGCCGCGCTGCTGGACGAGTTGCGCACCGCCCTGGCCCGCTTCGTGGTCCTCCCGAGCGAGCAGGCACTGGACGCAACCGTGCTGTGGATCGCGGCCACCCACCTCCAGCAGGTGTGGCAGCACGCACCACGTCTGGCTGTGGTCGGCCCGGCGAAGCGGTGCGGGAAGTCCCGCCTTCTCGACCTGCTCACCGAGACGGTTCACAGGCCCGTCATCACCGTGAACTCCACGGCAGCGGCCATCTTCCGCTCGATCTCGGACGAGCCGCCGACCCTCCTCGTGGACGAAGCCGACACCATCTTCGGCAGCCCCAAGGTCGCCGAGAAGAACGAGGAGATGCGCGGTCTGCTCAACGCCGGGCACCAGCGCGGCCGACCGGTTCTGCGAGTGGTCGGCAAGGAGCACACACCCCACTCCTTCGCGACCTTCGCCATGGCGGCGCTCGCCGGCATCGGCGACCTGCCCGACACGATCATGGACCGGTCCGTCGTGATCCGGATGCGCCGCCGCGCGGAGGGCGAGCAGGTGAGCCCGTACCGGACCCGCCGCGACAGCCCCAGCCTGCACGACCTGCGGGCCCGTCTCGCGCGCTGGGCCGCCTCGGTGAGCGAGCAGGCACTCCACCTGGAGCCGGGGATGCCAGTCGAGGACCGGGCGGCCGACACCTGGGAGCCTCTGGTGATCGTCGCCGACCTCGCAGGCGGCACCTGGCCCGAGCGCGCCCGCACCGCATGCGCGCAGATGGTCACCGCCGAGGTCCAGGCCGAGGAGGACAACCCCTCCAATGCCCGCATCCTCGCCGACATCCGCCGGGCCTTCGCCTCCGCCGGCGACCCCGAGAGCGTCTCCACCGACGCCCTGCTCTACCGCCTCAACTCCGACCCCGAAGCCCCCTGGGCTGAGGCCGGGCGCGGCGGGCTCAACCCGCGCGCCCTGTCCGGGCTGCTGCGCGAGTACGGCATCCGCTCCGGCAACGTCCGCATGCCCGACGGCACCCAGCTCAAGGGCTACACCCGCGCGAAGTTCGCCGACGCCTGGAAGCGCTACTGCCCGTCCGTCCAACCCGAGACCGGCCCTGACGACGCCAGAGACGCGCGGACCGACTGACCCGAGTGGGTGCCGCCGCCGACCGCTCGACGGCGGCACCCACGCCGGTCACCCCGCTACGGGCACGGACGCCGCCGAAGGACAGCCCCGGTCCATATCCGTCTCGTGCCGTCCCTGCCGTCCCAGCCGTATAAGCGCAGGTCAAAGCTGATCCGGGCAAGACGGCACAGCGTCCCAAGACGGATAGGCATCCGTCCCGGGCCCCGAGCCGACGGCACCGGCACTCCTGTCGAGCCAACAAGTGCGACCACGGCCGCCGAGCCGACGCCGTACGGCAGGACGCGTCCCGGACGGCGCTGAGACACCGTGCCACACGCCTGCCGTCCCGCCCCTGACCTGCACCGTCAACGGCAAGACGGCCAAGACGGATCACCGCTCACCCCCACCCAGAACCGCACCCCGAGGGGGCCACACCCATGCCCGACACCGCCATACCCGCCACGCCCACCAGCCGCCACCGAGCCACCTGGTGGGACCGGCTCGCCATCGTCCTGCTCGGCATCGCCGGATGCGCGCTCTCCTACGACGCGCTGCGGCAGATGGCCACCGCCGTCCACGTCCGCCACCAACTGACCTACCTCTTCCCCGTGGTGATCGACGGGTTCATCGCCTACGGCGTCCGCGCCCTGCTCGTCCTGCGCGAAGCGCCGATGCCCGCACGGCTGTACGCGTGGACGCTGTTCATCACGGCGACCGCCGCCAGCATCTGGGCCAACGGCCTGCACGCCCTCGACCTGAACCGGCCCGGCGCGGTCACACTCCACCTGGGCGACGGCACCGTCACCGTGCTGTCTGCCATCGCACCGCTCGCCCTGGCCGGAGCGACCCACCTGCACATTCTGATCACCCGTTACGGCGGCATCACCGCCGCCCGGACGCCGGTGACCGCAACTCCTTCCGAGGTTCAGGACGGTACGCAAGCCCTGGGCACGCTGGCCGCCGAAGTTCCGTACACCGCCGTCGCAGTCCGGCCCGCTACGGCACCGCCCCAGCAGCCGACTACCGCCACCCGGGCCGCCGAAACCGAGCCCTCGCCCTCAACGGACGAACCCGGCTCCGGCTCCGGGCAAGGCCGCGACAGCGTTCCGGACAGCACCGTCGACGGGCCCGAACAGGAGCGTGAACCCGCAGGCCCGAACCCTCACGAGAGTTCCGGACAGTCTCCGGAGACGAGCCCTGGGGGACGCCCCGCGATCGCCTCCATCGCCGAGCTGGCCAGCATCATCAGCACCGCTCACCCGGGGAATTCCGGACTGACCCGCGACAGCGCCCGCAAGGCCGTCACCGACGCCGGACTCGGCGCCAGCACCGACCGGCTCGCCGAAGCCATGGCACTGGTGCGCCAGGGAACCGAAGCCCGCCCGCACCCCATCGGCTGACCCCGTCGCGGCGAGGCGCTGCCCGGACCGGTTCCGGGCGGCACTCCTTCCCCACAACCACACGAGACGTCCGACTAGGCCGAACCGTCGCTCAGCAACACAGTCACCTCCCGGCCGATAGCGCGCCCGATCCAGCACTGGAGCACCCACCGCCCATGAACCGCAACCCGTTCTCCCGCAAAGGCCGCCGCACGCACCCCGCACAGCTCCCGCAGACTGCGCCCTCGCACCGTCGCGACACGACGGAGAGCACCACCGTCAACAGCGGAGCGAGCTGGGGCGAAGTCCACATCGCCGGGGGCGATGCGGACTTCGCGCTCGGACCCGCCCCGGCGGGGGCGGACCAGGCCCGTGCCCAGCGGGGCTCGGAGCAGGGGAAGGTGGAGGCCGAGCGCGACCTCCACCAGGACCAAGACCAGCCCACCGCTGCCGACGCTGTCGCGCACTTCGCACCAACCGTCACCGCTGACGCGTTCGCGCACCGCGGTATCGCCGCCTACGACATCCCCGCCCCTGCCGACACCGACGCCGCTCCCGGCTCCGAGCGCCGGCGGCGGCTGAGCGACGTGCTGTACCGGCCCCGCTCCGGGATCAAACGGAACGTGCAGTTGACGTGCTCGGCGGAACCGGCGGAGCGCGACTTCATCGACCGCGCCGCACGCGAGGCGAAGCGCTCCCGCTCGGCCTACCTGATGGACGCGGCACTCACGTTCGCCCACGCCTACCTGCCCGACCAGCGCCCCGCCGCCATCCCCGCCCTGCCCTCCCCGCAGGCGACGCAAGACCTGATGGTCCTGTCCGGAAGGCTGCTGCGGGAGTTCCACCGGATCGGTACGAACCTCAACCAGATCGTCCGCGCGATCCACACCGGCGACCTCCCCGACCGCGCCGAACAGGTCCTCGACGAACTGCACGAGACCGCGCGGCTGGCGCGTCGCGCGCTGGAGCAGGTTGTGGACGGTGGTGGCCGCCGTGGTGCCTGATGTCTCCACCGGGGACCGCACGCGCGGCCTGCTCTCCTACCTTTTCGGACCGGGACGCCGCGACGAGCACACCGACCCGCACATCGTCGCCGCCTTCGCCATGCCCGGAATCACCGATCCCGGCCGCGTCCGGCTGGAAGAGCACCAGGACGCGCTCACCGAACTCGCCCGCTACCTCGACCAGCCTGTCGAACTGCGCCGACAGCGCACCGGGAAGAACGTGCCGCAGCACGTGTGGCACTGCCCCGTCCGCACAGCCCCCGGCGACCGCTACCTCACCGACGCCGAATGGGCCGAGGTCGCGCGCCGCGTCGTCCACGCCACCGGGATCGCCCCGCACGGCGACGACTCCGGCTGCCGGTGGATCGCGGTACGCCACGCCGAGGACCACATCCACATCATGGCCACCAGCGTCCGCGAGGACGGCCGCCGTCCCCGCAACAAACGCGACGGCCAGCGCGCCCAGGCCGAATGCCGCAAGATCGAAGTCGAACTCGGACTGCGCCGGCTGAGGTCCGGTGACGGCACCGCACCCAAGACGCCCACCGGTGCCGAGGTGGCCAAGGCCGAGCGTCAGGGCCGCAAGACGACCAGCCGGCAGTGGCTGCGCGAGCACGCCTACGCCGCAGCAGCAGCCGCGCGTGACGAACACGAGTACTTCGCGGTACTCACCGCGCTGGGCATCAAGGTCCAGAAACGGCTCGGCCCCGAGACCGGTGACACCACCGGCTACAGCCTCGCCGCCCCCGGCGACACCGACGCCAGGAACGAACCGGTCTACTACGCCGGCTCCAGCCTCGCCCCCGACCTGTCCCTCAACCGCCTGCGTGAACGCTTCGCCCCAGCCCCCACCGACACTGCAGTCACGGCCACCGTCCGCGCCCGTACTCGGGGCGCGAAGAGCGACGCGTGGCGACGCGCCGAATCCGAACTGCGCAGCACCCACGCCTTCCTCCTCGGCCCAGAAGGCGGGCAGGATCAGGAAGCGTTCGACCGGCGGGTACAGGCCCAGGCGGCGGCATTCGCCGAACTGCTCCACAACACCGCCGCCACCGCCCCGAAGGCAGCGCGAGCAGAACTACATGCCGCAGCAGCCGCGTTCGGCCGTGCGAACCGCTCAGCGATCCGTGCAGAGCACCAGAGCGCGTACGCCCTACGACAGGCAGGCAAAGAACTGATACGCGCCGTGGGCGGCGAGGACGGCTCCGCGGTGGTCTCCCTACTGGCCACCGCCGTCTACGTGCTGATCGCTTTGGACCACTGGCACCAGCAGCGCGGCCACGAACAGCAGGCCGCCGCCGCCCAGCAGGCCCTCGCCCACCTGCAGAACGCCTACCAGCGCACCGCCCGCCCCGAACTCGCCCGCCTCACCGACCGCACCCCCGGACCGGACGAGATCCGCCGCCTCGCCGCAGTCGTCCAGGCAGCCGTACCCGCCCACGCCCAGCGCATCCTCACCGACCCGGCCTGGCCCGCCCTCGCCACCACCCTCGCCCAAGCCGAATCCGCCGGCACCCCACCTCGCCACGCACTCACAGCCGCAGCCGAACAACGAGAACTCGACAGCGCCGACCACCCCGCCGAAGTCCTCACCTGGCGACTCCGCCACACCACCGCCCAACAGACCGCCGCCCGCACCCGCGCAGCCACCACCCGCACCCGCCACGCGACAACCACCCGCACCCCACCCACCACCACACCCCCCGCCATCCAGCGGCCCACCGACACCGTGCACCGCAAGCGCTGACACCCAACCCCAGAACGAGTCACCACCGCACCGCCCGCCCAGCGACCGAGGGTGAGCCTCTCCGCCGAGGGCCGTTCAGTTCCTGAACCACGCTGCGCTCAGTCTCTGAACACGCACGGCGTCCCGGGTCGGGACAAGCCCCGTGTCCCGGGTCGGGACACGGGGCTTGTCCCGAAAAGGGACACGCGGCGTGTTCCGAATCGGAACAGCGCCGATGTCCAATCAGTGGACACGGTCAGCGTTTCCAGACTGGACGTCCCCGTGTTCCCTAAAGGAACTGGTCCGGTGTTCCCTCGGGGAACAGAAGCGCAGCGCGTGGTCTCCCGAATCGGGAGACCACGCGCTGCACGGGCATTGTTCTCCGTTGGCCGGCGCACACAGAAACTGGTCCTGCGTGCACAGCCGGCCTTGAGGCCGCTCTTTAAGTCGCGGGGACCGACCACCCGTGGCGGGAGAAGGCGGGCCCTCCGTCCCGGTATGCGGCCAGGGCCTGTGTGGTGGTCGGGAACGCGGGCTCGGGCATGCTGTTCGCGGTGACCCACTGGACCGTCAGGTGCTTGTCCGGCTCGGTGTTGGTCAGTTCACCGGTCCACGTGTCGGTGGCGAAGACGAAGAGGACGAACTGCCCAGCCTGGTCCCAGCCCTGTTCTACGTGGATGACGTGAACGAGTACCAGGCCAGCCGGGTCGACGAGCAGGCCGGTCTCCTCCTTGAGTTCGCGGGCGGCGGCCTCGTCCAGGGCTTCGCCCGGTTCGGCCTTGCCGCCGGGTAGGGTCCAGGCGGGCTGCGGAGACCAGTTGCGGGCGGCGTAGAGCACGGCGGCGACCATGTCGGCGGCGCTGTCGTGGACGATCACACAGACCGCGTTGCGGCTGTTCATGACGCTGGCGTTCATCAGTGCCCACTCCTTGTCATCGTGCCGGAAGATGTCGAACGGTCTAGGTAGGAGGCTCAGACTGGCCCCCGCCCCACGGAGAGTGCGGGTTCTGCTCAGCGCCCGAGCGTGAGGTGATCGGCGTCGGTGCGGGAGAAGACCAGGTCGGTCAAGTCCTTCGGGGTTTCGGTGCACCGGACGGGCGGCTGCGGTAGGCGCATGGTCCGGGGGTAGGTAGCCGGGTCGTAGTCGTTGTTGATCGTGTAGACGTGGTAGCCATGCTCGCGCAGGCTGTCGATGACGTCGGCCGCTTTCTCGCCCTGCTTGGCCAGGAGCCTGGGGGTGACTTCCACAACGAGTTCCGCGTCGTCGCGGAGGTGTGGGAGCGCGGGCAGAAGCCCTCGAATCGCTGCTGCTTCCGCGCCCTCGACGTCGATCTTGATGATCCGGGTAGCGGCAAATTCGGCCTGGCTGACCAGGTCGGCGAGAGGTGCGGTAGGCACCTCGAAGGCCGTGTGGACATGACGGGGCCGGACGGCGCTGGTATGGCCGAGGTTGGCGGGGTCCTCCAGGTAGAGGGTCAGCGTGCCGGGGGTGTCGGAGGCGGCGGAACGGACAGCCCGGATGTTGGTGCGGTGGTTGGCGGTGGCCGCAGCGCTCAGGTCGTCGTGAAACTGCGGGGAGGGCTCGATGGCGACGACGCGGCCGAGGGGACCGACCGCTCGGGAGGCGAGGAGGCTGAACGCGCCGCGGTGGGCTCCGACGTCGATGAAGGTGTCCCCGGGCTGGAGACGGTCGCGCAGGAAGGCGCTCAGGTTCGGCTCCCACTCGCCGAACAGGTACTGGTAGCGCTGGATGACGTCGCTGGTGGTGACGGTGACCACGTCACCGGACCGCAGCCGGACGGCGGTGTGGACGGGATGGGTTCGCAGGTGATTGTCGAGGAAGCGGTCGACGAGCCGTGCCTTGCCCACGGTTCCGGGGGCGTGGCGGACGTAGGCCCGCAGCGCGCGGGCGAGAGCGGAGGAGGGCATGGGCGGCTCCTTCGGGTGGTGACGGCAAGGGACCGGGTGGGGGTCGGCGGGTGGTGGCAGACTGGCCGGAGAACGCTGGTGGTGTTGAGGGGAGTTGGCGGTGGCCGAGCGCACTCCGGTGGTGTTCTTGCTGGTGGGGCTCACCGGCTCGGGGAAGACCACCTATGCCCAGCGGAAGCTGGAGCCTGAAGGTGCTGTGCGGCTTTCGGTGGACGAGGTGGTCCACCAGCGGCACGGCCGGTACGGCGTCGACTATCCCGAGAACGCCTACTTCGAGAAGGAGGCTCCGGTCGTCGCCGAGCTGCACCGGCGGCTGGCCGAGCTGGTCGCCGAGGGCCGGGACGTGGTGTGGGACCACGGGCTGTGGCCGCGTAAGGATCGCGAGGCGATGAAGGAGCTAGTGGAGTCGGCCGGCGGACGGTGGCGGCTGCTCTACTTCCCGGTGGAACGCGACGAGCTGCTGCGCAGGCTGGCGGAGCGCAACGAGCGGGAGGACGCGAACGCACTGGTCGTGACGCCGGAGGCCCTGGACGACTTCTTCGCCCGCTTCGAGGCGCCTCAGAACGAGGGCGAGGAGATCGTGGAGCCGGACTGGCTCTGATGCGTGGGCGGGTGCCAGCTCGTGGCGATCTTGGCGGCTTCGGCGGTCCAGCCGTCGGGCAGACGGTCGAGGGTGACGCGGCGGAAGGCCAGGCGGGGATCGGCGACGTCGATCCGGCCGCGGTAGCGATCGACGTGCTGCAACAGGCGGGATGCCTCGCTGCGGACGGCCGGGGTGTGCTCGGCCCAGGCGCCAGAGGTGAACTGGTCGACCCGTCGCCGCAGGTCGTCCAGAACGCCAGAGCGCCACTTGAAGTGGTGCACGCACGCGAGCGAGTCCGGATCGGGCTTGTGTCCCGGTGCGCGGTGGTTGCCGGACGCCACGGTCACCGAGGACTGGGCGAGGACGATCTTGCGCGGGTCGCCTTTGAGGAGCCGGTGGGTGACGTGCCCGCCGAGCGCGTAGGTCCGGTCCAGTCCGATTTCCGGCTGCCAGAGGGTCAGGCGGCCGTCGTTCGAGACGCGGTCGAGCAGCAGCCCGCCGACCACGTTCTGCCTGGCAGCTTCGGCCTGGGCTACCACTTCGGCCAGCGGGGCGGGGTAGGACTGGAACTCGTCGGAGTCGGCGAGCAGGTGCCAACCGCGTCCGGCCTGCTCGCGCAGGCTGTCGCGGAGCTGGCTGTTGGTGTGCTCGTGCCACGGCCCGGTGCTGACCTGCGCCGGGACGATGCCGAGTTCGTGGCTGGCCGCGATCAGCTGGTGCCGCCAGGTGCTGGAGACATGGTCGGGGAAGTGGAAGGCGACGTGGAAGCGCTCGATGCCGAGTGCGCGGTAGTGGGCGGTCCACGCGGCGAGCAGGGCCGGTTCGACGGGTCCGATGACCGCGATCAGTGCGGGAGGTACGAAGGTCATGCCTGCTCCTGGGCCTGCAGTCGGGTGTACGTGTCGGTGAGGAAGGCGGCTTGCTCGTCCGCCGGATGCATGCCGAGGCGGCGGGGCGCCTGGAGTCCGGGCTGCTCGGGCACCACGTGCGTGAGGCCGTCCAGGGCTGCGGCAAGGGCTTCGGCGTCGCCGGCCTTGTAGAGCCGTGCCCACGGCTGGTCGGCCAGCCGGGTGGTGAGAACGGGGTCGTGGGTGGAGACGATCAGGGGGACGCCGAGGCGGACGGCGTCCATGACCAGTCCGGATTCCTTGCCCACGTCGGGGCGGCGGGCGACGAGTGTGGCGTCGGCGGCGGCGTACACGAGCCGCAGGACTGATTCGGCGACCGGTCCGGGCACCGTGTGGAGGCGGACGTTGGTCAGCTGACGCCAGCGTTCGAGCACGGTGTCGTTCAGCGGTATGCCGCAAACCAGGACGTGTAGCGGGTTGGTCAGCCGGGCGAGGGCGGCATCGACGGTGGCGATGTCCTTGTACGGCCACCAGCCGCCGACCAGGCACACCGCCTTCGCGCTTTCCGGGATCGTGAAGGCGGTCCGGGCGCCGGCGCGTTCGACGTCGGTCAGTCGCAGGCCGTCGTCGACCGCGAAGGTCCGCACCTGGCCCGGTAAGTGCGGGAAGGCCAGAGCGAACTGCTCGTGGACAGCAGTGGTCGGGTACAGCGCGATCACCCGCCTCTCGCCGTGCCGGGTCATGCGGCCCAGCAGTCTCACCGGGAGGTCTTCGGTGGTGACCATCTCGTGGACGAACCGAAGGTGCATGGTGCCGCCGAGCAGGGCAGCGGCACCGTGGAGTGCCTCGCTCGCGCTGAGAATCACCACCGACGCGGCGTCCGGGGCGAGGCGGCGGCCGGTACGGAGACACGCCGCCTCGGCCAGGCAGCGGGCGAGGAGGGTGACCTGGTGAGGGAACCTGCGAACCGTCAGCGGCCACCGTCGGGAGGCGAAGGCTCGGCGCCCGGCGGCCGATGCGCGCTCGGCCGCACGCGCGCCTGCCGCCAGAACGGCCGCGAGTACGCCGACGGTGTCGGAGACGACTCGCGTCCCAGGCAGGGCCAGGTCGGCGGGCAGGCCGCCAGGGGCGATGACGAGGCTGCCGGGCCTGCTGACGGCGAGCGCGGCCAGCGTGCGCTGGTGATGCCCGCCCCCGCGGTGCGCGTACGGCTCGATCAACACAAACGGCCTGTCGCCCGCGCTCACCCGGCGACCGCCTGTTCTCCGTGCAGCGCGGTGAAGTGCTGGTACAACCAGGACGGGTCGTTGAGTGTCTCGAAGCGCTGGGGATCGCGTGCCGAGGCGCGGGCGAAGGTGAGCCCGTCGTGGGCGCCGACCGCCGCGTAGGTGGCGAAGTCGCCGTGCCTGCTGGCCATCCAGGCGGTGATGCGTTCTTGGGCGGAGGCGTCGGTCATGCCGTACTCGCTACCGCGAGCGAGCATCGCGCACTCGCGGAAGCCCGCCTTCCAGGAGTGGAACGGGGTCTGGTTGAACAGCGTGATTCCGGCTGTCCGTCGGCTGAACTCGACCCGGCCGGGCAGCGCGGCCAGCACGTCGACGGCTTGGCCCATCTCGCGCAGGGCGGTGGCCCGGATCAGTTTGAGTCCGCCGTAGCCGTAGGTGAGGCCGTTGACCGGGTTGATGGCCCGCCAGACTCGCATCGACACGCCTTCGGCCAGCGGCTCCACCGTGGTGGCGGGGAATTCCGGGTCGATGGCGAAATCTCCGTCGGCGAGGAAGAACTGCTCGGTGTCGACCAGTTCGGCGGTGAGCCGGTAGGCGCGGCGCATTCCGCGCACTCCGTGCAGGCGCTTGGTGGTGCTGCCCAGCACGCGGGTGAGACGGGTGTGCAGGACGTCGGCGAGCGGCTCGTCGTAGGAGAGCTGGACCACGTCGAAGCCGGTCATGCGATCGCCTCCAGGTAGGGGGCGGCAACCTTCGCGGGCGTGAGGTCGGCGGTGGAGGCGTGGGCGCGCTTGGCGTGCACCAGGTAGAACTCCGGGTCGGTTGCGAGGCGCTCGGCAATCTGGACGGCTTGGTCGTCGGTGTCGAAGAGCAGCTCGGAGTCGATGTGTTCGGCCAGCCAGCCGGTGCGCGGCCCGATCACGGGCAGGCCCATCGCCTGGCAGTCGATCACCGACATCGACCAGGGGCAGCCGGGGCGGAAGGGGGCGATGCCGAAATGGGCGCCGGCCAGCAGATTGCGGTAGCGCACGCGGTCGTCCTGGTCGGAGGCGACCGCGACGCCGTCCACGGCAGCGAGTTCCTCCAGGTGCCGCTCGGGGCTGGGGTCGAGGCGGATGCGCTCGGGACTGCGGGTGCCGAACAGGTCCATCACCGTGAGCCGTACCGGGGCCTCGGTGACGAGGCGACGGGCGAGCTGGGTGAAGCGGGCGGTGCCGTAGTGCGCGTACAGGCGGTGGTTGTAGATGCCGGTGGCCCGACCCCCGGGCGGGGTGACGTCAGTCGGGTCACGCACCAGAAGCCCGTCCCTGGGGGCAGGGACGACGTGCAGTTTCTCGCCGAGTTCAACGCTGGTGCGGGCGGCGGCTGCGGTGACCCACGAGGCAGCGGTGGAGGAGTGGACCAGCACGCGGTCGCAGGCCGCGAGACCAGCGGCGAAGGCCAGCAGCACGCTGCGGCCGAGGCCGCCGTCGTTCATCGCCGGGTCCAGCTCCAGCTTGCCGTTGCCGGTGAAGGAGAACGGCAAGTAGTGGCAGTACCCGGCAATCCGCGCATCCACCCCGGCCTCCAGCAGCGCGGCCCGCACCGCGGGGGCGGCCTCTACCTGGTTGGCCACCACCACCTCGGGCCGCCGCTCGCGCATCAGGGCGACCAGGGCGTCCATGCCAGGGTCGAAGCGGGCTCGGTACTTGGTGGACGGTGAGAAGCTGGGCGCGAAGTGCACGCGGGCATCGCCGGCCGGGACCGGGGAGGCCACGGTCACCTCAACCCCGGCGTCGGTCATGGCCGGGGCGAGCAGGTCGGCGAAGGTGAAGCCGGAGTCGGCGTTCAGCCGACTGGCGTTGGAAACGTTGAGCAGGTACAGCACGCGCATCGCTGTGGCCCTCCTTCACGGAAGCCCGGGACTCGACTCGGGCTGGTGAAGGAAGGGAACCGGTAAGTGGGAGCGTGACAGAATGATGACTCGAGGTCACTCACGGTTCATTCATCTCATCCGGCGGCCAGGGCGGGGGCTTTGATGGACGCGCGGGACGACGCTTCGACGGTTGAACATGCCGCCGAGGCGTTCGCGGCGGAGGTCGCCTACTGGCGTGAAGTGCGGGGGCTGTCCAAGCGGGAGCTGGCCCGCAGGATGGGCTTCGACCCTTCCTACGTCAGCCACGTCGAATCCGGCCGGCACAAGCCGACCGAGGACTTCGCCCGCCGCGCGGAGGACATCCTGAACGCGGGCAAGGCCCTGTGGAAACGCTGGCTCGACTACGAGTCGGCAAAGGCCCGCACGGCACCCTCGGCAGCACCACCCCCGCCCCGCCGGGCCGAGCAGCCGTACGCGACGGGCTCGGCCATCGTCGTCGAACACGACGCCGCACGCCTGGACTACGACGGACGCCAGTACCGGCTAACGATGCGCCGACTGCTGCGGAACACCGGCAGCGAACCGATCACCCGCTACCTGATCCGCATCAGCGTCGACCGCTACCCCGGCGAGCCCGAACGCTCCAACGCCCACTACCGCGAGCACCCGCTGACCTGGGACGAACTCGCCCTGACGGCCACGTGCCGCGGGGAGGACATGCGCTGGCAGGCCAAACACGACCGCGACGCCTTCAAGGAAGTCTGGCTGCTCTTCGAGAACGACCAGGGCCGCTACCCGCTCTACCCGGGCGAGTCGGTGTGGATCGAATACGCCTACTCGGTCGGCGACGAGAAGTGGGGCCGCTGGTTCCAGCGCGCCGTCCGCCTGCCCACCGAGCACCTGGAGGTCGAACTCGCCTTCCCCGCCGAATTCGATCCCACGGTGTGGGGTACCGAGACCTCCATGACCGCCGAGGCGGCACCACTGCGGACCGCCCCGGTCCGGCGCGACGAGGACGGGGTACGCGTCTTCTCCTGGAGCACGTCCACACCCGCCCTCCACGCCCGGTACCGTCTGGAATGGAGATTTCGGACCCGTCCCGAACGTGACACGAGCCAAGGGGAGTTCAGGTGATCGAGGTGCGGCCCAGCGAGCAGATGCGTGATCTCGGAGTCGTGCAGTACGGCGCCCCCGTCCTCGCCGGGCCCGGCCGCCCCTTCGACCTGCCGACCGAACGGGAGGCCGCCGAGCAGGTCATCGAGAAGCTGTTCACCGCGATGGAGCGCATCGGGCAGGTCCACCCCTTCGCCAAGGGCATGGGCATCGCCGCACCGCAGCTCGGCATCGCCCGAGCCGCTGCCGTCGTCCGGTCCGCCGACCCTGCCGCCCCGGCGATCGTCCTGCTCAACCCCCGCATCACCGAGCGCTCGGACAAGACGGATGAGCAGTTTGAGGGCTGCTTGTCGTTCTTCGACGTCCGCGGCCTGGTCCCCCGGCCGCTGCGGATCACCGTGGAGACCACCACGCTGGACGGTCTCACAGTGACCACCACCTACCAGCGTGGCCTCGCCCGCCTGGTCCACCACGAAGTCGACCACCTGGACGGCCTGCTCTACACCGCGCGGATGCGGACCGGAACCGAACCCATCCCCGTCGACCAGTACCGCCAGACCGGTCGTGCCTGGACCTACGAGCAGTAACAAGCTCCACAACGGGGGTGGATCAACGCCTCAAACGCAATAGACCAAGGCTGAGAGGTGTAGAACGCCAAGCCAAGGTCATCATTGCAGCCCAGGCAAGATTCCCAGGATTACGACAGACCTGACAAACTGCCGTGTCGCTCCCAGGCCAAATTCTCGATGCCGAGCAGGCTGTCGATGAGAACTCTATCCCCAGCTCTCGCATCGCTACAACAACGGCTCCCGCCAATTCTGAAGCACCCCTCTAACATGGACCAAAGGATCGAACCTTCTCAGGTTGCCGAGCGACACACGAAACCGGTGGGGGGCAGCGCTAATCCCCAGCGCAGTCAATTCTTTATATCTCACCATTTTCCCGTCAGAATGACGGGATCGATCCGGAAGCTTCCAAACCAAGCCAAGCCTGCTCAGCATCAGATGCGACTCGTACACGTCGCGCGAGATTCCGTATCGCGACTCCCTCACTGCGGGCGCCAAGAAGACTCCCCCCTCGCGGGCTTGCCGAGTAAATCGACGCTCTGCATGAAGCAAGGCAAAGTACATTCGAATCTCAGATGGAGTCAGGACATAGAGCCAGCCGCGCGTGAAGAACTCGTGCGGCAGAATGATTTGACTAGATGACCACCCCAAGCCCGGATCCGGGATCGCATATTCAAACATGCCAGGATCCCCGGATTCATGCAATGGCACAACGATAGTCTCAGATTTTTTCGCAGACCTGTACAGAACAAGGTTTTCCGAGTGAAGGCGAGAGAAAGCCGACTTGATCTGACGCACTCGATTACCTCGTCCAGTAATCGGGTTTTGCGCACCAAGATTCTCCTTCGCTTCGGAGACCACGATCTCAGACCAAGCAAGGTCTTCTGGCCCCTTCCCGTAGACAGGAAGGCGACTGGGGCCGGCACTTCCACTTCGCTTGCGACATTGAGCCTCAAATAGTATAAGCAAGTACAGTTGGAGATTCACTCCCTTGGGCGCTGAAATCCTTGAAATCGGCAGTTGGCGCCCATCGGGAGAATAGAAGAGATCAGCTCTGATTCGGATGAGTGAAGGCTCAATACCTCCCTCCGCGTGAAGTCTTTGCAGGCTGCGCGTAGCGGTCCGCAGCATCGGAGCACTCGCATCGAGCGAGCGGATCCGCGCTACTCGCCGCTCAGCGTTCCTTGACATTCACTCTCCTGACCCTTTGGCCCGCAGCTTCCGCTGGCATCCCCCGGCTGCGACCTGCGATTTCACCTCGAAAGACGAGAACAACCGCACCTCATGCGGGCCAAAGGGTTTCAACCATGAAATGACCCTTTGGCCCGCGCTCTGTTGACCCGCGAAACACACTGCCATACCCCGATGACCTGCGGACTCTGTCCCGTCCGCGGAAGGCACCTGGGCCTCATACGGGCCAAAGGGTATCTCGGAGTGCCCCTTAAGAGCCGCGCGCATCACGCAAAGTGGCGACAAGCAAAGGCAGAGCGGCCACCCGTAGCCCCGAGCGGCCGCTCTCGCACCCAGGTCCATGCGCTACATGAAGAAGGTGCTCGTATGAATCTACGCCCACGCGGCCGCATCACCCAGTGGTCTCAAAGCACGTGGCTGTTCCTCTCCGTCCCGTTGCTGGTCACCGGCGTGGGAACGATCGTCTGGAGTGCACCAGGTCTTGCTGCCCCGATCAGCACCGGGGCAGCCGTGGCGGCAGTCGTTACCCCCGCCGCCGCGCGCCACTATGGCCGCAGCGCTCGCCGAAGCCAGAAGCGCCATCGAGCTTCGCAGGAACCTACAAGGTAGGTGCGCCCTAGTAATGAGCGTGGGCTTGCCCTCCAAGCCCACGCGGCGCCTAAGACGGCGTGACGTTCGCATCTCAGATCACACATCCACCCAGGCTGTTGCTGAAGGCATCCGCTCCGCCACCCTCGACGAGGCCAAGAGCGCCTCAGATGCCCCTGCCAGAGCTGTGAATGCCCTAGGTCAAGGCGTGGTGAGGGTTGCAGTTGGGGTTGCATTCACCCCCGTTCAGGACCGTTCGACGCCTCGCCCTGGCCCCACCCACTCGCAGGTCAGAACGTCGACGAACCTTGCCGGACAGCCACACGAACAGTTGGAAAGCGTGTTGGGGGCAACCCCTCACGAGTTCGAATCTCGTATCCTCCGCCAGTGCCTCACCGGGCACGATGTCGAAGGGCCCCGCTGCTTGCAGTGGGGCCCTTCGACGTTGTCCGTCTCAGTTTCCGTCTCAGTTCGTTTTCGGGAGCTCCCGGCCTGCGCGGGACTTGGTGGACTTGTGCTCGCGGCGCGTCTGCTCCCGCTTGGGGCAGTAGCCCGCCTTCCGGCCGCAGGGTTCGCCGCCGCAGCCGTGGGCGTACTTCGGCCGGAGTCGGTTCTTGCGGATGCGGGCGTACCCCGCGTCGAGGTCGACGTCTTCCCAGTGCAGGCCGAGCGCCTCCCTGGCGAAGGCCGAGCGCAAGCGCTACGGCCCACCGCGCACGGTTGCGGAGCTTGGCCGCCTCGACGAGGAGGCTCTGTACCTCCTCGATCGTGTATGGCTCGAGGTCCTCCTCTTCCAGGCGGGGAGCCTTGGCGATCTCGGCCGCGTTCGTGGCGACGTGCCCGCGCCGGACGGCTTCGCCGAGGGCGACCCGGATCGTCCGGTGGGCGTGGTGGGCGGTGCCGGCGGAGTTCCCGGAGGCCTGCATCTTCCGGTAGAAGCGCTCCAGGTGCTCCGGCTCCAGGCGGTCGAGCTTGTGAGCGCCCAGGCCGGGGACGAGGTGAACGCGTACGTCTACCTCGTACCCGTCGTACGTGTTTTCCGAGACGTACGGCTTGGCGATGTTCTCGACCCAGTGCTCAAGCCAAGCCTGGAGCGTCCAGCTCTGCCCCGGCTTCCTGAGCTTCTTGTCGTCACGGGCCCGCTCCATCTCGCGGACCGCCCTGGTCACCTCAGCCTTGGTCTTGCGCTCGATGCAGCGTCGGTCGGGCTTGCCGTCGTCACGGACGCCGACCGTCACCCGACCGTGCCATTTGCCGTCCTTGCCGAGGTAGATGGTCGAGGCCCCGTTGGGCTGGCGGGTGCGCTTCTGCTCTGCCATGGCGTCCCCCTCAGGCCGCGTGGGCGGGTCGGTGGCGGAGCTTGGCCGCGTAGGCGGGTACGGCGTCGGCAGGGACCCGGCGGAGCCGCCCGACCGTGACGGACTCGATCTCTCCCGCGAGCACGAGCCGAAAGCACGTCGTGCGGCCGATACGGAGTCGGCGGGCAGCTTCCTCCACCGTCACGTCAGGAGGACCAAGGACTGGTCGGAGGTCTCGGGCACGGTGGCGAGTCGGGGCTCAGCCACGGGTTGGTTCTCCTTCCGTTCCGGGGGCGGGTTCGAGGGATGCGGCAAGCCAGGTCTCGGCGGCGCTGAGGCCGGTGCCGGCGAAGACCCAGTGGGCGAGGACGTATGTCGTGTCCGGCTGACAGTTGGCGGTTGCTGTCGCCGCTTGTGCTCGGCGTCATGCGGCGCGGGCGTCGCGGAGGGCGCCGAGGGTGGTGGAGTAGCGGCGGGATTTTGTGGAGAAGTGGCCGCGGAAGCCGAGCATGTGGGCCCAGGCGCGCAGAGAGGACCTGGCTGCCTTCGTCCGTTCTCTGTACCGCAGCTACGTCGAAGAGGGCGCCTCGTGGTCGAATGCGGCCCTCACCGCGTTCCTGGAGGCCCTCGCGGCATGGATCGACGACGCGGACGGCTGGTACAGCAACGCCGGCCGCCAGATGCCGTCGAACGGCGACTGGATGCTCTTCGCCCGAGCGCTGCGAGCGGCGAGCATCTACGAGTAGTCGAGTGTCATGGTTAGACCGCCCAGCTGACGGCAGTGCTGACGGCAACGACGGCGGACGGCAGCGGCGCTCGGCGGCCCGGCGCGGTGCTGGCATAGGTCGATCGCACCAGCTCACCACGGCGTGCCCGCATCTTCTAAGCGCCTGGTGCCCAGGGGTGCCCGCCCACAAGGAACGGTCGTGCCACACGCGTGCCAGATCGTGCGGGGAACCACGGGGAACACTGGGGAATCAACGGATGTGCCACCGGTTGGCGACGTCCTGCCGCAGCAGGTCAGCCCCGCAGCGAGCCCTAGATCACCTCAGCTTCCCAAGCTCAGGGCTCGTCTACGTGACCATTCACATGGAAGAGAAGCCACTCAAGCCAGTCCGCGGCGACTCCCAGGGACGAGGCCCACCGGTGCATGGAGTTGACGTAGGTGGTGTATCGGGTGGGCCAATGGCGAGTGCCGGCCGCCTTCCAACTGGACCACCCGAGGGCGTTCAGCGAGCGAAAGACCCGGTCGTCGAGGATCAAGGCCCGGTCACACGTGGCGTCGCGGTCGTCCACAGCCGCGAACCACTTGGTGAAGAAGGGCCGCCCCACCCCGTTGAGGACGAACTGCCGGTATGCCCCGCTCAGGTCGCCATCTCGGACGGCTTCGCGCGTGCTCCGGAGGACCGTGGGCATGCGGACGTCAGACAGGGCCACTTCGGTATACCGAGGCCCGCGTCCATTTGTGGTGCCCGAACCCCAGATCATGACGGCTACGAACAGGTCACGCAGGCTGTCGGGATCGTCGCCAGCACGGTCTCGAAGATGTGTCAGGTCACCCCTGCCGATGAGGCGGTCACCGCTCGGTCCGTTTGCACATCCAACGCCCACGTCGAGTACGTGCGCCGCGTGGTGCGGCTCCAGCCGTGAGCGCCACGTTCCTGGACGGAAGCGCACGGGCTTCTGTTCGCAATCGCCATAGCGGGCGACGAGCTTGTGAAGCTGCTCCATCATGCTCCCCCTGGCCATGAAGACGGCGTGGTGTGGTGGCTATCTACGGCGAAATATCACACCGTGCCTGCCCGTCGGGCAGTGCTCGGCACTTTCATCAACGTAAGAGCAGAGCTGGCCGATGAACTCTCGGTAGCTGTCGGGGGCATCGCGGTCCTTCCTGGGCGGCCCTTCGATCCACTGGCGAGCAGGAGCTCGCCCAGACGTTCCCGGAACTCGGATCGGCCGGCGACCGCGACGAGCCAGGCTGCCGTTTTGCGCTCGCGCCATCCTCCGTCGAGCAGCAAGCCCAGTTCACGAGGACTGATCTCATCGGCGGCCTGGCCCAGCTTCCGTATGGACTTGGCACGGTCGCGCCCACCCATACCGAGAAGGCCGCCCCCTAGTTTGAGGTACCGCCGGTCGGGCGTGACGTAGCGGCGGATCAACTTGAGCCGCTCGTCATCTTCGTCAGTACCACGCATGGCAGCATCCTCGTATGGACGAAGCTGTCAGACCAGCACTCTGGCAGGTCGGACGGCTCAGCTCTGCGTGCCCATCCGTCTCAGTTCCCGTCTCATTCAGCGCCATTCGCGGCCGTTCAGGCGAGACCAAGAGCCGGACCGCTCATTACGGTACGGCTCTTCGGCATGCCTTGGTGGCAGTTTCGGTTGCATTTATAGGCGACATTTGGGGCATAACCGTCAAGCGGGAAGGGTGCACGCTCGCATCCATGGGGTGACCGACGCAGGCTCCGTGACGGAGTCACGGCAGCAGTCAGAGCCCGATCATCCGGGCCTTGCTGCCGCACAGCCGAGTCATGTCATCGACATCCGACGTGAGGATGGCGACCGGGCCAGGCTGACGAATGGCCACTTCGGCGACGGTGGCGTCGATCGCATACTTGCGTCCGTGCAGACCGGCATTCTTGAGTAGTTGTGCCGCCGCCTTGGCCGCTGCCTCCGTGACCGGCTCCACCTTGACCCGGGAGAGCGCCCATTGCAGTCGGGGCAGGTTCACCCTGGCGTGACTCACCTCCACGATGGTGTTGGCACTGACGACAAGGTCCGCTCCCATGGCGTGGAACACCTGGAACATCGCCAGAACCTTCCGGTCCTGCGCCACCCAGGCCGCCAGCCCCTCGCTGTCCAGGACGACGGTCTCAATGTGCCCGCTCACGCGGCGCTCGCGCCGCCGGCGGCCTGCGTCGTACCGAAGATCCGCGCCCGCGCCTCGGCAAGCTCTTCCTCACTGAAGGCCCCGTGCTCGTCTGTGTGGCTGCGTAGGTCGGCCCCCAGAAGCTGGTGCCGGATCTGCCTGGCGACCGCTTCGGCCACGTAGCCGGAGATGTTGTCCGTGATCTTCTTGAGCTCCGCCACCTGATCGGTGGGGAGCGTCACCGTGATGCGTGTGGTGTCGGCCATACCGGTAAGCATACTGCGGTATGCGCGCCACGCGCCCGTCCTCGGTCAGATCGACACCGACCGCGCTCACCTCCACGCCGAGAACAGTCGTGGTGAACAGCACGGCAGGGCTTTCCTCGATCATCGTGAAGAAGCCGGTGAGCTGCTCGTCCTGGCCGTAGGCGTCGACGGTGGCCTCTTCGATCAACGCCTCCAGCGCGGCTGGGTTTCAGGTGCTCATGGCCTCACCGTAGCGCTGCACCTTACGGTTGAGGACCAGTGCGTTCAGCAGCCGCGTATCCACCATGGCGCCGTCGCCGGCAGTCAAGCAAAGGCCCGCGGTTGCCAGCGTGTGACGTTGCCTGGTGGGGTTCGGTAGTGAGCGAGCCTGGGATGGGGTCGGCACGCGACAGGGCGGAAGAGAGTGGCACAAGTCGTCACACGAGAGCCGAGTAGGGGCCCGAGAAGCACACCGCCTCTGGCCCGGCAGGAAACATCCGCCTTCGTGAGGGAACTGCTCGGCGCCGGCTGGGCGGCGGTGTTCCTGCCCGGTGAGCCCGCCCGCCTCGGTCGCCTCCTGCTATGGAAGCCGACCGGAGCAGCAGCCGGAGACAGTACAGCGCCCACCGGCCTGGAGACCGAGGCTGTGGAGCTGGTCCTGCCGCACGGCCGCTCGGTCAGGCGGCGCAGGGTCGAGGGATGCGCGCTGCCCGTCGCCGTCGCTGTCTCCGCCCTGGTCGATGCGGAGCCGACGCATCCCTCCGGCGCCGCCTGGCAGGCCGCCACTCGCTTCGCGCTGCGGCTGCTCGCCGACGGCCGCCTCCACCCGGCCCTCACCCCCGCCGGTTACGACACCTGGCAGGTCGGTCCCTTCACAGCCGCCCAGCGCCAGACTCTGGACGCCCTGGCCGCCGCCTTCCCGCCGCACGCCCACTGCCTGCCCGAGCCAGGCCCTGCGCCCGTACGGATCACCGAACCGGGCGCGCTGGTACGCCAGTTCTGCGACGCGGTCGCCGATGATCTGGTCCGTACGCCGGCCGCGCCGCTTGCCATGGGAGCGCTGCCGTACGTCTGGCGCGAGTCCCGTGCCGTGCCCGCCTTGCGTGAGTGGGCCGAGGAAACCCAGGCGGCGCTCACCGCCGACGTCAGTGTCTCCCTGCGCGTCGACGTACCCGAAGGACGCCGCCGGCAGTTCCGGGCCGTCCTGCAACTGCACACCGCGGCGGACCCGGCGCTCGTCATCGAGGCCGCGCGGCTGTGGAGCGAGCCGGCCGAAGTGGAGCGGCTGCTCGGCCCGCGCGCCGAGATCGAGACCCTGCTCGCCCTGCGTCGCGGCGCCCGCGCCTGGCCCCCGCTGCGCAGGCTGCTCGACGATGCCGCTCCCGATCAGCTCCGGTTGACCGACGACGAAGCCTTCGAACTCCTCGGGGCGGCCACGGACGCACTGCGCGCGGCCGGTGTCGACGTGCACTGGCCGCGCGAACTGGTCAAGACACTCACCGCGACCGCGGAGATCGGACAGCGCACCGCCCCCGGTTCCACCGCGGGCGGTCTGCTGGACACCGACGCCCTCCTCGAATTCCGCTGGCAGGTCTCCCTCGGCGGCGAGCCGCTCACCGAAGCCGAGATGGATGCCCTCGCAGAATCACGCCGTCCTCTCGTCAGGCTTCGCGACCAGTGGGTGGTCGCCGACCCGAAGCTGGTGGCCCGCGCCAAGCACCGCCGGATGGAGCCGCTCACCCCCATGGAGGCGTTGAGCGCCGCGCTGACCGGCGAGGCCGAGCGAAGCGAGAGGGGGGTCCCCCCGGACGGAGGCTGGGGGAGGGGCGGTGACCGGGTCCCCTGTGCGGCGGTCGGTGCGCTCGGCGACCTGGTCGCTGGTATCCGCGACCCCGAGTCCCGCGCCCCCGTGCCTCAGCCCGCCGCCCTCAAGGCCACGTTGCGCGAGTACCAGAAGCGGGGCCTGGCCTGGCTGGCCGAGATGTGCGCACTCGGCCTCGGCGGCTGTCTCGCCGACGACATGGGCCTGGGCAAGACCATCACCTTGCTCGCTCTGCACCTGCACCGCCAGAGCGACCTCAGCACCGCGGGCCCCACCCTTGTCGTCTGCCCGGCCTCCCTGCTCGGCAACTGGCAGCGGGAGGCCGCCAGATTCGCACCGCTCACCCCCGTACGCCGCTACCACGGCGGCGATCGCCACCTGGGGGACCTGGCCGGCGACGAGATCGTCCTGGTCACCTACGGGGTGTTGCGCCGCGACCGCGAAGTGCTCGCCGAGACGGCCTGGTCGCTGGTGGCCGCCGACGAGGCCCAGCACGTCAAGAACCCCTACGCCGTCACCGCCCGCGAACTGCGCGCCCTGCCCGCCCGCGCCCGCGTCGCTCTGACCGGCACCCCCGTGGAGAACAACCTCTCCGAGCTGTGGGCGCTGCTCGACTGGACCACCCCCGGACTCCTCAGCACTCTCACCGCCTTCCGTGACCGGCATGCCCGCGCCATCGAGACGGGCGAGGATCCCGAGGCAGCCGAGCGCCTGTCCCGTCTCGTACGTCCCTTCCTGTTGCGCCGCAAGAAGTCCGACCCCGGCATCGCGCCCGAACTGCCGCCCAAAACCGAGACCGACCACGTCGTCCCGCTGACGGCCGAGCAGACCAGCCTGTACGAAGCACAGGTCCGCGAGACCATGGCGAAGATCGCAGAGTCGGAGGGCATCGCCCGGCGCGGTCTGGTACTCAAGCTGCTCACCGCGCTGAAGCAGATCTGCAACCACCCCGCCCAGTATTTGAGAGAGCACAGCCTGCGCCAGTCCACTCCTTTCCGGGGCCGCTCCGGCAAGCTCGACCTGCTCGACGAACTTCTCGACACCATCACCGCCGAAGGCGAATCCGTGCTGGTCTTCACCCAGTACAAACAGATGGCGGCGCTGCTGGAGAAGCATCTCGCCGAGCGCGGCATCCCCACTCTCTTCCTGCACGGTGGCACCCCCGTCGCGCGGCGCGAGGCGATGGTGGACCGCTTCCAGCGCGGTGAAGTGCCGGTGTTCCTGCTGTCGTTGAAGGCAGCGGGCACCGGACTCAACCTCACCCGAGCCACTCACGTCGTGCACTACGACCGCTGGTGGAACCCGGCCGTCGAGGACCAGGCCACCGACCGCGCCTACCGCATCGGCCAGGACAAACCCGTCCAAGTACACAAGCTCCTCGCGGAGGGAACCGTGGAGGAGAAGGTGGCGAAGCTGCTCGAAGCCAAGCGCGCCCTCGCCGACGCCGTCATCGGCTCCGGCGAGGCAGCCCTCACTGAACTGTCCGACGCCGAACTCGCCGAACTCGTCTCCCTGGGAAGGCAGTCATGAGACCCGCTGTCCCCGGCCCGCGCCGTGCGCCCACCGGCGGCAAGCGAGCCTTCGCCGCGACCTGGTGGGGGCAGGCATGGGTGGCCGCCCTGGAGGACTCGACCCTGGACGCCGGACGGCTCTCGCGCGGACGCACCTACGCCCGCCAGGGCATGGTCGGGCCGGTCACCATCGCTGGGGGCCAGGTCAAAGCAGCTGTCCAGGGAAGCCGCCCGCGCCCGTACCGCTCCTCGGTCCACCTACCCGTCCTCACCGACGCCCAGTGGGACACCCTGCTCGACACGATCGCGTCCCGCGCCGGAAATCTCGCGGCACTTCTCGACGACGAGATGCCCGCCGAACTCGTCGACGACGCCCGGCATGCGGGCGTCCCGCTGCTCCCACTGCCCACTGAACTCGATCCGGAGTGCTCGTGCCCCGACTGGGGATACCCCTGCAAGCACGCCGCCGCGCTCTGCTACGCCATCGCCGCCACCATCGACACCGACCCGTTCGTGCTCTTCACACTGCGCGGCCGGGGTCGCGAGGAGATCTTCACCCGACTGCGCGCACTCCGTACGGCAGCACAGGAAACCGCCGCCCCACCTGCGTCGGCCGGCATCCCGGCCGCCGCCGCGTACACCCACTGGGCCGAAGATCCCCCCGAACTGCCCGAACTCCCGGAACCCGCCGCCCACACCCCGGCACTGCCCGTCGCCCCGCCACCCGGCAGCGGCCTGGCCACCGCGGACCTGGAACGCCTCATGGCCGACGCCGCCGCGCGCGCCGCCCGCCTCCTCGCGGGAGACACCACCGACCTGCACCTGACCCAGCACCAGGACGCCGTCCGCATCTCCGCGAGCGACCCTGGACCCGAGTGGTTCCACCACCTGATCCAGAACACCGGCGCCAACCCCACAGCCTTCGCACGTCTCACCCGCGCCTGGCGCCACGGCGGCCCCACGGGCCTCACCGTCGCCGAACAGCCCCACACGCCCGACCAGACGGTGATGAGGGCCACCCGCGCCGCCTTGGAGGCGGCCCTCGCCGAGATGACCGACTCCCCCGCACTCAGAGCCTGGCGCAACCGCCTCACCCTCACCCACCACGGCATCCAACTGCGCTTGGGCCCCGACGCTCGCTGGTACCCCTACTTGCAGGACGACGGCGGCGAATGGTGGCCCGCAGCGCCAGCCGACAGTGACCCGGTCACCGCGCTCACCGCGGCCTGGTCGCAGAACGGGGAGTAAGGAGGCGATTACCGCTGACCAGGAGCCGCAAGCAGAAGCTGGACACAGTCACGCCGCCCCGCTCCCGTGGTTGCAGTTCTGGTTGTCGAAGGGCCCCGCTGCTCGCAGTGGGGCCCTTCGGCGTTGTCCGGCTCCGGGCTTCTCGGAGGGCGCGGAGTTACGCGGTCTGGTAGCTCACGGTCGTGCCGGGGCAGCCCTCGGCGATCGCGTCGAGCGCTTCGAGTTCGGCGGCGTCGGCGGTGAGGCCCCAGCGGAGCTTCGTGCCGATCCACTCCGCGGCGTAACGGCAGGTGACCTCGACGGTCGGCGGCAGCCACTGGGCCGGGTCCTGGTCGGCCTTGCTGCGGTTCGAGGCGGCCGACACGGCGACGAGGGAGGTCGAGGCCCCGAGGTCGTTGGCGTAGGCCTCGCGCCGCGCCGCCGTCCACTGGGAGGCCCCGGAGTCCCAGGCCTCGGCCAGCGGCACCATGTGGTCGACGTCCAGGGCGCCGGCCGAGGTGATCCACTTCGAGTCGTAGTACGACCACCAGCGCCCGCCGGACAGCTTGCAGCCCGGCAGGACCTCGGGCGGGTCGACCGCCTCGGAGAGCAGCACCTCGGCACGGGTGTTGCAGCCGTCGGACGGGTCCGCGCCCGCGTTCCAGTGCCTGAAGCTCGTGCGCTGATAGCCCTCCCGCACCTCGGCGGCGACCGGGAGGACGTTGACCGCCGCCACGATGGGCACGGTGCGCGTGAGCGCGGCGCGCACCGGCGTGGTGTGCTTCTGCGCCTGGGCGGGGGCGGGTGCCGCCAGTGCGAGGACGAGGAGTACGGCCGCGAGGGCGGCCCACCTGAGGTTCTTGATCACGTCAAGCAGGGTTGACGCGAGATACCTCGTTCGAGGGGTTCGACTCGAATGAATGAGCCATACGGCCGCCTCAGTTCACCGTACAGGTGTCCAGGACCGCGCTAGCGCGTCACCCGTACCGGTGCCGACACCGTCACCTGGTCCACGTCCGATACGCGGACCGTCGCCTTCAGCGTCCAGGTGCCCGGGAGGGGAAGGGTGAAGGCGTCGGCGGCCCAGTAGCCGCCGCGGTCCGTCACCTTGGTGTCCAGGGGGCCGAGGCGCCGGGCGGGCAGCGTGAGGGTGATGCGCAGCTCGGGGACCGCGGAGAGGCCGCCGTCGGGGCCGTAGACCACCGCCTGGACGGAGTTGGCGCCGACCCGGCCGGCGTCCAGGGTGATCTGGACCTTGCCGTGGCCGCCGGGGGTGCCGACGTCGAAGGGGATCGTGGTGACGGAGGCCGTGGGGATGCCCGTCGCGGCGGAGGGCGCGTCGGCCGGCGTCCGCTCCGTCGCGGCGCGGCCGGGCACGGTGCTGGTCAGGAGGGTGGTCAGGGCCAGGACCACGACCGAGGCGAGCGCCTCGGCCAGGACCGAGCGGCGCAGGAGGTGCAGGGGGGTCACGGGGGGCGGGCAGGGCGGGGGGTCCGCAGGCGGCGGGGGGCCGCCGGCCGGTTCGGGGACCCGGGCGGGCGCGGGGGCGGCGGCCCGGGCCAGGCGGGCGGTCCAGGTGCGCGAGCAGGCCGCGGCGAGGAGGAGCGCGGCGACCGCCGCCAGCTTGGCCAGGAGGGTGCGGCCGTAGGTGGTGTCCGTCAGTGCCTGCCAGGAGCCGAGGCCCCGCCAGGACTGGTAGACGCCGGTCACGACCAGGACCGTCACCGAGGCGGACGCCAGCCGGGAGAAGCGGGCCGGGACCGCGGCCGGCAGCCCCGCCGGTGCCGGGGTGCGGCGCAGCGTCCACAGGAGGGCGGCGAGGCCGCCCAGCCAGGCCGCCATGGCCAGCAGGTGCAGGGTGGACGAGACGATCGCCGCCGGGACCTGGATGCCCGCCGAGGCGTGGTCGGACGCCGACCAGGTCAGGCAGAGGGCGACCGCGAAGGCCCCGGCCGCCGCGAGGGTCGCGCGGCGCGGGAGCCGGACGCGGCGGGTGCGCAGCAGGGCGGCACCGGCCGCCGCGAGGAGGAGCAGGGCGAGGCGGGCCAGGAGCAGCAGTCCGGGGCGGGTGGTCGCCGGGTGGGTGAGGGCGGCGCTGCCGAGGGCCGCCGCCGGGGAGGTGCCCTCCTCGTACGGCGTCCGCAGGAGGTACAGGGCGGCCGTGGAGCCGAGCAGCACGGCGACGGCGGCCAGGACGGGGGTGCGCAGGTGGGCACTGCTCGGCGGACGGCAGTACGCCACGAAGGCGGCGGCGCCCAGGAGCAGCGCCGCGGAGAGGTAGGCGAGGTAGCGGGCGATGGTGTGGAGGGCGGTGGTGGCCGGGTTCTCCGCGCGCTCCGGGGGCGGGGCGACGGCCGTCGCCGTGCGCTTGCCCACGGAGAAGGTGAGGGCGCCGGACACCGGGTGGCTGTCGGCCGACACCACCCGCCAGGCGACCGTGTACGTGCCGGTGGCGAGCCGGGCGGGCAGGGTGACGCGGGCCGTGTCGGAGCGGCCGGGGGCGTGGCCGGCCGGGCCGGTGCGGACGCGGTGGTTGCGGGGGTCGTAGACCCGGAAGGAGTCGGTCAGCAGGCCGACCGACTCGGTGAAGGCGAGGGTGACCTGGCGGGGGGCGGTGCGCAGGACCGTGCCGTCGGCGGGGTCCGTGGCGCGCAGCACGGCGTGGGCCGAGGCGGGGGCCGCGGTGCCGAGGAGGAGCCCGGCCAGGAGGGCGGGGAGCAGGAGGAGCAGGGCTCCGGGGCGCCGCGTCGGCCGGTGGCGTACGGCGGGTACGGGCCCTGGGCGCCGTACCCGCCGGTGTGGACGTCGCGCCCGTCCCCGCTCTCCGTCGCGCCGCACCCTCGGCCTCCGTCCCCGCCACGCCCGCGCCCCCGCTCCGCGGCGGGGCCTCCCTATAGGTACGCGGGGAACGGCCCGTGTGCTCACCGGGCCGGCCGCGGGCCCCGGCGCGTGCTCAGCCGGGGAAGGCCGCCGCGCGGTCCAGGAAGGCGAGTTGGGCCTGCTTCTCCGGCAGGTACACATCGGGGAGGTCGATCTCGGGGAGGACGACGGCGGGGCCGGGACGGAAGCCCTGGCGCTCGAAGCGGGCCAGCGCCTTGCGGTTGCGCACGTCCGGGTCGACGACGATCCGGTCGCGGCCGAGCACCAGCATCGTGTACTCCGCCATCGCCGACAGCAGGGCGGAGGTCCAGCCGGGACGCGGTCCGCCGGCGCCGGCGGGGGCGAGGAGGAGGTGGACGCCGATGTCTCCGGGGCGGACCTCGTAGCACTCGCCGACCCGGTCGGCGGACGGCTCGTACGTCTGGAGGAGGGCGGCCGGCTCGTCGTCCTTGCTGACCAGGTAGGCGTGGTGGGTGTCGAGCGTGGCCATGTGGGCGTAGATCTCGGCGACCTGGTCTCTGCCGAGGCCGGTCATGCCCCAGAACGCGGCGCGTTCGTCGCTCACCCAGGAGTGGACCAGGTCCGCGTCGCCCTCCGGGTCGAGGGGGCGGATGCGGACGGTGCCGAAGCCGTCGATGTGCTGGACGTGCAGGTCGGTCATGGGTCCCTCGGTGTGTTCGGCGGCGGACGTCGCCGGGTCGGCGGGTCCGGTGGGCGGCTCGGTCGTCCGCTCCGGGGTCAGCAGGGTCCAGTCGGTGACCACGGGGGCCAGTTCCCCCGCCAGCCACAGCGGGAGCTGGTCGTGGTGGTGGGCGGCGCCGGGCACGCCGTCCGCGCCGAACGGGACCACCCAGCCGCTGTTGTCACGGTCCGCCAGGTCCCAGACGTAGCGGGCGGCCGGGCCGCGGGCGGCGCGGTCGGTGACGCCGGGGACGGCCGAGGTGCAGAGCACGCAGTCGTGGTCGCCGGCGAGTCCGGGGGCGGTGATGTCGTCCGTGCCGGGGTGCGGCTCGGCCGGCAGCGCCCGCCAGGGGGCCAGTCGGTGGGTGGCCGCCCAGGGGCCGGCCGGGGGCGCGGCGGCCACCTCCTCCAGGGCGCCCCGGACGGCCGCCGCGCGGTCGATGCCGTACACGTCCTCGGCGCGCAGGAGGTGTTCGAGGGCGTAGCCGACCCGGGGGGTGAGGGCCAGCCAGGGGAGCAGGACGTCCGGGTAGGCCGGGGGCTCGGCGAGCGGGGCGAAGACCGGGTCGGCCGCGAGCCGGCGGACGACCGCGCCGCGCACCGCCGCGTACGCCGCCGCGTCCGTGCTGTCCGCCGCCATCCGGCGGTCCCAGGCGAGCAGGCGGTCGCGGAGGGCCGCCGCCTCGGGGGTGAGGCCGGTGAGGGCGGCGAGGCGGTCCAGGAGGGCCCCGGCGGAGCCGAGGTGGGTGTCGGTGTGGATCGCGGGCATGCCGTCGGCGGTCCAGGTGCGGCGGGCTTCGAGCAGCGCGCCGATGCGGGCGGCGCGGTGCGGCGGGGCGAACTCGACGCCGAGCGGGGCGGCCAGGCCGCGGGCGTTGGCCATCACCGCGATGCCGTCGACGGGTTCGGCGTACGGCGTCTCGTGCGTGCCCTGCCATGCGTGGCCGGGCTCCCAGGCGGGGACCGGGCGCAGGCGGTTGGCCTCGGCGCGGACGGGGACCTTGCCGGCGACGCGGTGCAGGGTGCCGCCCGCGGTGTCGGCGGCCTGGACGACGTTGACCGGCTCGGCCCAGGCGTCCAGGGCCCTGTCGAGGTCGGCGACGCTGCGGGAGCGCAGCAGCGGGAGGAGGGCGCTGAAGCCGAGGTCCTCGGTGACCCGGGGCGGGTAGCGCAGGGCGAGCGCCTCGGCCGTGCCGTCGGCCCGTCCCCGCGCTCCCTCGGTGCCGGCGGGGCTCGGGGCGCCGGGTGCGGGCGTCCCGTCCAGGCCCTCCGGGCCGCCGGCGATCACCGGGCCCCGGTCCGTCTCGATGATCTCTATCTCCAGGGACGGCTCGCCCGCTATCTCCACCGTCTCCGTGTGCCGGGCGGCGCGCTGCCAGCCGCCGGCCGGGGCGAGCGCCTCGACGCCGGCGCCGGTGCGGCGCAGCCGTTCGCGGTAGAGGTCCTGGTAGTCGGCCATGGCGTTGGTGATGGCCCAGGCCACCGTGCCGGTGTGGCCGAAGTGGGCGATGCCGGGGACGCCGGGCACGGCGAGGCCGACGACGTCGAACTCCGGGCAGGACAGACGGATCTGCTGGTAGACGCCGGGGTTCTCGATGAAGCGGTGCGGGTCGCCGGCGATGAGGGCGTGCCCGGAGGCGGTGCGCTCGCCGGTGAGCAGCCAGCCGTTGCTGCCCGCCGTGCCGGGCCCGTCGGCGGCGAACAGACCGACGGCCTCCGGGCCGAGGTGCCGTATCGCCTGCTCGCGCCAGAGCTTGGCGGGGAAGCCGGCGAAGAGGATGTGCGTGCCGAGCCAGATCCCGAGGGGCGTCCACGGCTGCCAGCTGCCGGGGGCCAGGCCGGTGCGGGCGAACTCGGGGGAGCGGGCGGCACCGGCGGCCAGGCCCTCGTTGACGCCGTCGACGTACGCCCGTACCCAGGCGGCCGTCTCCGGGTCCCGGCGCTCCAGCGCGGCGAAGCAGCGGCGGGCGGTGTCGTCGAGCCGGGCCCGGCGGGCGAAGACGTCCCAGGAGAGGCAGTCGGCGCCGAGGAAAGCGGCGGAGGTGCCCTGGAGCCGGTGGCGTTCGACCTCCAGCTGCCAGGCCCGGTCATGGGCGGTGACCCGGCCCTGTGCGTGCGCGAGTTCCCGGACGTCGGCCGCGCGCAGGTGCGGTACGCCCCAGGCGTCGCGGTAGATCTCGGTGGTCACCTGGGGTTCTCCCTGAGCTTTAGGTTAGGCTTGCCTAAGTTTCTGTGGCGGAATCGTACGCGAACGCTGGAGGGGTCATGGGGCAGGGGCGGGGTTGGGAGGGCGCGGTGCTCAGACTGCTGCGCGCCAGGGACTTCGAGCTGACCGTCCTCGACGCCGAGGACGTGACCCCGCACTACCGGCGGCTCCGGCTGAGCGACGGCGGGCTGCTCGCCGCGAGCGGCGTCCACCCCACGATGTGGGTACGGCTGTGGTTCGCCGCCGACGGCCGGCCGCACCAGCGCGCCTACACCCTGGTCGACCCGGACCCGGCCGCCGGCACCTTCGGCCTGGAGTTCGCCCTGCACGAGGGCGTGGCCTCCGACTGGGCGCGGGCCGCGCGGCCCGGCGACACCATCGAGGCCACCGTGCAGGGCACCGGCTTCCAGGACCCCGAGCCCGCGCCCTCGCACGTCGTCGTGATCGGCGACCCGGCCTCGCTGCCCGCCATCAACTCGCTCCTCGGCACCTTGGGTTCGGCCCCGGCGACCGTCTGGTTCGAGGGGGAGCCGGCCCGGCTGCCCTGCCGTACCGAGCCCGGCCGGCACGAGATGCGGCCGGTGCCCCGCCGGGACGCGGGCGCCCACCTGGTGGAACGGGTCCGCGCCGAGCTGCCGGACGTCCTGTCCGGCACCCCGCACCCGTACGTCTGGATCGCCTGCGACACGGCCACCACGCGCACGCTCTCGGCCTACGTCCGCAAGGAACTCGGCGTGCCGAGGCAGCGGGTGCACGCGCTGGGCTACTGGCGGGCGGACTGAACCCGCGCACCGAGCGTACGGGCCGCTCGCGCGGGATCATCGACGCATGGACGTCACCCTGCACCTCGCCCAGGACCCCTCCGCCGACGCGCTGCTCGGCCGTTCCCCGCTCGCCGCGCTGACCGGGATGCTGCTGGACCAGCAGGTCCCGATGGAGTGGGCGTTCAAGGGGCCCCGGACCATCGCGGACCGGCTCGGCACGGAGGACCTGGACGCGCACGACATCGCGGCGGCGGACCCGGAGTCCTTCGCCGCGCTGCTCTCCGAGAAGCCCGCGGTGCACCGCTACCCGGGCGCGATGGCGAAGCGGATCCAGCAGCTGTGCCAGTACCTCGTCGAGCACTACGACGGGGACGCCGAGGCGGTCTGGCGGGGCGTCGGCAGCGGGGCCGAGCTGCTGCGGCGCCTGGAGGAGCTGCCGGGCTTCGGCAAGCAGAAGGCGCAGATCTTCCTGGCCCTGCTCGGCAAGCAGCTCGGGGTCGCCCCCACCGGGTGGCGGGAGGCCGCCGGGTCCTACGGCGAGGCGCGTTCCCACCGCTCCGTCGCCGACATCACCGGCCCCGAGTCACTGGCCAAGGTGCGCGCCCACAAACAGGAGATGAAGGCGGCGGCGAAGGCGGCCAAGGCGGCGAAGAAGTAGCGGGGGCGCGGGCGGCCGGGCAGACTCCCACCCGGTCGGCCCACCCCGCTGGCCCCCTCCCCCGGGCCGGTCAAAGCATGGGACATGACCGATATACCGAGCAGCGGCCCCGAGCGGGACCGTGCGTACGACGATCGGCGCGTCCATGAGACGGCGCCGCCCGGTGACCGGCACCCCGCGGAGCCGCCCCGCGGCCACCCCGAGCCGGAACCGGCCTTCGAGGGCCCCCTGCACGCCCTGTCCCGGGCCGCCTGGCAGGTCGTGCTGGTCACCGGGGTCTGCTCCCTGGTGCTCGGCGTCCTGGTGCTGATCTGGCCGGGCGCCTCCCTGCTCGCCGCCGGCGTGCTGTTCGGCCTCTACCTGGTGATCAGCGGCGTCTTCCAGCTGGTGGCCGCGTTCGGCACGCACCGGTCGACCTCGCTGCGCGTGCTGGCCTTCATCAGCGGTGCCCTGTCGATCCTGCTCGGCCTGCTCTGCTTCCGCGGGGCGTACCAGTCGATCCTGCTGCTCGCCCTGTGGATCGGCATCGGCTGGCTGATCCGCGGGATCACCCAGGCCGTGGCCGCCGTCTCCGACTCCCGGATGCCCGCCCGGGGCTGGCACGTCTTCCTCGGCATCGTCACGTTCATCGCCGGGATCGTGCTCATCGACTCGCCCTTCGAGTCGGTGGCCGTGCTGACCCTCGTCGGCGGGATCTGGCTGGTCGCCGTGGGGATCGTGGAGATCGTCACCGCCTTCCGCATCCGCGGCCGGGCACACCGTGTGCCGCAGGCGCTGTGAGCGCCGTCAACCGCGCGCACCGCGGGTACGCCGAGCGGGCGGATCTCGCGCGCGGCGTGCTGCGTCCCCCGCCCGCGCAGGGGAGACAGGTGGTGTGAGCAGGAGCAGCGGCACGTCTCGGAGCCATACCTGGCTGCGGGTCCTCGCGCTGCTCCTCGCCCTGTGGGTGCCGGGCGCCCACGTACAGGCCCAGGCGGCGGCCCAGGACCTCGCGGTGGCCGCCGAGACCGCCGAGCACGACGTCCTCGACACGCCCCTGCGGCCACCGGCCCGTGCCGTCCACCGGACCGACGCGCCCGAGCGCCCCGCGCCCCTCCCCGACCCGGTTGCCGCCCGTCCGGCGGCCCGCCCGGGCCCCACCGCACCGCTGGTGCCGTCCGCCCGGCCCCTGCTCCGCACCGTGGTCCTGCGCTGCTGACAGACCCGCGCCCCGCGAGAAGGTCAGTCGGCTTCGACGCAAGGAGCGGTACAGCCATGCCCAAGGATCCCTACGCCGTCCTGCGCGCCCTGCTGCGCGCGGAGGCCCGGCGGAACACGGCACCCAAGCCGGAGCACCGGACCACGCAGCCCCGGCCCGCCCCCGGGGACCGGTCCCGCTGAGCGGACCCCGGCGGAGGCGGGGCTACCGCCTCCGCCGGGCGGTGCCGAACAGCGAGCGGGTGATCTCCCGGCCGAGCTGGGTGCCCACCGAACGGGCGAGGGATCTGAACATCCCGCTGCTCACGACCTGTTCGACCAGTGACGGCTCGCCCTCGGCCGCCGCGGGCCGGGAGGCGGGGGCCGCTCGCTCCGGCCGGGCGGCGCTCAGCCTCTCGTACGCCGACTCGCGGTCCACAGCCTGTGCATAACGGCCGTGGAGTGCGGAGCCGCCGACCGCGCGGTCCAGTTCGGCCGCGTCCACCGGGCCCATCCGGGACTCCGGGGCGCGCAGCCGGACGGCGGCGACCGGGGTCGGGGCGCCGGTCTCGCCGAGCACGGTCACCACGGCCTCGCCGGTGCCCAGACCGGTGAGCAGCTCCTCCAGGTCGTACGCCGATCGCGGGAAGGTCCGCACGGTCGCCTTCAGGGCCTTCTCGTCGTCCGGGGTGAAGGCGCGCAGGGCGTGCTGGACGCGGTTGCCGAGCTGGGCGAGGACGTCGCCGGGCACGTCCTTCGGGGTCTGGGTGACGAAGAAGACGCCGACGCCCTTGGAGCGGATCAGCCGGACGGTCTGGGTGATCGAGTCCAGGAACGCCTTGGAGGCGTCGTCGAACAGCAGGTGCGCCTCGTCGAAGAAGAACACCAGCTTGGGCTTGTCGAGGTCGCCGACCTCGGGCAGGTCGTGGAAGAGGTCGGCGAGCAGCCACATCAGGAAGGTGGAGAAGAGCCGCGGGCGGTCCTGCACGGCGGGGAGCTCCAGGACCGAGACGACGCCCCGGCCGTCCGGTGCCGTGCGCAGGAAGTCCGCCGTGTCGAACTCCGGTTCGCCGAAGAAGTCCGCCATGCCCTGCGCCTCGAAGGCGGTCAGCGCGCGCAGGATCACCCCGGCCGTCGCGCCGGACAGGCCGCCGATGTTCTTCAGCTCGGCCCTGCCCTCGTCGGAGGTGAGGAAGGCGACCACCGCGCGCAGGTCCTTGAGGTCGACCAGCTCAAGGCCCTTGGTGTCGGCGTAGTGGAAGACCAGGCCGAGGGACTGCTCCTGGGTCTGGTTCAGCTGGAGCACCTTCGCCAGCAGCACCGGGCCGAAGCTGGTGACGGTGGCCCGTACGGGGATGCCGTGGCCGAGGCCGCCGAGCGCGAAGAACTCGGCGGGGAAGCCGGCCGGGGCCCACTCCTGGCCGACCTCGGCGGCCCGCCGGCGCACCCGGTCGTCGTCCTGGCCCGGCCGCGCGATGCCGGACAGGTCGCCCTTGACGTCCGCGAGGAACACCGGCACGCCCCGTGCCGACAGCTGCTCGGCGATCAGCTGGAGGGTCTTGGTCTTGCCGGTGCCGGTGGCGCCCGCGACCAGGCCGTGCCGGCTGAGCACGGACAGCGGGATCCGGACCGGCGCCTCCGCGTGGCACGCGCCGTCCCACAGGAGGGCGCCGAGGTCGAGCGCGGCGCCGGTGAAGGCGTAGCCGGCGGCGATCCGCTGCGCCGGCCCGGGCGGGGCCGCGGACCCCTCGGAGCCGGCGGGCGGCGCGCTCTCGCTGTCACTCATCTCCGGCCCCTGTTCCCGTAGTAGCCCCTATGCACCTTTCGTCCTATCTTTTCAAGCGTCGCACTCGGCCGCCATGGCTGCGCCCGGAACGTCTTGACCGGTAGGCTTTCCGTGTGATCTTCAAGCGCATCGGAAACGGCCGGCCGTACCCCGACCACGGCCGGGAAAGCACCCGGCAGTGGGCGGACGTCGCACCGCGCCCGGTCCGCCTCGATCAGCTCGTGACCACCAAGCAGCAGCTCGACCTGGAGACCCTGCTCGCGGAGGACTCGACGTTCTACGGCGACCTCTTCGCGCACGTCGTGAAGTGGCAGGGCGACCTCTACCTGGAGGACGGCCTGCACCGCGCGGTCCGCGCCGCCCTCCAGCAGCGCCAGGTGCTGCACGCACGCGTGCTCGAACTCGACTGACCCGCCGCGACACGGGCGTTGCCCCTTTCGGGTTCCACTGAGCGGTTCCGACTGATCATCTGATAGGCATTGCCGCTCGGGCGCACTACGCTGCGCCCATGAGCATGCTCACTCCCCCTGGCATGGGCGGCCAGTACCGGATCACGGGGGACAAATATCCTCGGATGCGCCCGTCCCGGCGGCGCGGCAGGCTCGTGGCCGTCGTGCTGGCGTGCGCCGCCGCGCTCGGCCTGATCGGCTGGGGCACCCTGCAGCTCATCGACGTCTTCACCGGCGGCGGCGACAAGTACGCGGCGACCGGCGCGGCGACGCACTGCCGGACCAAGACGGCGGCGGCTCCCGCGGCGCGGGCGGACGCCCTGCCCCGGCCCGGCCGGATCACCGTGAACGTCTACAACGCCACCAAGCGCACCGGGCTCGCCAAGAGCACGGCGGACGAGCTGAAGAAGCGCGGCTTCAAGATCGGCGCCGTGGGCAACGCGAACAAGCAGTTCGACAAGAAGGTCAAGGGCACGGGGATACTCCTCGGCCCCGCCGCCGCCCAGGACACCTCGCTGAGGGTGCTCGGCACCCAGCTCGGCGGCGCGCAGGTGCGCACCGACGCGGCGCGCAAGGGGGCCGACCTCGATCTGATCATCGGGGACGGCTTCAAAGGGCTGGCCGTGCGGCCCGCCGCCGACCAGGCCCTGACGACCCTGACCGCCCCCGAACCGACGGCCGACCCGAAAAAGGGCTGCTGACCGGCGCACCCCCGAGGGGCGCGGGGAGCCGTACGGGGGAGACGGGCGGCATCCGGTCGGCCTGCCCGGCCGGGTGAACCGGCACGGCGGCGTCCCGGGGGCGGCCGGCCGGCCCACGGAGCCGGGGCCCGGCCATCACGCGTCTGAGGGATCCGCGTCGGGGCGGGCGCGGAGGGCCCGTACACCGGCACAGGGGATCCGCACCGGGGCGGGCGCGAAGGGCCCGTACAGCGGAACACCCGAGGGAGCCGCGCCCCGGCGGGCGCGGCGGAACCGCGTACCGGACGGCGGGCGCGGGGAACCCCGTGCCCGCTCCGCCGGGAAACTACTCCGCGGCCCCGTACAGCCGGTCGCCCGCGTCGCCCAGTCCCGGCACGATGTACCCCAGCTCGTTGAGGTGGTCGTCGACGGCCGCCGTGACGACCGTCACCGGCGTGCCCGCCAGCTCGCGCTCCATGACCTCGACGCCCTCCGGGGCGGCGAGCAGCACCACGGCCGTCACGTCGTCGGCGCCGCGCTTGATCAGCTCCTGGATCGCTGCGACCAGGGTGCCGCCGGTGGCCAGCATCGGGTCCAGGACGTACACCTGGCGGCCCGAGAGGTCCTCCGGCATGCGCGAGGCGTAGGTGGACGCCTGCAGCGTCTCCTCGTTGCGGATCATGCCGAGGAAGCCCACCTCGGCGGTCGGCAGCAGCCGGACCATGCCGTCCAGCATGCCGAGACCGGCCCGCAGGATCGGCACGACCAGCGGACGGGGGCGAGCCAGCTTGACGCCGGTGGTCTGCGCGACCGGCGTCCTGAGGTCGACCTGCTCGGTGCGCACGTCCCGCGTGGCCTCGTAGGCGAGCAGGGTGACCAGTTCGTCGGCGAGCCGCCGGAAGGTCGCGGAGTCGGTGCGCTGGTCGCGCAGGGTGGTGAGTTTGTGGGCGACCAGGGGGTGGTCGACGACATGGAGGCGCATGCCCCTAACGGTACCCGCGCCGCGGGTCGCCCTCGCGCTGGCGTCAAACCCGCCGTCCGGGGGAAGGCGGGAGGGGACGGACTGGGGTGGTGTGACGTGTCTGACCTGCCTGACTCCTCGGCGAACACCTCGGCGGGCGCCGGCGGCACGGGCCGCCGCGCCGCGAGGTCCGCGGGGACCGATCCCGACAAGCCCGAGAGCGAGGCCGAGCGCCTGCGGCGCCGGGCCCAGTTCCTGCGCGATCTCGCCGAGGCACGCGAGCTGCGCGAGCGGGTCCAGCCCCGGCGGGCCAAGGCCGCCCGGCTGCGCCGCGCGATGCGGATGCGGACGTTCCGGCGGTAGCTCCGCAGGGCCCGCCCGGAGGCGGAAGATCCACCTCCGCGCCGGTGTTGGGGCGGTGGGGGTGCGTGAGCGTACGGAAAAGCCGCGTACGATCCGCTGGTGGCGGCAACGAGTGCGCTGGTGGACCGATCGTGGATCCGTGCTCGAAACAGCCAGACACAGGGAGCCGAAGACGTCCCCTGAACGCCTTGTTTCTGCCACGATTCCGAGTGGGTGGGGCTCGGAGCCCAGGCTCTCTCCGCCCAAGTACCTCCGCCGGGGGGACCCCCAACCGGCACGCCTATGACCAGTGGGAGAGTCACGGTGTACTTCGCCGCACTGCTCGCGCGCACCGAAGACGGGTGGGAAGCGAGCGACACGGAGCTGGACGATGTGGAGACCCTGTCGGATCTGGCCGACCTGGCCCGGGAAGCCTCTCCCGACGATGACACGGTGCTCGTCCTGATCGAGCAGGAGGACGCCTGGTTCGGCGTCGTGCGCGTGGACGGCGAGGAGGACCCTCGCATCTACGTCTCGGACGCCGCCGCCGCCCGGCGCAGCGCGTACGGGGAGCTGATGCTCACCGACGAGCTGCTCGGCCGGGAGCCCGGCGCGGACGACGGCCCGGACCTGGACGCCCTGAACCTCGACGGCACCGAGGACGGCGAGTCCGAGGACGCCGAGGACGACGCCGACGACGCGGTGCCGCACAGCCCGGTGGGCGACAGCGCGATCCTGGACGACCTGGGCATCAGCGAGAAGGAGCTGCGCGCCCTCGACGCCGAGGACGCGCTGAGCGCGATCGCCGAGGCCCTGGGCGCCTCGGAGGTGCTGGAGACCGTCCGCTGACCCCGCCACAGGACCCGAAGGACGCACCCGACCCGGTACGGGACCGCTGGCGGCCCGCGATGCGGCTCGCCCTGGACGAGGCCGCACTGGCCGTCCGGGGCGGGGACGTCCCGGTCGGCGCCGTCGTGCTGTCCCCGGACGGCACGACGGTGCTCGGAGCCGGGCACAACGAACGCGAGGCCACCGGCGATCCCACGGCGCACGCGGAGGTGCTCGCCATCCGGCGGGCCGCGGCCCGGCTGAACGAGGCGGCGCGAAGCGCCTCCGGCCGGAGCGGCGGAGGGCGACGGGCGGGCGAATGGCGGCTGACCGGCTGCACGCTCGTCGTCACCCTGGAACCGTGCACGATGTGCGCGGGCGCCCTCGTCCAGTCCCGGGTCGACCGGGTGGTCTACGGCGCCCGGGACGAGAAGGCGGGCGCGGCCGGCTCCCTGTGGGACGTGGTGCGCGACCGGCGGCTCAACCATCGCCCGGAAGTCGTCGAGGGCGTTCTCGCCGCGGAGTGCTCCCGGCTCCTCACGGAGTTCTTCCGGGACCGCTGACGGGTTCTCGGGACCCTTCGCGGATATCGATTTCGAACCACGCCCCACCGTGCTGTAGGGTCTCCCTCGGTAGCGTGTCCGAGCGGCCGAAGGAGCTCGCCTCGAAAGCGAGTGTGGCGTAACCCGTCACCGAGGGTTCAAATCCCTCCGCTACCGCTGTGAGAAGGGCCCCGCCGGTCGGCGGGGCCCTTCGTGCGTTCCGCGCCCGCCGGTGCCGTACGGAACCGCCCGGCGGCGGCGGGCTGTTGGCGGGGTCCGCAGGCCCGAAGGTTACACTCGCGGCCGGCAGCAGGAGCCCATGAGGCACGTGGCACAGGGGAGGCCGTGGTGGCGGTGAACGTCAAGAAGATCGCCGTGTTCGTGCTCGTGGTCTTCGCGCTGTACGTAATCATCACGGATCCGGCCAAGGCGGCCGACTACGTCCAGATAGGCTTCGAGGGCATATCGGACGCGGCCAAGGCCGTCGGCGACTTCATGACCTGGGTCGCCAACGGCGGAAAGAGCTGAGGTACACCGCATGATCCGGCACCTGGTCCTGTTCAGGCTCAACGAGGGCGTCGAACGCGACGATCCGCGGGTCGTGGCCGGCGTCGACGCCTTCCGCGCCCTCGGCGGCCAGATCGACGAGCTGCGCTTCTGGGAGTGCGGCTGGAACATCAGCGACCGGCCGATCGCCCACGACTTCGCGATCAACTCGGCCGTCGAGGACACCGACGCCCTCAAGCGCTATCTGGAGCACCCGGCCCACCAGGCGGGCGTCGCGCAGTGGCGTGAGTTCTCCACCTGGGTGATCGCCGACTACGAGATCTGAGCCGCACGCTCCCTGGAGCCCCCCGCCGTTCCGGCGGGGGGCTCTTATACGTTATATGCCCCAACTTGTCGAAGTTTGACGACAACACGGCGTTATGCGGTGCTTGCGCACAGTGCACATGTCTTGTGATGCTATGACCGCTTTTGACGGATGATTGACGGATGAAGAGGTGGCGTTGACCTTGTCGGCCAGTACTGCGCCGCCTCAGGAGGAGGCACCCGCTCCAGCGCCCCCGCCTGCCCCCGAGAAACGCCGCGGCGCGGACACCCGCGCCCTGACCCAGGTGCTCTTCGCCGAGCTGAAGGAGCTCACCCCGGGCACGCCCGAGCACAACCGGGTGCGGGGGGCGCTGATCGAGGCGAACCTCCCGCTCGTGCGCTACGCCGCCGCCCGCTTCCGCTCCCGCAACGAGCCCATGGAGGACGTCGTCCAGGTCGGCACCATCGGCCTGATCAACGCCATCGACCGCTTCGATCCGGACCGGGGGGTGCAGTTCCCGACCTTCGCGATGCCCACCGTGGTCGGCGAGATCAAGCGGTACTTCCGGGACAACGTCCGCACGGTCCACGTCCCGCGCCGGCTCCACGAGCTGTGGGTGCAGGTCAACAGCGCCACCGAGGACCTGACCACGCTCTACGGCCGCACGCCCTCCACCGCCGAGATCGCCGAACGCCTCCGGATCAGCGAGGAGGAGGTGCTCAGCTGCATCGAGGCGGGCCGCTCCTACCACGCCACCTCGCTGGAGGCCGCCCAGGAGGGCGACGGCCTGCCCGGCCTGCTGGATCGCATCGGCTACGAGGACCCGGCCCTGGCCGGCGTGGAGCACCGCGACCTGGTCCGCCATCTCCTCGTCCAACTCCCCGAACGAGAACAGCGAATCCTGCTCCTTCGCTACTACAGCAATCTCACCCAGTCTCAGATCAGCGCGGAACTCGGCGTCTCCCAGATGCATGTCTCACGGCTGCTGGCCCGTAGCTTCCAGCGGCTGCGCTCGGCAAATCGGATCGACGCATAGCAGACCCCGGACGGAAGCACAGCAGGCGTTCGGCTGATGCATAGCGGGCGCACGGAAGCACGACCCGAACAGCGCTGCATCGCAAACCCGATCGAGCGGTAACCGGCACGAGCGAATCGCTCACCAGCACGGATGCCGACACTTGCGGTCCGAATAACCGTCAGACCCCTTCTTTCCAGGGCCGATTCGCCTCATGCGTGTCGACATGTCGGTACAGCGCGTTGCCGACATGTGACATTCTGCGGGAAGCGCGTTTGCCGTGGCTCCGGCTCCGGTATTCAGGTGAAGGCTGCGTTGCTCGAAAGGGAGCGCCGCCGCGACCGTCCCGCGACCCAAAGGGGGTGGCATGTCCGCAGACCAGGGCAGCTCGAAGGTGCTGACGCCCACGAACAGCGAGGCAGCGCCCAAGGAGCTCGACGCTCTCGACGTCCTCGACGGCTTCGAGGGCGTCACGGCCCTCGAAGCCGTGCCGTCCCCGGCCCTCGACCGGGCCGCCGAAGCTGTCCCGGCCCCACAGGCCACGGCGAACATCGACACCCGCACCCTGTCCCGGTCGCTGTTCCTGCGCCTGGCCGCGCTGGACGAGGACAGCCCGGAGCGGGCGTACGTGCGGGACACCCTGATCGAGCTGAACCTGCCGCTGGTCCGCTACGCGGCGGCGCGCTTCCGCTCCCGCAACGAGCCGATGGAGGACATCGTCCAGGTCGGCACCATCGGCCTGATCAAGGCGATCGACCGGTTCGACTGCGAACGGGGCGTGGAGTTCCCGACGTTCGCCATGCCGACCGTGGTCGGCGAGATCAAGCGGTTCTTCCGCGACACCTCCTGGTCGGTGCGGGTGCCGCGCCGGCTCCAGGAGCTGCGTCTCGCCCTCACCAAGGCCAGCGACGAGCTGTCCCAGAAGCTGGACCGCTCCCCCACGGTGACGGAGCTCGCGGCCGTGCTCGGCGTCTCCGAGGAGGACGTGGTCGACGGCCTCGCCGTCGGCAACGCCTACACCGCCTCCTCCCTGGACTCCCCGGCCCCCGAGGACGACGGCGGCGAGGGCTCGCTCGCCGACCGGCTCGGGTACGAGGACACGGCCCTGGAGGGCGTGGAGTACCGCGAGTCCCTCAAGCCCCTGCTGGCCAAACTCCCGCCCCGGGAGCGCCGGATCATCATGCTGCGCTTCTTCGCCAACATGACCCAGTCGCAGATCGGCGAGGAGGTGGGCATCTCCCAGATGCACGTCTCCCGGCTGCTCACCCGCACCCTGGCCCAGCTGCGCGAGGGGCTCATCTCCGACTGACCGGGATCCCGCGCGAGGCTTCCTATCTGACGGAGCGTCAGTCACCATGACGGGATGCTGCGTACGACGACATGGACGCGTGGCCGCCGAGGCGCCGTTACGGCAGCGTCGGCGGCCGTCGTCTGTCTGGGCGGGGTGCTGGCCGCGTGCGGGGGCGGCCCCGGCGGCGGCTACACCGCGGTCGGCGCGGGACGGGGCGGCCCGACCGCCGTCGCCCCGTCGGGGTCGGTGACCATGGTGCCGCTGGACGGGGCGAAGGGGGACGCCAAGGGGGGTGGGCGACCGCCACGGGCCGCCAACTCCGCGGCGCCGCCGAGCGGTTCGGCGGGCTCCGCCGATCCGGGGTCCAGCGCGCCGTCACCGGCCGCCGAGGACGGCACCGGCCGTGCGCCGGACCGGACTCCCGGCACCGGCACGCCCCCGCGCACCCCGGAACCGGGCGGCGGCGGCGAGGGCGGCCGTACGACACCGCCGGCCGGCTCGCCGGGTCCCCCGTCCGGCCCGCCGGCCCCCACCGCGTCCGCCGGGCCCGCCGAGCTGAGCTGGGGCGCCCCGGCGACCGAGGACACCGACAAGCGCTGGTGCCAGCGGGTGACCGTGGGCTTGCGCAACTCGGGAGGCACGGCGGTGCGTTCGGGCGAGGTGACGTTCGGGACGCACATCATCGGCGCGCTCGGCGTCGACTGGGGGACGTTCGAGTCGACCGCCGGCCTGCCGGTGCCGCTCGCGCCGGGCGCGCGGGAAAGTCCCGCGTGGACGGTGTGCGTCGATGCCTGGCGGGTGCCGCTCGGCATGCACATCGAGACGCGGGACGTGTCCGTGGAGTGGGACTGACCCCTACTTCAGCGCCAGCCAGGCGACGCCGGCCACCACGACGAGCGCCACGACGACGCCGATGATCAGACCGACGCGGGGGCCGGAGGAGGCGGCCGCCTGCGGCTGCCGGCGCCCCTCGGGAGCCTCGTCGACGAACGCGCGGAACATCTGGGTGCTGCCGGCGGGGTCGTAATTGCCCTGGGGGCCCTGGGTGTTAGCCATGCCCCGAGACCTTAGCGAAGTCGGCCCCGGGCACCCAAGTGGGGGGCCACCGGGACAGACGGGGGCACCCCACCCGCAGTCACCTGCATATTTACTATCGCAATACTTACCTTTGCCAAGTTTTTGCGCCAGCGCCCCCGGGTTTGTTTGCCTTCAGCAACCAAACAGTCCTATGGTTGCCCGAAGCAACGAACTACGGGAGGTGTGATGGCCGAGCGGGCGCAATTCGAAGAGCTGGCGCGTCAGCTCAGTGCCGTCGGGGCCGTGAAACGGGACATGGGGCGGATCCTGCCGCCCGACTGCCCGGGTGGCTCGGCCGCCGTGCTGACCCTGCTCGGCCGCAACGGCGACATGCGCATGAGCAAGCTCGCCGAGCTGCTCGCCGTGGACATGTCGGTCACGAGCCGGCATGTCGCGCACGTCGCCGCGCGCGGCTGGATCGAGCGGCTCCCGGACCCGGCGGACAAACGCTCGCGCATCCTGCGCCTGACGCCCCTGGGTCTGGACCAGCTCGACGAGCTGTCCCGGCGGACCACCCATCTGCTCGCCGAGCGGCTCGCGGACTGGACGGACGAGGAGGTCGCCCAGCTGATCCGGCTGATGTCGCGCCTGCGGGAGTCCTTCGGCGACTGCCGGTCCGTCCCGTTCCGGCACCCCGCCGCGGCCGCCCCCGTACTCGAAGAGACCACCCGTACACCCGCAAGCACGTAAGAAAAGGAAGCCCATGGCAACGACCACACCAGCCGGTGTGCGGGCTCACGCCAAGCACGGGGGAGGCTCCCACGGCGACGCCCCGATGACGCACCGGCAGATCATGGAGGCCCTGTCCGGGCTGCTGCTCGGCATGTTCGTGGCGATCCTGTCGTCCACGATCGTCTCCAACGCCCTGCCGCACATCATCGGGGACCTCGGCGGCGGCCAGTCCGCCTACACATGGGTGGTCACCGCCGCCCTGCTGTCGATGACCGCGGCCACTCCCCTGTGGGGCAAGCTCGCCGACCTGTACAGCAAGAAGGCTCTCGTCCAGATAGCCCTGATCATCTACGTCGTCGCGTCGATGGCGGCCGGTCTGTCGCAGAACCCCGGCATGCTCATCACCTTCCGGGTGTTCCAGGGCATAGGCGTGGGCGGTCTGTCCGCCCTGGCCCAGATCGTCATGGCCGCGATGATCTCCCCGCGCGAGCGCGGCCGGTACTCCGGATACCTGGGCGCCACCTTCGCCGTCGCCACCGTCGGCGGCCCGCTGCTCGGCGGTGTCATCACCGACACCTCCTGGCTGGGCTGGCGCTGGTGCTTCTACGTCGGTGTCCCCTTCGCGATCATCGCGCTGATCGTGCTGCAGAAGACCCTGCACCTGCCCGTGGTCAAGCGGGACGTCAAGGTCGACTGGGGCGGCGCGACCCTCATCGCCGCGGCCGTCTCCCTGCTGCTGGTCTGGGTCACCTTCGCCGGTGACAAGTACGACTGGATCTCCTGGCAGACCTACGCGATGGTCGGCGGTTCGATCGTCCTCGGCGCGCTGTTCGTGCTCGTCGAGTCCCGGGCGAGCGAGCCGATCATCCCGCTGCGCCTGTTCAAGAACCGCACGATCACGCTCGCGTCGCTCGCCTCGCTGTTCGTCGGCATCGCGATGTTCAGCGGCACCGTCTTCTTCAGCCAGTACTTCCAGCTGGCCCGTGACAAGTCCCCGACCATGTCGGGCGTCATGACCATCCCGATGATCGGCGGCCTGTTCGTCTCCTCGACCGTCTCGGGTCAGTTCATCACCCGCACCGGACGCTGGAAGGCGTGGCTGGTCAGCGGTGGCGTGCTGGTGACGGCCGGGCTGCTGCTGCTCGGCGGCATCCGGTACGACACGGACTACTGGAAGATGGCCATCTACATGGCCCTGCTGGGTCTCGGCATCGGCATGATGATGCAGAACCTGGTGCTCGCCACGCAGAACCAGGTGGCGCCCTCCGACCTCGGCTCGGCCAGCTCCACGGTCACGTTCTTCCGCTCCCTCGGCGGTGCGGTCGGCGTCTCCGCGCTGGGCGCGGTGATGTCCCACAAGATCACCGACTACGTCAAGGACGGCGTCGCCGACCTCAGCCCCAAGTACCAGGCCGCGCTGGCCGGCGGCTCCGGCTCCACCGACAGCATCCCGGACATGGACTCGCTGCCGGCCCCGATCCGGACGCTGCTGGAGAGCGCCTACGGCCACGGCATCGCGGACGTCTTCTTCATCGCCGGCTGCCTCGCCGCCCTCGCCTTCCTGATCACGCTGTTCATCAAGGAGGTCCCGTTGAAGACCAAGGGCGCGCTCGCGCAGAGCGCCGACGGCGACACCCCCGCCGAGGCCCCGGCCGCCGCCGCGGTCGCCGAGGCGGAGCCGGTGCCGGCCGCCGTCGCCGCCACCCCGGTGTCCGACACGGCCCTGGCCGCTGCCGCCGCCACGGCCACCCTGCCGATGACCGCCGTCGCCTCGGCGGCCGAGCCCGCCGGCCCCGGCGGCATCCCGGTGCACGGCTTCGTCCGCGGCACCGAGAGCGCCCCCGTGCCGCAGGCCGCGGTCACGCTGATCTCGCTGTCCGGCCGCCAGCTGGGCCGCGCGGTCGCGCAGTACGACGGCGGCTACCGGCTCGACGCCCCGGGCACCGGGTCGTACGTGCTGATCGCCTCCGCCGACGGCTACCAGCCGCAGGCCTCCACCGTCCTGGTGGGCGAGGAGCCGCTGTCGTACGACATCCTGCTCAGCGGCACCAGCGGGCTGACCGGTGTGGTCCGGGCGGCCGGGAACGCGCTGCCGGTCAAGGACGCGATGGTGATCGTCACCGATGTGCGCGGTGATCTGCTGGCCACCGCCGCCACCGGCGAGCAGGGCGAGTTCGCCCTGACCGAGCTGGTGCCGGGCACGGTGACCGTCGCGGTCAACGCGAGCGGGTTCCGGCCGCGCGCCCTGCCGGTCGAGGTCGGCGCCACCGGCGTCACCCGTATCGAGGTCGACCTGGACTCCGGCGCCCGGCTCCAGGGTGTCGTCCGGGCCCCGCACGGCCCGCTGGCCGACGCCCGGGTGACCCTGGTCGACCAGGCGGGCAACGTGGTCGGCTCCGCCACCACCGGCACGGACGGGGCGTACGCCTTCACCGACCTGGACGGCGGCGAGTACACCGTCATCGCGACCGGCTACCCGCCGGTGGCCACCGCGCTGACCGTGTCCGGCCCCGGCGTCGACGGCCACACCATAGAGCTCGCCCACCCCGGCGAGTAGTCCGTACCCCGGCCCGTGGCGGCGCGCGCCCTGAGCGGAGGGCGCGCGCGCCACGGGCCGGTTTCATACGACCATTTTTTGATCTTTTGCAGGGAGAAAACGGGATGGGACTGACCGCGAAGATCCGTACGCGCGACGGGTGGGCCGTGTCGCACGCGGTCGTCACGGTGACCGACATGACCGGTACCCAGGTGCTGCGGGCCGAGGCGGACGCCGAGGGCGCCGTACGGGACGTCACCGAGCTGGCACCGGGGGCGTACACCGTGATCGTGACGGCCATCGGGTACGCGCCCGCGGCGTCCAGCGCGATCGTCACCGCGAGCGGCCGGGCCGAGGTCGGCACGGTGACGCTGGCCCGGCAGGGCGGTACCGAGCTGCCGCCGCCCGGCCCCTGGACCATCGACCCGGCGCACTCCTCCGTCGCCGCGGCCGCCCAGCACCTGGGGATCTCCAGCGTGCACGGCCGGTTCACGGAGTTCGGCGGCACGATCGAGATCGCGCCCGACGACATCACCAAGTCCCGGGTGGCGGCGGTCATCCGGGCCGCCTCCATCGACACCGGCAACGGCATGCGCGACACGCACCTGCGCTCCGCCGACTTCCTCGACGTCGATCAGCACCCGGAGATCGCCTTCCGCTCGACCGGTCTGACCCAGGCGGGACCGGACCGCTGGACCGTGCACGGCGAACTGTCCCTGCACGGGGTGGTCCGCCCGGTCGACCTGGAGCTGGCCTACCTGGGCACCGGCGCCGACCCGTGGGGCGGCACCCGGGCCGCGTTCCGGGCCACCGCGGAACTGCACCGCGAGGACTTCGCGATGAACTACAACCAGGTCCTGCAGGCCGGTATCGCCGCGATCGGTACGACGCTGAAGGTGGAACTGGACATCCAGGCCGTGCAGGGCGATTCACTGCCGGCGGCCTAGCCCGCCCGCGCCCGGGGGAACGGCGGACGGCTTTGCGCAGCCTGTGCCCGGCAGGGTCACGCGGAGAGCGGGCTCTTCCCCCTAGGGTGCTGGCATGGCACCGAACATCGCGACCAACACCCGGGTCTCGGCGGCCGAGCTGCTGGACTTCGTACGCCCCCGCCACCGCGCGCTGCTGATCACCCGCCGCGCCGACGGCTCCCCGCAGGCGTCCCCGCTGACCTGCGGGGTGGACGACTCCGGCCGGATCGTCGTCTCCACCTACCCCGAGCGGGCCAAGACCCGCAACGCCAGGCGCGACTCCCGGGTCAGCCTGGTCGTCCTCAGCGACGAGTGGAACGGCCCCTGGGCCCAGATCGACGGCACGGCCGAGGTCATCGGCCCCCCCGACTCCGTGGAACCGCTCGTCGAGTACTACCGCAACATCGCCGGCGAGCACCCCGACTGGGACGAGTACCGGCAGGCGATGATCAAGCAGGGGAAGTCGATCATCCGGGTGACCCCGCATCACTGGGGCCCGGTCGCCACCGGCGGCTTCCCGGCGCGGCTCGCCTCCGACGACGCGTAGGCGCCCGCGCGGGGCGGGGCGGGGTCAGCCGCGGCTGACCATCGCCTCGATTCCGGCGATCAGCAGGTCGAGGGCGAAGGTGAAGTCCCGGTCCAGCATCTCGGCCACCGTGTCGCCGCCGCGGGCCGCCATCAGGTGCTTGGACTCCTGGATGACGTCGGCGATCCCCGGGACCTCGGTGACCGAGGTCATGGCCTGTTCGAAGTACTCGTCCGCGCTCTGCCCGCTGTCCGCGATCCGGGCGAGGAAGTGGCTCTCGATCGTGCCGTAGCCGTACACGAACTGGAAGACGGCCGAGATCGCCCCGGTCACCCCGTGCGCGGGCAGCCCCGCCCGGCGGATGACCTGCTGGACCACCCGGGAGAAGTTGATCGAGTTCGGGCCGATGTTGAGGTACCGCCCGGCCAGCGGCGACAGCCAGGGGTGGCGGACCAGCAGGGCCCGGTAGGCGGCGGCCAGCTCCCGCAGCTGCTCCCGCCAGTCCTGGTCGGCACGCTCCGGGTCGGGCAGCCGCAGCTCGGCGTAGGCCGTGTCGAGGGCGAGTTCGAGCAGGTCGTCCTTGGTGTCGACGTACCAGTACAGGGACATCGCGGTGACGTTCAGCTCGGCGGCCAGGCGGCGCATGGAGAACTTGGCGAGACCCTCGGCGTCCAGCAGCCGCACGGACGCCGAGGTGATCCGCTCCCGGTCGAGCCCGGAGGGCTGCCCGCCGCGCCCGCCGCGCCGGGGCTCGCCGGCCAGCCACACACTGTCCCGCGCCGACCGACCTGCTGCCTTCGTCACCGGCGCACCTTTCTCGAATTCGGGATCGCTGTCCACGATGCTAGGGCTGGGCCCCTCCCGGGGGCGCGGGGCCCTGTCGCCGTTCGGCCGGCCGCGTGAGCGGGCGCCGTCGCGCACGCCCCGCGACGGCACACCTGCCCCCGCCTGCGGCCGTTACGCGATCCCCCGCTCCGCCCGCCGCAGCAGCCCCGCCGCCAGCAGCCCGCCGAGCAGTACGGCGGTGGCGCCGACCAGCTGGCCGGTTCCCAGCCCGGCCGACAACGACCGCCCGGCGGCCACGGAAGAGCTGAGGACGGCACCGAGCACGGCGACACCGAGGCCGTTGCCGAACTCGGCCAGCGTTCCGTTGATCCCGGCGCCGACGCCCGCCTTCTCCGGGGGGATCGCGCTCATGATGGCGTGCGCCATCGCCGGATTCGCCACCGCGCACCCCGCGCCGATCAACAGCAGCCCCAGCAGCGTGCCCGCATACCCCTCGGAGGCCAGCTCGGCGATGGACACCAGGCCCCCGGCCATCAGCGCCATCCCCAGCCCGATCGACACCGGGGTGCCCAGCTTCGCGCTCCACTTCGCCGACAGCCCGCTGAAGTTGAGCACCACGACCGTCAGCGCCAGCGGAGCCGTCCGCAGACCGGCCTCCAGCGGCTCGTACCCGAGCACGAACTGCAGGTGCTGCGTCAGCAGGAACAGCGCGCCGCCCATCCCGAAGGTGAGGAGCACCGCCCCGGCGACCGCGCCGGTGAACCGCCGGTCCCGGAAGAAGTGGAGGTCCAGCATCGGCTCCGCCAGCCGGCTCTCCCACCACGCGAAGCACCCGAGGACCACGACCGCGACCGCCGCCGTGCCGAGCACCCGGCCCGAGGTCCAGCCGTGTCCGGGGCCGGAGATGATCGCGTAGACCAGCGCGGCCATGCCGATGGTGGACAGCAGCGCGCCCAGCAGGTCCGGGCGGTCGCCGCGGGGGTTCTTGGACTCGGGGACGAGGATCACCACGGCGACCAGGCCCAGCGCCGCGACCGGCAGGTTGATCAGGAATATCGCGCCCCACCAGAAGTGGTCGAGCACGAAACCGCCGATCAGCGGGCCGCCCGCGAAGCCCAGGGCGTTGACCGCGCTCCAGATGCCGATCGCCTTCGGCTGCTCCTCGGGGGCGAAGATCTGCATCGCCACGGCCAGCGTGGTGGTCATCAGCAGCGCGCCGCCCACGCCCATGCCGGCCCGCGCGGCGATCAGCTGCCCGGTGCTGCCGGCGAGTCCGGCCACGAGCGACCCCGCGCCGAACAGGGCGAGCCCGGCGAACAGCATCTTCTTGCGGCCGTAGCGGTCGGCGGCGCTGCCGGCGGTGAGCAGCAGACCGGACTGCACCAGCGAGTAGGCGTTGATCATCCACTGGATGTCGGAGGTGGACGCGTGCAGTTCGCGGGTGAGCGAGGGGATGGCCACGTTCAGCACGGTGTTGTCGAGCAGCACGGTGAGCTGTGCGAGACAGATGACGGCGAGGATCAGCCAACGCTGGGGATGGCCGTGGGAGGCAGGCATGCCGTACACCGTATAGCGCTGCTATACGGTGTACAACACGGTTTTCCGTCAGGCGCCCGCCCGCCGCGTCAGGTCGTAGAACGTGGCCGAACCGACCGTCACCTTCTCGAAGGTGCTCTCGACCCACGCGCTGATCCGGGACGCCGTACCGTCCGCGCCCCCGCCGCCCGCGCCCATGCCGCCGCCGGAGATGAAGTAGTGGATCCTGCCGTCCTCCACGTACTTCTTGAACTGGGCGAGAGTCGGGGACGGGTCGGTGCCGTTGAAGCCGCCGATCGCCATCACCGGCTCACCCGTGGCGAGCTGGTAGCCGGCCGCGTTCTGGGAGCCGACGGAGGCGGCGGCCCAGGTGTACTCCGAGGCGTTGCGCTCCAGCAGCTTCTTGGCCTCGGACGACACGCTCGCGCCGTTCAGCAGGCCGCCGAAGCCGCCGCCCTTGCCGCCCTCGGCCGCCTGGCCGCCACCGGGGAACCCATTGCCCGGCATGCCCTGCTGCCCCTGCCCCTGCCCCTGCCCCTGCCGGCCCGGCATTCCGCCGCCCCCCGGGAAGCCGTTGCCCGGCGTGCCCTGCTGCCCCTGGCCTTGGCCCTGCTGCCCCTGCTGACCCTGGCCCTGGCCCTGCTGACCGGGCACGCCGCCGCCGAAGCCGCCCCGCCTGCCGCCACCGCCACCGCCGCCGAAGCCGCCCATCCCGCCGGCGGTCGCCGGGCCGGCCGTGACGATCGAACCGGTGTGGCCCTCCCGCACCGTGCTGAGGGTGTACGCGGTCGGCCCGGCCAGCGCGGCCACGAGGCCCGCCGCCGCGCCGAGGGCGAGCCGCCGGGGGATCCGGCCGGCGAGGACCAGGCCGAGCGCGGCGCCGAGACCGCCGATCAGGACCAGCCACTTCAGCCAGGGCAGATAGGCGGGGGTCCGGTTGAGCAGGACGTACCCCCAGGCCGCCGCCGCGACCACGGACGCGGCGAGCGTGACCGGCACCCACCGCTCCCGCCGCTTCTCCCACAGCAGACCGGCGCCCATGCCGGTCACGGCCGCGAGGTAGGGGGCGAGGGCCACCGTGTAGTACTGGTGGAAGATGCCCGCCATATAGCTGAACACCGCCATGGTCATCAGCAGCGAGCCGCCCCAGACCAGGAACGAGGCCCGGGTGACGGACGTCCGGCGCAGTTTGCGCGTGGCCACCAGGCCCGCGACCAGCAGGATCAGGGCGGAGGGCAGCAGCCAGGAGATCTGGCCGCCGATCTCGGAGTCGAACATCCGGTCCCAGCCGGTCTCGCCCCACCGGCCGCCGCCGCCCGCGCCACCGCCGCCGCCCACACTGCCGGTCTCGTCGCCGCTGAGCCGGCCGAAGCCGTTGTAGCCGAAGGTCAGTTCGAGAAAGCTGTTGTTCTGCGAACCGCCGATGTACGGACGGGAGGAGGCCGGCCACAGCTCGACGATCGCGACCCACCAGCCGCCCGAGACGACCAGCGCGAGCGTCGCGGCGGCCAGCTGCCCGAACCGCCTCCTCGGCGGCACCGGCGCGCACACCGCGTACACGAGCGCCAGCGGCGGCAGGATCAGGAACGCCTGGAGCGTCTTGGCGAGGAACGCGAAGCCGATCGCCGTCCCCGCCCACACCAGCCACTTGGTGCGGCCGTCCTCCACGGCCCGGACCACCAGGTAGCAGGCCGCCGCCATCAGCAGGGCCAGCATGGCGTCCGGGTTGTCGAACCGGAACATCAGCGCCGCGACCGGGGTGAGCGCGAGCACCGCGCCCGCGATCAGACCGGCCACGGGGCTGAACCGGCGGCGCACGGCGGCGTACACCACGGCGACCGTCGCCACGCCCATCAGCACCTGGGGCGCGAGGATCGCCCAGGAGTTCAGGCCGAAGACCCGCACCGACAGCTCCATCGGCCACAGCGAGGCCGGCGGCTTGTCGACGGTGATGGCGTTGCCCGCGTCCAGCGAGCCGAAGAAGAACGCCTTCCAGGAGGTACTGCCCGCCTGTACGGCCGCCGAGTAGAAGGAGTTGGCGTAACCGGAGGCGCTGAGGTTCCAGAGGTAGAGCAGGAGGGTGACGGCCAGCAGGCCGAGGAGGGCCGGGCGGGCCCAGCGGGGGTCCTCGGCCCTGCCGCGCCACAGCCGGCGCGGCAACGGCTGCTTCGGCTCACCGGCTCCGGTCGTTCGCGGGGCCGGGGCGGGCGGCGGTCCCCAGTCGGCCGTACCCCTGTGGCGGGCGGCCGTACCGCTCTTCTGGGGAGCCGTACCGCTGTCCTGAGGGGCCGTACCGCTGTCCTGGGCGGCCTGCGGGTCGTACTGCGTGGTCATCGGGGGTCCCCCGGATCGGTGTCGTGAGGGCGCACCGGCCGCGGTCGCACGGTGGCGTCCCTCCAGCTGCCGTCCGCGGCCTCACCGGCGCGGACCTGGTCGGTCGGGTGCGGGGTCCGCGCCGGCTCCGCGTGGTCCGGGAAGACCCAGGCACGGAAGAGCAGGAACCGCAGGACGGTCGCCGCGAGGTTGGCGGCGACGAGCACCGCCAGTTCGGTGGAGTGCGCCGGCTCGTCGGTGGCCGCGTTCAGGGCGGCGAGCGAGCCGCTGGTCAGGGCGAGGCCGATCCCGAAGACGACCAGGCCCTGCGCCTGGTGCCGGACCGCGCCGCCCCGGCCGCGCACCCCGAAGGTGAGCCGCCGGTTGGCCGCCGTGTTGGCCACGGCGGAGACCAGCAGCGCGAGCGCGTTGGCGGGCTGCGACCCGGCGAACTGCCGGAAGGCGCTGTACAGCAGCAGATAGCAGAGGGTGGACAGGCCGCCGACCACACAGAAGCCGACCAGCTGGCGGGCCAGGCCCGTGGGCACGTCGGTGAGGTCGCGGTCGCGCGGGTCGTCACCGAAGGGCCGGCCGAGCCGGTCCAGCGGCAGCGAGCCGGTGGCCAGCGCCCTGCCGACCCGCCACACGCCCCTGAGGTCTTCGGTGGCCGTCCGCACGATGTGCACGGTGGAGTCCGGGTCGTCGACCCAGTCGACCGGCACCTCGTGGATCCTGAGGCCCGCCCGCTCGGCGAGCACCAGCAGCTCGGTGTCGAAGAACCAGCCGGTGTCCTCCACCAGCGGCAGCAGCACCTGCGCCACGTCCCGCCGGATCGCCTTGAAGCCGCACTGGGCGTCGGAGAAGCGGGCCTGGAGCGAACCGCGCAGGATCAGGTTGTAGGCGCGGCTGATGAACTCCCGCTTGGGGCCGCGTACGACCCGGGAGGTGCGGGCGAGCCGGGAGCCGATCGCCAGGTCGGAGTGGCCGGAGATCAGCGGCGCCACGAGCGGCAGCAGCGCGTTGAGGTCGGTGGACAGGTCGACGTCCATGTAGGCGAGGACCGGGGCGTCCGACGCCGACCACACGGTCCGCAGCGCCCGCCCCCGCCCCTTCTGGTCCAGTCGGGAGTGGCGGACCTCGGGTATCTCCGCCGCCAGCCGCGCCGCCACCCGCGGGGTGGCGTCCGTGGACGCGTTGTCCGCGATCGTGACGCGGAAGGCGTACGGGAAGGTGCGGGTGAGGTGCTCGTGCAGTCTGCGGACGCACGGCTGGAGGTCCTTCTCCTCGTTGTAGACGGGGATCACTACGTCCAGGACAGGCGTACCGGCGTCTGTGGCCGGGAGGTGCTCCCGCGCCGGCAGGGTGCCGGGAGAAGAGTCGGTTCGCATGGGACCGACTCTGTTCAACTGCCCTGTCTCACCCGTGTGATGGCGCTGTGCTGGGCCTGTGAGTGCGGTTGCCGGTCCGTGTCGGGCGCCGTCCGGGCAACGGCGGGGTCGTCGGCCGGGGCGGGCAGACGCATGGTGAACACGGTGCGGCCGGGCGCGCTGTCCACGGTCACGGCACCTCCGTGCGCGGCGGCCACGGCCTGCACGATGGCGAGGCCGAGCCCGGTGGACCCGGTGGCGCGGGATCTCGCGGAGTCCCCGCGCGCGAACCGCTCGAAGACGTGCGGCAGCAGATCCGCCGGGATGCCGGGCCCGTCGTCCTCCACGTCGACGCACACCCAGGGCCCGCCCCGCCGCACGCGCGCGGTGACGGTCGTACCGGGCGGGGTGTGCTTGCGGGCGTTGCCCAGCAGGTTGACCAGCACCTGCTGGATCCGGGCCGCGTCCGCCGAGACCGGGGCGGGTTCGTCGGGCAGGTCGAGCCGCCAGTCGTGGTCCGTGCCGGCCGCGCGGGAGTCGCTGACGGTGTCCACGACGAGCGGGACGAGATCGGTGTGCCCGCACTGCAGCGGGCGGCCCGCGTCGAGCCGGGCGAGCAGCAGCAGGTCCTCGACGAGCAGGGTCATCCGCCCGGCCTCGGACTCGATCCGGCCGAGCGCGTGCCGGGTGTCGGGCCCGACCTGCTCGCGCCCGCGCCGGGTGAGTTCCGCGTATCCCCGGATGGAGGCGAGGGGGGTGCGCAGCTCATGGCTGGCGTCGGCGACGAACTGCCGTACCCGCGTCTCGCTGCGCTGCCGGGCGTGCAGGGCGCCGTGGACGTGGTCGAGCATGCGGTTGAGCGCGGCGCCGACCCGGCCGACCTCGGTGTGCGGGTCGCACTCCGCCTCCGGGACCCGCTCGCTGAGGTTCACCTCGCCGGTGTGCAGCGGGAGTTCGGAGACCCGGGTGGCGGTGCGGGCGACCTTGCGCAGGGGGCGGGTGGCGACGCCGACGAGCACGTACCCGGCGATGCCGGCGGCGACCAGGCCGGCGGCGGTGACACTGATCTCGACGAGGATCAGGGTGGTGATGTTGTCGTCGGTGGCCTTGGTGGGCAGGGCGACGTAGAAGGCGTCGCCGCCGTCCGGGTCGGCCACGTACATGGCGAGGTAGTTGCCGAGCCCCGGGAGCTCCACGGTGTGGCCCTTGCCGTCCTCGGGCACGGTGCCGAGCGCCTCGCGCTGCGCGGCGCTCAGCCCGTCGGCGCGCGACGGCTTGGCCAGGTCGTTGCCGCCGGTCCGCTTCCGGGCGACGGCCGCGTGCCGGATCGCGGAGTCCCGCACATAGGCGGCGACGGCCCCGAACGGGGTCGGCCCCCTCGTCAGCAGGTTCTCCACCTCGGTGGCCGGCGTGGCGGCGTCCGGCACGCCGCCGCCGGGCAGCCCCGGCCGGGCGCCGCCGCCCTCGTCCTGCCGCATGTGCCCGAGCGCCCGGCCCGCGATCTCGGTGACATCGCCGGTCAGCTGGTCGTACAGATGGCTGCGCAGCGCCAGCGTGGTCACCGTGCCGATCACGGCGCAGACCACCGCGATCAGTGTCACGGACGCGACGACGAGCCGGGTCCGCAGGGTGCGCGGCTTTCCCGGCCGTCGCCCGCGCCGCCGCCGGGGACCCGGCCGGCGCCGCCCGCTCATGCCGCGGCGGGCTTGATCAGATATCCGGCGCCGCGCCGGGTGTGGATCATCGGTTCCCGGCCGGCGTCGATCTTCCGCCGCAGGTAGGAGATGTACAGCTCGACGACGTTGGCCTGGCCGCCGAAGTCGTACGACCACACGCGGTCCAGGATCTGCGCCTTGCTCAGCACCCGCCGGGGGTTGCGCATGAGGAAGCGCAGCAGCTCGAACTCGGTGGCGGTGAGGTGGATGGACTGCCCGGCCCGCGCGACCTCGTGGCTGTCCTCGTCCAGGGTCAGATCGCCCACGACGAGCACGGAGTCGGAGCGCCGGTCGGCCGCCCCGGCCCTGCGGATCAGCCCGCGCAGCCGCGCCACGACCTCTTCCAGGCTGAACGGCTTGGTGACGTAGTCGTCCCCGCCCGCGGTGAGCCCGGCGATACGGTCCTCCACCGCGTCCTTGGCGGTGAGGAACAGCACCGGCACGTCCGGCAGTTCGCGCCGCAGCCGGCCGAGCACGGCCAGCCCGTCCATGTCCGGCAGCATCATGTCCAGCACGACGGCGTCCGGCCGGAACTCGCGGGCCGACTGGAGGGCGCCCTGCCCGTCCCCCGCGCTCCTGATCTGCCAGCCCTCGTATCGCAGGGCCATGCTCAGCAGTTCGGTGATCGACAGCTCGTCGTCCACCACAAGCACGCGGACGGGGCTCCCGTCCGGCCTCAGCAGTTCGGTACGCCCCTGGGGCGAGGTCGTGGTCATGGTGGCCACCCTGTCGGGGACCTCTGAGAGGAGGCTTTCCGGAGTCTGTGTTTTCTCTGAGAAACCCACAGCCGCCTCTCAGCGAACCCTTGGGTCCCGCCCGTCAGAACAGCCCGTCCGGCTCCCGCCTGAACTCCCGGACCGGGAAGGCGCGTTCCGCCGCCGTCCCCGGCACCAGCTCCCAGCCGGTCATCAGCCGGGTGTCGAGGACGACGACCCCGCCCTGACCGACCGCCAGATGCAGATCGGGCCCGGCCGCCGCGACCAGCTCGCCGACGACGCCGCCGCCCGGCACCAGCTCCACGACCTCGCCGGACGCCGCCGCGACCCCGTCGAGCCCGAAGACCCGTACGTGGTCGGTGACTTGGCAGGGCTCCGGGCGCAGGGACTCCGGCCAGCCGGTGAGCGCGACGGCCCGCGCGTGCAGCTCCCGCACCTCGGCGGCGCGCTCGTCCTCGGTCGCCGGCAGCGCCGAGCGCACCGCCCGCTTCTCGGCGTACGGGATGCGGCCCGGCACCCGCAGCGCGGCCCGCAGCAGTTCCTCGGTGCGCCGCGCGGCCATCAGCGGGCCGGTGCCGAGCCAGCTGAAGCAGACGGCGCCCTGTTCCAGCAGCCGGGCCGGGCCGCGTTCGGACGCGGTGATGCCCACCTTCACCAGGCCCGGCCCGAACCACGCCAGATACACCCGGTAGGGCCGGGGATCGTCCGCGAGGGTGTCGGCGGCCACGGAGTGCGCCCGGTCGAGGCGCGCGCACTCCTCGCAGCGGGCCCCCTTGCTCCGCCCCGGCACGGCCGCCCGCACCGGGCAGGCGTGCCCCCGCGCCCCCGTGCACGTCCGCACGCCGCCCTCCGGCACGGCGAACGCGATCCGCTTCCCCCGGGGCAGCGCGCTGCGCCGCCCGCCGGTCCACTCCAGCACCGGGCTCCCGGCCGGCCAGCGCAGTCCCGAGCACTTCCACATCTGTGCCATCACTCTTGAGCGTAGAGGGCGGGTCCGACAACGCTCCCGTACGGCCGGCCGCCGGGACGGGCCCGGCCGGCGAGGGCGTCCGCCGCCGGCCGCCCCCCGGGAAGGCCCGTCCACTCGACGGGCTCACACCACGGGCTCACACCACGGGCTCACTCGACGGGTTCACTCGACGGGCGACAGCGGCCTCGACCCGGCGGGAACGGCCTCCGGCACCCCGCTCCGCCGCCCCCGCCCCGCCAGCCGGCAGCTGACACACCCGGTGTGCCCCTCCCGGGCCCGGGTGTCGCGGGTCCGCATGCCCCACTCGCCGCGCGGCCGCACTCCCGGCGGCTTGCCCCAGCCGGACAGATGCAGGACCCAGGTCACCAGGGCGCTCACCGCCACGACGGCGAGACCGCCGATGATCAGGGGCGCCGAGACGACGCACACTCCCCATCCCGCCGCACTGCCCCCGACGGTCGCGATACCCACGCCGGTCCAGCCGGCGATCGTGTGACCCTCGTCGTACAGACTCATGAAGTCGCCTCCAGGGACGAAACCCAGATTCCCTCACGGGCTAAGAAGTTTACAGGCCGAATATCTCACGAACTAAGGGATTACGAAAGATGCACGGACCGCCGCGTCAGCCCGCCACCCCGGCCCAGGCACTGGCGGCGATGGACCACCTCATCGCCGCCCACCTCATCGGACAGCAGGAGCTGGCCAGGCGGCTGGGCCTGAACGTCACCGACCTGACCTGCTTCGCCTTCGTCCTGGAGGCGGGCGACGACCTGCTGACGGCCGGCGATCTCGCGGCCCGCGCGCACGTCACCACGGGCGCGGTGACCGGCATCCTCAACCGTCTGGAACGCGCCGGATACGTCACCCGCCGCCCCGACCCCGCCGACCGCCGCCGGGTCCGGGTGGCCGCCGTACCGGCCGCCGTCACCCGCGTGGCGGCGATGTACGCCGGCCACTACCAGCGCCTGACGGCCCTCTTCGCCGACTACTCCCCGGAGGAACTCTCGGTCATCACCGACTGGTTCACCCGCGCCACGTCCCTGGCGCACACCTATCTGGAGAAGCTGAACCGGAACGACCCGGAGGAGGAGTGCTGAGCGCCCGGACAACGCGGACGGCGCCGCCCGGCCCCCCGGGCACGTGGCCCCTCAGGGGCGGGCCGGGTCATGGGGCAGGGCGCACGCGTCGTCCCTCAGATGCAGCCGGCGCAGGTCCTGGACCAGGGCGACGGGGAAGGGGTGCTCCCTCCACCGTGCCAGGTAGCCGGCCTCGCCGTGCTCCCTGAGCACGGTCCGCGCGGCATCCAGCACGGCGTGCGCGAACACGGAGCGCGGATACGCCGCCCGCCAGATCACCCTCCCCGCGTCGTCCGGCAGATCGAGGCTCACCGACACATCGCCGAACTCGTAGACGCTCACGCCAACCGCCTCCGCACCGCGGCGGAGCACCCAGCGCAGCTCCCGCGGCTCGGCGTCGAAGAAGAAGCGGACGGTGCGCCCCTGGCCGTACAGCCCGCCCGCGGCGGAGACGAGATCGGCAAGGGCGTCGGTGCAGTAGCCGAAGGACAGGGCGAGCTCCCGGGAGCCGTCGGCCAGGCGGCACATCGCCCAACCCGCCCCCGTAAGCTCCCACTTCAGCTGAAACGCGCCCGTCGGCGCCTGCTCTCCCGGCACGGCGCCCAGGCTACCGACCGGACCCGGGACACACCCGTGGCACGGCGATGGCGGCTGAGCCGCGAGGGCGATCCCCGCTACGGCCTTCACCTGCCCGGACCAGCCCGGCCCCGGCCCCCGGCCCCGCCGCCACGGCCTGACCGGGGGCGACCGCGGTCACGGCGGGTTGGCCGCCAGCCGGCAGGCACCGTTCGCGGCGCCGCCCGGCACACCAGCCTGGGTCAGGGCCTTCGCACAGCCCTGCAGATCACCGTGCACGCCCTGGGTACAGGCCGCGCGGACGCCGTCCGAGACCTCGACGCCCGACTGCTGGACCAGGTTCGTACAGGCCGGGATGTCCGCCTGGGCGGCGGGAGCGGCGAAGACCGCACCACCGAGCACCAGGGCCGGACCGGTGAGCACACAAGCGATACGGGCCGCCACTCGCATGGGGGACACCTGCTCTCCGGGACGGATCGGGGGTGCGCAAAGACAACACGCCGAGTGCCGGACGCGGCCCGCGTACGACCGCGGCCCCGGGCCCCGCACCCGACGGCCCGGCAGGACACCCCTCTCCCGTCCGACGCTAGATCAGCCCGCACCCCCGCGCACCTCGGCCCCGCCCGCGCGGCGGAAGCCGACGGCTTCGAGCCTTCCCTCAGGAGGCGACGACGCTGATGCCGTCGCCCAGCAGCTTGAGGCCGAGGACGAAGAAGAGGACCGCCATGACGGCGACGTTGTGCCGGGTGGCCCAGTCGCGCCAGTTGGTCAGCACGCTCTTGGCCCGGTCGCCCATGACCAGGAAGACGGCCAGCGGTGCGAGGACGCCGACGGAAGCGATGACCACGAAGATCGCGAGCGTCCCGATCTGTTGCGGGACGGGGATCCCGGCCGAACTGATCGAGGCGCCGGCGGCGATGGTCAGCGGGGCGTTCTTGGCGTTGGCGGCCGACAGCACCAGGCCCAGTCCGAGGATCTTGAGCGGGGTGAAGTGGTCGATCGCGGCCATCCATTTCGGCAGCTGTGCCTGGGAGGGGTCCTTGGGCCGCCGGCGCCACATACGGGCGCCGAAGAAGACCAGCAGCACACCGAGCGCCAGTTTCAGCGCCCCCACCCAGGTGGCCGGGTGCTTGTGCGTGGAGGCACCGGACGGACCGCCCACCGCCAGCATGATCGCGCCCAGCACCGCCAGGCCGAGGAGCCAGCCGAGGGCGAACAGGGAGCCGTTGAGACGGCCGCGGGGGGTGGCGAGGATGAGGATGATCGCCACGATGGGCAGCGGACTGACCGCGACACCGGCTGCCAGGCCGAGTACATCACCGACGGCGTGCCCCACGGTCACCTCCGGTCGCGAGTGGATCAGCCCCTCGCGCCCATCATCACCGGCCCCCGGACCCGGGGCGCGCTACGCGGTCCGAACGGGTGCGACCGCACCGGCGCCCCCCGACGCCCCGCCCGACCTCTCCGGTGCCTTCAATCAATCTCGGTTGCTGGCGCTGCTGTACTGCGCTGCTGTACTCGCTGCTGTCCACCACCACGCCCGCATCACCAGGACTCGGCCTCCAGGAAGAGTGAGATCGCCTCCGCGAAGAACCAGACGATGAACCAGACGGAGAACACCAGACACGCAAGCCACAGCCCCCACAAGGCCCAGCGGACCTCCCGTCGTACGCGCATGAGCGGATCATGCCCCTTCGCGGCCGGCCCTGTCACCGGCCGCGCACACCCCTGCGGACTGACCGAACGGGCCGTCACGGCGTACATCGCCAAGTACGCCACCAAAGGCGCCGAGACTGCTGCAAGAGCTCTCGACCGGCCGCTCAAGTCCGCCGCCCGACCCACCCAGCGGGCTGAGCCACGGCAGCGGTGCTGTGCCGTCGGGGGTGCTGTGGGGCCTATCCGTCCCGGGGTCGGGCAAGAGTCACCAGACTGGACGGACCCAGAGCAGATGGCTCGCTGGACCGCGACCAGAGAAGAGCGGCCCAGCAGGGAAGTTGAGACCTTCATGGCGTGGCTTGCTGCGGCCGAGAAGGCTCCGGATTTCAAAGACGCAAGCTGACTGCGAGGCTGAGGAACCCGGATCGGTTGACATCCAAGACTGACATCACCGACTGAGTGCGCTAGAGGCCGTGTATGCGATCTCGCTCGGCCGAGGCGTCCACGCGGTCCTGCAGCCGAAGTGAGCCTCGACCGAAACCCTAAAGCGGGTGTCACAGGTTCGATCAGCCGAGATACGGCCGCTCACGGTGCTCCAGAAAATGCCGGATGCGGAGCCGCTGCGTGTGGTGCATCGGCAGGTGGTCAATCTCCTCCAGCGAGACGAACCGCAGCTCCGTGGACTCGTCCGAGATCTCGAGCTGCCCGCCGATCACCCGGGCGGTGAAACAGACGTTGAACTGTCTGCGCACCTCGCCGTCCGAGTAGGCGATGACGTGGCGTGGGTCGGTGTACGTGCCCACGAGCCCGGTGATCTCCACGTCCAGCCCCGTCTCCTCCTTCACCTCCCGGACGGCTGTACCGGGAAGTGAGTCGGTCATCTCCATGCCGCCGCCGGGGAGAGCCCAAAGGTCGTTGTCCCGCCGGTGCTGCAAGAGCAGGCGACCTTCGTCATCGGTGACCACGGCGGACGCGGCGACCACCAGGCTGTTCGGCTCCGGTGCCGCTGGGTCGTCGTAGTACTCGGTCCGTGCCACGGTCACTCCTCCCTTACTGGTGTCGCGGTGTCCCACACAGCGTCGAAGCTGCTGGCGTAGGTGTCGAACAGGCCCCCCGACTCGCTGCGGCGCAGGTGCCACACCGGGGCGCCGTAAGCGTTCACTCCCCATACGTGGGCGTTGACCAATGCCTGGTCATCCGCACGATAGATCGAGTTGTAGAGCGTGGTCGCGTGGGTCCGCACCTCGATGCCAGGTACCCCGGCAAGGGGGCGGTAGTGCATGAGGGCGAGTCGGCATCGGGACTCGATTCCGTGCCCGAACCGTTCCTCCTCTCCGCGCTGCTGCACGTTTTGGCTGTCCGGGTCGCCGATCGCGACTCGGACAGCACACCCGTCCGCAGCCCGCTCGCGCAGCAAGTCATTGAGCCGCGGGTACGCCTCATGCAGGAAGACGGCTGCGTACACCAACACGTCAATGCGCTCGCGTGCTTGGGTCAGCATGTCCACAAAGGCGGACACGGGGATGTCCGCCCTCTTGTCGTAAAGAGCCACAAGTTCCGGACTGACAGCGCGGGCAGGACGAGCCTGCCGGAGCGCGGGCCATAGAGCGTGCACGTCTTCTCCTAGCGTTTCCGCCGCCAGCATGGCCGTTGCGCGACGCGGCGTCCGCCCCTGGTTGACCCATCGCTCGATGGACTTGGGATCGACTTCGACCTTGTCTGCGAGGGCGTTATAGGTCCAGCCGCCGGCTGCCATGGCAGCTCGTAACCTCTCGTTCGGCATTGCAATCTCTCCTAAGACCTGGGGACGGCACCAGGGACGTTCTACCCGATGCGGGACGTCCCCAACTGGGTTTCTGTGGTGGTTCCGACGTCCTGATGAGCGGCAGGATGCTCGTCCGCATGGCGAGCAACCAGCAGACCAGACCAGGCATCGGTGAACTGGCGAAGGACACTGCCAGTGGACGTATCGGCGTCGTCATGGGCGAGGTCGGCGCCCGGGTGCAGATAAGGCCCGTCGGCGGCGGCGTCGAGTGGGATGTCCTGCCGGACAACGTGGTGGCCCCGACCGCGCGGGAAGGACTGAGCACCCGCCTGGCCATCAAGAACGGGAACAGCCGGGACGGCCTGTGATGCGCGCCATCGGCCGGTATGCCGGAGTCCTGTTGATCATCGTGATCAGCGGATCGTGTGGCTTGGTGATCGGCATGGCCCTCGGCACCAGCCAGTAGACCGGCCGCCCCGAACGGGGTGCCAACTTCCCTGGCGCCCCCTGCCCCGTTCGGGGTCGGCCTTCCACCCCCCGGTCGCCATGGGCCGTGCCTCGGCGACCGATGCGGGCGCAAATGCCAGAGCACAGCGACTCTCAAGGAGTATTCGCATGACGGCAACGGCCAACGACCAGAAGACCGGTCGCGCGGTGGCTGGTGAGGAGCTGTTCGACAGCCTCACCCACTTCGTGATCGTCCACAACGGGCAGTCCCTCGAACGGGCCGAGCGGATCGCGGACCAGGCGGTGGCCTTCGTGGTCGCCGCCGCGACCGCGACCGTTCCCATGGTCCCGTCGGACGACGTGGACCTCGGTCTGCACGCGCTCATCCTGCACACGAAGGAGTACGCCGACCTGTGCCAGCGGTTCGCCGGCCGCTTCCTCCACCACAACCCGAAGCCGGGCGCTGGTGGGCGTGACCCTGAGATGGTCGCTGCCTCCGCGCACGCGATGAAGGCGGCCGGGTTCATGGTCTTCGACGACCTCTGGACCGTGGACGGCACGAACCTCGCGCAGTGCGACGCGGACTGCGGCCGTCCCTACGGTCAGGCGTAGCGACACGACATAGCGACGCGGCCGGCCTAGATAGGGGGTCGGCCGCGTTGCCCGGAAGGAGAACAGACGTTGTCCGGGACACCCCCTGAACTGCCGATCGTCGTGCTCGATGCACTCATGCCCAAGGCCCAGCGCCTGGTCGTCAATCGTCGGGGCTCGATGGTCAGGGAGGTCGAGAGCCCTCGGGGGCACTACGCCGTCAAGGTCGGGTACCCGATCGAGGCCACGGCCGACTGGCCCGCACAGCCCTGGACGGCCCTCGCTCCCGCACGCGAAGGGGCCGTGCTGTACCGACTCGGCCTCGATGACTTCGCGTACGGCGAATGGGAGCAGGGCACCTGGAACTTCCAGCCGTGGCACGAGGGACCCGACCTGTATGAGCTGTGGAAGCCCTGTCGTGAGCCGGACTCTCGTATGGAGCCTCATACCAGTGCCGCCCTCGGCTGCGTAGAGGCGCTGGCCGAGCTGCACGGCAAAGGCTGGGCCCATGGCGACGTGCAGCCCGCGCACTTCATCATCGGCCCGGATCGCACGCACCTCATCGACCTGGCCTTGGCTCGCGGCGGACACGTCCCGGAGGGGTACGACTTCCCGTTCCGCGGCTGCCTCGTCCACTACGAGGCGCCGGAGATCGCGCGCAGCTTGCTTGCCACCGGAGAGGCAGAGCCTACGCAGGAAGCCGACATCTATGCGCTCGGCGCGTCCCTGCTCATTTCCGCCACGGGCTGGCGGGCCGTCGAGTACCCGGACGACGCACCCCGCCCTGAGCAGAGACAAGCCGTCGCGAGTGGCAAGCGCCGGCCAGTGAAGGCGCATGGCGAGCTGGGCGCACTGATCGACGCCATGCTCAGCTCAGCGCCCGAAGACAGGCCCACGATCTACGAGGTCGGTAAGGCCCTCAGCTAGGCCGTAGACCCTCAGGTGTGATCTCGCTTGGCCGGTGTCGGTCTGGTCGGCGGGGTGGGCTGCTCGGGGCTGCGCTGGTCGGATGTGGATCTCCGTGAGGGGCTCCTCACCATCCGGCAGGCTCTTCAGCGCATGGGTGGCGAGCTACTGATCGTTCGCACCGAAGACGCAGGGATCGGGCCGCCGCGTCGCCCTGCCGCCGGAGTACGTGACCGCACTCAGTGCTCAGCCCGCCCAGCAGCCCAATCTGGCACCACTGACCCACGTCTCCTACGAAGGCTCGGTCCGGGACGTCCGGGAGTGGATCAGCAAGCTCGCTGTCACCTGCCGGTGCTGCGCCCAGGGCAAGAACGCCAGCGCGGCCGGCTCAGGAGCGCTGCTGCGCGATCGGTGAGTCTGCGAGGTACGCCCCTCCCGACCTGTCGTCCAGGCGGCACGCGACGCTCTCCGCGCGCCCTGACGCATGCCGTGTCCGGGGAGGAGATCGGCAAGAACGTAGCCTTCCCGGTCAAGGTGCCCACCGCGACGGCACAGGATCAAGCCCTGGTCCGTGGCCGAAGCCGCCGCTTCCTCGCCGACTCTGCCGCCCGCCGGGCAGCGTCACCCGCATGTTCGAGGACAGGCGGTTGCTGTACTTCCCGCTGTACGCCCCCGAAACGCAAGAGGCCCCGGATCTCTCCGGGGCCTCTCACCTATGTGCACTCGGCAGGATTCGAACCTGCAACCTTCTGATCCGTAGTCAGATGCTCTATCCGTTAAGCTACGAGTGCTTGTTCTTTTGTTTTGTCTTCGTTCCCGGCCCTTTCGGCCCGCTCGCGGCGACAGGAAGAACATTACATGACTGCCGCCGTCATGTGAAATCCGATCCGCATACCCGTTGCGACCTGCGAAAACGTCCACAGCGGGGGGTGCGGCGCAGATACGGGAGAGACCTCTGGGAACGCCGAAGCCCCGGTCCTGGGGACCGGGGCTTCGGAGGGGGCGGAGGCGGAGGGATTTGAACCCTCGATGGGCTTTAAGGCCCAAACCGCATTAGCAGTGCGGCGCCATAGACCGGACTAGGCGACGCCTCCAGCACAACCGCTCACGCGAGCGCGCGAGTGGTGCGTGCAGATGATGACACAGGCGAGTGCCCTGTCACCAATCGCCCCCTACGGTACTAGGCAGGCAGGGCACAGGGCAAAGGGCTTCGTTCGGTGGTGCGGCGCAACGTCCCGGCGGATTCCGCGTTGGACAGACCATGGTCTCTGTCCCGCCGGTCACCGGGCGCCGCCTCCTCAGGGCGTCCCTCGCCACCGCCGCCGCCACCGCCGTCCTCGTACCGCTCACCGCCGTACCGGCCGCCGCCGCGCCGCCGCCCGTCAGGGCCGAGGACCAGGGTGATCACCTCACCGTCGTGGTCCGGCACGCCGGCGCCGGGCGGGACGGGACGTACGAGGTGCGCTGCCATCCCGACGGCGGCCGTCATCCGGACCCCGCCGGGGCCTGCCGGGCGCTCGACACGCGCACGCGCTGGGGGCGCGACCCCTTCGCGCCGGCCGCCCCCGGCACCACCTGCACCATGATCTACGGCGGTCCGGCCACCGCCCATGTCACCGGCACCTGGGCCGGCCGGCCGGTCGACGCCTCCTACGACCGCGCCGACGGGTGCGCGATCGAGCGGTGGGACCGGATGGTGCCGCTGCTGCCCGCGACGGGCGGGAGCACGCGAAGGCAGGCGTAGCGACCGGCGCAGGAGCGGCGAGGGGAAAGCTGAGAGAGGGGGAGAGGGGGAGAGGGAGGAGGAGGGGGAGAGGGAGGAGGAGGGGGAGAGGGAGGAGGAGGGGCTCGCGCGGGTCATGGGTGAGGGGTCCCGGGGTGCTTGGCGGACGCGTTGGTTCCGTAAAGGTCCCGGGGACGACCGGGGAAGAATCGGGGCGCGGGGGCGTGCGGTCACGCGTTCGCCGTCACTTCCACGTGGGACGTCCCTCTCATCCGGCGCCGCGAGCGCGACCCGTGCCTTTAGACTCCCTCGCGTGACACGTCGCGGGCCGGTTGGCAAGATGGCCCGAGCGGTCGGCAAGGTGCGGTAACAGGGAGGAAGGCGTCTCGTGAGCAGCAGGCCATCCCGAGGCGCTGCTCGCCTCGCAGCCATACTCGACGCGCTGCCGGACGCGTTGGTCCTGGTCAACGCCAACGGAACAGTCGTCAACGCCAACACCATCGCGCTGGAGGCCTTCGAGGCTCCCGGCACGGCGCTCGTGGGGCGTGGGCTGCTCGATCTGCTGCCCCAGTTCGATTCCAGGCTGATCCCCGGGTCCATGCGGCGACCCGACCACATGGATCCCCGGGGGCGGACCAAACCGACCCGGATGGTCGCGAGGCGCACCGACGGGAACGAGTTCCCGGTCGAGGTCACCAGCGCGAACCTGGAGAACGGGCAGCAGGCGTACGACGGTTACGGCTACACCGGTGACGAGCTGCTCATGCTCGTGGTCCGGGATCTGTCCGGGACCGTCGACACCGAGGCGGAGCTGGCACGCTCGCAGCGGCAGACCGAGATGATCCTGCGAGCGGCCTCGGAAGGGGTCGTGGGGACCGACACCGACGGGCGCATCGTGCTCGTCAACCCCGCCGCCGCCCAGATACTGGGATACCGGGCGGGCGAGCTGGGCGGCAAGGAGCTGCACACGCTGGTGCTGCACTCGCGCGCCGACGGTTCGCCGTTCCCGTACGAGGAGTCGCCGCTCGCCGACACCCTGCGCTCCGGGCGCAAGCACCGGGTGCGCGGGCAGGTGCTGTGGTCCAAGGGCGACGAGAAGGTCGCGGTCGATCTGACCACCGCGCCGGTGCGGGACGGGGACCAGCTCGTCGGTGCCGTGATGACCTTCGCCGACCGGCGGCCGTACGACAGCCTGGTCGAGGAGAAGGAAGCGCTGGAGAAGGCGCACGCCGAGGAGCTGGAAAAGCTCTCCGAGGAGCACGCCTCCGATCTGACCGCGCTGCGCCAGCGGCATGTCACCGAGACCGAGGAACTGCGCGAGCAGCACGAGGAGGAGCTGGCGGCCGGCGAGGAGCGCTACGCCGCGCTCGCCGAGCGGGAGAAGGACCGCTACGAGGCCCTCGCCGGGCGGCACGAGCAGCTGCTCACGCTGCTCGGGCAGTCGCTGCGCGGCCCGCTGGACGAGCTGCGGCGCGAGCTGTCGGCGCTGGCCGCCGACGACGCCGGGCAGCTGTGGCCCGAGGCGAACCAGGTCCTGCACCACCTGTCCGCCGGGTACGCGCGGATCACCACCCTCATCGACAACGTCCTCGGCTACCAGCGCCTGGACGCGGGCGGCGAGGACATCACCCGTACGAAGGTGATGCTGGACGCGGTCGTCGCCGCGGGTGTGGACGGTGCCGTCGAGCTGATCGGCCCGGGACGGGTGCAGTTCGCCGTGCACGCGCCGCCCATCGAGGCCGAGGTCGACCCGCAGCGGCTCGCCACCGCGCTCGCGCATCTCGTGGCGGATGTCGCCGGGGTCGACGCCACCGGCAACACGCCCCTCTCGGCGGGCGGTTATCTGGACAGCACCGTCGTGGTCGCCGCCGCCCAGCGCGGCGAGGTCGCGCGGATCGAGGTACGCGGTCCGTACGCCGGGGGAGACCCGGTGCACGAGCCGATCGTGCGCGGGATCGTGCGCGCCCACGGGGGCGTGCTGCAGACGCACGAGGTGCCGGGCATGAGCGGCAGCGCGTACGTGCTCGAAGTGCCGCTCGGCGGCGGGGCGGGCGCGGTCGCCGCACCGGCCCGGGGCTCCGCCCTGGTCCTGGAGGCCGGTGCGGGCGCCGCGCCCGACCCCGGCGCCGCCGAGCAGGCGGCGGGCGGCAGGCGGCGGGCCCGCAGGGGCTCGACGGACGCCTTCCTCGACAGTGACGTGGCCGGCCCGGGCGACGCCGGTGAGGCGGAGTCGTCGGTGCCGACCGGCCGGCGCCGGCGGCGGGCCGCCGCGCCCGCCGAGGAGGCTGCCGTGCCCCCGGCCGAGGGCCCGGAGAGCGCGTCCGGCGGTACCGGGCGGCGCCGCGGACGGCCCGCCGAGAACGCCGCCGCCGAAGGCGCCGGCCCCGATGCGGGCAAGGGCGAGGACGTGGCCGAGGGCGCGGTGATGACCGCGGCCGAGCAGGGCGCGGGGGCCGCCGCCTCGGGCAACGGACTCGGCGGCACCGTGCCGCCGCAGGGCGTGCCCGGGCCGACGGGCCGGCGGGCCCGCCGCGACGGCGCCCCGCAGGCCGCTCTGCCGCCGGCGCTGCCTGCCGCGCAGCCGGTGCCCGCCGAGGGCGACCCGGCGGTCGCGGCGCAGGGCGGCGAGGAAGGTCAGGACGAGGGCACGCAGCCGACCGGGCGGCGCCGGCGGGCGCTGGCCGCGGCGGCCGAACGCGCCGCCGCACAGGAGGCGGCCGGGCCGCGTACGGTCTTCGCCCTGCCGCCCGCCGACGCCGACCGCTCCCCCGTGACACCGGAAGCGGCACCCGAAGCCGAGGCGGGGGACGGCGTGGCCGTGCCAGTGGCTCCGGACGCCGGTGCTCCGGGCGTTGCGGGCGCGGCTCCCGCTGCCGACGGCCCGCCGGTCACGGCTGCGCCGGCCGGCGCCGGCCCGGTGCCGGTGCCCGCTCAGCCGGCCGTGCCCGCCCCGGGCGTCCCGGGTGACGCCGCCCGGCACGACGCCGTACCGCTCGACCAGGACGAGGACCACACCCCGCCGCACCCGCATCCGACCAGCGCCCCGACCGGCCGGCGCCGCCGGTCCATGGCCCAGCAGTCCGGCGCCGCCCAGGCGGTGGCACCGGAGGCCGCGCCCGGCCAGGCACCGGCGGGCCAGGGGACGCGGAGCGTTCCGGCGCAGGGGACGGCGGGCACGGGTCGGCCCGCGCCCGCACCCCCGGCGCCCGCCGCCTCGGCCACCCCCGCCCAGGGCACCGCCGCGCAGCCGGGCACCCCGCCCGCCGGTACCCCGGTGACACCCCCGGGTGCGCTGCCGCTGCCCGCCGAGACCGGCACCGGACCGGTGCCGTCGGGGCCGCAGGGGGCCCCGTCCGGGCCGGTGCTGCCCGGTGGCGTCCCGCAGCAGTGGCCCGGTGCGGGCGACACGGCCGGCGGCGCCGGCCGGCCCGTCCCGGCGCCCGCCACACCGGCTGCCGGAACTCCCGTCCCCGGACCGGCGGCCGCCGCTGCCCCGGCGCCGGGCACCCCGCTGCCCGCCGGGTCCGGCGGCGCGCGACCGCAGCGGGTCGCGCAGCCGTTGCCCGCCGAGGCGGCGGGCGGTGTGCCGGTCGACCCGGACTCGACGCAGGGGCGGGCGATCAGCGTCCGCACGCTCGGGCAGGGTGTGCCGTTCGCCCGGCAGGCCGCCCAGGTGCAGCAGCCGACGGCGACCCCGCCGCCGCACGCGCCGGGCGGTTCGGGCCGGCGGCGCAAGCTGGGCACGCCCCCCGACCGCCCGGAGCCGCAGCCGCAGGAGCCGCGCGAGGACCAGTCGGCCCGGCCGCACCCGTCGGCCGAACCGGCGCCCGCGCAGCCCTCGCCCGGCGGTCAGCCGCCGGCGGCGCAGCCCGCGCCGCAGCCCGCGCCCGGCGGTCAGCCCCGGCCGGTCCCGGGCACCGAGGGGGCCGGGCGGTCGTACGCCATAGGCGCCCCGCGGCCCGATGCCGCCGAGGGGCCCGAGCCGCTGGACGGTCCCGGCGGGGCCGTCGAGGTGGCGGACACACCGCGTCCGCAGCCGCTGGACGACGAGCTGCCCCCGGAGCCGCTGGACAACCCGCGCCGGCTGCTGGTGTGGCCGGCGCCGGACGTCACCACCCAGCAGGCGCTCAGCGACCGCGGCTACCGGCCGGTCATCGTGCACTCGCGCGAGGAGGTCGACGCGCAGATCGCGGCCTTCCCCGCCGCGCTGTTCGTGGACCCGCTGACCGGGCCCATCACCCGGACGGCACTGCAGTCGCTGCGCCAGGCCGCCGTCGCCGCCGAGGTGCCGGTGCTGGTCACGGCCGGGCTCGGGCAGGCGACGCGCGAGGCGGCGTACGGCGCCGATCCCGCCGTGCTGCTGAAGGCGCTGGCTCCCCGCGACAGCGAGCAGCACCCGCCGCGGGTGCTGCTCATCGAGGAGCACGCGGAGATCGCGCTGGCCCTGACCGCGACGCTGGAACGGCGCGGGATGCAGGTGGCGCGGGCCGCGAGCGACAACGACGCGGTGACGCTGGCGGGGCAGTTCCGGCCGAACCTGGTGGTGATGGACCTGTTGCAGGTGCACCGCAGGCGGGCCGGGATCGTGGACTGGCTGCGGGCCAACGGCCTGCTCAACCGCACCCCGCTGGTCGTCTACACGGCCGCCGTCGACCAGGCCGAGCTGCCCCGGCTGGCCTCGGGCGAGACGGTGCTGTTCCTCGCCGAGCGGTCCACCAGCACCGAGGTGCAGGGCCGGATCGTGGATCTGCTGGCCCGGGTCGGCACCAACTAGGCCGGCCCGGGGCCGCGCGCCCCGCCGCCGGTGCGACCGCTGGTCCCCGGCGGGGCCGTACGGATGGCGCGTACGGTTCCGCCGGCCGCCCCCCCAGCTCACCGGCCGGAGCCCTGCCCCGCTCACCGGCCGGAGCCCGCGGGCGCGGGCTCCGGCCGCGGGCGGGTCAGAGGCGGGTGATGTCCAGCGATCCCTCCGCGTACCGCCGGCGCAGCACCTTCTTGTCGAACTTGCCGACGCTCGTCTTCGGGACCGCCTCGACGATCGCCCAGCGCTCGGGCAGCTGCCAGCGGGCGATCCTGCCCTCCTCGGCGAGGAAGGTGCGCAGGGTCTCGAAGTCGGCGCCGGCGCCGGGCCGGAGGACGACGGTCGCCAGCGGGCGCTCGCCCCACTTCTCGTCGGGTACGGCGACCACGGCGGCCTCGGTGACGTCCGGGTGGGACATCAGCGCGTTCTCCAGCTCGACCGAGGAGATCCACTCGCCGCCGGACTTGATGACGTCCTTGGCGCGGTCGGTGAGGGTGAGGAAGCCGTCGGGCGAGATCGTGCCGACGTCGCCCGTCTTCAGCCAGCCGTCCTCGCTGAACTTGTCCGACGGACGCAGCGGTTCGGCGTCGGGGCCGTTGTAGTAGGCACCCGCGATCCACGGGCCGCGGACCTCCAGCTCGCCCGCCGACTCGCCGTCCCAGGGGAGCCGTTCGCCGTCGGGACCGGTGAGGCGGCCCTCGACGCCGGCCGGGAAGCGGCCCTGGGTGAGCCGGTAGCCGAACTCCTCGTCCGTGCCGATCGCGTGGGCCGGCGGGCGGGCCACCGTGCCCAGCGGGGAGGTCTCGGTCATGCCCCAGGCGTGGCAGACCCGCATGCCGAGCTTGTCGAACGCGGCCATCAGGGACGGCGGGCAGGCCGCGCCGCCGATCGTGACCTGGGTGAGGGAGGCGACGTCCCGGGGGCGCGCGGTGAGTTCGCCGAGCAGGCCCTGCCAGATGGTCGGGACGGCCGCCGCGTGGGTGGGCCGCTCGCGCTCGATCATCTCGGCGAGCGGGGCCGGCTGCAGGAAGCGGTCCGGCATCAGCATGTTGACGCCGGTCATGAAGGTGGCGTGCGGCAGGCCCCAGGCGTTGACGTGGAACTGCGGGACCACGACGAGCGAGGTGTCCTGGTCGGTCAGGCCCATCGACTGGGTCATGTTGACCTGCATCGAGTGCAGGTAGACCGAGCGGTGGCTGTAGACGACGCCCTTGGGCTCGCCGGTGGTGCCGGAGGTGTAACACATCGCGGCGGCCTGGCGTTCGTCCAGCTCGGGCCAGTCGTAGGCGGTGGGCCGGCCCGCGATCAGCTCCTCGTACTCGTGCACCCGCGCGGTGGCGGCCGCGAGCGGGGAGCGGTCACCGGGGCCCGCGACGACGATGTGCTCCACCGTCGGCAGCCTGGACAGCAGCGGCGCGAGCAGCGGGATCAGCGAGCCGTTGACGATGACGACGCGGTCGGCGGCGTGGTTGACGATCCACGCCAGCTGCTCGGCGGGCAGCCGCAGATTGAGCGTGTGCAGCACCGCGCCCATGGACGGGATCGCGAAGTACGCCTCGACGTGCTCGGCGTTGTTCCACATGAGCGTGGCGACCCGGTCGTCGCGGCGGATGCCGAGTTCGTCCCTGAGGGCGTTCGCCAGCTGCACCGCGCGCGTTCCCGCCTCGGAGAAACTGCGCCGCTGCGGCTCGTCCTCCCCGGTCCAGGTGATGATCTGCGACCGGCCGTGGACCAGCATCCCGTGCTCGAGGATGCGGGTGACGGTCAGCGGTACGTCCTGCATGGTGCTCAGCACGGCGTCCTCCTGGGCGACATTGCCTACGCGGGAGTAGAGGTTGCGCCGATTCTCCGTGCATACCACGCGGTATGTCACTAGGTGTTATGTCACTGTGCTGAAGGGGACTGGTCTCCGTCCGCTCTAACGGGCCCGCACCAGCTCGGGATCCTCGCGGAGCTTGGACAGCGCGCGCGACACCGCCGACTTCACCGTGCCCACCGACACGCCGAGCACCTCGGCCGTCTGGGCCTCGCTGAGGTCCTCGTAGTACCTGAGGACGACCATCGCCCGCTGACGGTCCGGCAGCTTCAGGACCGCCCGCCACATGGCGTCGCGCAGCGCCTGCCGCTCGGCCGGGTCGTCGCCGCCCTGCTCGGGGTCCGGCTCGGGCAGCTCGTCGCAGGCGAACTCGTCCACTCTGCGCTTGCGCCACTGGGAGGTGCGGGTGTTCAGCAGCGCCCGGCGCACATAGCCGTCGAGCGCCCGCTGGTCCTCGATCCGCTCCCAGGCCACATAGGTCTTGGCGAGCGCGGTCTGCAGCAGGTCCTCGGCATCGCACGGGTTCGCGGTCAGCGAGCGCGCGGTGCGCAGCAGGACCGTCTGACGGGCCCGCACGTACGACGCGAACGACGGGTAGGCGGGGGTCCCGGCGCGCGCGTGGAGGCGGGCGTGCGGGACGGTCTGCCGCCCGGGAGCGGCGGCGGCCGAGGCGCTGGTGCAGACGGGTGTGGTCATGCCTCCACGCTAGAAGCGGGTCCCGCGCCGGGGATCGGCCGCAGGTCCCGAAGGAGAGTCCCCCTCAGGTTGTAGGGCTGGGGCCCGCCCCACCTCCTGAAGGTGGACTGCGGGTCAGCCCCGTCTGCGGGTCGGACCCCGAGACCTCAGCCGTCCGCCGTCAGGACCAGCCCCGATGTAGGCACCCCGGTGCCCGCCGTCACCAGGGTACGGGCCGCCCCCGGAACCTGGTTCACGGCCGTGCCCCGCAGCTGGCGCACCGCCTCCGCGATGCCGTTCATCCCGTGCAGGTACGCCTCGCCGAGCTGGCCCCCGTGCGTGTTCAGCGGCAGCCGCCGCTCCGCCACGAAGTCCGCCGCCTCCCCCTTGCCGCAGAACCCGAACTCCTCCAGCTGCATCAGCACGAACGGGGTGAAGTGGTCGTACAGGATGCCCACGTCGATGTCGTCCGGGCCGAGGCCGCAGGTGCGCCACAGCTGGCGGGCCACCGCGCCCATCTCCGGCAGGCCGGTCAGATCGTCCCGGTAGAAGCTGGTCATCTGCTCCTGCGCCCGGCCCGCGCCCTGGGCCGCGGCGGCGATCACGGCGGGCGGCCCCGGCAGGTCCCGGGCCCGCTCCACGGACGTGACGACGAGCGCCTGCCCGCCGTCGGTCTCCTGGCAGCAGTCCAGCAGCCGGAGCGGCTCGGCGATCCAGCGGGAGGCGGCGTGGTCGGCGAGCGTGATCGGGCGGCCGTGGAACCAGGCGGCCGGGTTGGTCGCCGCGTACCCGCGGTCCACGACGGCCACCTGCCCGAACGCCTCCGTCGTCAGCCCGTACGCGTGCAGGTACCGCTGGGCCGCCATCGCCACCCAGGAGGCCGGGGTGAGCAGCCCGAACGGGAGCATCCAGCCGAGCGCCGCCCCCTCCGCCGTGGGCTCCCGGTGCCGCACGCCCGCGCCGAACCGGCGGCCCGACCGCTCGTTGAACGCCCGGTAGCAGACCACCACCTCCGCCACGCCTGCCGCCACCGCGAGCGCCGCCTGCTGCACGGTGGCGCAGGCCGCCCCGCCGCCGTAGTGGACCCGGGAGAAGAAGGACAGCTCGCCCATCCCGCAGGCCTGGGCCACGGTGATCTCCGGGCTGGTGTCCATCGTGAACGTCACCAGGCCGTCCACGTCCGCCGGGGTGAGCCCGGCGTCGTCGAGCGCGGCGCGCACTGCCTCCACCGCGAGCCGCAGCTCGCTGCGCCCGGAGTCCTTGGAGAACTCGGTGGCCCCGACGCCGGCGATCGCCGCGCGTCCGCCGAGGGTGTCACGCGTGCGCAGGCTCATGAGGCGGCCTCCGGGTTCGTCACGGGCACCGTGACGGTCACCGTGCCCGTCACATGGGCGCCGAGCCCGTTGGCGCCGAGGACCCGGACGACGGCCGTGTCGCCGTCGACCTCCTCGACACTGCCGGTCAGCACCATGGTGTCCCCCGGGTAGTTGGGTGCCCCCAGCCGGATGGCGACCCTGCGCAGGATCGCCGTCGGGCCGAAGTGGTCCGTGATGTACCGGCCGACCAGGCCGTTCGTCGTCAGGATGTTCATGAAGACGTCCGGGGCCCCCTTCCGCCCGGCCAGCTCCGGGTCGTGGTGCACGTCCTGGTAGTCACGGGAGGCGATCGCGCCCGCCACGATCAGGGTGCGGGTCACCGGGATCCGCAGCTCGGGCAGCCGCTCGCCGGCCCTCACCGGTCCACCGCCCGGAACACCGGGAGGGTCAGCTCCGCGTCGTACCGCCGGAACACCAGCCGCACCGGCAGCCCGACGCGCACCTTGTCGTACGGCACCCCGACCACGTTGCTCACCATCCGCACGCCCTCGGCGAGTTCGATCAGCCCGACGGCGTACGGCCCGTCGGCTCCGGCGCCTCCGTCGGATCCGTCGGGTCCGGTGCCGGATTCCGTGAAGGCCGGGAAGTGCGGGTGGTGCATCACCACGTACGAGTGAACGGTGCCCTCGCCGCTCGCCTCCACCGTGTCCCAGTCCAGGCCGCCGCAGGCGTTGCAGCCGGGCAGCCAGGGGTGGCGCAGGGTGCCGCAGCCGGTGCAGCGCTGGATGAGCAGGCGGTGAGCGGCCACGCCCTCCCAGAAGCCCGCGTTGTCCCGGTTGACCACCGGGCGGGGGCGCAGCGCCCCCGGCTTCCCGGGCTCGGCGCTCCTCTGCGGCGCGGCGGGCGGTCGGGGCGCGGGGGCGTACTTGAGGATGCGGAAGCGGTGGGTGCCCGCCGGCTCGCCGCCCACCCGGACGTCCGTGCGGGTGGTGACGAAGTAGCCCGTGCCCAGCTTCGTCGTCTTGCGGCCGGAGACCTCCTCGATCACCGTGTCGAAGGCGACCTCGTCGCCCGGCCGCAGGGGCCGCAGGTACTCCTGCTCGCAGTCGGTGGCCACGACGGCGGTGCAGCCCGAGGCGTCCAGCAGGCCGAGGAGTTCGTCGTAGGCGCCGGTGCGGTCCTGGTGCCCGGACAGGCCGGCCATCGTCCAGGCCTGGAGCATGGCGGGCGGGGCGATGGCCTCCGGTCCCGTGTAGGCGGGGTTGGTGTCGCCCATCGCCTCGCACCAGTGCCGGATCATCGGCGCGTTCACCGGGTCCTTGCCGGTGCCGGCGACGGCGGCCGGCCGGCCCTCGAACTCCTTCAGACGCGCGCCCAGTGCGTCGTACCCCTGCTCGTCGCTCACGCCACCACCCCCTGGCTCGGGCCCGGACGGTTTCTGACTGTCCGTCAGATACGGTGGAGTGTCAAGGTCGGGCACGCCCGCACCGGACCGGGAAACGCCGACGCGGCGGCACCGAAGTGCCGCCGCGCTGACGTGTTGCGACCCTGAAGCGCACCCCCAGAGGCCCTCCCCACGAGGGACCTCAGCTGAGCGTCACCACCACAGCTGGGTGAAGTGGACGGCGACGTTCTCGTTGCCCTGCTGGATGGCGGTCCACGCGGACCCGTTCACCTGCGCGGTGTTGCTCTGGTTCGAGGCGCCCGCGCCCACCGCGTTCTGCTGCGTGGTGTTCGAGTTGCCGTTGTTGTTGTGACCCACGCCGCTGCCGATGACGCTGGCCACGCCCGCGTTCGATCCGTCGTCCGCGACACCGCCGTTGTCCGCCGCCGCGACACCGGTGAAGAGAGCGGCGGCCAGCGGAAGAGCAGAGACGGCGGCGAGAACGCGGGCGGTACGGATGCTTGCCATGTTGTTCCTCCAGAACCAAGCACTCAGGCCCGAGGGCCAGGAGTATGTGAACTACGGCTTGTATCAAGGCAGTTGGCCGACCGCCTCGACTGTCGTGGACGACGTCGCGCCTCAAGAATTGCCCACCGAATCCCCGGCGAACCACCCCGGAACCCCTGATTCGCACGCAAGCGTGATGACAAGTCGATAAACCCCTATCGCCACCTTTGGTCATCCCACCCCCCGGTCCGGCCCAGTAGGGACTTCCACCCCTCAAGCGACACAAGGGATGAATCGTTCCGGCACTTTTCCGGTCAATCCGTTCCGGCCCGGCGCGTCGCCGATGACGCCCTTCCCTTTTTCGAACGTACGTACGAACATGAATGCATGGCCACCACCGACCGGCAGGCCACGACGCTGGCCCTCGCACACGCCCTGTCAGCCGCCGAACGCGGCCTGGCCGTGATCCCCCTGTCCCGGACGAAACTCCCGGCCCTGCGCTCCCCCCACCGCGACGACCCCGACCCCGCCCCCTGCCACGGCGCGTGCGGCCGCTTCGGGCACGGCGTGTACGACGCCTCCACCGACCCGGCCCGCATCCGCCGGCTCTTCGCCGCCGCCCCCTGGGCCACCGGCTACGGCATCGCCTGCGGGCTGCCCCCGTACCACCTGATCGGCGTCGACCTGGACACCAAGTCCGGCACCGACTCCTCGGCCGCGCTGCGCGAACTGGCCCTGCGGCACCTGTTCACGATCCCCGAGACGGTCGTCGTCCTGACCCCGAGCGGGGGCCGCCACCTGTGGCTGACCGGGCCGCCGGACGCGGTCGTGCCCAACTCGGCCGGCCGGCTCGCCCCCGGCATCGACATCCGGGGCGCCGGCGGCTACCTGGTGGGCCCCGGCTCCCGCACCGACCACGGTGTCTACGCCGCCGCGCCGGGCACCGCCCAGCTGGCGCCGGCCCCCTGCCCGCCGTCCCTGCTCCGCCTCCTGCTGCCCCCGCCGCGCCCCCGCCACGCGGCGTCGCCCGCCCCCGGCGACCACGGCCGCGGCCTGGTCCAGTTCGTCCTCTCGGCCCACGAGGGCCAGCGCAACACCCGGCTCTTCTGGGCGGCCTGCCGCGCCTACGAGAACGGCATCGGCGCCGCCCTGGCGGCCCCCCTGACCGAGGCGGCCCTGCACACCGGCCTGTCGGAACGCGAGGCCCGGGCGACGATCGCGTCGGCGGCCCGGATGACCGGGCACCGCCCGGCCTGCTGACCCCGCCGGGCCCGCGGCACGTCCGCGTCGCCTTCCCGGACCCGCCGGGGACCACACGGAAGGGGCGCCTCCCTCGGGAGACGCCCCTCGCGTCCGGCATCCGGGCCGAACCGCTGCGGTGGGTGTGGGATTTGAACCCACGGTGACATCGCTGCCACGACGGTTTTCAAGACCGTTCCCTTAGGCCGCTCGGGCAACCCACCTCTGTCCCGCCACCGGGGGCAGGGCTGGTACAGCGTACCGGGATCGCGCCGGGACGTGCGGGCGTGGTCCGCCTCGGGCGCCGGACGGCGTCAGCTGTCGCCCTCCCGGGCGCCCAACGTCAGCTCCACCGTGTGGTCCTGGCCGCCCCGCTTGTAGGCGATGGTGACCTTGTCGCCCGGCTTGTGGGTCCAGATCTCGCCGATCAGGGTGGGGCCGCTGTCGATCACGTGGTCGTCGAGCTTGGTGATGACATCGCCGGGCTTCAGGCCGGCCTTGGCCGCCGGTCCGCCCGACTCGACCGCCGCGGCGCCGCCCGTGCCCTGGTCGGTGATCTTGGCGCCGTCGGTGGACTCCTCCAGGGAGACGGAGGCGCCGATCCTGGCGTACACCGGCTTGCCGGTCTTGATCAGCTGCTGGGCGACGTACTTGGCCTGGTTGATCGGGATGGCGAAGCCCAGGCCGATCGAGCCGGACTGGCCCGAGCCGAAGCCGCCGCTGCTGCTCGACTGGATCGCGGAGTTGATGCCGATGACCGCGCCGGTGGCGTCCAGCAGCGGGCCGCCGGAGTTGCCGGGGTTGATCGACGCGTCGGTCTGCAGGGCGCTCATGTACGACGCCTTGCTGGTGGAGCTGCCGTCGCTGGAGGCCACCGGGCGGTCCTTGGCGCTGATGATGCCCGTCGTCACCGTGTTGGACAGCCCGAAGGGGGCTCCGATGGCGATGGTCTCGTCGCCGACGGCCACCTTGTCCGAGTCGCCGAGGGCGAGCGGCTTGAGGTCGGACGGGGCGTTCTTGAGCTTGATGACCGCCACGTCGTAGCCCTGTGCGTGGCCGACGACCTCGGCGTCGTACTTCTTGCCGTCCGGGAAGGTGGCGGTGAGCTTGCCGCCGTCCACCGCTTCCGCGACGACGTGGTTGTTGGTGACGATGTGGCCCTGGGTGTCGAAGACGAACCCGGTGCCCGTGCCGCCCTCGCCGTTGTTGCTCTCGGCCTCGATGGTCACCGTGCTGGGCAGCGACTTGTTCGCCACGCCCGCGATCGTCCCGGGCGCGCGCTTGACCTGCGTGGCGCTGTCGGACGCGGAGACCGTGGTGGAGCCGCGGTCGTCCCGGTCCCGGGCCAGGGTGTAGCCGAGGCCGCCGCCCAGGCCGCCCGCGACCAGCGCGGCCACCAGGACCGCCGCCACGAGCCCGCCGCGCCCGCCGCGCGGCCCGGGGGCCGGCTGCTGGTACGAGGCTCCCCAGCCGGCGCCGGGGCCGCCGGGGCCGCCGTCGGCGTAGGCCGGGGTGGCCGGCGGCGGGGGCGGCCAGGAGCCGTCGGGGGCCTGGCCCGCCGGGACCGGCTGGTGGAACGTGCTCTGTCCGGGTGAGCCGGGGGCCGCCGGACTCGCCGGGGGCACGGGCGGAAGCTGAGCCGTCGGTGCGTTCCCCTCGGGCGCCGGGCCCTGCGGGGAGGCGGCGGGAGAGGCCGTCGGCACGGGAGGTGCGGACGGCGCCGGGGGTACCGGGTTGCCCTCGTTCTCGGTGCTCACAGCTGTTTTCTCCTCGGTCCACGCCTGCAGTCGTCAGTCGTACTGGTCAACACTCAGCTTTTCCCACAGGCCGTCAGAGCACCATAAGCGGTGCCTGTGGGTCCGGCACCCGTCTTTATATTGGATCTTTTATGACTATTAAGGCAAAAGTTACATAAATGAACAGGGCGCATGTGCCCGTTCGCCACCCGGACGCATAGGCGCCGCCCCGTGTACCCGGCGACGGTGGCACCATGACGCGGTGACCCACGCACCACAGCACTCGCTCCAGGTCGTAGCCCACCGGGGCGCCTCCGAAGACGCCCCCGAGCACACCCTCGCGGCCTACCGCAAGGCGATCGAGGACGGCGCCGACGCACTGGAGTGCGATGTACGCCTGACCGCGGACGGCCATCTGGTCTGCGTCCACGACCGGCGGGTGAACCGTACCTCCAACGGCCGCGGCGCGGTCTCCGCGCTGGAGCTGGCCGAGCTGGCCGCCCTCGACTTCGGCTCCTGGAAGACGCGCGAGGCCTGGCGCACGCGCGACGAGGAGCCCGACTGGGAGCACCGCCCGGAGGACCGCGAGGAGACCTCCGTGCTCACCCTGGAGCGGCTGCTCGAACTGGTCGCGGACGCCGGGCGGCGGGTGGAGCTGGCCATCGAGACCAAGCACCCCACGCGCTGGGCCGGCCAGGTCGAGGACCGGCTACTGACGCTGCTGAAGCGGTTCAGCCTGGACGCGCCGGCCTCCGCCGCCGAGTCCTCGGTCCGGATCATGAGCTTCTCGGCGCGTTCGCTGCACCGGGTGCGCACCGCGGCGCCGACGCTGCCGACGGTCTACCTGGTCCAGTTCCTCTCGCCCCGGCTGCGGGACGGGCGGCTGCCCGCCGGGGTGCGGATCGCGGGCCCCTCGATCCGCCTCGTGCGCAACAACCCCGGCTATGTGGAGCGGCTGAAGCGGGCCGGCCACCAGGTGCATGTGTGGACCGTGAACGAGCCCGAGGACGTCGACCTCTGCGTGGAGCTGGGCATCGACGCCATCATCACCAACCGCCCGCGCGAGGTGCTCCGGCGGCTGGGGCGCTGAGCGCACCCTTCCCCGCCCGAGACCGCCCGAATCCGGCCAGAACGACCGCTGTCGAAGCGTGTGCGTCACAGGGAGTGCTCCGGCGCGTTCGCTGCGTGTACGTCCCTGTTGAATGCGTCACCGGAAGAGGATTGGCCGGTTTCCGGTACAGGCCAATGGGGCATCCAACCCCTGGCGTGGGGCGAAGGAGGTCTCGGGGGTGGCGTTGGTGGTGGCACAGGAAGTGCCCACGTCGTCGAGCATGGCCGTACCCCATGGCCCTGCGGGCGTGGGCAAGGCACGGCACCGGATGCGGGCGCAGCTGCGCAGCGGTGGCGTATCGGAGTCGGTCATCGACGATGCCGTACTGATCCTTTCGGAGCTGTTGAGCAATGCGTGCAAGCACGGGCGGCCCCTGGGGGACGCGCCGTCCGGGGACGGCGACGTCCGGGCCGCGTGGGAGGTCGACGCGCGCGGGCGGCTCATCGTGGAGGTCACGGACGGCGGGGGCCCGACCCGCCCGGCGCCGGCCACTCCGTCGGTGACCGCGCACGGCGGCCGGGGGCTGAACATCATCACGGCCCTCGCCGACGACTGGGGCGTCCGGGACGACACCCGCGGCGAGGTGACGGTCTGGGCGCTGGTCCACGAGGACGTCCACGATCCCGATGCCGGGTGCCGTCATGACGCTTTCGCTACGCGCGTCACTCGCACCCCGGCCCCGGAGCTGCCGCTCTCGGGCATCACGGCCCGGGACGTGCGGCTGCCCGACCTGTCGGAGCTGGATTTCGCGGACGCCTTCGAGGACCTGGACTGACCGGGCGCGCGCGGCCGGCAGGGGCCCGCCGCCATCGGGCCGCCCGGCCGGCGCGGGCCCGCGAGGGGCCCGCGGATTCACACCACCGGCGTCGAGCGTGCGTGCGTTGTCCACAGGTTCCCGTCGGCCATGGCCCGAACGGCTAGGCTCCCGCCGTACCAGAAGAGCCGTAACCGGGAGACACCCACCATGGCCAAGAAGCGACCCCAGACGAAGTCCGAGCCGAAGCGGATCGACGGGGAGGTCCCGGTAGTCGGCGCCCGCGAGCCCTGCCCCTGCGGCAGCGGCCGGCGGTACAAGGCCTGCCACGGCCGGGCCGCCGCGCACGCCGCGACCGAGCTGGTACGACGCCCGTTCGAGGGCCTGCCCAGCGAGTGCGACTGGGTCGCGCTGCGGGAGCTGGTCCCGGCCGCGACGGCCGAGCTGCCCCTGAAGGACGGCCTGCCCGAGGGCGTCCCGTCGGTCACGCTGGCCACGGTGCTGCCGATGGCCTGGCCGGCGCTGCGCCGGGACGACGGCTCGGTCCTGCTCGGCCTGCAGAACGACACGGCGTCCGGCGACATCAGCCGCGACCTCGCCGACACCCTGCTGCGCGCGCTGGAGGCCGAGCCCGGCACCCCGGTGCAGGGCCGCCGCGCCCCCGCCGAGGGCCCGCGGCTGCAGGACCTGCTGGACCCGGAGGGCGCCTTCGAGCCGGTCGTGCACAGCGGCTTCGAGTTCTGGGTGCCGGACGCGGAGAACGCCACCCCGGAGGTGGCCGCCTCCCTGGAGCGGGCCAACGCCGCCGCCATCCCCACCGTGAAGCTGTCCGGCGTCGACGCCGCGTACTGGTGCGAGACCCCGGAGAAGAACCACCTGCGCTGGGTCATGCCGCATCCGGAGGAGCAGCTTCTGGACGCTCTCGCGCGCCTGCACGCGGCCGGCCGTTCCGCCCTGACGGAGGGCACCAGGCTCGTGGGCTCCTTCCGTGCTCACGGCCTGACCGTGCCGGTGTGGGACCTGCCGAGCGGGGTCACCGCCGAGGACGTGGAGAAGCCGGCCGCCGAGTTCGCCGAGCGCCTCGCCGCCGCCCTCGCCGTCACGGAACCGCTCACCGCGGACGAGCGCCGGGCGCGCGGCGGGCTGACCAACCGGCAGGTCACGCTCAGCTGATCCGGCCCCGCCGCGGGTGTCACGGCTGACTGGTCGGTCAGCCGTGACACCGTGCCGCACCACAGGTGACTCCTGTCACAACTCCCGGTTCTGACAGGGAAATCGGTGTCCGAATCGCCAAGTCGGAATTTGCGAACCGCCGATCTCTTGTTACCGTTCCAGTAGCCCGGTTGCTGGTGCATCCCCCGTCGCCAGCAACCGGGCCTTTCCATGCCCGCGACCGCGTCCCGATCCGGTGCGCACGGCGCCATGGGCCGCCAACTTGCGCGTACCGCCTAGGAGTTGCTGCCCGAGCGGAGCAGCAGGCCCCCGTCCGCGCCGCGAGCGGCGAATTCGGTGACGGCCGTGTAGGCGTCCGGCAGGCCCCTGCTGCGCTCGCGCGGGGTCTCACAGGTGGCGGGCTCGTCGTCGGCCCCGGTGGCACAGCGGATCTGCACGGTCCGGCCGCCCGGCCCCATCAGGCTCAGCACGGATTCCAGCCCCTCGCCGGTGGCATTGCGGTAGTAGGTGCGCGCCCAGGTGTCGTCACCCTGCGTCAGCACGCACGTCTGCGCCTCGATGCCGTCGGGCGAGGTGAGTTCGGGGCCGCAGCGGGTGGCGGTGGCGAGCCCGAGGCCGAGCAGGAAGGGGGAGCGGCGGGCGGTGTCCGGGTGGGACTTGGCGTCGCCACGGGGAGCGGCCGGCGCGGCGGCCCGCCCGGCGGTGTCGCCCTCCTGCCCCGCGGCCGCCATGGTCAGCGGCAGCGCGGCCACGCCCGCCACGACGACCACGAGGGCGAACAGACGGAGCCTTCGGGGGTCCCACTCGCCCCCGGGCGACTGTGCGGCACTGTGGCGGCCGGAATGACGCAGCATGTGCGGAAGATAACGAGCCAGTGGCGCCCACCCGCCCTGACCGCGCCCGACACCCCTACAACTCGGGTGCGCTCACACCCGTACGAGTGAGGGCGTCGACCACGGCGTCCACCACGGCCTCCACGTCGGGCACCCAGGGGGAGGCCGAGCCGGGCAGCGGGGCCCGCTCCCAGCGGACGGCGCCCTGGCCGGTCTCGGACGGGGGCAGGGCGAGATAGCCGCCCTCGCCGTGGAACCGCAGGGAGCCGGGGACGAAGTCCTTGGCGTAGAGCAGCTCACCCAGCTGCTCCATGGAGTACGGCTTCACGAGCAGCGCCCAGCGGGTCGGCGCGGCGACCACCGGGCCGAGCCGCATGCCGCGCCGGTCGAGCAGGGCGAGGGCACGGGAGGCGGCGAGCGCCGGCAGGCTGACCGCGCAGGGCGCCGTGCCGCCGGTGGCCAGGACGATCGGGGCGGCCGGCCGGTTGGTCCACCACCAGCGCACCATGCGGGCGTCCGTGGTGGCCGCGAGCAGCCCGGGGTCGAAGGGGTGCGCACCGGGAACCGTGCACTCCGGGTCGGGGCAGGCGCAGCGGGCCCGCCCCCGGGGGTCCGGCGCCACGCCCGGGAGCACCGGCCACCGGTATTCCGCCGCGAAGGTCAGGGCCGCGTCGATCAGCTCAGGCCTCCGGCCGTTCCGCCTGGACAGGAGCCTGCGTCGCTTTCCGGGGATCTCGCGCATGAGCGCTCGTTCCTTTCCGTTGCACCGCTGGCAACACCGAGAGCCACATCACACCATGTGTCGATCACTTCACTGTGCGTATCAAATGGCGCATCACACCCCTGCGCACGGCATGGGGAACCCCAGGAACCCCATGGGGTCGAGCGTTGGCCGCGTCCGCTTCCGTAGTGCGTCTATCAAAAGCACGGTTGCGGTGTGGGGGTGGCGAAGTCTGGCGTTTTGCCGTCGCGCGTATTTCTCTCCGCCTCCGCCACGGGAGGATGGGGCTCGGCCGTCGGTGGCTATGACGCCCGGGTCCGTCGCCAGGTTCCGGGCGGCCCCCAACCACCCCTGGCCTTCTCCGAGTACGTACCCATCACGACCGCTGTGACGCTCTGTGGAGCAAGGCCAGTCGACCGCAATGAACCGATACCTAAGGCAGTTTTCAGCCAACTTGGCAGTAAGGCAAGGGGTTCGGGAAAAACCCTCGTCCGCCCCATGGACACCAGGAATCCCCGCAGGACAATGCTGGACATCCCCTCACGAGTGCGTGTACATGTGGAGACACTGCTAGCGGCGCAGAATGACATGGGGGTTTGCGATGCTTCTCAGCAATACGCACCGGTCTGAAGGCCGGACGCCATGAACGCCCCGCACTCTGCGAAAGTGGCCGGAATCGATTCAACGGCTCCCTCATCCGCACACACTGTCGCGCCCGCCCCTCCCGTACCGGGCTCCGGTCCCGTCCCGGACACCGCGCCCGCCCCCGTCCCCGCACCGCACCCGCCCGCACCCGGCGCGCTGCTCCAGGACCGGCTCGCCGGCTGGGTCTCCGACCTCACGACCCTCCACGAACTCACCGAGCGCCTCTCCGGCACCAGCGCGCTGGACCCCGCCCTGCACGAGCTGCTGCGCGCCGGCGCCTCCCTGGTCGGCGCCCGCCGCGGCCTGGTCGTCCTGGAGCCGGGCGACGGGCTCGGCCCCCGCACCACCGTCGGCCTCGGCCTCGGCCACGCCGACCTCGGCCACATCGAGACCGTGCCGCGCGGCGCCCTGCCGTACGACACCGCGGGCACCGCCGAGATCGTCCACCCCGATCTGCTCGCCGAGGACGGCCTCGACCCGCGGCACCGCGAGGTCGCCGCCCGTCTCGGCTACGCCGCCAGCTACGCCCTGCCGCTCGCCACCGACTCCGCCGGCCGCCTGGGCGCCGTCGTCTGGCTCTACGACGAACCGGCCGAGCCGCACGAGCGCCGCCGCCACCTCGCCGGCCTGTACGTCCGGCACGCGGCCGAGCACCTCGCCCGGCTGCTGGAAGTGGAGCGCACGCGCGCGTGCGTGGCGACCATCACCGAGGAACTGCTGCCCTCCCGGCTGCCCCGGGTCGCCGGCGTGCAGCTCGCCGCCCGGCACCGCACGGGACCGCGCGGCGGCGGCGACTGGTACGACGCGCTGCCGCTCCCGGACGCCGCCCTCGGCCTCTCCGTCGGCTCGGTCACCGGCTCCGGGCCCAGCGCGGTGGCCGCCATGGGCCGGCTGCGCGCCTCCCTGCGCGCGTACGCCGTGATGGAGGGCGAGGACCCGGTCGCCGTCCTGTCCGACCTGGAGCTGCTGCTGCGGCTGACCGAGCCCGCCCGCTCGGCCACCGCCCTGTTCGCCTACTGCGAGCCCGCCCTGCGCAAGATCACTCTGGCCGGGGCCGGGCACAGCCCGCCGCTGCTGATCGGCGAGCGGCGCACCGAGTTCGCCGAGACCTCCGTCTCCGCGCCGCTCGGCATGCTCGCCTGCTGGGAGGCGCCCAGTGTGGAGTTCCAGGCGGAGGCCGGGGAGACGGTCCTGCTCTACACCGACGGGCTGCTGCACCGTACCGGCGACCCGATGGACCGGGCCTTCGCCCGGCTGCACGCCGCCGCGGCGGGCGTCCCGCGCGCGGTGCGGCACGATCCGGGGGCCGTCGCCGAGCACGTCCTGCGCGCGGTCCTGCCGGACGGACTCGACACGGCCGACAGCGAGGAGGACGTGGTCCTGCTGGCGGCCCGCTTCGACTGAGCGCACCGCGGTCCGCTGGCATGACCGGGCATAACAGGTCATCCGGACCCCGCCCGCTCCCGGTACGACCGTACGATGATGGAGGCCCCGCTCGGCCACAAGCAGGAGCGTCCCGGGCCCCGGGGGAGATCACCAGGCGTATCGAGGAGGATCACGTGTCCGACGAGCTCAACCCGGCTGTGCCCGATTCCGCTACCGCGGAGGGCCCGGAGACCGAGTCCGAGGAGACCGTCAAGCAGCGGAAGAACGGCCTGTACCCGGGTGTCTCCGACGAGCTGGCCGAGAACATGCGGTCCGGCTGGGCCGACACGGAGCTGCGCGACCTGAAGCCGATCGAGCAGGCCGGGCACACCGCGCGCCGCCGTGCCGCGCTCTCCGCCCGCTTCCCGGGCGAGCGGCTGGTGGTCCCGGCGGGCAACCTGAAGACCCGCTCGAACGACACCGAGTACCCCTTCCGCGCGTCCGTCGAGTACGCGTACCTCACCGGCGACCAGACCGAGGACGGCGTCCTGGTCCTGGAGCCCGAGGCCGACGGCCACCGCGCGACGATCTACCTGCTGCCGCGCTCGAACCGCGAGAACGGCGAGTTCTGGCTCTCCGGCCAGGGCGAGCTGTGGGTCGGCCGCCGGCACTCGCTCACCGAGTCCGAGGCGCTGTACGGCATCCCGGCCGCCGATGTGCGCGAGCTGGCCGGCGCGCTGCGCGAGGCCACCGGCCCGGTCCGGGTGGTGCGCGGTCACGACGCCGGCATCGAGGCGGCCCTGACCGACAAGGTCACCGCCGAGCGCGACGAGGAGCTGCGCGTCTTCCTCTCCGAGGCCCGGCTGGTCAAGGACGAGTTCGAGGTCGGCGAGCTGCAGAAGGCCGTCGACTCCACGGTCCGCGGCTTCGAGGACGTCGTGAAGGTCCTCGACAAGGCCGAGGCCACCTCCGAGCGCTACATCGAGGGCACGTTCTTCCTCCGCGCGCGCGTGGAGGGCAACGACGTCGGCTACGGCTCCATCTGCGCGGCCGGCCCGCACGCCTGCACCCTGCACTGGGTGCGCAACGACGGCCCGGTCCGCTCCGGCGACCTGCTGCTGCTCGACGCCGGCGTGGAGACCCACTCCCTCTACACCGCCGACGTCACGCGCACGCTGCCGGTCAACGGCACGTACAGCGAGGTCCAGAAGCGGGTCTACGACGCGGTGTACGAGGCCCAGGAGGCCGGTATCGCGGCCGTCACCCCGGGCGCGAAGTACCGCGACTTCCATGACGCCGCGCAGCGCGTGCTGGCCGCGAAGCTCGTCGAGTGGGGTCTCGTCGAGGGCCCGGTGGAGCGGGTCCTGGAGCTGGGGCTCCAGCGCCGCTGGACGCTGCACGGCACCGGTCACATGCTCGGCATGGACGTCCACGACTGCGCCGCCGCGCGGACCGAGACCTACGTCGACGGCACGCTGGAGCCGGGCATGGTGCTGACGGTCGAGCCGGGCCTGTACTTCCAGGCCGACGACCTCACGGTGCCGCAGGAGTACCGGGGCATCGGCGTCCGGATCGAGGACGACATCCTCGTCACCGAGGACGGCAACCGAAACCTTTCGGCCGGTCTGCCGCGCCGCTCCGCCGATGTGGAGACCTGGATGGCCTCGCTGAAGGGCTGACGCCACACTGAATGGCCGGGTACCGATGGGTACCCGGCCATTTTCACGTTGGGGGGATCGTGAACGACTTCTGGTCCGGCGTCGGCGTCGACCTGCACCTGGAACCGGACTCGGCGGACGGACGCCGGGTCGGGCTCGAACGGGCCCTCAGGGACGCCGTGCGCGACGGGCGGCTCACGCCCGGCGTCCGGCTGCCGGCCACCCGGCGGCTCGCGGCCGACCTCGGCATCTCGCGCGGCACCGCCAAGGCCGCCTACGACCAGCTCGTCGCCGAGGGGTACCTGACGGCGCGGCAGGGTTCGGGCACCCGGGTCGCCGAGCTGCCGGCCGTGGCCGCCGAGGAACCGGGAACGGCCACGCGCGCGCGTACGCCGCGTTTCGACCTGCGCCCGGGCAGCCCGGACGTCGGCGCGTTCCCGGCCGCCGCCTGGCTGCGCGCGCTGCGCCGGGCCATAGCGACGGCCCCCTCGCTGGCGTACGACTACGGCGACCCGCGCGGCCGGATCGAGCTGCGCACCGCGCTCTCCGGCTATCTGGGGCGGGCCCGCGGGGTGCTCGCGCCGCCGGAGCGGATCGTCGTCACCTCCGGCTATGTGCAGGGCCTCGCGCTGCTCACCCGCGTGCTGGGCGGCGCCGCCGTCGCCATGGAGGACCCGGGGCTGCCCTTCCACCGGGAGGTGGTCCGGCACAACGGCGGGACGGTCCTGCCGGTCCCGGTCGACACGCGCGGGGTGCGCCCCGGGGAACTCGGCGGGGCGGCGGCCGTGGTGGTCACACCGGCCCACCAGTACCCGACCGGGGTGACCCTGCACCCCGAGCGGCGCCGGGCACTCACCGACTGGGCGCGCGCGCACGGCGGACTGATCGTCGAGGACGACTACGACGGCGAGTTCCGCTACGACCGGCAGCCCGTCGGCGCCCTCCAGGGCATGGCACCGGGCCAGGTCGTCTACCTGGGCACCGCCTCCAAGACGCTCGGCCCCGCCCTGCGCCTGGGCTGGATGGTGCTGCCCCCGCACCTGGTCGACGCGGTCGCCGACGCCAAGCTGCACAGCGACCACCACACCGAGACGATCGGCCAGCTCGCGCTCGCCGAGCTGATCGACAGTCACGCCTACGACCGCCACGTGCGCGCGTGCAGGCTGCGCTACCGGCGGCGCCGGGACCAGCTGCTGGAGCGGCTGGGGGCGCGGCGCAGCGTGCGCGGGATCGCGGCCGGGCTGCACGCGCTGATCGAGGTGGAGGACGAGGCCGGGGCGCTCGCCCGGGCGGCGGCCGAGGGGCTGGCGGTCGGCGCCCTCAGCGAGCACTGGCACACCCCGGGGCCGGGCCGGCCGCAGGGCCTGGTCGTCGGCTACGGCACCCCGCGGGAGCGCGCTTATCCGCAGGCGCTGGATGTCCTGGCGAAGGTGCTGGACACGGCGGGTCCGTAGCGGGCGGGCCGGTCCGGGTGCGCCGCTAGGCCGTGAGCAGGGAGGGATCCTTCTTCCACTTGAGCAGCTTGTCGAAGCTGACCACCGTCCCGGTGCCCCGGCCGGGCTTCACCCCGATGTGGACGTGGTCGGCGAGCTCCCGGATCAGACAGAGGCCGCGGCCGTGCTCGGCGTCCGGGCGGGCGGGCCGCACCTCGTGGCCGAGGGCGAGACCGGGACCGGAATCGGTCACTTCGATACGGCACTTCTCGCCGTCGAGGTAGGCGGTGACCCGGTACGCCTCCGAGGTGCCGGACGCCGCGTCCCCGCCGTGCTCGACGGCGTTGGCGCAGGCCTCGCTCAGGGCGACCGACAGGTCGTAGGAGATGTCCGGGTCGACGCCCGCCGTCTCCATGGTGCCGATCAGCAGTCGGCGGGCGAGCGGCACGCTCGCGGCCTCGCGCCGCAGATGGAGTGACCACCAGATGCTCATGCTCCAGCCTCCTGGCCGCGGCTCGACATACCGTTACGTATTGCCGCCCGTACGGAGCCGTAAGCACTCTTTTGAGGTGACTCCGCCCATACAGCCGATGCGCCGGGGGAGGAATCGGTGTATGAGGGACGGCCTCGGCGACCTGCCGTATGCCGTGGGTAAGGGCAGTGCGATGATGAGCGCGCCATGACTGCCCCCCACATGCGCACGGCGCGTCCCGGAGCCGGGCTCCGGATTCTGCGGGCCGCGGTGTTCGCCGCGGTCTGCGTCGCGCTGGCCGCGTGCGGGCATGCTCTGGCCTCCTGCGCGCAGGTGCCGCTGTGGACCCTGGGCGCGGGCTTCCTCGGCGCCCTGCTGCTCGTGGTGCCGCTCGCCGGACGGGCCCGCTCGCTGCCCGGGATCGCCGTGCTGCTCGCCGTCGGCCAGACCGGGCTGCACACGCTGTTCGGCCTGGGCCAGCACGGGACCGCGATGGCCGGGATGCCGATGGGGCCGACGGCCGCCACCGGATCCGCCGGATCCACGGGGGCGACGCTGAGCGACGGCGCGCTGGTCGAGCAGGCCGCGCGGCTGCTGTGCGGATCGACCCCGGTGTCCCTCAGCCCGGGGCACGCCTTCCGGCTGCTGCTCGACGCGCGCCTCATAGACCGCTCGGGCCGGCCGACGGCCGTCCTGGGCGCCTTCCCGCACGGGCACGACGTCACCGGCGCCTCGGCCGGCCTGCTGCCGTCGCTGCCGATGCTGCTCGGGCATGTGCTCGCGGCCGTCGCCGCCGGCTGGCTGCTGCGCCGCGGGGACCTTGCCGTGCTGCGGCTAATCGAACTGTCGGCGCACGGAGTCACGGAGGGGGCGCTCGTACGGTCTCTGCGCGCGGCGCTCGCGCTGGCGCGCGCCCTGTGCGCCGGGCTGCTCCCCGCCGCCGACCCCGGCCCGCGCGGCCCGCGCCCCGACCGCGACGAGGCACCGGCCCCGCACACCGCCGCGCTCCAGCACACGGTGATCCGGCGCGGCCCGCCCGCCGCCGCGTTCCTTCTCGCCGCCTGACGCGACGCGACCACCACTCCAGCGGAACCGGAAACGGGGAGCCGGACAGGAGGGCCGCCGTCGTGCGGCACGCGCGCGTGCGCACATCCGGAGCGCCGGCCACGAGTGGTCCGGCCCCGCGCACGCGTACTCCTGATCACCATCGGACCTCACCCGGAGTGGAGTACTCCCTGCCATGAAGGCTTCTCGTATCGCCGCCGCCACCCTCGTCGCGGGCTCGGCCGTCGTCGTCCTGTCCGCCCCCGCCTTCGCGCACGTCAGCGTGCAGCCGGAAGGCACCGCGGCCAAGGGCGGCTACGCGGTCGTCGACTTCAAGGTCCCGAACGAGCGCGACAACGCCTCGACCACCAAGATCGAGGTGAGCCTTCCGGCCGACCACCCGATCGCCTCGGTGATGCCGCAGCCGGTTCCGGGCTGGAAGGTCGCCGTCACCAAGTCCAAGCTGGACAAGCCGCTGACCATGCACGGCGAGAAGATCGACGAGGCCGTCTCCAAGGTCACCTGGACCGCAGACGGCAAGGGCATCGAGCCCGGCTACTTCCAGAAGTTCCCGCTCTCCCTCGGAGCCCTGCCGGAGAACGCCGACGAGCTGACGTTCAAGGCGATCCAGACGTACTCCAACAAGGAGGTCGTGCGCTGGATCGAGGTGCCGCAGAAGGGCCAGGACGAGCCCGAGAACCCGGCCCCGGTCCTTGAGCTGTCCGCCGCCACCGAGGACCACCACGGCTCGGCGGGCGCCACCGACACCGCCGACAAGACCGACAAGACCGAGAAGACGGCCGCCGCCTCGGACTCCGGCAGCGACAGCGACACCACCGCGCGCGTGCTCGGTGCGGCCGGCATCGTCATCGGCGTCGCGGGCGTGGCCTACGGCGTCCTCGCCGGCCGCCGCCGGAACGCCGCCTGAGCCCTCGGGTCCGCGGCGCGCACCGGGTGTCGTACGGCGACGTGCGACACCCCGTACGACCCCGGTGCGCGCCGGAGTTCACACATCTGGGACATTTTTCTATGCGCAAGAAGACGTTCGCCGCGGCCGTACTGCTCGCCGCCACCAGCCTGACCCTGTCCGCCTGCGGCTCCGGCGACGACGCCGCGTCACCGGTCACCGTGGTCTCGGGCGGGTCCGACCAGGGCAAGGCCGCCACCGTCCTCGACCAGCCCTTCACCAAGCCGGACCTGGTCCTCACCGACACCCACGGCAAGAAGTACGACCTCCGCAAGGAGACCGCGGGCCACCCGACCCTGCTCTACTTCGGCTACACGCACTGCCCCGACATCTGCCCGGCGACGATGAGCAACATCGCCGTGGCCAAGAAGGCGCTGCCCAAGGCCGAGCAGGACGATCTGCGGGTCGTGTTCGTCACCACCGACCCCGGCCGCGACACCCCCGCCGAGCTGGGCAGGTGGCTCAAGGGCATCGACCCCCGGTTCATCGGCCTGACCGGCGACTTCGCCAAGGTCAAGGCCGGTGCCCGGTCCGTCGGCATCGCCATCGAGCCGACGAAGAAGGACAAGAGCGGCAAGCTCGTCTCGGTGCACGGCACCCAGGTCATCGCCTTCTCCCCGAAGACCGACGCCGGTTACGTCCTCTACGGCGAGCGGGCCACCGTCGACGACTACACCAAGGACCTGCCCGAGCTCGTGAAGGGGGCCAAGCCGTGAGGCGCCGTGCCGTCCTGACCGCGGGCGCGCTGGCCGGCGCCCTCGCCCTCACCGGCTGCTCGGGTTCCGGCGCCGCGAAGGCGGAGCTGTCGGTCGCCTCCTCCTACATGCCGCAGCCCGTCTCCGCCGACATGGCGGCCGGCTTCCTGACCATCACCAACAACGGCGGGACCGACGACAGGCTGACCTCGGTCAGCAGCGCGGCGGCCGGCCAGGTCACCATGCACAGCACCGTCGGCGGCGCCATGACGGAGGAGTCCTCCTTCGCCATACCGGCCCACGGCCGGCTCGTGTTCAAGAGCGGCGGCAACCATCTGATGTTCGAGAAGCTGAAGCACCCGCCCCGGCAGGGCCAGACCGTCACCGTCAAGCTCACCTTTGCCAAGTCCGGGCCCCTCACCGTCGAGATGCCGGTGAAGTCCGCGACGTACAACCCGTCGACCGGCCACTGAGGGAGGGACCACCGTGACCCGGACCATCGCCCCCCGCCTGCGGATCCTGCTGCTGCTGTGCCTCGCCGTCACCGGCGCGCTCCTGGCGGGCGCCGGACCGGCCTCCGCCCATGCGGCGCTGACCGGCAGCGACCCCGCACAGGGGGTGGTGGCCGACAAGGCGCCCACCCAGGTGTCGCTCACCTTCTCCGAGAAGGTGGCGATGAGCGACGACTCGCTGCGCGTCCTCGACCCCAAGGGCAAGCCCGTCCAGACGGGCAGCCCCGCCAACGTGAGCGGCACGACGTACGCCGTGAAGCTCAAGAGCGGCCTGGCCAAGGGCACGTACACCGTCACCTACCAGGTCGTCTCCGCTGACAGCCATCCCGTCGCCGGCGCCTACACCTTCTCCGTCGGGGCGCCCTCGCAGACCGTCGTCTCCGGCACCGGACCGGTCGCGGGCGGCGGAGTCGTGGGCGGGCTCTACGCCTTCGGGCGCTATGTGTCCTACGCCGGCTTCATCGTGCTCGCCGGCGGCGCGGCCTTCGTCCTCGCCTGCTGGCAGCGCGGCGCCGGGGTACGGGCCCTGCAGCGGCTGGTCGTCGGCGGCTGGATCACGCTGACCGCGGCCACCCTGTGGCTGCTGCTCCTGCGCGGCTCGTACACCAGCTCGGGCAAGGTCGCCGACGTCTTCGACCTCGATCTGCTCGGCCAGGTGCTCCAGACCAAGACCGGTGCCGCGCTGGTCTCCCGGCTGCTGCTGCTCGCCGCCGCCGCGCTGTTCGTCGCCGTCCTCTTCGGCGCCTACACCCGGCGGGAGGAGGGCACCGAGAAGCGTGACCTGACCTTCGGGCTCGCGGTCGGCGGAGTCGTCGTCGCGGCCGGGCTCGCGGCCAGCTGGGCCATGGCCGAGCACGCCTCCACCGGACTCGAACCCGGCCTCGCCATGCCGGTCGACGTCCTCCATCTGCTGGCCGTCGCCGGCTGGCTCGGCGGCCTCGCCGCCCTGCTGGTCGCGCTGTACCGGGCGCCCGCCGACACCCCGGTCGAGGCCGCCGCCGTCCAGCGCTTCTCCCGGCTGGCCTTCGGTTGCGTCGTCGCCCTCGTCGTCACCGGCGTCTACCAGTCCTGGCGGCAGCTCGGCTCCTGGTCGGCGTTCACCGAGACCCGCTACGGGCAGCTGCTGCTGGTCAAGATCGGGCTGGTGGCGGTGCTGGTCGGCATCGCGGCCGTGTCCCGGCGGTGGACCACGCGGCTCACCGACCCGGTCGTCCGCGCGGGCAAGGCGAAGAAGGCCCAGGTCCGGGCCGCGCAGGCCCGCACGGAGAAGGAAAAGGAGAGGGAGAGGGAGAAGGAGCAGGTCACGGCCTCCAAGGCGACCGGCAGGGGCGCTGCCGGCGGCAAGGGCACCGGCACCGGTGACTCCCAGCGTGCCGCCCAGCTCGCCCGGCAGCGCGCCGCCGTCGACGCCGCCCGGCAGAAGCGGCTGCGGGACGGCGACCCGAACCGCTTCGGTCTGCGCCGCTCGGTGCTCGCCGAGGCCGGTGTCGCCGTCGTGCTGCTCGCCGTCACCACCGCGCTGACCCAGACCGAGCCGGGCCGCACCGAGCAGGAAGCCAAGGCGGCCGGCGCCGCGCAGAGCCGCTCCGGCACCTCGGCGTCGTCCGGCGCACTCACCCTGGACATGCCGTTCGACACCGGCGGCACCGACGGCAAGGGCGTCGTCAGCATCGACCTCGACCCCGCACGCGTGGGCGGCAACGAGATGCACGTGTACGTCCAGCGGCCCAACGGCCGGGCCTTCGACGTCCCCGAGGTGAAGGTCTCCCTCACCCAGGAGGCGAAGAAGATCGGCCCCCTTCCGGTCGACCCCGACCACATCACCACCGGCCACTGGTCGGCGAGCGGCGTGCAGATCCCCGTCGCCGGCGACTGGAAGGTCGCCGTCACGGTCCGCACCTCCGACATCGACCAGGTGACCGTCTCCAAGAACGCGCAGATCGGCTGAACCGCACATGCCCGACCAGTCCCTCTCCCAGGCCCGTACGCCCTCGCGGGGCCCTGCGCCCGAGGCGCCGGCGGCGGAGCCCGCGTCCGGCGCGGGCGGCATCTCGCGGCGTGCCCTGCTCGGCACCGCCGGCGCCACCGGGCTCGCGCTCGGCGCGGCCGGCGCGGCCGTGGGGTACGCCGCCGCGCCCGCCGGGGCCACCCCGCTCACCTCGGTCGGCGCCGGCCGGGCGATGTTTCACGGGAAACATCAGCCCGGCATCACCGAGGGCCTCCAGGCGTGCGGCCATCTCGTCGCCTTCGATCTGGCGGCGGGCGCGGGCCGCAAGGAGGCGGCGGCCCTGCTGCGCCGCTGGTCGGCGACGGCCGAGCGGCTGATGGCCGGGGAGGCCGCGCCGCACGCCGACACCGATGTGGCCCGGGACGCGGGCCCGTCCTCGCTGACGATCACCTTCGGCTTCGGGCACAGCTTCTTCGGGCGGACCGGCCTGGAGAAGCAGCGGCCCGCCGCGCTCGATCCGCTGCCCGACTTCTCGTCCGACCAGCTCGACAAGGCCCGCAGCAACGGCGATCTGTGGGTGCAGATCGGGGCGGACGACGCCCTCGTCGCCTTCCACGCCCTGCGCGCGATCCAGCGGGACGCGGGCTCGGCCGCGCGGGTGCGCTGGCAGATGAACGGCTTCAACCGCAGTCCCGGCACCACCGCCCGCCCCATGACGGCCCGCAACCTCATGGGCCAGCTCGACGGCACCCGCAATCCGAAGCCGGCCGACGCCGACTTCGACCAGCGGATCTTCCTGCCCGCCTCGGGCGAGCCCGGATGGATGGCGAACGGCTCCTACGCCGTCGTACGCCGGATCCGCATGCTCCTCGACGACTGGGAGCGGCTGTCGCTCTCCGCCCAGGAGCAGGTCATCGGGCGCCGGAAGGCCGATGGGGCGCCGCTGTCCGGGGGCACCGAGACGACCGCCATGGACCTGGAGAAGGCCGACGCCGAGGGCGCGTACGTCGTCCCGCTCTCCGCGCACGCCCGGATCACCCGGCCCGACCAGAACGGCGGCGCGGCCATGCTGCGGCGCCCCTTCTCCTATCACGACGGCATCGGCGCGGACGGCACGCCCGACGCCGGTCTCCTCTTCATCTGCTGGCAGGCGGACCCGCTGCGCGGCTTCGTACCCGTGCAGCGCAAGCTCGACCGGGGCGACGCGCTGTCGAAGTACATCCGGCACGAGGCGAGCGGCCTGTTCGCGGTGCCGGGCGGCGCGGCGCGGGGCGAGTACGTGGGACAGCGGCTGCTGGAGGGGTGACCCCCGTACGCGAGAGGCCCCTGTATGGGCGACGATTCCTCTTGAAACCACCCGGTCGGGTGGCTCTCGTGAGACACCCGCGCCGGGCGGCCGGGCGGCCATTAGGGTGAGGACATGCCAGCGAGTTATGCCTATCTCGGCCCGGAGGGCACCTTCACCGAGGTCGCCCTGCGCACGCTTCCGGAGGCGGCCACCCGGGAGCTGATCCCGTACGTGTCGGTGCAGTCCGCGCTGGACGCGGTGCGGGCCGGCGAGGCCGAGGCCGCGTTCGTGCCGATCGAGAACTCCGTCGAGGGCGGCATCACCACCACCCTGGACGAACTGGTCGCGGGCGAACCGCTGATGATCTACCGCGAGGTGCTGCTGTCGATCACCTTCGCGCTGCTGGTCCGGCCGGGCACCACGCTCGCCGACATCAAGACGGTCTCCGCCCACCCCGCGGCCCAGCCGCAGGTGCGCAACTGGCTGCGCGCGCATCTCCCGGACGCCCTCTGGGAGTCGGCCGCCTCGAACGCGGACGCCGCCCGCCTGGTCCAGGAGGGCCGCTACGACGCCGCCTTCGCGGGCGAGTTCGCCGCCGCCCGGTACGGACTCCAGGCGCTGGAGACCGGCATCCATGACGCGGAGAACGCGCAGACCCGGTTCGTCCTGGTCGGCCGCCCGGCCCGGCCCGCCGCGCCCACCGGCGCCGACAAGACCTCGGTGGTGCTGTGGCAGCGGGACGACCACCCGGGCGCCCTGCGCGATCTGCTCGGCGAGTTCGCCTCGCGCGGCATCAACCTCATGCTGCTCCAGTCCCGGCCGACCGGCGCCGGCATCGGCAACTACTGCTTCTGCATCGACGCCGAGGGCCATATCTCCGACCGGCGGATGGCGGAGGCGCTGATGGGGCTGCGGCGGATCTGCCTCCAGGCGCGCTTCCTCGGTTCGTATCCGCGTGCGGACATCGCGCCCGGCGGGGCGCGTCCGATCCCGGCCGGGACGTCGGACGAGGAGTTCATGGCGGCGGCCGAATGGGTGGCGCGCTGCCAGGACGGCCGGTTCTGATCCGTCGTACGCGTCCGGTCATACCTGCATACGAACGTTATCCACAGGAGTTATCCACAGGTGCCCTTCTCGACCTGGGGACAAGTCGACAGGGCGGGGTGATCGGGTCGACAAATCGCCCTGGAGGCCCCTGCCGGGTCCACTCTCCCCTGGGTCACCCGTCGTCCATCCGTTTCCTTTGGTTCATCTTATGGGGCGACCGTTTTCCACCCGAAAGTGGGTGTCGATGGCGTTTGAACCGGGAATTCTTTCGCCTGATCAAGGTTTCCGGAGTGATCAATTCCGAAGTCCACAGACCTTCCACACAGCCTGTGGATAACTCTTCGAGGGGTGTGGATTTCTGTGGACAACCCGGCCGCCAAATGCCGTCCTCCACAAGGGAATCCGGTCAACCGGGCGCCTGAGGGGTGCCTCGTCCCAGGGAGTGAGACACTTTCGGCTTGACGCGAGGGCTCGACAGCGGGGAACACGGGCGGCAATTAACGCATAACGGAACGTAAGCCGCGATTCAGAACACCCTTGAATAGTGATTAGTGAGCCGCGACCCGCACCGGTAGCCTTGGGCCCGTGATTGACCTTCGCCTGCTCCGTGAGGACCCTGACCGTGTGCGCGCGTCCCAGCGTGCCCGTGGAGAGGACGTCGCGCTCGTCGACTCCCTCCTGTCTGCCGACGAGCGGCGCAGGTCCTCCGGCGTCCGCTTCGACGAACTGCGCGCCGAGCAGAAGCAGCTCGGCAAGCTGATCCCCAAGGCCGGCGCCGACGAGAAGGCCGAGCTGCTCAAGCGCGCCGAGCAGCTGAAGGCCGACGTCAAGGCCGCCGACGCCGAGCGCGACGCGGCCGACGCCGAGACCCAGGAGCTGCTGCTCCGGCTCGGCAACCTCGTCCACCCCGACGTGCCCGTCGGCGGCGAGGAGGACTTCGTCACGCTGGAGACGCACGGCACCATCCGCGACTTCGGCGCCGAGGGCTTCGAGCCCAAGGACCACCTGGAGCTGGGCCAGATCCTCGGCGCGATCGACGTGGAGCGCGGCGCCAAGGTCTCCGGCTCCCGTTTCTACTTCCTCACCGGTGTCGGCGCCCTGCTGGAGCTGGCCCTGGTGAACGCGGCGATCGCGCAGGCCACCGAGGCCGGCTTCACGCCGATGCTCACCCCCGCGCTGGTGCGCCCGCAGTCCATGGCCGGCACCGGCTTCCTGGGCCAGGCCGCGCAGGACGTCTACCACCTCGACAAGGACGACCTCTACCTGGTCGGCACCTCCGAGGTCCCGCTGGCGGCCTACCACATGGACGAGATCATCGACGCGGACCGGCTGCCGCTGCGCTACGCCGGCTTCTCCCCGTGCTTCCGCCGCGAGGCCGGCTCGCACGGCAAGGACACCCGCGGCATCTTCCGCGTGCACCAGTTCGACAAGGTCGAGATGTTCACGTACGTCGATCCCGACGACTCGCAGGCCGAGCACCGGCGCCTGCTGGAGTGGGAGAAGCAGTGGCTGACCTCGCTGGAGCTGCCGTTCCGCGTCATCGACGTCGCCTCCGCCGACCTCGGCTCCTCGGCCGCCCGTAAGTTCGACTGCGAGGCGTGGATCCCGACCCAGGGCAAGTACCGCGAGCTGACCTCGACCTCGGACTGCACCGAGTTCCAGTCCCGCCGGCTGTCCATCCGGGTCCGCGACGGCAAGCAGGTCAAGCCGCTGGCCACCCTCAACGGCACGCTCTGCGCCGTACCGCGCACGATCGTGGCGATCCTGGAGAACCACCAGCTGGCCGACGGCTCCGTCCGGGTGCCCGAGGTGCTGCGTCCCTACCTGGGCGGACGTGAGGTCCTGGAGCCGGTGTCCCGGTGAGTTTTCCCTACGGGCTCGTCGCCACCGATCTCGACGGAACGTTGCTGCGCTCCGACGAGTCGATCTCGCAGCGCACCCGTGACGCGCTCGCCGCGGCCACCGCGGCGGGCGCGGCCCACATCGTCGTCACCGGCCGCGCGGTCCCGTGGACCCGGCACATCCTGGACGACCTCGGCTACACGGGCCTCGCGGTCTGCGGCCAGGGCGCGCAGGTCTACGACGCCGGTGCGCACCGCCTGCTGACCTCGGTCACCCTGGACCGGCAGCTGGCGGGCGTGGCCCTGGCCAAGATCGAGGCCGAGGTGGGTCCGCTGTACCTGGCGGCCAGCAGGGACGGGCTCGACGGCGAGGTGCTGGTGGGTCCGGGCTACGCGGTCACCGGCACGCTGCCCGCGACCCCGTTCTCGGACGCCTCCGACCTCTGGACGGCGCCGCTCAACAAGATCTACATACAGCATCCGACGATGGGCGACGACGAGCTGGCCGAGACGGCCCGGCAGGCGGCCGGCGGCTTCGTCACGGTGGCCATGGCGGGCGAGGGCATCGTCGAGCTGCTGCCCCTGGGCCTGTCCAAGGCCACGGGTCTCTCCCTGGCGGCCCGTCGGCTGGGTCTGAAGGCCGCCGACACGATCGCCTTCGGTGACATGCCCAACGACATCCCGATGTTCGCCTGGGCCTCCCACAGCGTGGCGATGGCCAACGCGCACGCGGAGCTGAAGGCGGTGGCCGACGAGGTCACGTCGTCCAACGAGGAGGACGGCATCGCGACCGTGCTGGAGCGGTTGCTGGGCTGAGCGCACCGGCCGTCCGGGGCATTGCTACATTCGGCGGCCATGCGATCACGCGAATACGACCTCGACTTCCGCGACCGCGCCGCCCGGATACGCGCCTGGGGCATCGGCCTGCTGGCCGTGGCGGGGCTGCTGTGGACCTGGTGCGCCGTCCTGCTGCTCACGCCGTACGAGGCGGAACGCAAGCCGGACGACCAGTACCCCGTCCAGTGCGAGTCCCGTCTCCTGACGGACCGTGGCACCGCCAACGAGGGCGTCCGCAACGGCGACTACTGCGCGAACGAACGCGACTGGCCGAAGGTGCTGGCGATCCTCGGCCTGTCCGTGCCGGTGTCCCTCGCCGGCGCGATCCTCTTCACTGCGGGCACCGTGAACCGCACGATGAGCGCGCACGCGGAGGCGATGCGCGAACTGGACAAGATCGCCGACGCGCGGGGCGCCTGAGCGGTCACCGGCCGGACTCCGGCCAGGACTCCGGTGGTGATGTCTTGCGGAGGATGCACGGATCGAACGTGCGCGGGGTCTCCCCCGACCGCGGCTTAGCAAGCCGGTGCCTTACCTCTCGGCCAATCCTCCGGGTGGGCGGCCCACGCGAGAGCGACATCGCGTGCTCGAAGCGGCCGCCCCGGACAGCTCCCGTGGCTTCACGGAGGGGTAGCGATCTACTCCGGACCCGGCCTCGGGCTGCCCTGTCGGGAGCTGGGCGTACTGCCGTGCATGGACATCGCCCACCTCCACTCCCGGTCGGTGACGCCGGGACGACCCCGGCGGATGGGGCACAACCACTGTGCCGCACAGCCGAGTTGGCCGCCACCGAATTAAGTCCGCCGGGCGCGGGGCGCCGCCGTCCGCCGGGCGCGGGGCGCGTCAGCGGCGGCGCCACCTGCGGCGCCGTATCTTGCTGAAGAACCAGCCGGCCGGCGGCTCGTCGGAGCGCCAGGGCTGCGGCTCGGGCTCCTCGGCCCGCCAGCGCGCGGCGAGCATCCGGGCCCGGGCGGACGGCTCGGAGGTCTCGGCGGCCCGGACGAACGCCTCGTCCAGGACGCTGTCGTCCTCGGCCTCGGCACCGGCCCGCATCCGTTCCCGCTGGTGCGGCATCTCCTCAGCCATCTCCGGCCTCCTAGCGTCCGTCCCGCTCCGCCCAGTGTGCCCAGGGCGGGGTGAAGTCCCCGTCAGAAGTCCCCGACCGTCAAAGCCGCCGGACGGGCCCGGCGGCCTACTCCTCGCCCGCCAGCGTCAGCGACCGCAGCTTCTGGCCGGCGTACCAGGTGGCCAGGACGGTGACCGCCACCAGCAGCACCGTGCCCGTCGTCAGGCTGACGTCGGAGGTCACCAGCTCCCCGCCGGAGACCTTGTGGGCGACGGCCAGCGACCACTGCTGGACGCTCAGCGTGCGCGCGCCCGACACCAGGGAGCCGAACAGCGCCTCCCAGACCAGGGCGTAGACCAGCCCGAAGACCACCGCGTGCCGGGAGACGGTGCCCAGCAGCAGGAAGAGCGCCGAGTACGCGATGGAGGAGACCAGCGCGGCCACCGTGTAGGCGACGGCGATCTGCTGGCCGTTGCCGTTCAGGATGAGACCCGCGATCAGGGTCGGCACCGCCGAGAAGACCATGGTCACGGCGATGGCGACGATGAGCTTGGTGACGATGATCGTGGGCCGCTTGAGCGGCTTGGACAGCAGGTAGACGACGGAGCCGTCGTCGATCTCGGGGCCGATGGCGCCCGTGCCCGCGATGACACCGATGATCGGCACCATGGTGGCGAGCGCGAAGCCGCCGAGGACGTTGGCCGCCGTCTGGTCGTCGGCTCCGGTGAGGGCGCGTACGGCCACGGAGATGACGATCAGCAGCAGCGGCAGCGCGCCGAGGATGAGGGCCCGCCGGCGGCCGAGCAGGGCTCGGTACGTGAGTCGGGCGACAGTGGGGTCGTACATCTTCGGCCTCCTACGCCGCGACCAGGTAAGAGAAGACGGACTCCAGGGACTCGTCGGACGGCGAGACCGTGAGCAGCCGGATGCCGTGGTCCCGGGCGACCTTCGGCAGCAGGGCGGTGAAGCGGCCGAAGTCCACGGCCTGGATGCGCAGGGCGTCCTCCGCGTGGTCGACCTCGATGCCGGATGTCGACGGGTCGGCGATCAGCGCGGCCGCGAGGGCCCGGTCGTCGCTGGAGCGCACCAGGTAGCGGTGCGGGCGGTCGGTCATCAGGCGGCGGATCTTGCGGAAGTCGCCGCTGGCCGCGTGCCGTCCGGCGACGACGACCTCGATGTGCCAGGCGAGCTGCTCGACCTCTTCGAGGATGTGGGACGAGAACAGCACCGTGCGGCCCTCGTCGCCCATCCTCCGCAGCAGGTCCATCAGCTGCATGCGCTGGCGCGGGTCCATGCCGTTGAACGGCTCGTCCAGCAGGAGCAGCGACGGTTCGTGCACCAGGGCGCTCGCCATCTTCACGCGCTGCCGCATGCCCTTGGAGTACGTGGCGATCTTCCGGTCCTGCGCGTACTCCATCTCGACCGTGGCGAGGGCGCGCTGGGCGGCCTTGGCGCCGAGCCCGTGCAGTTCGGCGTTGGCGACGACGAACTCGCGGCCGGTGAGGAAGTCGTACATCGCCTCGCGCTCGGGGACGATGCCGATGTGCCGGTAGATGTCCTCGTTGCGCCACACCGGCCGGCCGTCCAGGGTGACCGTGCCGGTGGAGGGGGCCAGGAAGCCGCCCATCATGTTGATGAGGGTGGACTTCCCGGCGCCGTTGGGACCGAGCAGGCCGGTGACGCCGGGGCCGATGGTCATCGTGATGTCGTTGACGGCGACCACGTTGCCGAACCAGCGGGAGACGTGGTCGATGGTGAGAGTGCTCATGGGCGCGGCCCATTCCTTGGAAGGGTGGTGGCGGGCGACGGGCTGGGCGTGGTCACAGTCCCACCTTCTTGTAGCGGCGCATCAGGAGGCCGTAGCTCGCGGCGATGAGGCCCAGGACGACCAGGACGTAGACGACGCCCTCCCCGTTCGTGGGTCCGGACCCGCCGGGGGCGGCCGAGGTGGCGCCCAGGAACGCGGACTGGACTCCGTCGATCAGCGTGACGGGCGAGAAGAGGCCGATCCACGGGATGGCGTCCGTGCTGTTCTGCGTCTCGGCGATGGCCTGGAGCGTGGAGACCGCCCCGTAGGAGATCGTCATGACGGCGATGACGGCCGCGATGCCGAACCCGCGCCGCGGGGTCACCGAGGCGATGACGAGTCCGATACCGGCGAAGAGCAGCGAGAGCAGAGTCACGGAGACGAGTCCCTGTGCGAATCCCTTGGTCTGGTCGGCGAAGTCGAGCTTGGCCAGCAGCGCGCCGATGTAGAGCACGAGCAGCGGGGCCGCGGTGAGGATGAACAGCGCGGAGGCCAGCGCCGCGTACTTCGCCCGCACGTAGTCGGCGGTCTCGATCGGCCGCGAGAAGTACAGCGGCACGGTCTTGAAGCGCAGGTCGCGCGAGACGGACTGCGGGGCCTGCGAGGCGATGTACAGGCTGATGACGGCCTGCATGATGATCGCGTAGCGCGTGTAGTCGACCGGCAGGTCCTTGGCCTTCGTGGCGACCGCGACGGCGACCATGATGGCCGCCGGCACGCACATCACCACGAACAGCAGCATCGGCAGCACCTTGGACTTGACCGAGCGGCCGAGGCCGTAGGCGCCGCGCAGGGACTGCGAGTACAGCGAGCGGGTCGCGTAGGAGCGGCCCAGGCGCGGGCCGTCGTAGTTGCGGTAGCCGATGTTGTGGATGCGGGTCTGGTCGCCCGCCGGTGCGGCTACGGGATGCTCAACCGCCATGGCCGACGGCCTCCTTCCGCTGCTCTTCGTCGCTCGTGAAGACCTCCGAGATGTGGTGCCGGCGCTGCTCCATGCGCACCAGGCCGAGACCCAGGTCGGCGACGATGTCGCGCACCAGGTCGTACGTCCCCTCGCCCTGCGCGGTGAGCAGCAGGATGTGCCCGGCGCCCGGGAGGCCGCTGCCGTCGTGCGTGTCGACCCCGCGCGCGTGGAGCGCCTCGCGGACCGCGCGGGTGCCGTCGGGGTGCTCGTCGCTGTCGGTGACCTCGATCGCGAGGGTCGCCGTGTTCTGCGTGAAGTCGGTGGTGGAGCTGGAGCGCAGCAGTTTGCCGCCGTCGACCACGACGACGTGGTCGCAGGTGCGCTCCAGTTCGCCCAGCAGGTGCGAGGTGACCAGGACCGAGATGCCGAAGTCGGTGTGGATGCGGCGGATCAGGCCGAGCATGTCGTCGCGGCCGACCGGGTCGAGGCCGTTGGTCGGCTCGTCGAGGAAGACCAGCTGCGGGTCGTGCACCAGGGCCTGGGCCAGCTTCACGCGCTGCTTCATGCCCGTCGAGTAGCCGCCGATGGGCCGGTAGCGCTCCTCGTACAGCCCCACATGGCGCAGGGTGTCGGCGGTGCGCTCGCGGGCGGCGGCGGGCGGGAGGCCGGACATGCGTGCCATGTGGACGACGAACTCGGTGGCCGAGACGTCGGGCGGCAGGCAGTCGTGCTCCGGCATGTACCCGACGCGCTCGCGGATGGCGGCGCCCTTGGTGGCGACGTCCAGGCCGAGCACCTCGGCCCGGCCCTCCGTGGCGGGGGACAGCCCCAGCAGAATCTTGATCAGGGTCGACTTGCCGGCGCCGTTGGCCCCGACGAGTCCGGTCACACCGGGCCCGATGTCCACGGACAGCCGGTCGAGCGCGGTCACCCGGGGGAACCGCTTGCTCAGGCTTTCGGTCGCGATCACAGTCACGTCTTCGACGGTAGTGACCCGGACCACGCCCGTCGTCAGACCTCAGAGCCGTTTCCTCCTCAGCCCCAGGTATTACGGGGCCCTAGGGGACCTCTGCCCCAGGGTGGGCCCGAGGCGTCGTACGGCCCGTCGTCCACAGCCCTTGATCCCGCCTATTGACGCCACCTCTAACAACTGTCACATTCACAGTGTCAAGTTACGCACGAGTACGGCGGTCGACGGGACGAGTCGCCCGGACGGCAAAGTAGTCGTCGGGACGACGGGACGGGGCGGCATGACGACGGCAGTGAGCAGCGAACTCTCCGTGGAGCTGCGGGGATTCAGGCAGGTGCAGCGCCTCGCCTACGCATGCGCGGAGGCGGTCGCGGCCCGCCTGGAGCCGGGCGTGAGCGAGCGCGAGGCGGCGCGGATGCAGCGGGAGTGGCTGCGCGAGCGCGGGGTGCGGGACTGGTTCCATCTCCCCTTCGCCTGGTTCGGGGACCGCACGGCGTTCGTGGACTTCCGCGTCCCGCTGCAGTTCTTCCCGACCGACCGGCGCCTGGAGGCCGGGATGCCCTTCATCCTGGACATGGCGCCGGTGTACGAGGGATACACGGCGGACATCGGCTACTCGGGCTCGCTGGGCGTGAACCCGGTGCAGGACCGGCTGATGGCCGACCTGGAGGCGCACCGCGAGCTGATCCTGCGCGAGGTGCGCGAGCGGCGCCCGCTGCGCGAGATCTACCAGGACGTGGACCGGCTCATGGTGCGCCAGGGCTACGCCAACCGGCACCGGGCCTATCCCTTCGGGGTCATCGCCCACAAGGTGGACCGGGTGCGGCAGCGCCGCTGGTCGCCCCATCTGTTCGGGTTCGGCACGCAGTCCCTCAAGGGCCTCGTCGCCGACGCGCTGCACGGCCACCGCGAGGGCTGGTCGCCGCTGTGGTCGCCGTACCGCTTCTCGGACCATCCGCCGCGACCGGGCCTGTGGGCGGTCGAGCCGCATCTCGGTTTCCGCGGCACGGGCGCCAAGTTCGAGGAGATCCTGGTGGTCACGGACTCCCGGGATCCCGAGGAGGGCGCGTTCTGGCTGGACGACGATCTGCCGCACGTGCGGCGCTGGGCGGAGGAGAAGTGACACTGGAAGGCGCGCGTGAGCGCCGGGTGCGTACCGGCGGGGTCGAGCTGTGCGTGGCCGAGCTGGGCGATCCGGAACAGCCGACCGTGGTGCTGGTGCACGGCTATCCGGACAGCAAGGAGGTCTGGTCCGAGGTCGCGGCCCGTCTCGCCGAACGGTTCCACGTGGTCCTCTACGACGTCCGGGGCCACGGCGGGTCCACGGCGCCCCGGCCGTTGCGCGGCGGCTTCACCCTGGCCAAGCTCACGGACGACTTCCTCGCCGTCGTGGACGAGGTCAGCCCGGACCGGCCGGTGCACCTCGTCGGGCACGACTGGGGCTCGGTGCAGTCCTGGGAGTTCGTCACGGTGGGGCGCACGGAGGGCCGTATCGCCTCCTTCACCTCGATCTCCGGGCCCTCCCTCGACCACTTCGGGCACTGGATCAACGCGCGCGTGAAGCGTCCGACGCCCCGCCGGGTGGGCCAGCTGCTCGGCCAGGGCGCCAAATCCTGGTACGTCTACCTGCTGCACACCCCGGCCCTGCCGGAGCTCGCCTGGCGCGGCCCGCTCGGCAAACGCTGGCCGAAGATCCTGGAGCGCGTCGAACAGGTCCCCGGCGGCGACTACCCGACGGCCTCCCTCCCCTCCGATGCGGCCCGCGGTGCCTGGCTCTACCGCGACAACGTCCGCGCCCGGATGCGCAGGCCGCGCCCGGACGCGTACGCGCACGCGCCCGTGCAGCTCATCACGCCCCAGGGCGACGCGTTCCTCTCGGAGCGGCTGTACGACGACCTGGACCGGTGGGTCCCGCAGCTGACCCGCCGCACGCTCCCGGCGAAGCACTGGGTCCCGCGCACCCGCCCCGATCAGCTGGCCGCCTGGATCGAGGAGTTCGTGACGTCCGTGGCGGGCGGCCGTCCCGGCCCGGCCCCCACCGGCCGCCACGCGGACCGGTTCGGCGGGCAGCTGGTGCTGGTCACCGGCGCGGGCAGCGGCATCGGCCGGGCCACGGCGTTCGCGTTCGCGGAGGCCGGCGCGCGCGTGATCGCCGTCGACCGCGACGCCGAGGCGGCGGCCCGCACCGCCGAGCTGTCCCGGCTGGTCGGGGCGCCGGAGTCCTGGGCAGAGCCGGCGGACGTCTCCGACGAGCAGGCCATGGAGAAGCTCGCGGAGAAGGTCCACCGCGAGTACGGCGTGCTGGACGTGCTGGTCAACAACGCGGGCATCGGTCTTTCGGGCTCCTTCTTCGCCACGACGACCGAGGACTGGCGCAAGGTGCTGGACGTGAACCTGTGGGGCGTGATCCACGGCTGCCGGCTCTTCGGGGCCCGGATGGCCGAGCGCGGCCAGGGCGGCCACATCGTCAACATCGCGTCCGCCGCCGCGTACCAGCCCTCGCGCGCGCTGCCCGCCTACAGCACCTCCAAGGCGGCCGTGCTGATGCTCTCCGAGTGCCTGCGCGCCGAGCTGGCCTCCCAGGGCATCGGTGTCACCGCGATCTGCCCCGGCTTCGTCAACACCAGCATCACCTCCACGGCCCGCTTCACCGGCGTCGACGAGGCGGAACAGCGGCGCCGCCAGCAGCGCTCGGCCCGCCTGTACGGGCTGCGCAACTACCCGCCGGAGAAGGTGGCCGACGCGATCCTGGACGCGGTGGTCCACAACAGGGCGGTGGCCCCGGTGACGCCCGAGGCGCGGGGGGCGCATCTGCTGTCCCGCTTCGCGCCGGGGCTGCTGCGGAGGGTGGCGCGGGTGGAACCGAAGTTGTGAGCGGGGCGACGGAGGCGGGCGAGGGCGGGGGCCAGGGGGTATCCACCTCCCTGCCCCGGGCCCACACATGCCGCCGGTGACGGGCGAGTTGCGTCCGGTCCGGCGCCGATCCGCAGCTCTCTGCGGGAGTTGAGCGGGCGGGCCTGGAACACCACCTTCCGCTCATTGGAGTTCATCACTGAGTACATCCTCGGACGCCACCGGGGCGGTCCGGGCCGTCTGGGGACGCGCACACGGCCGATGCCGTCCTACGCGTCCGCCGTCCGCGCCCCTCGCCCGGCGAACTGTGGACGCGGAACCGCCGCGTTTTCCGCATGCGTTGGCCGCGTGACGCCGGCGCACCCGTCTCGCCCACGGCAGCCGCACCGGCCGACCATTGGCGCCCGGTCGGTGCCACCGGTCGCCGCGCCGATCGACTCCGTGGGAAGGGTGGTTGGCGGCAGACGCGTTTCGGCCTTCGTCGCCGCGGCCGTCGAACGCGATCTGCGGGCAGGGGATCTGTGCCATCTAGTCGCATCACCCCATGACCGCACCGGTGTTCACGAAACACCCTGAACTGCGGGCCGGTTGTCCACAACTTCGCCAATTACCCTGTGGATAACTCGACTTGGTTGTGGATCAAACCTGCGGAAAAAAACAACCTGCGTGATCCGCGTCTCTCCCGCACGCTGGACCCATGGACGAAAGACGCACCGTGAAGGTGTCGAAATATCTCTCCCGGCACCTGCGGCACCAGCCCGAGCGCATCGGGCTCGCACCCGACCCGGGCGGCTGGGTGGAGATCGACACGCTGATCACCGCGGCCACGGAGCACGGATTCCGGTTCACCCGCGAGGAGCTGGACCACGTCGTCGCCACGAACGACAAACGGCGCTTCGTGATCGACGGCGGCAGGATCCGCGCCAGCCAGGGGCACAGCATCGAGGTGGACCTCGGCCTGCCCCCGGTGACCCCGCCGCCGTACCTCCACCACGGGACGGTCGCCGCGTACCTGGACGCGATCCGCGCGGAGGGCCTGCGCCCCATGACCCGGCACGCCGTCCACCTCTCCGCCGACCGGGAGACCGCCACCCGCGTCGGCGCCCGCCGGGGCCGTCCCGTGGTGCTCGGCGTCGACTCCGGCGCCATGCACCGCGACGGCCACGTGTTCCACGTCAGCGCCAACGGCGTCTGGCTCACGGCCGCCGTACCCCCGCGCTACCTGCGCTTTCCCGGCCCCCGCTGAGGGCCCGGGGCCCGACGGCGGTGCTCACCGCCCGGCGCCGGGCGGCCCCGGACAGTGGCGGCTTCGTCCGTTGTCGGTGCGGCCGCTTACTCTCGAACGCATGAGTCTGCGTCTGAGCACCGTGATCCTGCCGTACCGCCGCTGGCACGAGGGCAGCCGTGCGGCCTGGATGCGCGCCGAGGAGCTGGGCTTCCACACGGCGTACACCTACGACCACCTGTCCTGGCGCAGCTTCCGCGACGGCCCCTGGTTCGGCGCGGTCCCGACGCTGACGGCTGCCGCCGCCGTCACCGACCGGCTCCGCCTCGGCACGCTGGTCACCTCGCCGAACTTCCGCCACCCGGTGACCCTCGCCAAGGAGCTGATCTCCCTGGACGACATCTCCGGCGGCCGGATCACCCTCGGCATCGGCGCCGGCGGCACCGGTTTCGACGCCACCGCCCTCGGCCAGGAGCCGTGGACCCCGCGCGAGCGCGCCGACCGGCTCGCCGAGTTCGTGCCCCTGCTGGACCGGCTGCTCACCGAGGACGCGGTGTCGTACGAGGGCCGGTTCTACTCGGCCGACGAGGCCCGCAACATACCGGGCTGCGTGCAGCGCCCCCGGCTGCCGTTCGCGGTCGCCGCCACCGGCCCCCGCGGCCTCCGGCTCGCCGCGCGGTACGGCCAGGCCTGGGTCACCACAGGCGACCCGAAGCTGTACGAGAACGGCACGCCGGAGCAGTCCGTGGAGGCACTGCGCGGGCAGATCGGCAAACTGTCCGAGGCGTGCGAGGCCACCGGGCGGGACATGGGCGAGCTGGAGAAGGTCCTGCTCACCGGCTTCACCCCGGACCGCGCCCGGCCGCTCGCGTCCCTGGACGCCTTCGTGGACTTCGCGGGCCGCCACCGGGAGCTGGGCTTCACCGAGATCGTGATCCACTGGCCCATCCCGGACTCCGACTTCGCCGCCGACGAGAAGGTCTTCGAGCGGATCGCCATGGAGGCCCCCGCCCAGCTGGGCTGACCGGCCCGTCCGGCACCGCTGCCCCGGCCGTGTCGCCGGCCGCGTCTCATCCGTGCGGGCCCCCGCACGACCGTGCGGACGGCTGCGCGAGAATGGCCGGGTGACCTCAGCGACCAGACAGCCCGGGACCCCTGCCGCCGCCCTGCCCCCGCGGCTGATCGCCACCGACCTCGACGGCACTCTGCTGCGCGACGACAAGTCCGTCTCACCGCGGACCATCGCCGCGCTGGCCGCCGCGGAGGAGGCCGGGATCGAGGTCTTCTTCGTCACCGGCCGGCCCGCCCGCTGGATGGACGTGGTCAGCGACCACGTCCACGGCCACGGCCTGGCGATCTGCGGCAACGGCGCCGCCGTGGTCGACCTGCACGGCGGCCCCGGCGCCCACCGGTTCGTGAAGGTCCGCGAGCTGGCCCGGGACAACGCCCTGCGCGCCGTCCGGCTGCTGCGCGAGGCGGCACCGGACGCGGTGTTCGCCATCGAGCAGACGTACGGCTTCCACCAGGAGCCGGACTATCCCAAGCTGCACCTGGAGATACCCGACAACCTGCTGCCCGCCGAGAAGCTGCTCGCGCCGGACGGCCCGGACGCCGACCAGCCCGTCCTCAAGATCCTCGCCTACCACCCCTCCCTCGACCCCGACGCCTTTCTCACCCTGGCCCGGCTGGCGATCGGCGACCACGCCAACGTCACCCGCTCCAGCCCCAGCGCCCTGCTGGAGATCAGCGGCCCGGGCGTCTCCAAGGCCAGCACCCTCGCCCTGTGCTGCGCCGAGCGCGGCATCTCGCACGAGGAGGTCGTCGCCTTCGGGGACATGCCCAACGACGTCGAGATGCTGACCTGGGCCGGCCGGTCGTACGCCATGGGCAACGCCCACCCGGACGTCATCGCCGCCGCGTCGGGCCGTACGGTCGCGAACAACGACGACGGCGTGGCGGTGGTCATCGAGCGGCTGCTCGCCAACCGGGTGCCGTAGTCGCCCCGCGCGCCGCGCGCCGAGGGACACCCGCCGGCGGTGCACCGCTCTCACCAGGCGGCGCGCTAGTACGGCGCCTCCCACACCACAGCCGTACCGCCGCCGTGCTCCCCGATGCCCGGGCCGAGCCTGCTGTCGCCGCCGAGGGACTCGGCGCGCCGCTTCAGGTTCCGCAGGCCGCTGCGCCGGCCGCCCTCGGGGACGCCGACGCCGTCGTCGGCGACGGTCAGCCGTACGCCCGGGCGCCCGTCCGGCAGCGTGACGGCCGCGTCGACCACGACGTCGATCCGGGAGGCCCCGGCGTGCCGGAAGGCGTTCGACAGCGCCTCGCGCAGGGCCGCGATCAGGTTCTTGCCGGTGAGATCGCCGACGGCCGTGTCGAGGGGCCCCACGATCCGGTGCGCGGGCTTGAATCCCAGCGGTACGGCGGCCATGTTGATCTCCCGCAGCACCCGGGTGCGCAGCCCCGCCGGCGCCTCCGCCGGTCCCTGCCGCAGCGCGAAGATCGCCGTGCGGATCTCCTGGATGGTGACCTCCAGCTCGTCCACCGCCTTGCCGACGCCCTCCCGCACCTCGGGCACCCTGGCCTGCCGCTGCGCGCTCTCCAGCATCAGGCCCGTCGCGAACAGCCGCTGGATGACCAGGTCGTGCAGATCTCGGGCGATCCGGTCCCGGTCCTCGTACACCGCGAGCCGCTCGCGGTCCCGCTGCGCCTCCGCCATCATCAGCGCGAGCGCCGCCTGCGAGGCGAACTGCACGGCCAGCGTGCGCTCCGCCCGCGTGTACGGCCTGCTGCCGCGCGCCCGGGGGGTGACCAGCGTGCCCAGCACCCGGCCGTCGCTCTGCAGCGGCAGCAGCATCGTCGGCCCGTAGCCGCCCGCGTACGGTGTGAGGGCCCGCGCGTCGGTGGCCGCGTCCGCCACGAACACCGCCTGGCCGTCCAGCAGTTCGGCGACGATCGCGCTCTCCGCGGGGACGACCGTGCCGAGCAGGCCGGCCGGGCCGTCCGAGGCGACGGCGACCACCTCGAGACCGCCCTCCTCCGCCGGGAGCAGCACGATTCCGGCCGCAGCGCCGGACAGCCGGCGGGCCTGCTCCGCGACGACCTGCAGCGCCTCGTCGGCGTCCCCGCCCGACAGCAGGGCGGTGGTCACCGCCACGGACCCGTCGATCCACCGCTCCCGCTGCTTGGCCGCCTCGTACAGCCGCGCGTTGCCGACCGCGATCCCGGCCTCGGCGGCCAGCACCCTGACCATGGTCAGATCGTCGTCGTCGAACGGCTCGCCACCGCGCTTCTCGGTCAGATAGAGGTTGCCGAAGATCTCGCCCTGCACCCGGATGGGGACCCCGAGGAAGCTGCGCATCGGCGGATGGTGCTCCGGGAAGCCGCAGGACCGAGCGTCCTGGTGCAGATCGGCCAGCAGGACCGGCTCCGGTTCCCTGATGAGCGCGCCGAGCAGCCCCCTGTGCCCGTCCGGCAGCCGGCCGATACGGCGGGCGGTCGCCTCGCCCACACCGTGGTAGACGAAGTCGGTCAGGCCGTCACCGTCCTCGGCCACGACCCCGATCGCCGCGAAGCGGGCCCCGGCCAGCCCCGCCGCTGTCTCGCAGATGCGGTCCAGCGTGGAATGCAGCTCCAGACCGCTGCCGACACACCGCATCGCCTCCAGCAACTGCGGCATCCGCAGGGCGGCCTCGGCGGCCGGCGCTGGCCCGGCGGCCGAAGCGGGCTCGGCGGCCGAAGAGGGCTCGGGCGGAGGTGCTGCAGCCATGCCACGAGCCTAATAAGTCCCCTATGTCCGGGAAACTCGGCCGCACGGCTCCCGCCGAGGACTCCTCACCGCGCCCCCACCAGCGACTCCGACTCGGCCTCCCGGCGGGCCATCTCCCGCAGCGGCCCCTCCTCGGCGACCAGCCGCTCGTACGGGCCCCGCTGCACCACCCGGCCCGCATCGAGCACGACCACCTCGTCCACCGCGTCGAGCCCCGCCAGCCGATGGGTGATCAGCAGCGTCGTACGGCCCTCCGTGGCGGCCAGCAGATCGGCGGTCAGCGCGTCGGCCGTCGGCAGGTCCAGGTGCTCGGCGGGCTCGTCGAGCACGAGCACGGGGAAGCCGGCCAGCAGCGCACGGGCCAGCGCCAGCCGCTGCCGCTGCCCGCCGGACAGCCGCGCCCCGTGCTCGCCGACGAGCGTGTCCAGGCCGTCGGGCAGCGAGTCCGCCCAGTCCAGCAGCCGTGCCCGGGCCAACGCGCCGCGCAGGTCGGCATCGGTGGCGTCCTTCCTGGCCAGCAGCAGGTTCTCGCGTACCGAGCTGTCGAAGAGATGCGCGTCCTGCGCACACAGCCCGACGAGCCGCCGTACGTCGTCCCCGTCCAGCGCGCCCGCGTCCACACCGGCGAGCGTGTACGAGCCGGCCTGCGGATCCAGGAAGCGCAGCAGCACCTGCGCCAGGGTCGTCTTGCCGGAACCGGACGCCCCGACGACGGCGACCCGCCGCCCCTCCTCCAGCACCAGATCCAGCTCGGCGAGCGCCTCCTGCCGCTGCCCGGCGTGCCGTGCGACCAGGCCCTTGACGACGACCGGGAACGGCGAGGCGGGCGCCTTTCGGGGCGACTGCGGCTCGCGCACGGGCTCGGGAGCGTCCAGGACCTCGTAGACCCGCTCCGCGCTGCGCCGCACCCGCTGCCGGTAGCGCACGGCGAGCGGCAGCCCCAGTACGGCCTCGAAGGCAGCCATCGGGGTGAGGACGACGACGGCCATCGCCACGCCGCTCAGCCGGCCGTCCGCCACCGCCTGGGCACCGCACACGGCGGTGGCGGCGACGGTCAGGCCGGAGATCAGCGCGGTCAGTCCGTCACCGAGCCCGGTGACGGCGGCGGCGCGCGCGGCGATCCGGGTGAGGGTGCCGTCGGCCCGCCGGACCGCGTCCGTACGGGCCGGCAGCGCTCCCGCGACGCTCAGCTCGGCGGTGCCGGTGAGCAGGTCGGTCACGCGGATCGCGAGTTCCCCGCGGGCGGGTGCCAGGCGCCGCTCGGTCCGCCGGGCCGCGGTCGCGGTCACCAGGGGGACACCGGCACCGGCCGCCAGCAGGCCGGCCGCGAGGACGGCGCCGGCCTCGGGCAGCAGCCAGGCCGTGAACCCGACGGAACCGGCGGAGACGGCCACGGCGACCGCGGCGGGCAGCAGCCAGCGCAGCCAGTAGTCCTGGAACGCGTCCACGTCGGCGACCAGCCGGGTGAGCAGATCACCGCGCCGGGCACCGCGCAGCCCCGCGGGCGCGAGGCGCTCCAGCCGCCGGTACACCGCGACCCGGGTGTCGGCCAGCATCCGCAGAACGGCGTCGTGCGACACCAGACGTTCGGTGTACCGGAAGCAGGCCCGCCCGATCCCGAAGGCCCGCGTGGCCGTCACGGCCACCATCAGGTACAGCACCGGCGGCTGCTGCGAGGCCCGCGAGATGAGCCAGCCGGAGGTGGCCATCAGGCCCACCGCACTGCCCAGCGCCAGGCTCCCCAGCGCCAGCGCGCCCACGAGCCGGCCCCGCCGGCCCCGCCCGAGTTCCCGGACCCGCCCCAGCGCGCTCCGGCGCCCGGCGGCCGGCCCGCCCCGCGAGGCCGCGGGATCTCCTTCCGGTCCACCGGGTCGGGCGGCCGACGGGCGGAGGTCCACGGGGCGGAACCCCGCAGGAGCCGGGTTCCGCGCGGGCTCGGCCTCCTCCAGCCGGACCACGCGGTCAGCCACCCCCAACAACGCGGGCCGGTGCACGACGAGCAACACGGTCCGCCCCGCGGCGAGCCTTCGCACCGCCGCCACGACATCCGCCTCCGTCGCGCCGTCCAAGGCGGCCGTCGGCTCGTCCAGCAACAGCACCGGCCGGTCCGCCAGGAACGCCCGGGCCAGCGCGAGCCGCTGCCGCTGCCCCGCCGAGAGCCCCGTCCCGTCCTCGCCGAGCACGGTGTCGGCACCCTCGGGCAGCGCGTCCACGAACTCCCACGCCCCGGCGTCCCGCAGCGCCCGCCGCACCGCGCTGTCGTCGGCATCGGGACGGGCCAGCCGTACGTTCTCCGCGATCGTCCCGGCGTACAGATGCGGCCGCTGCGGCACCCACGCGATCCGCGACCGCCACTCGGCCAGATCGAGGCCGGTGAGATCGGCGTCCCCGATCCGCACCCGCCCGGCGCTGGGCCGTACGAACCCGAGCAGCACGCTCAGCAGCGTCGACTTGCCCGCCCCGCTCGGCCCGACCAGCGCCACGGTCTCACCGGGCTCCACGGTGAACGACACATCGGCCACCGCGTCCGCGGAGCGCCCGGGATAGCGGACGCCGACCCCTTCGAAGGCCACGGCACCCGCCGGCACGGCTCCCGTACCGGACGCCGGCACCGGCGTCTCCAGCACGGTGAAGATCTCCTCCGCGGCGGCGAGGCCCTCCGCCGCCGCGTGGTACTGCGCGCCCACCTGCCGCAGCGGCAGATAGGCCTCGGGCGCCAGCACCAGGATCACCAGGCCGATGGAGAGATCCATGTCGCCGTGGACGAGCCGCATGCCGATCGTCACGGCGACCAGGGCGACCGAGAGCGTGGCCAGCAGCTCCAGGGCGAACGAGGAGAGGAAGGCGATCCGCAGGGTCCGCAGAGTGGCCTGGCGGTACTCGTCGGTGATCCGCCGGATGGACTCCGCCTGCGCCTTGGCCCGGCCGAACACCTTCAGCGTGGGCAGGCCCGCGACCACGTCCAGGAAGTGTCCGGACAGCCGGGACAGCACCCGCCACTGACGGTCCGTCCGGGACTGCGTCGCCCAGCCGATCAGCACCATGAAGACCGGGATCAACGGGAGGGTGCCGACGATGATCGCCGCCGACACCCAGTCCTCGGTGACGATCCGCGCCAGCACCGCGACCGGCACGACCACGGCGAGCCCCAGCTGGGGGAGATACCGCGAGAAGTAGTCGTCCAGCGCGTCGACTCCTCGCGTGGCCAGGGTGACCAGCGAGCCGGTCTGCTGCCCGCTCAGCCACCCCGGACCGAGCGCCGCCGCCCGGTCGAGAAGCCGCCCGCGCAGCTCCGACTTCACGGCCGCGCTCGCACGGTGGGCCGCGCGTTCGGTGAGCCACGCGACAACCGACCGTCCCACGGCCACGGCGGCCAAGAGCAGCAGGGGAGTGCGCAGGTCGGCCACCGACTGCCCGTGCTGGAACGCGCCGACGACGACCTCGGCGACGAGCATCGCCTGAGCGATGACCAGCCCGGCACCGATGGCCCCCAGCCCGACGACCGCCACGAGGAAGAGGCGCGTGGCGCGGGCGTATCGCAGAAGGCGTGGGTCGATTGGTTTCACGTGAAACATGCCCTTCGGTCCAGAGGGTGTGTTTCACGTGAAACACACCCTCGGCGGCCTTAGTGCGCGGTGCCCGCAGCAGCGTCAGGGGCGATGTGCTGCGTACCGATCCGCTTGCGGAACACCCAGTACGTCCACCCCTGGTAGACCATGACGAGCGGTGTGGCGATCGCCGCGCACCACGTCATGATCTTCAGGGTGTACGGGCTCGACGAGGCATTGGTGACCGTCAGGCTCCAGTCCTCGTTCAGGGTGGACGGCATGACGTTCGGGAAGAGCGACAGGAAGAGCATCGCCACGGCGGCCACGATGGTGACGCCGGACAGCGCGAACGCCCATCCCTCTCGCCCGGCCCGGTTGGCCACCAGGGCGGCCACCAGCGCGACGACAGCCACGATCAGGGCCACCAGGCTCTTGCCGTCGCCGCTGTCGGCCTGCGTCCACAGCAGGAACACGAGCGCGGCGGCAGCCGCGACCAGGCCGACCCACCCGGCCAGCCTCCGTGCCCGTACCCGGATCTCCCCGACGGTCTTGAGTGCGGTGAAGACCGCACCGTGGAAGGTGAACAGCGTGAGCGTCACCAGACCGCCGAGCAGGGCGTAGGGGTTGAGCAGATCCCAGACACCGCCGACGTACTCGAAGTGCTGGTCGATCTTCACGCCCCGCACGATGTTCCCGAAGGCGACACCCCACAGGATCGCGGGGAGCAGGGAGCACCAGAAGATCGCCGTCTCCCAGTTGCGCTGCCAGTTCTCCTCCGGCCGCTTGGCCCGGTACTCGAAGGCGACACCCCGGACGATCAGGCAGACCAGGATGAGCAGCAGCGGCAGATAGAACCCGGAGAACAGGGTGGCGTACCACTCCGGGAAGGCGGCGAAGGTGGCGCCGCCCGCGCTGAGCAGCCATACCTCGTTGCCGTCCCAGACCGGGCCGATGGTGTTGATCAGTACCCGGCGCTCGGGCCGGTTGCGGGCCAGCAGCTTGGTGAGGATGCCGACTCCGAAGTCGAAGCCCTCCAGGAAGAAGTAGCCGGTCCAGAGGACGGCGATCAGGACGAACCAGACGTCGTGAAGTTCCATGACTGTTCCCCCGGCCTAGTACGAGAAGGCCATCGGCTTGTCGGCGTCACGTGTGTCGCCGCCGATCTTCGTGGGCGGGTTGAGGTCGGCCTCGGTCAGTTCGGGCGGGCCGGCCTTGACGTACTTCGTGAGCAGCTTGACCTCGACCACGGCGAGGATCGCGTACAGCGTGGTGAAGACGATCATCGAGGTGAGGACCTCGCCCTGGGAGACCCCGGGGGAGACCGCGTCGCGTGTCTGCAGGACGCCGTAGACGACCCACGGCTGGCGGCCCATCTCGGTGAAGATCCAGCCCCAGGAGTTGGCGATCAGGGGGAAGGCCATGGTCCAGGTCGCGATGCGCCAGTACCAGGGGGTGAGCCTCGGGCTGAGCGCCTTGTTCTTGAACAGCACCAGGTGCGGCACCTCGTCGTCGCCGACCCTCAGGTGCTGCGGCAGCATGAACTTCTTGCGGGTCAGCCAGAGTCCGGCCAGGCCGATCGCGAAGGAGGCCATGCCGAAGCCGATCATCCAGCGGAAGCCCCAGAAAGCGACCGGGATGTTGGGCCGGTAGTCGCCGGGCCCGAACTTCTCCTGCTCGGCCTTGTTGACGTCGTTGATACCGGGGACGTAGGAGGTGAAGTTGTCGTCGGCGAGGAAGGACAGCAGGCCCGGGATCTCGATGGCCACGCTGTTGTGGCCCTTCTCCACATCGCCGTAGGCGAAGATCGAGAAGGGGGCCGGCTTCTGTCCGTCCCAGAGCGCCTCGGCGGCAGCCATCTTCATCGGCTGCTGCTTGAACATGACCTTGCCGAGGGTGTCGCCGCTGACGGCGGTGAGCAGACCGGCGATGGCCACGGTGACCAGGCCGAGCCGCAGCGAGGTCTTCATGTCGCGGATGTGCTTCTTGCGGGCCAGGTGGTAGGCGGAGATGCCCACCATGAAGGCGCCACCGGTCAGGAAGGCCGCCGACAGGGTGTGGAAGGCCTGGGAGAGGGCGGTGTTCTGGGTCAGCACGGCCCAGAAGTCGGTCAGCTCGGCACGCCCCTTGGCCTTGTTGATCCGGTAGCCGACCGGGTGCTGCATCCAGGAGTTGGCCGCGAGGATGAAGTACGCCGACAGGATCGTGCCGATCGAGACCATCCAGATGCAGGCCAGATGGATCTTCTTGGGCAGTTTGTCCCAGCCGAAGATCCACAGGCCGATGAAGGTGGACTCGAAGAAGAACGCGATCAGCGCCTCGAAGGCGAGCGGGGCACCGAAGATGTCACCGACGAAGCGCGAGTAGTCCGACCAGTTCATGCCGAACTGGAACTCCTGCACGATGCCGGTGACCACGCCCATCGCGATGTTGATCAGGAAGAGCTTGCCCCAGAACTTCGTCGCCCTGAGGTACTTCTCCTTCTCCGTGCGCACCCAGGCCGTCTGCAGCCCGGCCGTGAGGGCGGCCAGGGAGATCGTCAGCGGGACGAACAGGAAGTGGTAGACGGTGGTGATGCCGAACTGCCAGCGCGCCAGTGTTTCCGGCGCCAAAGCCAGGTCCACGTCGTCACTCTCCTTACTACGCCGTGGTACAGCGGCGGTTTGCCCCCTTTGTTGCACGCATATGGGAGCAAACGGGACGCGCTTGTGAACGCGTTCACATTCACAAGCCATTATGACGCACTGATTTTCAGCCGCGGAAGGGGGGTCCCCCCTTCGCCGGCACGTCAAGACCTTGGCAGCGACTTCAACATATTGTTGAATTGCGCGCCATGCAGATACGTATCTCCTGGCCCGCGGGCCACCTCACCGCGACCCTCGACGCGGACACCCCGACACGGCAGGCCCTCGCCAAGGCACTGCCTCTCGCTTCGACCGCGCGCACATGGGGCGAGGAGGTGTATTTCGACACAGGCGTCTCTGTTTCACGTGAAACGGACGCCCGTCAGGTCGTGGAACCGGGCACGGTGGTCTTCTGGACGGACGGCGACGCGCTCGCCCTCCCCTACGGCCCCACGCCGATCTCGCAGGGCTGGGGGCTCCCCCGAACGGAGTTCGGGGGAGAATGCCGCCTCGCCAGTCCCTGCAATGTCCTCGGCAGCGTGGACGGGGACGCCGGCCTCCTGGCGACCGTGCGGAACGGCGACCCCGTCCGAGTGGAACTGATCGAGGACTGACTCCCCCGAGGAGCTACAGCTCCTTGCGGAACGCTTCCGCCACCTTCAGGAAGATGTCGTTCGCCTCGTCCTCGCCGATCGTCACCCGCACACCCTCGCCCGGGAACGGCCGGATCACCACCCCGTGCGCCTCACAGGCCTGCGCGAACGGGACCGTGTGCTCCCCCAGCCGCAGCCACACGAAGTTGGCCTGCGTCTCCGGCACCGTCCAGCCCTGGTCCCGCAGCGCGTCGACCACGCGCGTGCGCTCGCACACCAGCGAACCGACCCGGCCCAGCAGCTCGTCCTCGGCCCGCAGCGAGGCGATCGCCGCTTCCTGCGCGAGCTGGCTCACCCCGAACGGCACCGCCGTCTTGCGCAGCGCCGCCGCCACCGGCTCATGGCCGATCGCGAAACCGACGCGCAGCCCGGCCAGGCCGTACGCCTTGGAGAAGGTCCGCAGGACGCAGACGTTGGGCCGCTTCCGGTACAGCTCGACGCCGTCGGGCACCTCGGGGTCGCGGATGAACTCCCGGTAGGCCTCGTCCAGCACCACCAGCACATCCCCCGGCACCCGGTCGAGGAACCGCTCCAGCTCGGCCCGCCGCACCACCGTGCCGGTCGGGTTGTTCGGGTTGCAGACGAAGATCAGCCGGGTCCGGTCGGTGATCGCGTCCGCCATCGCGTCCAGGTCGTGCACATCGCCCGGCGTCAGCGGCACCTTCACCGACCGGGCTCCGCTGATCTGCGTGATGATCGGGTAGGCCTCGAACGACCGCCAGGCGTAGATCACCTCGTCACCGGGGCCGCTGGTGGCCTGGATCAGCTGCTGGGCGACCCCCACCGAGCCGGTCCCGGTGGCCAGATGGGCGAGCGGCACGCCGAAGCGGTCGGACAGCTCGTTCAGCAGCCCGGTACAGGCCATGTCCGGGTAGCGGTTGAAGTCGGCGGCCGCCGCGGCCACGCTCTCCAGCACACCCGGCAGCGGCGGGTACGGGTTCTCGTTGGAGGACAGCTTGTAGGCGACCGGTCCGCCGGCCGCGGCGGGCTTGCCCGGCTTATAGGTGGGGATACCCTCCAGCTCGGCGCGCAGCTTGGGGCTCGTCTCACTCACCGCAGTCCTCCTCGCGACCACCGGCGGACCGTCGACACCACCGGCATCCAATACTCCTCACCATATGAGGATTCGGCGCCACTGCGTACAGGTGCGGGAGCAGTAGCGAGTGCGGACGGCGCCCAGGAAAGAGGCGAACCTCACGTCTCCCACCGGCATCAGGGGCATCAGCACACGAAGGCGCACGTTTCGGGGGGCGCGCTGTACATATATCTATGCGCCGGTAGCTCACGCCGTGGCGCGCATCCCCCGTGAAGGTGAGTTGAGACCTCTTCGAGACCTCGCGCACTTGGCAGGCCCATACGCGTCGACAAGTCACGTCTTACTATTGGATCAGTCAACTGCCTTGCTTTCGCAGGAAGTTGACCCTCTACGACCATGCAGAAACGTGCCTGTCAACGCGTGCATATGCGTCCGCACTACCCCACCGCATGAGCCCTACTATCGGCTCGCCATGACAGCAGCAGGGAAGCACCAGGTGAGCCGCGCGGAAACCTCACGGCGAGGCAGCCGGCCGGGCCGGGCAGGCATCAGAGACGTCGCCGCCGCCGCCGGGGTCTCCATCACGACCGTGTCCGACGCCCTCAACGGCAAGGGACGGCTCCCGGATGCCACCCGGCGCCACGTCCGCGAGGTCGCCGACCGCCTGGGATACCGACCGTCCGCCGCCGCCCGAACCCTCCGTACCGGCAAGTCGGGCCTGATCGGCCTGACCGTCACGACGTACGGGGATGAACCTTTCACCTTCACCGAGTTCGCCTACTTCGCCGAGATGGCCAGAGCCGCCACCTCTGCCGCGCTGGCCCGCGGCTACGCCCTGGTCATCCTGCCCGCCACCTCCCGCCACGACGTATGGTCCAACGTCGCCCTGGACGGCACGGTCGTCATCGACCCCTCCGACCAGGATCCGGTCGTCGGCGAACTCGTCCGACAGGGGCTGCCGGTCGTCTCCGACGGCCGCCCGGTCGGCTCCCTCCCCGTCACCGCCTGGGTGGACAACGACCACGAGGCCGCCGTACTCGGCATCCTCGACCACCTCGCCGACGCCGGCGCCCGCCGCATCGGCCTGCTCACGGGCACCACGACGGACACGTACACCCACCTGTCGACCTCGGCGTACCTGCACTGGTGCGAACGGGTCGGCCAGGATCCGGTCTTCGAGTCCTACCCCGCACATGACCCGTGCGCGGGCGCCGTCGCCGCCGACCGGCTGCTCGCCCGTCCCGACCGGCCCGACGCGGTCTACGGTCTCTTCGACCCCAACGGCACCGACCTGCTCGCCGCCGCCCGGCGCTACGGCCTCCGGGTCCCGGACGATCTGCTGCTGGTGTGCTGCAGCGAGTCCACCGTGTACGCCAGCACCGAGCCGTCCATCACCACGCTCTCGCTCAAGCCGCGCCGCATCGGCACCGCCGTCGTCCAGCTCCTCATCGACGCCATCGAGGGCGTCGAGTCCGATCACCCGGTCGAGCAGGTGATACCGACCGAGCTGATCGTGCGCTCGTCCTCCCAGCGGCGGCCCCCGCGCACGACGGTCAGCCCGCCGCGGACCCCGGACGACACGTAGCACCGTGCCCCGCACCTGCCGGTGCGGGGCACGACCGGTGCGGCACGGGGGGCGGTGAACCGCGGTCCGGCCGGTCGACCGCCGGCCGAACACCGGTCCAAACGGGGCGAAAGCCGCAGTGAACTGGAGTCTTGTTCCGATTCACCACCCCTGGGTCATCACACGGCGCTACGCGCATTCCTATGATGGGCCCACGACACCGCGGACCGCTGCGACCAGGCAGTCCGAAGGGGTGCAGATGCGGCGCGATGGTGGAGGGGTCTGATGACTCAGGGGGCCGGTCAGGGACCCGAGGCGGAGCGGACAGCGACGCTGCGCGACTTCCGGGTACCCGCGTACGTCCACGAGACCGGTCCGTACGTCAGCAGCGTCCACCCCGGCGACGCCCTCCCGGCCGCCGACGAGGCGTACCCCGAGGGCTACACGCCCACCCAGCGCGACCTGCCCGTCATCAACCGCGGTGACACCGTCCAGGTCCGCGTCGAGGCCGCGCCCGCGGCTCCGGTCCCGCAGCCCGCGACCGGCCCTGGACCGCTCTACGTCGTTGGCGACGTGCACGGCTATCTGGACGAGCTGGAGGCCGCCCTGCGGGAGCAGGGGCTGATCGACGACTCGGGGCAGTGGTGCGCCGGCACCACCCGGCTGTGGTTCCTCGGCGACTTCACCGACCGCGGCCCGGACGGGATCGGCGTCATCGACCTGGTCATGCGGCTGTCCGCCGAGGCCGCCGCGGCCGGCGGCTACTGCAAGGCCCTCATGGGCAACCACGAGCTGCTGCTGCTCGGCGCCAAGCGCTTCGGCGACACCCCCGTCAACTCCGGCGCGGGCACCGCCACCTTCCAGGCGGCCTGGCTGCTCAACGGCGGCCAGAAGACCGACATGGACCGGCTCCAGGACCACCACCTGCAGTGGATGGCCCGCCTCGACGCCGTCGAGGAGGTCGACGGGTATCTGCTGCTCCACTCCGACACCACGGCCTACCTCGACTACGGCGACTCGATCGAGGCGGTCAACGACACCGTCCGCGAGACGCTGACGCGTAACGACGCCGACGAGGTCTGGGACCTGTTCCGCAAGTTCACCAAGCGCTTCTCCTTCCGGGACGAGGGCGGCGCCGACGCCGTGCGCTCCCTCCTCGATACGTACGGCGGCACCCGGGTCGTTCACGGGCACAGCCCCATTCCCTACCTGCTCGGCGAGGTCGGCTCCGAGGAGGGCGAGGAGAGCACGGGTCCGGTCGTCGAGGGACCGCACGTCTACGCCGACGGACTCGCCATCGCCATGGACGGCGGAGTGACCATGGCCGGAAAGCTGCTGGTCCAGCAACTCCCGCTGGATAACTGACCGTTCCGGGGGCAGGCGTCCTCCGGCGGCGTTCGCGCAGGCCGGGACGCAATTTCCGGCAATCCCCTGTCACCACGCGCCGTCACGGCTCTACCATCGGCTTATCCGTAGCAGGCTCCCCTCCGTTTCTGCCCGACGGCTCGCCGGCGTGCGAGCCCCAAGCCCTACGGAGCACCGGGGGATGCACATGAACAGCGTTCCGCAGCATCTGCAGAGCGAGGACCGCCTGGAATTCGAGCGGCTCCTCGACGAGGCGCTGCGCTCCGCACCACACCGACCGGAACTGGCCGCCGTCGGCGAGCGGCTCAACACCGAGCAACTGCGCACCATGGCACTCAACGCCTCCGCCCTGATCACGGCAGCCGCGGCGGCCGAGTACCAGCACTACGTCCAGGTCCGTGACGAGCTGCGCCATCCGGCGCTGTCCGTCCCGCCGGCCGCGGACAACTCCGATGCCGCCGGCCCCGGTTCGGCTGCGGCGGATCTCGCCACGACCCTCGGCGAGGCCGCCGAGAGCACCGGCGCGGGCGCCATCGCGGTCATCGCCGTCCTGGCCCCCGTCCTCTCCGGGATGGCCGCGGCGATCTTCCTGCTCGTCGGCTACATCCTGAAGATGCTGAGCCCCGGTGAGATGCTCGCCCGGACCCTGCTCACCACCGGCTGGGTGTTCGGCGCCATCACCGCGGTGGCGATCCTCGTGGCCGCCGTCGGGCTGGTGCTCACCGCGCTGCGCAACAGCACCGCGGCGGACGCCCGGACACAGGCCGCCGCGAGCGAAGAGCTGGCCAGGGCCAGAGATGCCTGGCGGGACGCTCTGCTGGGGCGCGGCATTCTGCCCTTCCTCCGGGAGGCGCTGGCCGCGGCCGACTCGCCGGCCGTTCCTCACCCGGCTCCACCCCCATCGACCGGCCGCATGCCGCGCCTGGGCTACGACCGCCCCGGCTTCAGCAGCCCCGACGACGGCACCGCGTCCGGCCGCCCGCGCTACACCAGCCCCGACTACACCAGCCCGGACTTCGGCGGCCCGGAGCACCAGCCCGACTAGCGCGCCCGGCGAGCCGAGCGGCCGGGCGGTGTGGTGATGCCACCACCCCGGCCGGCCGCGAGCCCGCGCGCCGCGTCCGCCGGCTCACCGGCCGGCGCGGCGCGTCCACCGCACGTGGTTCAGTCGGCGATCGGCAGATACACCCGGTTGCCGGCCTCCGCGAACTCCTTCGACTTCTGGGCCATGCCCTCCTCGACCTCGGCCCGGCTGCCGCCGTGCTCCCTCCGGATGTCCTGCGAGATCTTCATGCTGCAGAACTTCGGACCGCACATGGAGCAGAAGTGGGCCGTCTTGGCGGGCTCCGCCGGCAGGGTCTCGTCGTGGAACTCCCGTGCCGTCACCGGGTCCAGGGCGAGGTTGAACTGGTCCTCCCACCGGAACTCGAAGCGGGCGTCGGACAGCGCGTCGTCCCACTCCTGCGCACCCGGGTGCCCCTTGGCGAGGTCCGCCGCGTGCGCGGCGATCTTGTAGGTGATCACGCCGGTCTTGACGTCGTCCCGGTTGGGCAGGCCCAGGTGCTCCTTGGGCGTGACGTAGCAGAGCATCGCCGTGCCCCACCAGGCGATCATCGCGGCGCCGATACCGGAGGTGATGTGGTCGTAGGCCGGCGCGATGTCCGTGGTCAGCGGGCCGAGCGTATAGAACGGGGCTTCATCGCAGATCTCCTGCTGAAGGTCGATGTTCTCCTTGATCTTGTGCATCGGGACATGGCCCGGGCCCTCGATCATGGTCTGTACGTTGAAACGCTTGGCGATCGTGTTGAGTTCCCCGAGCGTGCGCAGCTCCGCGAACTGCGCCTCGTCGTTGGCGTCCGCGATCGACCCCGGCCTGAGACCGTCGCCCAGCGAGTACGTGACGTCGTAGGCGGCGAGGATCTCGCACAGCTCTTCGAAGTTCTCGTACAGGAACGATTCCTTGTGGTGCGCCAGGCACCATGCGGCCATGATCGAGCCGCCGCGCGAGACGATGCCGGTCTTGCGGTTGGCGGTGAGCGGGACGTACGGCAGCCGGACGCCCGCGTGGACGGTCATGTAGTCCACGCCCTGCTCGGCCTGCTCGATGACGGTGTCCTTGTAGATCTCCCAGGTCAGTTCCTCGGCCTTGCCGTCGACCTTCTCCAGCGCCTGGTAGAGCGGCACCGTACCGATGGGGACGGGGGAGTTGCGCAGCACCCACTCGCGGGTGGTGTGGATGTTGCGGCCGGTGGACAGGTCCATGACCGTGTCGGCGCCCCAGCGGGTCGCCCAGGTCATCTTCTCGACCTCTTCCTCGATGGAGGACGTCACCGCGGAGTTGCCGATGTTGGCGTTCACCTTCACCAGGAACCGCTTGCCGATGATCATCGGTTCGATCTCCGGGTGGTTCACATTGGCCGGCAGCACGGCCCGGCCCGCCGCGATCTCCTCCCGCACCACCTCGGCCGGAACGTTCTCCCGGACGGCCACGAACTCCATCTCGGGCGTGATCTCGCCCCGGCGGGCGTACGCGAGCTGGGTCACCGCCTGCCCGCCCCGGCCCCGCCGCGGCTGACGCGGGCGGCCGGGGAAGACCGCGTCCAGGTTCCGCAGGCCGCCGCGCGGCGAGGTGTGCTTGATCCCGTCGTCCTCGGGGCGGACCGGACGGCCCGCGTACTCCTCCGTGTCGCCGCGGGCGACGATCCAGTTCTCCCGCAGCGGCAGCAGGCCCCTGCGGACGTCCGTCTCGACGAGAGGGTCGGTGTACGGGCCCGAGGTGTCGTACAGCGTGACCGACTGCCCGTTGGTGAGATGCACCTGACGGACCGGCACCCGCAGGTCGGGGCGCGAGCCCTCGACATACGCCTTGTGCCAGCCGATGGACTTCCCGGCCTCCTGGGACTTCTCGTCCTGGACGGAGGCAGGCGTGCGTGCGTCCTTGTTGGTCATGAGACCTACTCCCTACGCCGGCATTACCCGGTAACAGGTTCAGCGGTCGACGCAGCGGCTTCCGTCTGGCGAGGTTTCCTGTGGAACATCGTTCGTTCCACGTGAAACATCGCGTCTACGGAGGTCAGCGCCCTCTCAGCCCGGTGCTCCGAGCTCCCGCGTGTGCAAAGGTGCCTCCACGCTAGCGTCATGTGTGGCGCGGTGAACAGTGGGCCCCCGCCGTTCTTGCGATGATCTGGCGGTGACCAGGATGGAGCAGTATCCCCAGCAGCCACCCGAGCCACTCCGCCGAGACGGCTCGGGACAGGGCGGCGCACACGGCCACGGAGCCCCGGCGGGCGGCCGTGACACCGGTCCTGGGCACGGGCACGGCCACAGTCACAGTCACAGCCACGGTCCCGCGGCTCCTGTCTCCAAGCACCTGCGCAAGGTCATCGCCGCGGTACTGGTCCCCTTCACCGCCGCGGTCCTGGTCGGCCTCGTGGTGCTCTGGCCCGGGGAGGCCCCGTCCCACAAGCGCACCGGCGTCGGCTTCGACCGGCAGACCCAGCAGGCAACGGTCACCCAAGTCGTCGAGGTCAGCTGCAAGTCGGTCAACGCCTCCGGCGGCACCCCGACCGGCGACACCTCCACCGCCGAGGGCACCTCGGCCCAGCAACAGGCCGACGGAGACTGCAAGAAGGCGACCGTCCGGGTCGACACCGGCAAGGACAAGGGCCGTACGTTCACGGAGATCGTGCAGCCGGACCAGTCGCGCCAGCTGCACCAGGGCGAGAAGGTCGTGGTCGCCTACGAACCCTCGGCCCCGAAGGAACTGCAGTACGCGGTGACCGATGTGAACCGGAAGTTCCCCATGGCTCTGCTCGCGGGGATCTTCGCGGTGGCCGTCGTCGTGGTGGGGCGGCTGCGCGGTGTCATGGCGCTGGTCGCGCTGGCCGTGAGCTTCCTGGTGCTGACGCTGTTCATCCTGCCCGCGATCCTCCAGGGATCGAACCCGCTGCTGGTGGCCGTGGTCGGGGCGAGCGCCATCATGCTGATCGCCCTGTACATGTGCCACGGCCTGTCGGCCCGGACCTCGGTGGCGGTGCTCGGCACGCTGATCTCCCTCGTGCTGATCGGGGTACTCGGCTCGCTGTTCATCGGCTGGGCCGCGCTGACCGGCAACACGGACGACAGCACCGGTCTGATCCATGGGCTGTATCCGTCGATCGACATGAGCGGTCTGCTGCTGGCCGGCGTCATCATCGGTTCGCTCGGTGTCCTGGACGATGTGACGGTCACCCAGACGTCGGCCGTGTGGGAGCTGCACGAGGCCAACCCGTCGATGGGCTGGCGCGGGCTGTACCGGGCGGGCATCCGCATCGGCCGCGACCACATCGCGTCCGTGGTCAACACCCTGGTGCTGGCGTACGCCGGTGCCGCGCTGCCGTTGCTGCTGCTGTTCTCGATCGCGCAGAGCAGCGTCGGGACCGTGGCCAACAGCGAGCTGGTGGCCGAGGAGATCGTGCGCACGCTGGTGGGCTCGATCGGTCTGGTCGCCTCGGTCCCGGTGACGACGGCGCTGGCCGCGCTGGTCGTGGCGGCCGACCGCCCCGGCCCGGACGCCGGGGCGGCGTCCGGGGCGCTGCCCGCGCCGGCGCGCGGCGGCCGGGGCCGGCGGCGCAAGCGGTGAGCACGGCGGGCTCCGGCGGGCCCGGCGCCCTCCGCAGAAGCGTTCCTGCATGATTTCGGGCAGTACGGCGGAGCGCCCGGCGCCCCGTCCCCCGGGACGTCAGCCGGCGCTCTGCTCCTCGGCCAGGATGCGGTCCAGGGCCTCCTCCAGATGGGCGTCGAAGTCGGCAAGCGCGGTCTCCTGGCCGAGCGGCACGAGCTTGTCCGTGCGGTCGAGGAAGGCCACGAGCGGCGGGGTCGACGAGCGGAACAGGGCCTGGTCGGTGCCGACCTGAAGCCGGATCAACACCTCGCCCAGCACCTCGGAATCGGCGGGGGAGATGCGCACATCCCCCTCCCCGCACGGACGTCCGACCCCGTCGATCAAAAGTTCCCGCCCGAAGGCCCAGGTCACAGGCGCGTCACCGGGCAGATGAAAAGTGAGCCGCACGGCATAGGGATCACTGGTCTCGTAGCGCAACTCCACCGGAATGCGGAAGGAGAGCTCCTCCGACACGAGAAAACTCATCATGACCTCTGCCTGTACGGACTCGCGCATTCTCTACCCCGTCATATGACATCGACTGGCCGGGATTGATCCCTCTCATCGTGGTCAAATCTTGCTGAAAGTACACGGGAGATCACAAGGAGTAAGTTTTCAGATACTGATAGAGAGGGTGAGCGACCCCAGGTGCCGCCCGATCTCCGCCTGCAGCCGACGGGCCGCGGGCAGCAGCCGGTCGGCCTCCTGGGCGGGCAGCGAGATGGCCATGGTGGCGGCGGTGGCGCCGACCGTGATCGGGACCGCGGCGCAGACCGTTCCCACGGCGTACTCCTGACGCTCCACCACCGGTTCCATGCGCCTCAGCCGGGTCAGCCTCCGCAGCAGCGCGTCGTTGTCCCGCACGGTGTACGGCGTGATGGGCTGCGCGGGATACCGGGCGAGGTGGTCGCGCCGCGCCTCCTCGTCCAGCTGGGAGAGCAGACACTGCCCGATCGCGTGCGCGTGGCCGGTCGCGCGGAAGTCCGCCCACTCCACGACGGCCGGTGCCTGACGGGAGTCGGAGACGCACATGACCTCGATCTCACCGTCCCGGTACATCGCGTAGTACACCGGCACACCGATGGAATCGCGCCAGTGTGCCAGCGTGTCCGCCACCGTGCTGCGACGTTTCTGCTGCGCTCCGCTGAGGCTCAGCCGCTCCGCCGCTTCCCCGAGGAAGAACAGCCCTTTCTCCCGGCGCAGATAGCCCTCGTACACCAGGGTGCGCAGCAGGTGGTACGTCGTGGGCAGGGCGAGGCCGGTCTCGCGGGCGAGTTGTTTGGCCGGGGCGCCGTAGGAGCGCCCGGCCACGGCTTCCAGCAGGCGCATCGCACGCTGGACGGATCCGATGAGCGTGGCGGTGGGCGAGGCGTCCGGCGGGTCGGTGGCGGGCGGCGGCCCGTCGCGGTCCGCGGGGTACGGAAGGCCGGGGAAGTCCGCGGTGTGCGGAGGGCGGGGGAAGTCCGTGGTGTGCGGGGGGCCGGGGAGGTCCGCCGCTGCCGCCCGTACCTGGCCGGGGACGGTCAGGGGGGAAACCGGCCGCTGGGCAGGGGGTGCGCAGGAGCGCGGTGGGGCGGGGGGTGCGTGGAGTTCTGCCGGTGCGGTGTCAACCGTGGCCAAGGGGTACTCCCGAAGCGCGAGGGGGCAGCCCGTGCGGGGAAAGCGCACGGAGGGGGGATCTGCGCCACCCACGGGGCCGGACCCCGTGGAACGTTCCGGACTCTAACCGCCTGCCACCGCGTGCAGACGGCTCCAGGAGAAACTTCCCTCCCCCGAGGGAACCGGCGCTCCCGTCATCGGTCACCGGTTCCCCGGTGCCTCACCAGTCGCCGCGTGACGAGGAGCTCGTCCTGAACTTGCGCACGACATAGATCAGTCCGCCGACCAGGGCGACGAAGACCAGTGCCTTGAACAGCAGGCCGATCACGAACTGGGCCACGCTCAGTATCAGGCCGCCGAACACGACCAGGGCGATGACCGGCACCGCGACCCACTTCACCCACCACGGCAGCCCCGCGAAGATCTCCCGCATCGCCTCGTCCTTCGGTCTCGTGCGTTGTTGTCGTTCCGCACCCGATGCTAGAGCCGCGGAGGGCCCCGGCGGGGACCTGGCACCCCCCGTCCTCCCCTGACCTGTCCCCTAGGGAACCCTGGGGTGCGGGCTCACGCCTCGGGCGGAGAGAACACCACGAGCACCCTGAGATCCTCGCTGATGTGGTGGAACTTGTGCGCGACACCGGCGGGCACGTACACGACGCTGCCCCGCGCCACCTGGGTCGTCTCCAGGCCGACCGTGATGGCGGCCCGGCCGCTGACCACGAAGTACACCTCGTCCTGGTTGTGCGGCTTCTGCGGGTCGTGCTCGCCCGCATCGAGCGCGTACAGGCCGACCGACATGTTCCGCTCGCGCAGGAACTGCAGGTAGGCACCCTCGTTGGCGGCGCGTTCCGCCTCCAGTTCGTCCAGCCGGAATGCCTTCATCGCCGCCGTCGCCCTCGCCTCGCCGCTCGCTGTTGCGCTGTTCGCCGTCACACCGCCCGCCACCGGCAGGACCGGTGGCGGCGGGGTCTGCCACGATCAGACACATGAAGAATTTCGTAGTCAAGACGATCGCCAACGCGGGCGCCCTGGCCGTCGCCGTGTGGCTGCTCGACAAGATCACACTGACCGGTGACAACACCGCCAAGAAGGCGGGCACGCTGATCGTCGTCGCGCTGGTCTTCGGCCTGGTGAACTGGCTGGTCAAGCCGATACTGAAGGTGCTCACCTTCCCCCTCTTCATCCTGACCCTGGGCCTGATCACCCTGGTCGTGAACGCGCTGATGCTGCTGCTGACCTCCTGGGTGTGCGGAAAGCTCGACCTGAGCTTCCACGTGGAGGGCTTCTGGACGGCCGTCCTCGGCGGTCTGATCGTCTCCGTCGTCTCCTGGGCGCTGCACGTCGTCCTGCCCGACGAGGACTGAGCCCGCCATGACCTACCGCGTCTGCTTCGTGTGCACCGGCAACATCTGCCGCTCCCCGATGGCCGAATCCGTCTTCCGCGCGCGCCTGGCGGAGGCCGGTCTCGAGAACGCGGTGGCGGCCGACAGCGCCGGCACCGGCAGCTGGCACGAGGGCGAGAGGGCCGACCCGCGCACCGTCTCGGTCCTGGCGGAGCACGGCTACGACAGCGAGCACGTCGCCCGTCAGTTCCAGCCGTCCTGGTTCGCGCGTCTCGACCTCGTGATCGCCCTCGACGCCGGCCACCTCGGCGCGCTGCGCCGGCTCGCGCCCACCGAGGAGGACGCGCGCAAGATCCGCCTGCTCCGCTCCTACGACCCCGCAGCCGGTGCCGACCTCGACGTACCGGATCCGTACTACGGGGGTTCGGAGGGCTTCGAGGAGTGCCTTGAGATGGTGGAGGCGGCGAGCGCCGGTCTGCTCACCGCGGTACGCGAGGAACTGGAGGGACGGGCCGCATGAGCGAGGGCACGGAGGACAGGGGCCGCACCGGCGACGGCACGCGCGCGGTCCGGGCGGGTCTGCCCGAGCCGGTCAAGCACGAGCCGACCCTGCCGGGCCCGGTGTTCGCGGCGCACTTCCATCTGCCCGGCGAGGTCTCCGGGCCGTATGCGTACGGCCGCGACGACAACCCGACCTGGACGCTGCTGGAACGGGCCGTGGGCGAGCTGGAGGCGCCCGGGTGCGAGGACGTCGAGACGCTGGTGTTCGCCTCCGGCATGGCGGCGATCTCCGCCGTGCTGTTCTCCCAGCTGCGCGCCGGGGACGCGGTCGTCCTGCCGTCCGACGGCTACCAGATCCTGCCGCTGGTCGGCGCCCAGCTGGAGGCGTACGGCATCGAGGTGCGCACCGCGCCGACCGGCGGTGACGCCCAGCTGGAGCTGCTCGACGGAGCGCGGCTGCTGTGGATCGAGTCCCCGTCCAACCCCGGGCTCGACGTGTGCGACATCCGGCGGCTGGCGAAGGCGGCACACGCGCGGGGCGCCCTGGTGGCCGTCGACAACACCCTCGCCACCCCGCTCGGGCAGCGCCCGCTGGAGCTGGGGGCCGATTTCTCCGTGGCCAGCGGCACCAAGCAGCTCACCGGGCACGGTGATCTGCTGCTGGGCTATGTCGCCGGCCGCGATGGCGAGGCGATGGCCGCCGTACGCCGCTGGCGCAAGATCGTCGGCGCGATCTCCGGGCCCATGGAGGCCTGGCTCGCCCACCGGTCCGTCGCCACGCTCCAGCTGCGCGTCGAGCGGCAGGACGCGACCGCCCTCGCCGTCGCGGAGGCGTTGCGTCACCGCCCCGAGGTGTCCGGCCTGCGCTACCCGGGCCTGCCCGACGACCCCTCGCACAAGGTCGCCGCGCAGCAGATGCGCCGCTACGGCTGTGTCGTCTCCTTCACGCTGCCCACGCGCGCGCGTGCCGAGCGTTTTCTCGCGGCCCTGCGCCTGGTGGAGGACGCGACGAGCTTCGGCGGGGTGCGGTCCACGGCCGAACGCCGCCGCCGCTGGGGCGGGGACGACGTGCCGGAGGGCTTCATCCGCATGTCCGTCGGCGCGGAGGACCCCGAGGATCTGATCGCCGACATCATGCGCGCCTTGGACGCGTCCGCCGACTGAGCCGACGGTCCGAGCCTCCCCCCCTCGTGGCTCGGACCGTCCACGGCCTTTCACGTGGGAAAGACCGCGTGGACAAGGCTAGTTGACTCTGTGTCAGTGTCCAATCACAGTAGCGACAGAGGGCTATCGACTTATTTATAGTTGGTGCCTGCCTGGGGGCCGGAGGGGGGCAGGAACAGGGAAGGACACGCCATGGATCTGGCCTTGCTGCGGACCTTCGTCACCGTGCACCGGGCCGGTTCCTTCACGCGTGCCGCCGCTCTGCTCGGCCTGTCCCAGCCCGCCGTCACCTCCCAGATCCGCACGCTGGAACGCCAGCTGGGCAGGCCCCTCTTTCTTCGTCAGGCGCGCGGGGTGACCCCGACGACCATCGGCGACGAACTCGCCCACAGAGCCGCACCGCATCTCGACGCCCTGGTGGAGATAGCCGAGAACGGCCAGGACGACGAATGCTCGATACGGACGCTGCATCTGGCGGGCCCCCCGGAGTTCACCGCCGAACGCGCGTTGCCCGCTCTCACCGAGCTGATCGGTGACGACGGCCAGGGCTTCGCGCTGCGCGTCTCCTTCGGCACGGCCGAGGAGGCGCTGGAGGGCCTGGCCTGCGGCCACCACGACCTGGCCATCAGCACGGCCCGGCCCCGCGGCGCCCTGCTCACCGCCACTCCGCTGTGCGACGAGGAGCATGTGCTGGTCGCGGCCCCGCGCTGGGCGGAGCGGATCGGCCCGGACACCGTGCGGCTGAAGGGCGCCCCGGCCCTGGAGCATCTGCCCGTCGTCGAGGTCCATGAGTCGCTGCCGTTCGTCTCGCGCTACTGGGCCTCCGTCTTCGACTCCCGCCCGGCCGCCACGGGCACGGTCATCGTCCCCGATCTGCGGGCCGCCCTCTCCTGTGCGATCGCCGGGGCGGGACTCGCGGTGCTGCCCCGCTATCTGTGTGCCCCGGCCCTGGACCACGGCGCGGTCGTGACCCTGCACGACCCCGTGGTCCCGCCGCTGCGCACCTACTTCCTGGTGGTACGCACCGGCACGCTCGCGATGCCCCCGATCGCGCGGGCCCATGAGTGGCTCCAGGCCGCCGCCACGACCTGGTGGTGACGCCCGCTGCGCGGGGGAGCACGCACTGCGCTCGCACCGTGGCGCTTTGCGATGTTTCACGTGGAACCAGTCGGGCCACATTTCTCCCATGACCGTCCGACCCGTGGTCAAGCGCACCGCCCGTGCCGTTCTGCTGGACGGTGACGACCTGATCTTGATCAAGCGCACCAAGCCCGGTGTCGATCCCTACTGGGTGACGCCCGGTGGCGGCGTCGAACCCGGGGACTCGACCGTCGTCGACGCCCTGCACCGTGAGGTGTACGAGGAGCTCGGCGCCAAGATCTCCGATGTGGTGCCGTGCTTCGTGGACACGGTGGAGCACATCGGCGAGGACGGCGGCGCGACCGGCGTGAAGGTGCAGCACTTCTTCGTGTGCCGGCTGGAGTCCCTGGACCCGGCCCTGCGCCATGGCCCCGAAGTGGACGAGCCGGCCGGTGAGTACGAGATCGTCCGTGTCCCGTTCACCCGCGTCGGCATCGCCTCGGTCCACCTCGTCCCGCTGTCCCTGCGCCATTACCTGGACGGGAACATCGAGGGGGTACGCGCCATGCACGCCCCCGACCTCGGGTGAACGGGATCAGTCCACGCCGACGAGCAGGTCCTCCACCGAGTCGTGCCGTATGCGGCTCGACGGGACACCGATGTCCCGGAGCATGTCGATGCCGTTGCGGATCATTCCGGGCGGTCCGGAGAGATAGGCGTCGTATTCGTTCCACGGGCCGTAGGCACGGACGGCGTCGGGGAGCTGGAGATGGGCCTGCTGGTCGATGACCGCCCGGACGGAGAGCCAGGGGTGGCTCTGCCGGAGCCTGAGCATGGTGTCGATGTCGTACAGGTCGTGGTCGGTGCGGGCCCCGTAGAAGACCTCGACCAGGCGGCGTTCGCCGCGCTCGGCGACATCCTCCACCAGGGCCTTGATGGGCGCTATGCCGGTGCCGCCGCCCAGGCAGAGCAGTCCGCTGTCGGAGCTGTGGTCGACGGTCATGGAGCCGGCCGGCGGGCCGAGTCGTATGACGTCCCCGGGCCGTGCCCGGTGCACCAGCGCATTGGACACCCAGCCGGCCGGGACGGCCTTCACATGGAACGTCAGCAGTCCGTCCGAGCGGGGCGCCGACGCGAAGGAGTAGTGCCGCCACACCCGTGGCCACCACGGGGTCTCCACGCTCGTGTACTGGCCCGCGAGGAAGGGATAGGGCTGGTCGGGACGGACGGTGAGGACCGCGACGTCCGGGGTCCGCAGATCGTGCGTGACCACCTCGGCCTGCCACCAGGCCGGTGCCCGCAGTTCGTCCGACGCCGCCGCGTCGATCATGACCTGGGAGATCGTCGTGTAGGCCCGCACCCAGGCAGCCTCGGTCTCCGCGTTCCAGACCGCCCCGGCGTACTTGCTCAACGCACCGATGAGGCATTCGCCCACGGCCGGGTAGTGCTCGGCACGCGTCCCGTACTTGCGGTGTCCACGGCCCAGGTTCCGCAGATAGTCGACGAGGACGGGGGTGTTGTCCAGGTGCTCGGCCGCCGTGAGCAGCGCCTTCAGCAGGCGGTCCCGCTGGGTGTCCATCGCGGCCGGGAACAGGGAGCGCAGTTCGGGGTGGCGGACGAAGAGGAGGGCGTAGAAGTAGGAGGTGACCTTGTCGGCGACCGGGCCGATCTCGCTCATCGTGCCGCGGATGAGGAGGGCGTCCGGAGAGCCCTCCTCCGCGGGCGGGGCCGGTCGCCGCACGGGACCGCTCGACGGGTCCGTGTCTCCCTGGTGGCCACCGAGGTCGCCTTGCCCAGGCGCGGAATCGGTGTGTGTTGCCTGGTCATCGTCCGGCGGCGGGGTCGATGACGCCTTGCGCGGCATGAACCAGCCGCCCCCGCCCGTCATGTCGTTCTCCCCCGACGTGGTGGTCGGAGCGTCCATGGTGTGCCCTCGCCTCGAACGTCTTTCGGTCGGTCTGCGCACCTTCCTTTTCGGAAGGCGCATGCTTTCCCCCGGTGGGCGGCCAGCCGTAGCGTTCTCTTCGCAGCCTCTCATCCCGATCGGCTGCCACGGTCGCGAACCCGGAAACGCGGTTCCTCGCTCTCTCTGTCCCGTTAGGCTGCTGCCCTGCTCTCGGCCCGCACGGGATGCCTGCGCTCCATCCCGGACGTGAACCGGGGTCGACCCTACCGGCCGCTGCCGCGCACACAAGTCCCCCCTTGCTTCCTCACCGGGACAGCACGGTGCGCTTGGTGACGTCCTTCAACTACCGGGCTGATCCGACCAATTCATAGGCATCCCACAGATCCCGGCCCGTGTAGGAGTGGGTCGCGAGTCCCGCCAGGTGGGTATCGGCATTGACCGCCACCGAAACCGGTACGACGGCGAACAGCTCCTTGTCCGAGGCGGAGTCGCCGTACGCCACGCAGTCCGCTCGTGCCACACCGAACTCCGCACAGAGCCGGTCCGCGATGATCACCTTGGCCGCGGCGTTGAGCGCCCCGGACGGGTCGACGGGCTCGGTGAATGGCACGGCCGGGAACCGGGATCCATGCGCCGCGTGAGCGCCCCAGTCGAGGAGGCGCTCGACGAAGAACGAGGGGGAGAGCGACACCACCGCGCAGTACTCTCCGGCGCCTCTGATCTCCGCCCAGACCTCGCGGATCCGGGCCAGCCAGGGAGCCGACTCGAACGCGGTCCGCACATGCGCCTCGGTCAGGTCCGTCCACAGGTCGTACACCTGCGCCGCGTACTCCGGCGGACCGATCCGTCCCGCCGCGATCGCATGCTCCAGTGCCACCGTCTCGGCCTCCCTGCCCAACTGGCGGGAAATCTCCATCGGCGCGGTGGTTCCATGCAGCAAGGTGCCGTCGAGATCGAAGAGGTGGAGTCGCGTCATGGCCCCGAGGCTAATGGGCTGCCGATGTTTCACGTGAAACAGCGGGAGCTGTCCACGGGCTGTGCGGATGGACACGATTGGCCAAAAGCACGTGCGTCCACGCCGAAACGGGTGGACGACGGGGGTGCCGGTCGGACAGCCTGACCTGCGTGTCGACTCCTTCCCCCGCCGCTCTGCCCATTCGCCGCCTGACGCTTCGCGATCTCACTGCCTGCGCCGATCTGTCCGAAGACCGGGGGTGGCCCCGTGAGGAACACAAGTGGAGCCTGCTGCTCACGGCCGGGAATGGCTTCGGCATCGACGACCCCGAGGGCGGCCTGGTCGCCGCGTGCGTGGTCACGGAGTACGGCGCATGGGGGCGGCCGGAGCTGGGCGCCATCGGCATGGTCCTGGTGGCCGAACGTCATGCCCGCCAGGGCGTCGGGCGCCGCTTGATGCGGCATGTCGTGTCGTCCATGGGGACCACTCCGCTGACCCTGCACGCGACACCGTACGGCCGTCCCCTCTACGAGGAGATGGGCTTCAAGGTGACGGGCCGGGCCGAGATGGTGACGGGCCGCTTCACTCCCGGCGGCCCGGAGCCCGAGGTCGTCACGCGCGCTGCCACCGCGGAGGACCTCCCGGCGATCCTCCGTCTCGACGAGGAGGTGTTCGGTACCGACCGCACGCCCCTCATCACCCGGCTTCCCGCCTTCGCCGATCAGCTGCGGGTGGCCGAGGAGGACGGCCGGCTCATCGGCTACACGGCCGCGTGGCCCAACATGGACACCCATGTCGTCGGCCCGCTGATCGCCCGGGACACGGAGACGGCCAAGGCCCTCATCGCCTCACTGGCGGCCCGTACGGACCGTCCCCTGCGCACCGACATCGACGTGCGCCATGAGGAGCTGCTGGCCTGGGCGAAGGAGCGGGGTCTGGTCTCCGTGGCCTTCAACGCTGTGATGACCTACGGCATCCCGGAGCTGCCGGGGGACTGGACCCGGCGGTTCGCGCCGCTGACGGTCGCCGCGGGCTGAGCCCTCGTACGGCACACGCCGGCCCCGCCGCTCGTCGCGGCGGGGCCGGCGTCATGAGGTCCGGGCCGTGGGCTCAGGCGAGCGCCTGCACGGCCGCGGTGGCGAAGCCGTGGTCCTGCTCAGGCGCACCGCCGCCGACACCGATCGCACCGATCAGCCGGCCGTCCCGGTGGACGGGGATGCCGCCCGCGATGAACAGCAGGGGCCGGTCGAGAGCCGTGGGCAGCGTGTGGAAGAGGCCACCGGGCTGGACGGCGTCGACGAGGTCGGCGGTGGGCGCGTTCAGCTGGAGGGCCGTGTACGCCTTGCGGGTGCTGGTCTCACCGGAGATCAGCACGGCCCGGTCGTCCCGGCGGAAGGCGAGCAGGTGGCCACCGGCGTCCAGCACGGTGACGCTGACGGTGACTCCGGCCTCCTCGGCCGCCCGGCGGCCCGTGGCGACGAGCAGCTCGGCGTCCTCGGTGGTGAGCGGGGTGACGGCGGTGGTGCTCATGGAGGTGTCTCCTTGGATGGTGCTGGGGTGGGTGCTTGCCGGACCGGGAAAGGGGCCCTCGGTCCGGACGTCTGTGGAGCCGAGGCGTCCGGGGCGGACGGCTCGGTACTGCCCGAGCCGCGGGCGGCTCAGTGGTGGACGGGCGTCCGCTGCCCCGCGGGCGCCCCGGCTGCCGCCACGGTGCGGTGCGCCCCGTCGCGGCGCTCCAGGGCGGCGGAGAGGAGGGCGAGGACCAGGGCGGCGGCGGCGAGGGCGGCGCCGACCCAGTTGGGGGCCGTGTAGCCGAAGCCTGCCGAGATCACGAGGCCGCCGAGCCAGGCGGACAGGGCGTTGCCCAGGTTGAAGGCGCCGATGTTCACGGCCGACGCGAGCGTCGGAGCGCCGTGCGCCTGGTCGAGGACCCGCTTCTGCAGCGGCGGTACGGTCGCGAAGCCCAGGGCGCCGATCAGGGCGATGGTCACCGCTGCCGCGATCTTGTTGTGGGCGGTGAGGGTGAAGAGCGCCAGGACGACGGCCAGGGCGCCGAGCGAGACGTACAGCATCGGCATCAGGGCGCGGTCGGCGAACTTGCCGCCGACGAGGTTGCCGCCGACCATGCCGAGGCCGAACAGGACCAGCAGCCAGGTGACCGAGCCGTCGGCGAACCCGGCGATGCGAGTCATCATCGGCGCGATGTAGGTGATGGCCGCGAAGACACCGCCGAAGCCGAGGACGGTCATCGCCATGGCGAGCAGGACCTGGGCGTTCTTGAAGGCGGCCAGTTCGTGCCGCAGGTGTACGCCCTCCGGCCGCGGCAGTTCGGGGACGAGCTTGGCGATGCCGGCGAGACCGACCACACCGAGGGCGGCGACGATGCCGAAGGTGACGCGCCAGCCGACGTTCTGTCCGATGAGCGTGCCCAGCGGGACGCCGACGACATTGGCGACGGTCAGCCCGGTGAACATCATGGCGATGGCACCGGCCTTCTTGTCCGGCGCGACCAGCTCGGCCGCCACGACCGAGCCGATGCCGAAGAAGGCACCGTGGGCGAGGGAGGCGATCACCCGTCCGAGCAGCATGATCCCGAAGGCCGGGGCCACCGCGGAGATCAGGTTTCCGGCGATGAACAGGCCCATCAGCAACATCAGCATCCGCTTGCGCGGGACCTTCGTGCCGAGCACGGTCATCAGCGGGGCCCCGAGGACCACGCCGAGCGCGTAGCCGGTCACGAGCAGACCCGCGGTGGGGATGGAGACCCCGAAGTCACCCGCGACCTCGGGCAGCAAACCCATGATCACGAATTCTGTCGTACCGATTCCGAAGGCCCCGATCGCGAGGGCCAGAAGCGCGAGAGGCATGTGGGGGTGCACCTTCCCAAACGATTGCAGGAGCGCTTTGCGTTCGTTCACAATAGTTGCAGACGCCGGCTAAGTGCAAGCGCCGACTATTGCGCCGGTGCTCTACTCTGGTGACAGCTACTCCGGGACGGAGGAACACGCCCATGACAGCGACGGACCCCGCGCTCACCGCTCTCGCCCAGGGTTGGTGCGCCCTATCTGCGCTGCACGGAAGGATCGAGGCGCACATCGAGCGCGCCCTCCAGGCCAAGCACGACCTGAGCGTGCGCGAGTACTCCCTGCTCGACGTGCTCAGCCGACAGCACGCGGGCGAAGGCGGCCATCTGCAGATGAAGCAGGTCGCCGACGCGGTCGTCCTCAGCCAGAGCGCCACCACCCGCCTGGTGTCCCGGCTGGAGGACCGCGGCCTGCTGGAGCGCTACCTGTGCCCCACCGACCGCCGCGGCATCTACACCAACGTCACCGAGGCCGGCCTGCACCTGCTGGAGGAGGCACGGCCCACCAATGACACCGCGCTGCGTGAGGCCCTGGACGACGCCGCCAAGAACACCGAGCTGGCTCCGCTGGTCAGAGTGGTGGAGTCGCTGAGCGTGCCCGCATAGGGTGCGATCATGGGAGATCTTGAGATACGCGCCGCAGCCGTCGACGACCTGCCCGCCATCGTCGCGATGCTCGCCGATGACCCGCTCGGTGCCCAGCGTGAGTCACCCGACGATCTGACGCCGTACCGCGCCGCGTGGGAGCGTCTTGACGCCGACCCGAACCAGCATGTGGTCGTCGGCGTGCGGGACGGCCGTGTGATCGGCACCCTCCAGCTCACGATCATCCCCGGGCTCTCCCACAAGGGGGCCACCCGCGCGCTCATCGAGGCCGTGCGCATCCACGCCGATGAGCGGGGCAGCGGGCTGGGCGGCAGGCTGATCGAGTGGGCGGTCGACACGTCCCGGCAACTCGGCTGCCAGATGGTGCAGCTGACGTCCGACAAGTCCCGCACCGACGCCCACCGCTTCTACGCGCGGCTGGGCTTCGCGGCCACCCACGAGGGCTTCAAGCTGAAGCTCTGACCGGCTGAACTTCTGACCGCCCGGGTGTGTTTCACGTGAAACGCACCCGGGCGCGTCTGCGGGCTAGCCGATACCCCGCCACCCCTCCGGGTCGACGCCACCGGGCACCGGGGCCTGGGGATCGTACGGCTGCCGTGTGAACACGAACGAGCCGAGGTCGAGGTGGCTCAGCGTCCCGTCCGGACGCCGCACGGGACGCAGCAGCTCACCGGCGTAGTACCCCTCCAGCCCTGTCCAGGTGCCGTCGCCGTTCGTCCGGAAGCGGGCCCTGCGACCGCCGCCGGCCAGCGGTGCCAGTGCGAGAAGCCCGTCGGCCGTCGCACGCAGACCGAAGGCGTGGGTACCCCAGTACCACTGCCCCACCAGGTCCAGCACCGTCGGATCCACCTCGCGCAGGGGCCGCCAGGGCTCGGGGATACGGGGCTCCGCCTCGGCGACGATCCGGACGAGGTCCGCGCCGACGGCGCCCAGCAGCGGTCCGCTGGTGCAGTTGGCGAGCACCACCGCGGCCACGTCGTCCGCCACGCTGATGGTGAGGTTCGCCAGGAAGCCCGGCAGCGAACCGGAGTGCCCGACGAGCAGCCTGCCGTCACGGCGCTGGATCTGCAGGCCCAGGCCGTAGGTGACCCCGTCCACCACGTCCGCGGCCTCGGCCGGTGCCGCCGGAGTGCACATCTCCCGCACCGATTCCGCGCTCAGGACGCGGTCGTCGCCCCGAGCCAGGAACGCGGCGAACCGGGCCAGGTCCCCGGTGGTCGACCAGAGCTGACCGGCCGGAGCCATCCGGCCCAGGTCCTCCGACGGCTCGGGCAGCATCGCGTCGGCCCACGGGTGCACCGCCCAGCCACCCGCGTGCGGGGGCTCGGGCTGGCCACTGGTCCGGTGCAGGCCGAGCGGCTCCAGGACCTCGCCGCGCAGCACCTCCTCCCAGGGGGCGCCGCGCAACTCCTCCACCAGGGCACCGAGCACGGTGTAGCCAGGGTTGGAGTAGTGGTGCCGCCGGCCGACGGGGTGCAGCAGGGGCTGCTCCCCGAGCACATCGCGCAGCTCGGGCCGCAGCGAGCCGGGCGTCCGTTCCCACCAGGGCCCGGGCGATTCGGCCGCCAGTCCCGCGGTGTGGGCGAGCAGTTCGGCGATCGTCGCCTCCCCCGCGCCGGTGCCGGGCAGATGCTTCTCCAGGGGGTCTCCGAGATCGAGCAAGCCCTCATCGCGCAGCCGCATCACCAGTACGGCGGTGAACGTCTTGGTGATGGACCCGATCCGGTACTGCACGGTGTCGTCCGGTGCATGGCCGTCCACCGAGGTCCGCGCCCCGTGCCATACGGCCTGCCCGTCCCGGACTACGGCGGCGACCAGCGACGGGGCACGTCCATCGGTCTGCGCGACCGCGATCCGGTGCAGCAGGGCACGGCGGGTGCCGGGGAGCAGCGCTTGCTGGGGTGTCGTCATGCGCCCAGTCCACCGGTTACGGCGGCAGGCGTCGAATCCATTTGCGGTGCACACATGACCAGGACCGTGCGGGTCGAGCGCGAGGGACGTGTGCGGCCCGCGCCGCGGCCGCTCACCCGCCGGCGAGCTCCCCCACCGTCCGGGTCCCCCGGCCGTCTCAGGTCTGGGCCATGTCCACGAAACGCGAGTAGTGGCCCTGGAACGCGACCGTGATGGTGGCCGTCGGACCGTTTCGGTGCTTGGCGACGATCAGGTCGGCCTCGCCCGCGCGCGGGGACTCCTTCTCGTACGCGTCCTCGCGGTGCAGCAGGATGACCATGTCGGCGTCCTGCTCGATGGAGCCGGACTCACGCAGGTCGGAGACCATCGGCTTCTTGTCCGTGCGCTGTTCGGGACCTCGGTTCAGCTGGGAGAGCGCGATGACCGGGACCTCCAGCTCCTTGGCGAGCAGCTTGAGGTTACGGGACATGTCCGAGACCTCCTGCTGACGGCTCTCGGCGCGCTTGGAGCCGCCGGACTGCATCAGCTGGAGGTAGTCGATGACGACCAGCTTCAGGTCGTTGCGCTGCTTCAGGCGCCGGCACTTGGCCCGGATCTCCATCATCGACAGGTTCGGGGAGTCGTCGATGTACAGCGGAGCGGCCGAGACGTCCGGCATACGGCGGGCGAGCCGCGTCCAGTCCTCGTCGGTCATCGTGCCGGAGCGCATGTGGTGGAGGGCGACCCGGGCCTCGGCGGACAGCAGACGCATCGCGATCTCGTTGCGGCCCATCTCGAGCGAGAAGATGACGCTCGGCAGGTTGTTCTTGATGGAGGCGGCCCGCGCGAAGTCCAGCGCGAGGGTCGACTTACCCATGGCGGGACGGGCCGCGATGACGATCATCTGCCCGGGGTGGAGGCCGTTCGTCAGGGAGTCGAAGTCGGTGAACCCGGTGGGCACACCGGTCATCTCGCCGCTGCGCGAGCCGATCGCCTCGATCTCGTCGAGGGCGCCCTCCATGATGTCGCCGAGCGGGAGGTAGTCCTCGCTGGTGCGCTGCTCGGTGACGGCGTAGATCTCGGCCTGGGCGCTGTTGACGATCTCGTCGACGTCTCCGTCGGCCGCGTATCCCATCTGCGTGATGCGCGTGCCGGCTTCGACGAGGCGACGCAGGACGGCCCGCTCGTGGACGATCTCGGCGTAGTACTCGGCGTTGGCCGCCGTCGGCACCGTCTGGACGAGGCTGTGCAGATAGGCGGCGCCGCCGACCTTGTTGATCTCGCCGCGCTTGGTGAGTTCGGCGGCGATGGTGATCGGGTCGGCGGGCTCGCCCTTCGCGTAGACGTCCAGGATGGCCTGGTAGATCGTCTCGTGCGCGGGCTTGTAGAAGTCGTGGCCCTTGAGGATCTCGACGACATCGGCGATGGCGTCCTTGGACAGCAGCATGCCGCCCAGCACCGACTGCTCGGCGTCCAGGTCCTGCGGCGGCACCCGCTCGAAGGACGACCCGCCGCCGTCCCAGCCGCCGCTCTCCCGTCCCCGGTCGTGCTGCTCGTCACGACCCCGGCCGCCGTCACCGCGCCGACGGGAGGCCGGCAGACGATCACTGGGTCCGGCATCGGCCCACGGATCGTCCAAGGGCTCGGAAATGCTCACCGAGCCACCTCCTCCCGTCCGCCCGGCGGACCTCGCCGTGTCCTCTTTTGTACGGCACGACACTGACAAATAACGGGCCCAACTCCGGTTCTGGCACGTCGGATTTATGACGATTCCCAGGCCGGAACGAGGACGCTTGCCGGGCCGCGGGAAGGAGCGGGCGCCGGACCACGGTAGGCCCGTCGGCACCGTCAGCCAATCTGGTTATCCACAGGCCATGTGGACGACCGCCCCGATGCTGTGGAGAACTCGGCGAAACCTGTGCACGACCCGGTGGACAGCCCTGTGAACAAGCCCTCGATCTCCCCAGCGTCAGGCTCTTGACCTGCATCTTTGTGATCCACCGGCTGTGCAGAAGAAAAACTTTCCCAGTCGGGCCAAGATCACTTCGAACGGCGCCCGAATGGACACGGCCCGAGACCGAGAGTAAGGATCAGTACTGCATTGCATCTCTTACCTGTGGACGATTACATTGATGCTCATGACACAGGCTCCAGAGATACCCGAGGCCACCCGCCGGCGGCACGACCGAGAAATCGTCGCGTTGGCCGTACCGGCCTTCGGTGCTCTGGTCGCCGAGCCTCTCTTCGTCATGGCGGACAGTGCGATCGTCGGCCATCTCGGAACCGCTCAGCTCGCCGGTCTCGGCATCGCCTCGGCACTCCTCACCACCGCCGTGAGCGTCTTCGTCTTTCTCGCCTATGCCACCACGGCCGCCGTGGCCCGCCGGGTCGGCGCCGGCGATCTCCCGGCGGCGATCCGCCAGGGCATGGACGGTATCTGGCTGGCCCTGCTGCTCGGCGGTGCCGTCATCGCCATCGTCCTGCCCCTGGCCCCCGGCATCGTGGACCTCTTCGGCGCCTCCCCGACCGCGGCCCCCTACGCCATCACCTATCTCCGCATCTCCGCGCTGGGTATCCCGGCGATGCTGATCGTGCTGGCCGCGACCGGAGTGCTGCGCGGCCTGCAGGACACCCGCACCCCGCTCTATGTCGCCATCGCGGGCTTCGTCGCCAACGCGGTACTCAACGTAGGACTCGTCTACGGCGCGGGACTGGGCATCGCCGGTTCGGCCTGGGGCACGGTCATCGCGCAGTGCGGGATGGCGGCCGTCTATCTGACCGTGGTCGTACGCGGGGCGCGACGGCACGGCGCCTCCCTCAGGCCGGACGCCGCCGGCATCCGCGACTCGGCCCAGGCCGGCGTCCCCCTCCTGGTCCGCACCCTGTCCCTGCGCGCGATCCTCATGATCGCCACGGCGGTCGCGGCACGTCTCGGTGACGCCGACATCGCCGCGCACCAGATCATCCTGTCCCTGTGGAGCCTGCTGTCCTTCGCGCTCGACGCGATAGCGATCGCGGGCCAGGCCATCATCGGCCGCTATCTCGGCGCGGACGATGCCCGAGGGGCACGCGAAGCCTGCCGTCGCATGATCCAGTGGGGCATCGCGGCCGGCGTCGTACTCGGCGTGCTCGTGGTGGCCGCACGACCGCTCTTCCTGCCGCTGTTCACCAGCGACTCCCTGGTGAAGGACACCGCCCTGCCCGCTCTGCTGCTGGTGGCGCTGGCACAGCCCCTCTGCGGGGTCGTCTACGTTCTGGACGGGGTGCTGATGGGCGCGGGCGATGGCCCGTATCTGGCCGGGGCCATGGTTGTCACCCTGGCTGTGTTCGCCCCGGCGGCCCTGCTCGTCCCCACCTTCGGCGGTGGCCTGACCGCGCTCTGGGCAGCGATGACGCTGATGATGGCGATCCGCATGGGGACGTTGTGGCTGCGGACGCGTTCCGGCCGCTGGATCGTGACGGGCGCGACCCGCTGACCGTTTCACGTGAAACATGCCGCGGCGATCAACCCGCTCTGACGACGCGCGCCGCCTCGGGCATGCGAAAGGGGCCGCACCCTCGAAGGGTGCGGCCCCTTTCACCGGCTCAAGCGAGCACAGCGATCACGCGGCGATCAGGCCGCGACGACCTCGATGTTGACCTTGGCGGCAACCTCGGGGTGCAGACGCACGGACGTCTCGTGGGCGCCCAGGGTCTTGATCGGGGCAGACAGCTCGATGCGGCGCTTGTCGACCTCGGGGCCACCGGAAGCCTTGATCGCGGAAGCGATGTCGGCCGGGGTGACGGAACCGAAGAGACGACCGGCGTCGCCGGAGCGGACGGCCAGACGGACCTTGACACCCTCGAGCTGGGCCTTCACAGCGTTGGCCTGCTCGATGGTCTGGATCTCGTGGATCTTGCGGGCGCGGCGGATCTGCGCCACGTCCTGCTCGCCGCCCTTGGTCCAGCGGATAGCGAACTTCCGCGGGATCAGGTAGTTGCGAGCGTAGCCGTCCTTGACGTCGACGACGTCGCCCGCGGCACCGAGGCCGGAGACCTCGTGGGTGAGGATGATCTTCATTAGTCGGTCACCCTTCCCTTATCGCGCGGTGGACGTGTAGGGCAGCAGCGCCATCTCACGGCTGTTCTTGACGGCCGTGGCGACGTCACGCTGGTGCTGCGTGCAGTTGCCGGTCACGCGGCGGGCACGGATCTTGCCGCGGTCGGAAATGAACTTCCGCAGCATGTTCGTGTCCTTGTAGTCCACGTACGTGACCTTGTCCTTGCAGAAAGCGCAGACCTTCTTCTTCGGCTTGCGCACAGGCGGCTTCGCCATGGTGTATCTCCTGTGTGATCAAGAAGTTGGGGTACGACCCGCCTTCGGCCCGAAGGCTTAGAAGGGGGGTTCGTCCGAGTAGCCGCCACCGCCGCCGGAGCCTCCGCCCCAGCCGCCGCCGCCCTGCTGGCCGCCGGCCTGCTGGCCGCCGCCGGCGGGAGCGCCGGTCGCCCAGGGGTCGTCGGCCGGAGCGCCGCCGCCCTGCTGGCCGCCGCCGGAGCCTCCGCCCCAGCCGCCACCACCCTGGCCGCCACCGCCGCCGTAACCACCCTGGCCACCGCGAGCGCCACCGGCGGTCTTGGTGACCTTGGCCGTGGCGTTGCGCAGGCTGGCGCCGACTTCCTCGACATCCAGCTCGTAGACCGTGCGCTTGACGCCCTCACGGTCCTCATAGGACCGCTGCTTCAGCCGGCCCTGCACGATGACGCGCATGCCTCGCTGGAGCGACTCGGCGACGTTCTCCGCCGCCTGACGCCAGACCGAGCAGGTCAGGAACAGGCTCTCGCCGTCCTTCCACTCGTTCGTCTGGCGGTCGAAGGTGCGGGGAGTGGACGCGACGCGGAACTTCGCGACCGCCGCACCGGACGGGGTGAAGCGCAGCTCGGGGTCGTCGACAAGATTGCCGACGACCGTGATGACGGTCTCGCCTGCCATGGGGAACCTCTCGGCGGGTTTGCTCTGGCTGCTTGCTTGCTACTCGAATCCCGAGATCAGCTGAGCCGGAGGCTCAGTGGGTCTCGGGACGGAGGACCTTGGTCCGGAGGACCGACTCGTTCAGGTTCATCTGGCGGTCGAGCTCCTTCACGACCGCAGGCTCGGCCTGCAGGTCGATGACCGAGTAGATGCCCTCGGGCTTCTTCTTGATCTCGTACGCGAGACGACGACGGCCCCAGGTGTCGACCTTCTCCACCTTGCCGTTGCCCTCGCGGACGACGGAGAGGAAGTTCTCGATCAGGGGGGCGACAGCGCGCTCCTCCAGATCGGGGTCGAGGATGACCATCACCTCGTAGTGACGCATGTGGAACCCACCTCCTTTGGACTCAGCGGCCACGGTCGTTCCGTGGCAGGAGGGTTGTTATGCGTGCGCAACGGTATCGGCCACCACTGACAATCGGGGTCCCTCGAGGGAGCCGGCCGTGTGACGGTGGTGTGACCTGTATGGGTCTGGGCAGACACCGGTGCAGACGGTACAGACTACCTGCACACCCGCTTCCGGTTGAAATCCGCCCGCCAGGGCCCACAATCTGTACACATCGGGTGTGCGCGGCGCTACTATGCGCCGCCTTCCGCAGGAGGTGCCCATGGCACAGGCAATGCATCCCAACATCGCCGGTTCCCTCTTCGCCACGGACGGCAAGAGCCGCCCGCTCCAGGACGCTCTGACGGCGATCACGCTCGCCCTGGGCGTGCTCTCCTTCATCACGTCCTTCTTCCACAGCCTGCACCTGCTGACCTCGTGGACAGGCCTGGTGGCGCTCGCCACCGGCATCTGGGGCCAGTGGATCTCGGTGACCACGCGGGAGCGGTTCGGGCTGATCCTGGGCCTCGGCGCCGCGGGGGTCGGATTCCTGATCGGCATGGCCCACGGCGGCCTGTTCGGCGGGCTCTTCGGCTGACCTCGCCGGGTTCAAGGCCCGTACGCCCAGTCGGGGCGCTCGAAAGGCGCAGTAGGCTTCGGCGCGAGAGCCGGAGCCCCTGTACCCATGGGGACACACCAGCCCGAGGAGCGCCCCGAATGACCCTGACCCTGAGGACCATCAGTCGCGAGCAGCATCTGGCCTACATCCAGAGCCTGCCGTCGGCGAGCCACATGCAGGTCCCGGCCTGGGCCGATGTGAAGGCGGAGTGGCGCTCGGAGAGCCTCGGCTGGTTCGACGACCGCACCGGCGAGCTGGTCGGCGCGGGCATGGTCCTCTACCGCCAGCTGCCCAAGATCAAGCGTTACCTGGCCTATCTGCCCGAGGGCCCGGTCATCAACTGGTACGCGCCGAACCTGGACGACTGGATCCAGCCGATGCTGGCGCACCTGAAGCAGCAGGGCGCCTTCTCCGTGAAGATGGGTCCGCCGGTGATCATCCGCCGGTGGAACGCGGACACCATCAAGAGAGGCATCCAGGACCCGGACGTGAAGCGGCTGCGCGACCTGGAGGCCGACTTCATCGAGCCGCGCGCCTTCGAGGTGGCCGACAAGCTGCGCCGCATGGGCTGGCAGCAGGGCGAGGACGGCGGCGCCGGCTTCGGCGATGTGCAGCCCCGGTACGTCTACCAGGTGCCGCTGGCGAACCGCTCCCTGGAAGAGGTCCACAAGAACTTCAACCAGCTGTGGCGCCGCAACATCAAGAAGGCCGAGAAGGCCGGCGTCGAGGTCGTCCAGGGCGGCTACCAGGACCTCGCCGAGTGGCAGCGGCTGTACGAGATCACGGCCGTCCGCGACCACTTCCGGCCCCGCCCGCTCTCGTACTTCCAGCGCATGTGGACGGCCCTCAACACCGAGGACCCCAACCGCATGCGGCTGTACTTCGCCCGTCACAACGGCGTGAACCTGTCCGCGGCGACGATGCTGATCGTCGGCGGGCACGTCTGGTACTCCTACGGTGCCTCCGACAACATCGGCCGCGAGGTCCGGCCGTCGAACGCGATGCAGTGGCGGATGCTGCGCGACGCCTACGCGCTCGGTGCCACCGTCTACGACCTGCGCGGCATCTCCGACTCGCTGGACGAGACCGACCACCTCTTCGGCCTGATCCAGTTCAAGGTCGGCACCGGCGGCCAGGCCGCCGAGTACCTCGGCGAATGGGACTTCCCGCTCAACAAGCTGCTCCACAAGGCGCTCGACATCTACATGTCGCGTCGCTGAGCCGCGCGGGCGTTTGATTCCATAGCCTTCACAGCTCTCACACCTCTGATCTACCGCAGCCACGAGAAAGGTTCCGGGTCCGGCCATGGCGCTCACGCTTTACGTCGACACCGCGCGCTGGCGGGCGCACCACAAGCACGTGCAGGAGCAGTTCCCGGGACTCGTCCCGGTCTGCAAGGGCAACGGCTACGGCTTCGGGCACGACCGCCTCTCGGAGGAGGCTACGCGGCTCGGTGCGGACCTGCTCGCCGTCGGCACCACCTACGAGGCGGCACGCACCAAGGACCGGTTCAGCGGTGACCTGCTGGTGCTGACCCCGTACCGGCGCGGCGAGGAGCCGGTGCCGCTGCCCGACCGGGTCGTCCGCTCGGTGTCGTCCATCGACGGCGTGTACGGCCTCGTGGGTGCCCGGGTCGTCATCGAGGTGATGTCCTCGATGAAGCGGCACGGCATCAGCGAGCAGGACCTGCCGCAGCTGCACCAGGCCATAGAGAACATCCGGCTGGAGGGCTTCGCCATCCACCTGCCGCTGGACCGCACCGACGGCTCGGACGCCGTCGAGGAGGTCATCGGCTGGATGGACCGGCTGCGCGCGGCCCGGCTGCCGCTGCACACGATGTTCGTCAGCCACCTCAAGGCGGACGAGCTGGCCCGGCTCCAGCAGCAGTTCCCGCAGACCCGGTTCCGCGCCCGCATCGGCACCCGGCTGTGGCTGGGCGACCACGACGCCACCGAGTACCGCGGTGCCGTCCTGGACGTGACGCGCGTGGCGAAGGGCGACCGGTTCGGCTACCGGCAGCAGAAGGCGGCCTCCGACGGCTACCTGGTCGTCGTGGCGGGCGGTACGTCGCACGGGGTGGGCCTGGAGGCCCCGAAGGCCCTGCACGGCGTCATGCCGCGCGCCAAGGGCGTCGCACGGGCCGGGCTCGCCACGGTCAACCGGAACCTTTCTCCGTTCGTCTGGGGCGGCAAGCAGCGCTGGTTCGCCGAGCCGCCGCACATGCAGGTGTCGATCCTGTTCGTGCCCTCGGACGCCCCCGAGCCGACGGTGGGCGACGAGCTGGTGGCCCATCTGCGGCACACCACCACCCAGTTCGACCGCATCATGGACCGCTGAGTCCCGCCAGGACAGCGAGAAGGCCGTATCCGGGGTGCCGGATACGGCCTTCTGCGTTCGCGAGGAGGGCGTTCGCTCAGAGCGAACGCTCGTCGGAGGACAGCGCCTCCGGCCGTCCCCAGTCCACCTGAGCTCCCTCGAAGTGGACGGCGTGCCGCGGCGGATGGGCGGCCGCACCGAGGACGAACGCGTCCTCAGCGCCGTCGAGCACCCCGCCGGAGGGATCGTCGTCACCGGACCGGCGCACCACGTCCCGCTCGGGCATGAGGATGTCCCGTACGACCACGGCACACAGGTACAGCGTGCCCAGCAGATGCACCGCGATCACCCAGTGGTAGCCCTGTGTCGGCAGGCCCTTGTGGGCGTCTCCGCTGGTCGTGTAGGCGAGGTACAGCCAGATGCCCAGGAAGTACGCCACCTCGCACGCCTGCCAGATCAGGAAGTCCCGCCACTTGGGCCGGGCGAGCACCGCCAGCGGCACCAGCCACAGGACGTACTGCGGCGAGTAGACCTTGTTGGTGAGGACGAAGGCCGCCACCATCAGGAAGGCCAGCTGCGCGAAGCGCGGCCGGCGCGGGGCGGTGAACGTCAGCGCGGCGATGCCGAGGAAGCACAGCACCACCAGGACCGTGGCCGCGTTGTTGACGAAGCCGGTGGTGGGCGGGTTGCTGGAGTTCTGCGCCCAGATCAGCCAGAAGGAGCCGAAGTCGACACCGCGCTCCTTGCTGAAGGTGTAGAACTTCGCCCAGCCCTCGCGGATACCGAAGCCTGAGGCGTCGTGCGTGATCATCACGGGCAGGTTCACCACGAGCCAGGCGCCCAGCGCGCCGGCCGCGGCCTGGAAGAACTCGCGCCACTTGCCCGCCCGCCAGCAGAGCACCAGCAGCGGGCCGAGCAAGAGGACGGGATACAGCTTGGCGGCCGTGGCAAGCCCCAGCAGGACACCGAAGGCGACCGCCCTGCCCCGTGACCACATCAGCATCGCGGCGGCTGTCAGCGCCACCGCCAGCAGGTCCCAGTTGATGGTCGCGGTCAGCGCGAAGGCGGGTGCCAGGGCGACCAGCAGGCCGTCCCAGGGGCGCCTGCGGTGCGTACGGGCCACGCAGACGGCGATGACGGCGGCGCACACCATCAGCATCCCGGCGTTGACGAACCAGTACCACTGCTCCTGGTGCTGGATGCTGCCGCTGTGCGGGGTCAGCCAGGACGCCACCTCCATGAACACACCGGTGAGCACCGGGTATTCGAGGTAGTCCATGTCCCCGGGGAGCTTGTCGAAGTACGGCACGAGATGGTCGGCGAATCCGCGGCCCTGATAGAGGTGCGGGATGTCCGAGTAGCAGGCGTGCGTGTACTGGCTGCTCGCGCCGAAGAACCAGGCACCGTCGTAGCAGGGCGCCTTCTGGACGAGGCCGAGGGCGAACATGCCGATCGCCACGAGCGCCACGACCCGTACGGGCGTCCACCAGGAGGTTCCGAGCAGGGCGCGGCGCCCCAGGGGGCCACCGATCAGCTCACTGCCGGCGGCGGCGACCTCGTCCTCCCGGGTCGGCTGCACCGGCTCCGCAGCGGCGGGCCGCACGGGCTCGGGCGCGTGCGTGCTCGCGGGCGTCATCTCTGCACTGGGCATGGGGCACATCCTGCCGTACCTGTCTGGGAATACACCGAGGGCCGCCGCACCTGGTGGGTGCGGCGGCCCATGTTTCACGTGAAACACCCCTGGCGGGCGATATGGTCGCCAACCGGTCGGATCGCCGGGCTAACCGGTCCCGCCTCCGAAGAAGCCTCCGGTGCCGTTGCCGGTGCCGTTGCCATTGCCCCGGGTGGTCCCGGGTCCGGTGGTTTCCGTACCCGTGGGCGTCGGCGTGGTGCCTCCGTCGGTATTGCCGCCCGTGTCCGTGCCTCCGATGCCACCGGTGCCACCGCCGACGTCATTGCAGTTGTTGCCCCAGCCGAAGTCGCAGGACTCGCTCTCCGACGGGGTCGGGGAGGGGGTCGTCTCGGTCGGCGTCGGGCTCGGCGTGTCACTCGGCGTCGGGCTCGGCTTGATGGTCGCGCTCGGGGTCGGGGTCGGGGCACCCGCCTCGTTCTGGACCGAGCCGATCTCGGTGGCCTTCGGGAAGCCGTTGTCGTTCTTGCCCTTGAGCGCGGCCTGCATGTACTCGGTCCACACCTGCGTCGGGATGTCACCACCATGGATGGAGTCCACGCCCGCCGTGCCGTTCATGGACAGCAGCTTGTGGTCCTTGGGGTTCTCGCGGAACATCGCCACCGACGTGGACAGCTGCTGGGTGTAGCCGACGAACCAGGCCGACTTGTTCTCGTCGGTGGTACCGGTCTTGCCCGCCGCCGTACGGCCGAGGGCCAGGGCCTTCTTGCCCGTACCGTTCTGGATCACGTTCTGCAGGACGTCCGTGACGTTGTTGGCGATGTTCGCGTCCATCGCCGTCGTGAGCTTCGGCTTCGGCTTGGCGAAGCTGGGCTCGTCGGTGCCGTTGGCCTTCACCGCGGTCACGGAGTACGGGTCCGTCTGCTGGCCGGACGCAGCGAAGGTCGCGTAGGCGTCGGCCATGCGGATCGCACTGGGCGTGGACGTACCGATGGCGAAGGACGGGTTGAGGTCCTGCGACATGCTCTGTTCCAGGATGCCGGCCTTCTTGGCCACGTCCCGGACGTGCGTCATGCCCACATCGACACCGAGCTGCACGAACGGCGTGTTGACGGATTGCTCCATCGCCTTGCGCAGAGTGATGTAGCCCCAGGGGTGATTGCTCTCGTTCTCCTGGAAGAAGTACGAGTTGTCCTTGTTGAGGTAGTACGACCCATCCGGCTTCCGGACCTTGAGGTGGTCGTTGCCGTTGTACTTGCTCAGCGGGGAGACACCCTCGCCGCTCTTGGAGTTGACGGTGCCGTACTCCATGGCCGCGGCCAGCACGAACGGCTTCCAGGTCGAACCCACGGGTACACCGGAGGTGTCCGCGTTGTTGGTGAAGTGGCCGTTCTCGTAGCCGTCGCCGCCGTAGAGGGCCACGATCGCCCCGTCCTTGGGCTTCACCGACGCGGCACCGAACTGGACGTACTTGTCCAGATCACGGTGTTTCGGGTCGATGTTCTCCTTCTGGACGTTCTTCACGGCCTTGGTCAGGGCGTCGACCTTGCTCTTCTCGAACGTCGTGTAGATCTGGTAGCCGCCCCGGTCGAACTGCGCCTCCGTGATGTCGGAGTGGGCGAGCACGTACTTCTTCGCCGTGTCGGCCAGGTAGCTGATCTGGCCGGTCATGCCCCTGGTCGCCTTGCGGCCGTCGGGCCTGGGGTACTTCGCGATCGCCTTCTGGTACTGCGCGTCGGTGAGGCGCTTGTCCTTGTGCATCTCGCCGAGGATCCAGCGCCAGCGGTCCTGGGAGCGCTTCTCGTTGGCCTGCGGGCTCGCCGACTTGTCGAGGTCCTGGTTGCCCGCCGGGTCGTAGTACGTCGGGCCCTTCAGCAGCGCCGCGAGGACGGCGCACTCGCTCGGCTGGAGGTCGACCGCGTTCTTGCCGTAGTAGGTCTGCGCCGCGGCCTGGATGCCGTACGCGCCCCGGCCGAAGTACGAGGTGTTGAGGTAGCCCTGCAGGATCTGGTTCTTCTTGAGCTTCGCCCCCACCTTGATGGAGATGAACATCTCCTTGAACTTCCGGCTGACCGACTGTTCCTGGCTCAGATACGTGTTCTTCACGTACTGCTGGGTGATGGTCGAGCCACCCTGCGTCTGGCCGCCGCGCGCCATGTTCACCACGGCGCGCGCGATGCCCGTGGGGTCGACACCCGAGTCCTGGTAGAAGGACTTGTTCTCGGCGGAGATCACCGCGTACCGCATCGCCTCGGGGATCTGGTCGATGCTGACGTTCTGCCGGTTCACGCCGGTGCCGGTGGCCACCATCTGCTTGCCGTCGGCCCAGTAGTAGACGTTGTTCTGCGACTTGGCCGCGTCGTTCTCGTTCGGGATCGAGACCATCGCGTAGCCGACGCCGACCATCGCCACCAGGCTGCCGACGAAGCCGATGAACAGCCCGCTGGCCAGCTTCCAGGACGGCATCCAGCGCCGCCAGCCGTACTTGCCGGCCCTGGGGTAGTCGATGAACCTCTTCTTGCCGGGCGCCGTCGTCGCGCGGCCCTTGCCGCGTCCGGGGCCGGACGGCCCGCCCGGGCCGCCCCGCCGGCCGCCGGGACCGGCGTTCTCGGCCGCTCTGCGGCGGCTGCCCTTCTGCGCCGCACGACGGGCTTCGGCACGGCCGCCGTAGGAACGCTCCTCACCTCCCGGGCCAGCGGACTCCGACCCATGGGAACTGGACTCATAGGAGTCGGCAGGAGATCCGGTGGCGCCTCGCGGTGCCGCACGGCGGCCGGAGGACGAGCCGGACTGGCCGCGTCGGGCCGCGGCACGTCCGCCTCCCTGCGGCGGCGGCGGTTTGCGACGGTGCTCGCTCATCGAACGATTACTCCTCGGGCAGGCGCACCCGTGCGCGCCTGGAACGGCGGCTGGTTTCCGGTCCCCCCGAAGTACGGATGTGGTCGGTTCTGCATTCACCCGTACTGCACCGGGGACCATGACGCTCCCCAGGCGTCACGCGGTTCCCGGTGGTGTGCATGCCGCACAGACTACGCACCACCAAAACCCTCCGAGCCCCGAAGTTCACCCCAAAACAGGCAACTTGCCTGCAACGAATCGGTGATGTGATCCCGTTCACCGCTGTCCCTCTTGTCGCTCGCGGACGGCCGTTCTATCGTCGTGATGTATCGAGTCGATACATCAGCGCGAGATAAAGGCGCTGACAGGCACTGCGAGACCTGCGGGACGACCTGCGGGACCGAGAGGAGGCGACGATGAGCCGGCGCTCCGGCATCCTTGAGTTCGCCGTGCTCGGCCTGCTGCGGGAGTCCCCGATGCACGGCTACGAGCTGCGCAAACGGCTGAACACCTCGCTGGGTGTGTTCCGAGCGTTCAGCTACGGGACGCTCTACCCCTGCCTCAAGACGCTGGTCGTCAACGGCTGGTTGATCGAGGAATCCGGGAACACCCCGGACGACGCAGTCGCCGCCCCCCTCGCCGGACGCCGCGCCAAGATCGTCTATCGGCTGACGGCGGACGGCAAGGACCACTTCGAGGAACTGCTCTCCCAGACCGGACCCGACGCGTACGAGGACGAGCACTTCGCCGCGCGGTTCGCCTTCTTCGGACAGACGTCGCGCGATGTGCGCATGCGCGTCCTGGAGGGCCGGCGCAGCCGCCTGGAGGAGCGCCTGGAGAAGATGCGCGCCTCCCTGGCACGCACCCGGGAGCGCCTCGACGACTACACGCTCGAGCTCCAGCGCCACGGAATGGAGTCCGTGGAGCGCGAAGTGCGCTGGCTGAACGAGCTGATCGAGAGCGAGCGGGCCGGACGGGACCTGAGAGGTTCGGCTTCCGGGGAATCCGCTCAGCAGGACACCACCACTGGATCGACGGGCGGCCTGCCCCGTCCCGGGGACACCCCCCGGACGGATCCGCCCGGCGACACCGCCTCGTGAGACCCAACTCAGGGCCTCACTCGTACACACAGGGAGCAACCGGAATGGGTTCGGTTCGCGTAGCCATCGTCGGCGTGGGCAACTGCGCCGCGTCGCTGGTGCAGGGAGTCGAGTACTACAAGGACGCCGACGCGGCGTCCAAGGTGCCCGGCCTCATGCACGTGCAGTTCGGCGACTACCACGTGCGTGACATCGAGTTCGTCGCCGCCTTCGATGTCGACGCGAAGAAGGTCGGCCTCGACCTCGCGGACGCGATCGGCGCCTCCGAGAACAACACCATCAAGATCTGCGACGTGCCGAACTCCGGTGTGACCGTCCAGCGCGGCCACACCCTCGACGGTCTCGGCAAGTACTACCGCGAGACCATCGAGGAGTCGGACGCCGAGCCGGTCGACGTCGTCCAGATCCTCAAGGACAAGCAGGTCGACGTCCTGGTCTGCTACCTGCCCGTCGGTTCCGAGGACGCGGCGAAGTTCTACGCCCAGTGCGCCATCGACGCCAAGGTCGGCTTCGTCAACGCCCTCCCGGTCTTCATCGCCGGTACCAAGGAGTGGGCGGACAAGTTCACCGAGGCCGGTGTGCCGATCGTCGGTGACGACATCAAGTCCCAGGTCGGCGCCACCATCACGCACCGCGTCATGGCGAAGCTGTTCGAGGACCGCGGTGTCATCCTGGACCGCACGATGCAGCTGAACGTCGGCGGCAACATGGACTTCAAGAACATGCTCGAGCGTGAGCGCCTGGAGTCCAAGAAGATCTCCAAGACGCAGGCCGTCACCTCCCAGATCCCCGACCGGGACCTCGGCGAGAAGAACGTCCACATCGGCCCGTCCGACTACGTCGCGTGGCTGGACGACCGCAAGTGGGCCTACGTCCGCCTCGAGGGCCGCGCCTTCGGTGACGTCCCGCTGAACCTGGAGTACAAGCTCGAGGTCTGGGACTCCCCGAACTCCGCGGGTGTCATCATCGACGCCCTGCGCGCCGCGAAGATCGCCAAGGACCGCGGCATCGGCGGCCCGATCCTGTCGGCCTCCTCGTACTTCATGAAGTCCCCGCCGGTCCAGTACTTCGACGACGAGGCCCGCGAGAACGTCGAGAAGTTCATCCGCGGTGACGTCGAGCGCTAGCTCGACCCGGCGCGGCGCGCGCTGACGCGCCGCGCACCGCTCGCACGAGAACGCTCCTGCCAGGGCAGTGAAGGTCCCCGGGTTTCCCGACCCGGGGACCTTCCGCATATGTGAGGCTGTCGCCCATGCCCGTCGTACGTGACCTGCGCCTGCTGTCGCGCCTGCGGCACTTCAGGCACCTGCTGTACGTCCGCCTCCTGTCCCAGGGCGCCGACGGCGTCTACCAGGTCGCGCTCGCCGCGTACGTCGTCTTCTCCCCGGAGAAGCAGGCCTCGGCCGCCGCGATCGCCTCGGCGATGGCGGTCCTGCTGCTCCCCTACTCACTGGTCGGCCCGTTCGCCGGTGTCCTGCTGGACCGCTGGCGGCGCCGGCAGGTCTTCGTGTACGGCAATCTGCTGCGTGCCCTGCTGGCCGCGGCCACCGCCGTACTGATGCTCGGCCACGCTCCCGACTGGCTCTTCTACGTCTCCGCGCTGTGTGTCACCGCCGTCAACCGGTTCGTCCTCGCCGGGCTGTCCGCCGCCCTGCCCCGAGTCGTCGACACCGAGCGCCTGGTGGTGGCCAACTCGCTCTCCCCGACGGCCGGCACCCTGGCCGCGACCGCGGGCGGGGGGCTGGCCTTCGGCGTACGGATCGTGGCATCGGACTCGGACGCGGCAGTGGTGCTGCTCGGAGCCTTCCTCTATCTCTGCGCGAGCATGATGTCCCTGCGCCTGCCTCCCGGCCTGCTCGGCCCCGACCGGCACCCCGCCCGGCCCCGGCTCGCCACGGCGCTCGCCGAGACGGCACGCGAGCTGCTCGCGGCCGTCCGGCATCTGACGGCTCCCCGACGCAGGGAGGCGGCCTGGGCGCTGGCCGCGATGACGCTGATGCGCTTCTGCTACGGCGCGCTCCTCGTCCTGCTGCTCATGCTCTGCCGCTATGCCCTCGCCGACACCCCGGAGGAGGGGCTGCGGCTGCTCGGACTGGCGCTGGCGCTCTCCGGCGCGGGATTCTTCGCGGCGGCCGCGGTGACGCCCTGGGCCGTGGGACGGCTCGGCCCGGGCCGCTGGATCGTGGTGTGCTCCGGTGCGGCCATGGTGCTGGAGCCCGCCCTGGGCCTTCCGTTCTCCACCGGGCCGCTCATGATCGCGGCCTTCGTCCTGGGGCTGATCACCCAGGGCGCCAAGATCGCTACGGACACGGTCGTCCAGGCCCGCGTCGACGACGGGTTCCGCGGCCGGATCTTCTCCGTGTACGACGTCCTCTTCAATGTCGCCTTCGTCGGCGCGGCGGGCGTGGCGGCCCTGATCCTTCCGCCGGACGGCCGCTCGCCGGCACTGGTGGTGCTCGTCGCCACCCTCTACGGCGTGATCGCCGTGACCCTGGCCCGCTTCGAACGTCGGCGCGCGGGCGAGATCACCGTGGGAAACAGCGGGACGGAGTAAGGGCCGGCCGGACAGAGCGAGGGGCGATGTTTCACGTGAAACATCGCCCCTTGGTGTCGTCGTCCGGGCCGGATGTTTCACGTGAAACATCCGGCCTGGCCGGCTCAGCTCTCCGTGGCCCACCATTCCTTCAGCGCCGCCACCGCGGCCTCGTGCTCCATCGGGCCGTGCTCCAGGCGCAGCTCCAGCATGTGCTTGTACGCCTTGCCGACGGCCGGCCCCGGGCCGACCCCCAGGATCTCCATGATCTGGTTGCCGTCGAGGTCGGGGCGGATGGAGTCCAGCTCCTCCTGCTCCTTCAGCTGGGCGATGCGCTCCTCCAGGCCGTCGTAGGCCCGGGACAGCGTCGCCGCCTTCCGCTTGTTCCGCGTGGTGCAGTCGGAGCGGGTCAGCTTGTGCAGTCGGTCCAGCAGCGGGCCGGCGTCACGGACGTACCGGCGGACAGCCGAGTCCGTCCACTCCCCGGTGCCGTAGCCGTGGAAGCGCAGGTGGAGTTCGACCAGCCGCGAGACCTCCTTCACCAGCTCGTTGGAGTACTTCAAGGCGGTCATGCGCTTCTTGGTCATCTTGGCGCCGACCACCTCGTGGTGGTGGAAGGAGACCCGGCCGTCCGTCTCGAAGCGGCGGGTACGCGGCTTGCCGATGTCATGCAGCAGCGCGGCCAGGCGGAGCGTGAGGTCGGGGCCGTCCTGCTCCAGCGCGATCGCCTGTTCCAGGACGATCAGCGTGTGTTCGTAGACGTCCTTGTGCCGGTGGTGCTCGTCGCTCTCCAGGCGGAGCGCCGGCAGCTCGGGCAGGACATGGGAGGCGATCCCGGTGTCGACGAGCAGGGTCAGGCCCCCGCGGGGGTGCGCGGCGAGGATCAGCTTGTTCAGCTCGTCCCGGACCCGCTCCGCCGAGACGATCTCGATGCGTTCCGCCATGTCCGTCATGGCGGCGACGACCTCGGGGGCGACCTCGAAGTCCAGCTGAGCGGCGAAGCGGGCGGCCCGCATCATGCGCAGGGGGTCGTCCGAGAAGGACTCCTCGGGTGTGCCCGGTGTCCGCAGCACCCGCGCCGCGAGATCACCCAGGCCGCCGTGCGGATCGATGAACTCCTTCTCCGGCAGCGCCACGGCCATCGCGTTGACCGTGAAGTCCCGGCGGACCAGATCCTCCTCGATCGAGTCGCCGTACGACACCTCGGGCTTGCGCGAGGTGCGGTCGTACGCCTCCGACCGGTAGGTCGTGATCTCGATCTGGTAACCGTCCTTGTGCGCGCCGACCGTGCCGAAGGCGATGCCCACCTCCCAGAGGGCGTCCGCCCATGGTCGGACGATCTTCAGCACGTCCTCGGGACGAGCGTCGGTGGTGAAGTCCAGGTCGTTGCCGAGCCGGCCGAGCAGCGCGTCGCGGACCGACCCGCCGACCAGGGCGAGCGAGAACCCGGCTTCCTGGAATCGGCGGGCGAGATCGTCGGCGACGGGCGCCACTCGCAGTAGTTCGGTGACTGCGCGCTGCTGCGCCTGGCTCAGAGCGGAGGGGGTGTCTTCGTTGGGGTTCGGCACAACAGAAAAGGGTACGTGCCTCGCGCCGCCCGGAGCGCCCCCGTCAAGCCCGTGCGGACGGCTCCCGGCATACCCCCGCAAGCGCTGCTCTTGCGGCGTACGGCAGCTCTCCCCTCGATACTGGATATAGGGGACGGGTCGTGGCCGTTCCTCGATCTTGTGAAGGAGACCGCGGCACTTCCGTTCAGCGCGCATCGTTACCATGCGTGGACGCACATTCCGACGACCACTGACGACGACGAGGGACGGGCGAGCGCGTGGCCGAGGCGGCTGACTTCCAGGGGACCAGTGCCTCACCTGCCCGCCGGTGGCTGCGCCGCGCGGGAGCACTTCTCGCCGCGACGCCCGTGCTGGCCGGCCTGCTCCAGCTGCCCGCCGCCGCGCCGGCCCAGGCCGCCTCCTCCGGCACGGTGTCCGTCTCCCTGGACTCGCTCAGCCCCAGTGCCCCCACGGACGGCGACACGCTGACCGTGTCCGGCACGGTGACCAACACCGGCAGGCGGGCCGTCACCGACGCGCATGTGGGCCTGCGGGTGGGCTCCCCGCTGACCAGCCGCTCGGCCATCGACTCCGTGGCCCAGCACTCCGACGAACCGCAGGCCGTCTCCGGCTCCGACGTCGGCGACAAGTACGAGGAGAACTTCGACAAGCTGGCCCCGGGCGTCGCCGAGCACTTCAGCATCTCCGTCCCCATGGACAAGCTCGACCTCGGCGAGCAAGGGGTCTACGAGTTCGCGGTCGCCCTGTCCGGCCAGACCTCCGCCCAGCAGTGGGACCACGTGCTCGGCGTCCAGCGGACGTTCCTGCCGTGGCAGCCGTCGGACGCCGACACCAAGACGAGGACGACGTACCTGTGGCCGCTGCTCTCCACGGTCCACATGACGGCCAAGACGGGCGCGGGCGAGCTGCAGACGCCGGAGTTCCGCGATGACGACCTGGCCAAGGAGCTGGCCCCCGGCGGCCGGCTGGCCCAGATGGTGGACCTGGGCAAGGACCTCGACGTCACCTGGGTGATCGACCCGGACCTGCTGGCCTCGGTCGACGCGATGGCCGTGGGCAACTACCGGATCCAGGGACCCGACGGCACCAGCACACCCGGCTCTCGGGAGCACCAGGCGCTCGCCAAGCAGTGGCTGGCCGGGCTGCAGAAGGCGGTGGCCGGCAAGGAGGTCGTCGCGCTGCCCTTCGCCGACCCGGACCTGGCCTCCCTGGCACACCGGGGCACCAGCGTCACCGGGTCGCTGAGTCATCTCAAGGACGCCACCGACGTCGCCACGACGACCGTCAAGACCGTGCTGCACGTCACACCCAGCACGGACTTCGCCTGGCCCGTGAACGGCGCCGTGGATCCGTCGATCATGAAGGTCGCGACCTCCGCCGGGGCGGACCGGGTGATCGCCCGCAGCGACAGCCTCCAGGACACCTCCGGACTGCCGTACACGCCGTCCGCCGCCCGCCCGGTCGGCGGCGGCACCACGGCGGTGGTCGCCGACGCCCGGCTGTCCACGGCGTTCGAGGGCGATCTGACCAAGGCGGGCTCGGCCACCCTCGCCGTGCAGCGATTCCTGGCCCAGAGCCTGGAGCTGAACACGCAGACGGACAAGCAGCGCAGCATCGTCGTCGCCCCGCAGCGCATCCCCACGGCGAGCCAGGCGCAGGCGATGGCGGCGGCGCTGAAGGCGCTCCAGGGCGGCACCTGGGCGGAACCGCAGGACCTCACCGCGGCGGCCGAGGACAAGCCCGACCCGGGCGCCACCACGCGCATCCCGTCGACGTCCGTCTACCCCTCCTCCCTGCGCCGGCAGGAGCTGCCGAGGGCGGCCTTCGAGCAGATCGCCCGCACCCAGGACAAGCTCGACAACTTCCGGGTGATCCTCACCGACCAGTCCCGCGTGGTCACGCCGTTCGGCCGGGCCATAAACCGGGAGATGTCCACGTCGTGGCGCGGACGCGGCGGTGAGGCGGACAGCTACCGGGGCGGCGTGGAGGCATGGCTCGACGAGCTGGCCCGGCAGGTCGACCTGATCGACAAGTCCGAGACCAAGCTCTCCGGCCGCAGCGCCACCATCCCGGTCACGGTCCAGAACAACCTCGTCCAGCCCGTCGGCCATCTGGTGCTGCGTCTCACCTCGACCCAGCCGACCCGCCTGAAGATCGGCGGCAACGCCTACTACGAACAGCCCGTGGAGGTCTCCGGCGGGCACAGCCAGTCGGTGAAGTTCACCACCTCGGCCAACGCCAACGGCCGGGTCACCGTCCTCGCGCAGCTGTACACCCAGGACGGCCAGAAGTACGGCGAGCCCGTGACCTTCGACGTGAAGGTCACCGAGGTCACGCCCACGGTGATGCTGGTCATCGGCGGCGGTGTCCTGCTCCTCGTCCTGGCCGGCTTCCGGATGTACACGCAGCGCAAGCGCGCCGCCGCCCGGCAGTCCGGCGACGACGGCCCCGGCACCGCGGGGCAGGGCCCGGAAGAACCCGGGAACCCCGAGGCCCCCGGAGACCGTCTCCCGGAAGAATCCGACTCCGCCCCCGGGGCAGACGAGCCGGAGCAGCCGAGTGACCCTGCGCCGGACACCGCACCGGAAAGCGCCGACCCGTCCGGGACGGGTGAGAGAGTGGACCGTTGAGCGATGTCGTGGCCGGTGGGCCCGGGACGATGAGGTGGGGTAAGCATGAACGCGCCGTACGACGGTGACCGTGGTCAGGGCGCGGCAGGCTCGGGCTACCCCGAGCCGCCGCCCGAGCCCGGCCAGGTGCCGCCGCAGCACGCGGCGGACATGTATCTCCAGGACGCCTACGCGGAGGACCCGTACCGGGCGCAGGATCTCGCGGCCCAGGACCCGGTCGCCGAGGCGCTGTACGACCGTGCCGCGCACCCGCCGCCGCCCCCGGGCACGTACGACCCGCAGCAGCCGCTCTACGCTCCGCCCGCCCAGTCCCCCTACGCCCCCGACCCTCAGGTGTGGGCGCAGACCCCCGCGCCGGAGCCGGGCGCTCCCGCCCCGTACCTGCCCTACGGCGACGACCCGCGCACCACCCAGTTCGTGGGTGTGGACGACCTGGTCTCGCACTCCGGCGAGGAGTACCACGAGCCGGACGCCTTCGCTCATCTCTTCAAGGACCAGCAGCAGAGCAGCGGGCCCGCGCCCATGGACCCCCCGGCCGTCGCGCCGGGCGGCGGCCACGGCCTCGCCGGCCCCTACCAGCAGCCGTACGGCCAGAACCCGCAGCAGGGCCCCTACGCCGGTGCCGCGTACCAGGCGGGCCCGCTGGCCGCCGGGCACCCGGCTCAGTCCCCGGTGCCGTCGCCGGCCGCCGCTCCGGAGCCCTCCGGCCCGCAGGCGGCCTTCGCGCCGGAGACCGCCACGGCCGGTGACGCTCCCGCCAAGAAGGGCGGCAAAGCCGGCGGGCTGCTGAAGTCCAGTGCGGTCATGGCGGCGGGCACGCTGGTCTCCCGGCTCACCGGTTTCGTCCGCTCCGCGCTGATCGCCGCCGCGCTGGGCCTCGGCTTCCTCGCCGACTCCTTCCAGGTGGCCTACCAGCTGCCGACCATGATCTACATCCTCACCGTCGGCGGCGGCCTGAACTCCGTGTTCGTACCGCAGCTGGTGCGCTCCATGAAGGAGGACGAGGACGGCGGCGAGGCGTTCGCCAACCGGCTGCTGACCCTGGTGATGGTGGCCCTGGCCGCGCTGACCGGGCTCGCCATGCTCGGCGCGCCACTGCTGGTGCGGGCGCTGGCCAACCCCGTGGCCAACAACCCGGCGGCGAACGAGGTCGCGGTCACCTTCACCCGCTACTTCCTGCCCTCGATCTTCTTCATGGGCGTCCATGTGGTGATGGGCCAGATCCTCAACGCGCGCGGGAAGTTCGGCGCGATGATGTGGACCCCGGTCCTGAACAACATCGTCATCATCGTGACGCTCGGCATGTTCATCTGGGTGTACGGCACCGCCGCCGACTCCCACCTGAAGGTCGAAACCATCCCGCTGGAGGGCCAGCGGCTGCTCGGCGTCGGCGTACTGCTGGGCCTGGTCGTCCAGGCGCTGGCGATGATCCCCTATCTGCGCGAGACCGGCTTCCGGATCAGGCTGCGCTTCGACTGGAAGGGCCACGGCCTGGGCAAGGCCGCGATGCTGGCCAAGTGGACGGTCCTGTTCGTCCTCGCCAACCAGGCGGGCGCCCTGGTGGTGACCCAGCTGTCCATCGCCGCGGGCAAGGATTCCGGCGTCTCGGGCACCAGCTTCGCCGCCTACGCCAACGCCCAGCTGATCTGGGGCCTGCCGCAGGCCATCATCACCGTGTCCCTGATGGCCGCCCTGCTGCCCCGGATCTCCCGCTCCGCCGCCGAGGGCGACTCGGGTGCCGTCCGCGACGACATCTCCCAGGGCCTGCGCACCACCGCGGTCGCCATCGTGCCCATCGCCTTCGGCTTCATCTCGCTCGGCATCCCGATGTGCACGCTGGTCTTCGGCTCCGCCGGCACCAGCTCGGCCGTCAACATGGGCTACATGCTGATGGCCTTCGCCCTCGGCCTGATCCCGTACTCCGTGCAGTATGTCGTCCTGCGTGCCTTCTACGCCTACGAGGACACCCGCACGCCGTTCTACAACACGGTCATCGTGGCCGCGGTCAACGCCGGTGCCGCGGCGCTGTGCTACTTCCTGCTGCCGGCCCGCTGGGCGGTCGTCGGCATGGCCGCCGCCTACGGCCTCGCCTACGCCATCGGCGTGGGCGTCGCCTGGCGCCGGCTGCGCAAGCGCCTGGGCGGGGACCTGGACGGCTCCCGGGTGATGCGCACGTACGCGCGGCTGGGCCTCGCCTCCGTGCCGGCGGCCCTGCTCAGCGGCGCGGCCTGCTACGGCATCGGGCACACCCTCGGCCAGGGCGTCGTCGGATCCTTCGCCGCGCTGCTCGTCGGCGGTGCCGTCCTCTTCGGTGTCTTCTTCGTGGCCGCCCGCAGGATGCGCATCGAGGAACTCAACTCGCTCGTGGGAATGGTCCGCGGGCGTCTGGGGCGATGAGGCGGGGGTAGGCGCACAACCATCGTCCGCCGTCGTGTGTCGTGCATAGCGGCAGACTGTGGGCACAATTGGTTTCGGCGTCGGACAGCGTGCAACGGATGGGGAGGCAGGGACGACGGTGGCGGAACGGAGCACGGCTGCCGTCGACGTGGCAGACAACAGCGGCGAGCAGCCGCTGACCGCCAAGGCGGACCAGTCCACGGCCGACGGGGTGGCCAAGAACCCGGAGCGGGACACGGACAGCGACCAGGCACAGGGGAGCGGCGCAACCGAAGGGCCCGCACGGAAGGCCTCACCTCCAGAACTGCACAGCGGTCACAAGCTCGCCAGGCGCTACCGGCTGGAGGAGTGCCTCACCCGTCTGGACGGATTCAGCAGTTGGCGTGCGGTCGACGAGAAACTCCGTCGTGCCGTCGGCGTCCATGTGCTGCCCGCGGACCACGCCCGGGCCCGTTCCGTCCTCGCCGCCGCCCGTTCCTCGGCGCTGCTCGGCGATCCGCGGTTCGTCCAGGTCCTCGACGCCGTCGAGGAGAACGACCTCGTCTACGTCGTCCACGAATGGCTGCCCGACGCCACCGAGCTGTCCACCCTGCTCACCGGCGGCCCGCTGGAGCCGCACGACGCCTACCAGATGGTCAGTCAGATCGCCTCGGCCATGGCCGCCGCGCACCGGGAAGGGCTCGCCCATCTGCGGCTGAACCCGAACGCCGTGCTGCGCGCCTCCACCGGCCAGTGGCGCATCCGCGGCCTCGCCGTGAACGCGGCACTGCGGGGCATCACCTCCGACACCCCGCAGCGTGCCGACACCGAGGCGATCGGCGCCCTGCTGTACGCGGCGCTGACCCAGCGCTGGCCGTACGAGAGCGACGCCTACGGCCTGTCCGGCCTCCCCAAGACCATCGGCCTCATCGCCCCTGACCAGGTGCGGGCCGGTGTGCACCGCGGCCTGTCCGAGCTGGCCATGCGCGCCCTCGTCAACGACGGCGCCACGGCATCCCGTCACGAGGCTCCCTGCACCACGCCGGAGGAGCTGGTGAAGGCGATCGGCGAGATGCCGCGCATCCGCCCGCCGGAGCCGGCCTTCACGGCCCCGCCGGAGTACCAGCGCACGACCTACCAGCAGGGCACGTACGGCCGCCAGGCGCCCCGTGCCGGGGCCGCCCAGCCGATCGCGGCCCCGCCGCCCCCGCTGCAGAGCCGCACCGGCAAGGCGCTGAAGTGGGCGGTGTCGGCGCTGCTCATCGCCGCCCTCGGTCTGGGCAGCTGGCAGCTCGCCGACGCCCTGATGGACCGGAGCGGCAAGTCGGACGACACCCACAAGGGCCAGACGGACGACGGGGACAAGAACGCCGCGAAGCCCGACGCGAAGCCGAAGCCGATAGCCATTCGCAACGGTCAGGAGTTCGTCGCCGAGGGCGACCCCCAGAACTCCGGTGCCGAACCCAAGACCTACGACGGCGACGCGTCGACGTACTGGAAGACCAAGAGCTTCAAGCAGGGTCCGACGATCACGTCCATCAAGCCTGGCGTGGGCATCGTGTACGACCTCGGCTCGGCCAAGAAGCTCAGCACGGCCACCATCGACCTGCGCTGGGCCGGTGACCACACGACGGTCGAGCTGTACGCCGCGGACTCGCTGACGCCGGCGTCGCTGGACTCGATGGACAAGATCGGCCAGGCCACGACGACCGGCACGAAGGCGACCGTGAAGGTCACCAAGCCGGTCAAGACGCAGTACGTTCTCGTCTGGCTGACAGCCGTGCCGAATTCGGGGTACGACTCCACCCTGTACGCCAGTGCCGGGTGGAAGCAGGCCATCGGCGAAGTGAAGTTCACGGGCTGACGTCTCACCCGGACCGGAGGGGGCAGATGACGGAGGGCGCCGGATACGACGGCGTGAGCGACAAGGACCTGCTCGCTCGCCACGCGGAAGGCGACCCGCATGCCTTCGGTGAGATCGTGCGTCGGCATCGGGATCGCCTCTGGGCGGTCGCCCTGCGGACGCTGGGGGATCGTGAGGAGGCCGCTGACGCGGTCCAGGACGCCCTGGTGTCCGCCTACCGGGCCGCCCATACCTTCCGAGGCCAGTCGGCCGTCACCACGTGGCTGCACCGGATCACGGTGAACGCCTGCCTGGACCGGGCCCGCAAGGCAGCCTCCCGCAAGACCTCACCGGTCGATGACGCGGAGCGGCTGGAGCAGCTCATCGAGCCGCACGAGGCGGCCTCGGCGCCGGCCGAGCGCAACGATGTGCACCGCCAGCTCCTCGAAGCCCTCGGCACCCTGCCGTACGAGCAGCGCGCCGCCCTGGTCCTTGTGGACATGCAGGCCTATCCGGTGGCCGAGGCCGCCCGGATCCTCGATGTACCGACGGGCACGGTGAAGAGCCGGTGCGCCCGGGGCAGGGCGCGGCTGCTGCCCCTGCTGGCCCACCTGCGACCCGATGGTTCCGGGGACAGAAAAGAACCCGCCGCGGGACGGAACCGGGTGGAGAGGACATCCGTCCCACCAGCAGCGGCATCTCCTGGAGAGGACCGTGAGAACGCCGGACCGAGCGATTCAGCCGTAGTGAAGGGCGGAGGTGGACGAGCGTGACTGCCACGACAGACACGGCCGGGCACCCGGACGTCGAGGAGATCGCCGATCTCACCGAAGGCCTTCTCTCCACGGACCGCAGCAGGGACGTACGACAGCACCTCGACTCGTGCGCATCGTGCGCGGACGTCCATGCCTCGTTGGAGGAGATCCGCGGCCTGCTGGGATCCGGCCTCGAAGCGGAGCCCATGCCGGCCGATGTGGCCGCTCGTGTCGATGCCGCTCTGGCCGCCGAGGCGCCGCCGGGCGACTCCCACGGCGACCGCGGTCATGTTTCACGTGAAACACCGGTGACGGCCCCTCGCCCTGCCGGGCGCCCGCAGGGGGCAACCGGACCCGGCCGGAAGAAGAGCGGACGCAGCCGTCGCAGGACCGTTGTCCTGGGCGGTGTTCTGACCGCGGCCGTACTGGGGGCCGGGGCGCTGGTCGTCCAGGCGATCGGCAGTGGGACGTCGACCACGACGGCTCACAGCAAGCCGAGTCCGGCCAGCAGCGCCTTCTCCGGTGTCAGTGTGCAGAGCCAGGTGCGGGACCTGCTGGCCGCAGGCGAGGACACCAAGCGCGGAGACACCGGTCAGCGGCCACGCTCCGGCGCCGGCACCGGAGGGGACACGCCAGAGGCCACGGAGAACGCCAACACGCTGATGCAGACCGCGGTCGCGGTACCCGACTGTGTCCGGCGGGTCATCCCCCGCAGCGACCGCGCCCTGGCGTCGAAGGTGGGCACCTACGGCGGTAAGAGCGCCTACCTCATCGTCGTGCCCGACACTCGCGACAGCAGCCGGGTCACGGCCTATGTCGTCGACGCGGCCTGCACCGGTCAGTCTTCCCCGGCTTCGGGCACTGTTCTCCTGAAGGAGTCCTACCCCCGCTCCTGAAGGTGCTTGGCCGAGGGGCTGCCGACAACAAGAGGCCACGAGCCGCGAGCCTCGTGGCCTCTCACCTCAGATACTCAGATGCTGAGGGCGACGCACTCCGCCGCCACCCAGCCGTCACGGCCGCCGATCCGGACGGTCTTCCAGTCGGAATCCGTTGCCCCGCAGGCCGTGTACTTCTGGCCGCGGACCGAGCCCTCACCCAGGCTGCCGCACGGCACCTTGCCACGGACGGCGATGGTGCCGACGACCGAATACTTCGTCCCCGCCCCGCCCCGCACGTTGAGCGTCTCACCGGAGATGTTGGTGATGTGGCAGGTCTTGGCGGCAGCCACCTGGTTCGCCCGCGGCGCAGGAGCCGCGGACGCGGACGTGGCCGCGAACACGAGCGAACTGCTGGCCACCACGGCAGCGAGCGCGGCCGCCGATCCCATCTGACGGAATCGCATTCTTCCCCCTACATGGTCATGGTTCATTTCGAACACATTTGCCATTGTAAGACAAGAATGATCTTGGTGTGCGGACCGGCCGCCCCTGCCGGGCTCACCAGCGTGCCGCCCCGCTCCGACAGTCGTTTCGACGGGTGCGTGTGCCCGGACACACCGGGAATGCGCGCCCCGTAGGATCCGTTGGGTGGGGTGAGAGTCCCGAAAGGGACTTTCCCCCGGTCGACCGAAGCAGACCAGAGACGAGGAATCAAGCCGTGAGCGACGTCCGTAACGTGATCATCATCGGCTCCGGGCCCGCAGGCTACACGGCGGCGCTGTACACCGCCCGTGCTTCGCTGAAGCCCCTGGTGTTCGAAGGCGCCGTGACCGCGGGAGGTGCGCTGATGAACACCACCGAGGTGGAGAACTTCCCGGGCTTCCGTGACGGCATCATGGGCCCCGATCTCATGGACAACATGCGCGCCCAGGCCGAGCGCTTCGGTGCCGAGCTGATCCCGGACGACATCGTCTCCGTCGACCTGACCGGCGAGATCAAGACCGTCACCGACACCGCGGGCACGGTCCACCGGGCCAAGGCCGTCATCGTCACCACCGGCTCTCAGCACCGCAAGCTGGGCCTGCCGAACGAGGACGCGCTCTCCGGCCGTGGTGTCTCGTGGTGCGCCACCTGTGACGGGTTCTTCTTCAAGGACCAGGACATCGCCGTGATCGGCGGTGGCGACACCGCGATGGAGGAGGCCACCTTCCTCTCGCGCTTCGCCAAGTCCGTGACGATCGTCCACCGCCGGAACACCCTGCGCGCCTCCAAGGCGATGCAGGAGCGCGCCTTCAACGACCCGAAGATCAAGTTCGTCTGGGACAGCGAGGTCGCGGCGGTCCAGGGCGACCAGAAGCTCTCCGGGCTGCAGCTGCGCAACGTCAAGACCGGCGAGCTGTCCGAGCTGCCCGTGACGGGTCTGTTCATCGCGATCGGCCACGACCCGCGCACCGAGCTGTTCAAGGGCCAGCTGGATCTGGACGGGGAGGGCTACCTCAAGGTCGCCGCTCCGTCCACCCGCACCAACGTGACCGGTGTCTTCGCCGCCGGCGACGTGGTCGACCACACCTACCGTCAGGCGATCACTGCGGCCGGCACCGGCTGCTCCGCCGCTCTGGACGCCGAGCGCTTCCTCGCCGCTCTGGCGGACGAGGAGCAGGCGGAGCCCGAGAAGACCGCCGTCTGACCTTCTCCCTCTCCCCCCGCCCCACCGCATAAGGAGCCCACCGTGGCCGGCAACCTGAAGATTGTGACCGACGCCGACTTCGACCAGGAAGTCCTCAAGAACGAGAAGCCTGTCCTCGTGGACTTCTGGGCGGCTTGGTGCGGCCCGTGCCGCCAGATCGCCCCGGCCCTGGAGCAGATCGCCGCCGAGCACGCCGACAAGCTCGAGATCGTCAAGATCAACATTGACGAGAACCCGGACACCGCCGCCAAGTACGGCGTCATGTCCATCCCGACCCTGAACGTCTACCAGGGCGGCGAGGTTGCCAAGACCATCGTCGGCGCCAAGCCCAAGGCCGCGCTCCTCCGTGACCTCGAAGAGTTCATCGCCGAGTGATGTTTCACGTGAAACATGAAAGGGCCGACCCCTTCGGGGGTCGGCCCTTTAGTTAGAGCGGTCTCAGCACAGGCTCTTTCTGGACCGCGCCCAGGAGCCGGTCGAGGGCCATCTCCACGTCTTCCTTCCAGGACAGCGTGGAGCGCAGCTCCAGCCGCAGCCGGGGATGCACGGGGTGCTGCCGGACCGTCTTGAAGCCCACGGCGAGCAGATGGTCGGCGGGCAGCAGACAGGCGGGCCTCTCCCAACGGGCGTCACCGAACGCCTCGATCGCCTTGAATCCCCGGCGCAGCAGGTCCTTGGCCACCGCCTGGACCAGCACGCGACCCAGTCCCTGTCCCTGATAGCCGGGCATGATGAACGCCGTCATCAGCTGGACCGCGTCCGGCGAGACCGGGCTCGTGGGGAAGGCCGTCGAGCGAGGCACATAGGCCGGCGGAGCGTAGAGCACAAAGCCCGCCGGTACGTCATCGACGTACACCACCCGGCCGCATGACCCCCAGTCCAGCAGGACGGCGGAGATCCAGCCTTCCTTCTCCCGCGCGGTGGTGCCCGCCTTCACCGCCGCTTCGCCGCTGACAGGGTCCAGTTCCCAGAAGACGCACGAGCGACAACGGTGGGGGAGGTCCTGAAGGTTGTCCAGCGTGAGCGGCACGAGCCGACGCCCCATGAAGGCTGATCCTCGCTTCCTTCGGCCGCCGCATCGCGAGCGGCTGTCAGAGCGCTCCGTTCCCTGAGCAGGCCGCCGACGAATCCGCCGACCGCTCCGAGGCTCAGGCAGGCACTCACCAGTCCGGTGCGGCTCATCGATCGCATGGCTCCCCGTCTCCCCACTCACAGATGCAGATGCTGCCCAGTGGATGTGCCATACCTGATCGCATCGTATCCACGATGGGATTCACTCGATACCGCCTCAAAGCAAAGAGCGGACCGTGTTCCGGTACACACCGGACACGGCCCGCTCTTGCTGGACCAACGGGCGGTATCGCCCGAGGATCAGTCCTCCAGTTCCTCGCCCTCGATGTCCTGGAGGCTCTTCTGCAGGGCCAGCTTCTCGCCGGGAGCGAGCGTGCTGAGGATCCTTTCGAGATCGTCCGGGGAGGCGAACTCGACGGTGATCTTGCCCTTCTTCTGCCCCAGCTCGACCTTCACCCGGGTCTCGAAGCGGTCCGAGAGCCGCGTGGCCAGCTCGTTCAGCGCCGGCGAAGGCACGGAACCGGCCCGGGGGCCCCGGGCGCGCGAGGACTTCTGCGGCCGTGAGCCCATGAGGGTCACGATCTCTTCCACGGACCGCACCGACAGCCCCTCGGCCACGATCCGGTGCGCCAGGCGGTCCTGCTCCTCGGAGTCCTCGACGGCCAGCAGAGCGCGGGCATGGCCGGCCGAGAGCACCCCGGCGGCCACCCTCTTCTGGACGGTCGGGGACAGCTTCAGCAGACGCAGGGTGTTGGAGACCTGCGGCCGGGACCGCCCGATGCGGTCGGCCAGCTGGTCGTGCGTGCAGTTGAAGTCCTTCAGCAGCTGGTCGTAGGCAGCCGCCTCTTCGATCGGGTTCAGCTGCGCGCGGTGCAGGTTCTCCAGCAGCGCGTCCAGGAGAAGCTTCTCGTCGTCCGTGGCCCGGACGATGGCCGGGATGGCGTCCAGGCCGGCCTCGCGACAGGCACGCCACCGCCGCTCGCCCATGATCAGCTCATAGCGGGCGGGTCCCAGCTGCCGCACCACGACAGGCTGCAGAAGACCGACCTCCTGGATGGAGGTGACCAGCTCCTGGAGGGCGTCCTCGTCGAAGATCTCACGCGGCTGACGCGGGTTCGGCGTGATGTCGTCGAGCGGGATCTCGGCGAAGTGGGCACCCATCGGAGGCGCGGGCGCCTCGGCGGCCGGGCTGACCGGTACCACCTCGGCTTCCTGGACCACGGGCGGCAGCGTGGCCACCTTGGCCGCGGCCACGCCACGGTCGGTCGTCAGCACCGGGACGGCTCCGGGGGAGATGGATGCTCCGCCCCCCATCGTCGTCGGAGCCGGAGTCTTCTCGGTCGGGGCAGCGGGAATCAGTGCGCCGAGACCACGGCCCAGACCCCTCCGTCGCTCACTCACTGGATCCCCTCCACCATGCTTGGGTCGTTCTGAGCGCCGATATGGGCCTGGCTCGCGTCGTAGCTGATGCCAATGCCCTTCAGCGCGATTTCTCGGGCCGCCTCAAGATACGAGAGGGCGCCGCTCGATCCTGGATCGTAAGTCAGCACCGTCTGTCCGTAGCTCGGCGCCTCGGAGATACGGACGGAGCGGGGAATGCTCGTCCGCAGCACCTCGCCGCCGAAGTGACTGCGCACCTCTTCCGCGACCTGGGAGGCAAGACGCGTCCGGCCGTCGTACATGGTGAGCAGGATGGTCGACACATGAAGGTGGGGGTTGAGGTGGCCCCGCACCAGGTCGACGTTGCGCAGAAGCTGACCGAGGCCCTCCAGCGCGTAGTACTCGCACTGGATCGGGATGAGTACCTCGGCGCCCGCGACGAGCGCGTTGACCGTCAGCAGGCCGAGCGAGGGCGGGCAGTCGATGAGGATGTAGTCCAGCGGCTGCTCGTATGCCTGAATGGCCCGCTGCAGCCGGCTCTCCCGGGCCACCAGGGACACCAGCTCGATCTCCGCACCGGCGAGATCGATGGTGGCGGGGGCGCAGAAGAGACCTTCGACGTCGGAGACGGGCTGGACGACCTCGGCGAGAGGCTTGCTCTCCACCAGTACGTCGTAGATGGAGGGCACTTCCGCGTGGTGGTCGATCCCGAGGGCCGTGGATGCGTTGCCCTGGGGGTCGAGGTCCACGACCAGGACGCGGGCACCGTGCAGAGCCAGCGAAGCGGCAAGATTGACGGTCGTCGTCGTCTTGCCCACGCCACCCTTCTGGTTGGCGACCACGATGACTCGGGTCTGCTCCGGTCGTGGCAGACCTTCGCCGGCGCGGCCGAGAGCCTCCACCGCCAGTTGGGCCGCACGACCGATGGGAGTGTCGTCCATCGGAGGCGGTGTTTCACGTGAAACATCCGCCCCCATCGACTCGGTACGGGGACCGGGGACCGGATCGGTCATCGGTCCCGCGATGTTGGCGTCGGACCGCAAGGATTCACTCTCCTCGACTTCAGGCTCGCAATGAACAGAGCCTCCCATGTCTTCGGGGTCGTGAACCAGTGAGGCCTGTTGTTCTGTGGAGAAATCCACCTCTGTGGACAACTCCGTGCCTCTTGAGGGGGACGGCGGAGCCGGAAAAACGCGATCCTCTCCCAGCGAACCGAGAGGCTTCCGGTCGCGAGGTTCGGCCGCAGCGCGGCCACGACTGATGATGCCGTGCAGCAGTGAGCGACGTTTCACGTGAAACACGATGCACAGCGGCTGCGACCGGACCTTCGCGACACTCCGGCTTGCGTAGTTTTGGAAGCTTGTGTGGAGTACGTCTCGTCGTCAGGACGGATCAGCGACGCCCGTCCAGCGACTCACCGTCGACGACGGACTCGGCCGGTACGAGCCGCCTTGGCACGCTTCGCGGCGAACCGCACACCGCCCGGGCTCTCCCCGACCTCGACCCGCACCACGGTGGACAGCGGATCGACCACGCCCTCACCCACATGCAGGATGGACGTCGCCACCGCGCCGAGCTTGCTGAGGGCCGTGGCCGCGGCCTTCAGCTCCTCCTCTGCGGTGTCTCCCTTGAGCGCGAGCATCTCGCCGTACGGCCGCAGCAGAGGGATGCCCCAGGTGGCCAGACGGTCCAGCGGAGCCACGGCCCGCGCGGTCACCACATGGACCGGCGGCAGCTTGCCCATGACCTCCTCGGCACGGCCACGCACGACGGTGACATGGTCGAGGCCGAGCAGCTCGACGACCTCGGTGAGGAAGTTGGTGCGCCGCAGCAGAGGCTCCAGCAGGGTGATGTTCAGGTCGCCGCGGACCAGGGCCAGCGGGATGCCCGGCAGCCCGGCACCGGAGCCGACGTCGCAGACCGTCACTCCCTCCGGAACGGCTTCGGAGAGCACCGCGCAGTTCAGCAGATGTCGCTCCCACAGGCGGGGGACTTCCCGCGGGCCGATCAGGCCACGCCGCACACCCGCATCGGCGAGCAGTTCCGCATAGCGGACCGCATCGGCGAAGCGATCACCAAACACTTCCCGCGCCTGCTCGGGCGCGGGGGGAAGCTCCGCAGCCTCCGTCACGGGGACCGTCCTTCCGTACAGCGCCGGCGCCTCGCGCACCGGCCACCAGAACTACCAGGCTGACAAAATTCGGCCCCGCCTGCTCAACAGACGGGGCCGGTAGAACGTGAGGCCGATCAGGCGGGCAGCACGACGACGAAGCGCTGGGGCTCTTCGCCCTCGGACTCGCTGCGCAGTCCCGCGGCCTTGACCGCGTCGTGCACGACCTTGCGCTCGAACGGGGTCATCGGCTTCATCTTCACGGGCTCGCCGGTGCTCTTCACCTCGGCCGCGGCCTTGGCGCCCAGCTCGGAGAGCTCGGTCCGCTTCTTGGCCCGGTACCCCGCGATGTCCAGCATCAGCCGGCTGCGGTCGCCGGTCTCCCGGTGGACCGCCAGGCGCGTCAGCTCCTGAAGGGCCTCCAGCACCTCGCCGTCCCGGCCGACCAGCTTGTTCAGGTCGCGGCCGCCGCTGTCGCTGATGATCGACACGGCGGCACGGTCTGCCTCGACGTCCATGTCGATGTCGCCGTCGAGGTCGGCGATGTCCAGCAGACCCTCCAGGTAGTCCGCCGCGATCTCACTTTCCTGCTCCAGGCGGGTGAGGGTGTCTGCACCCTCGGCAGCGGCGGAGGTGGTGCCTTCCGTCACGGGATGGGCTCCTTCTTACTTCTTGGACGGGGACTTGGGCCGCTGCGGGCCACCCTTGCGCTGGCCGGACTGGGCCTTGCTGCGGGTGCCGGAGCCGGGCTTCTGGGGCTGCTTGGCAGCGGCGGGCTTGGCGTCCTGCGGCTCGTCGGACTTCTCCAGCGACAGGGAGTCGTCCGCCTGCTTGGTCCCGCCGGACTGACGCTGAGCCTTGCTCTGGCGCTTGGGCTGCTGGCGCCGGCCGGCGGCGGCCGCGGTGGTGTCGGTCACACCGTCCTCGGTCTGCGTCGCGGCCTGGGCCGTGCTCTTCGCCACGGTGCCGTCGGCCTGCGCGGCGAGGCCCGCCTTGTTCAGAGCGTTGACGAACTTCCGCTCGAACTCGTTGCGGTCACGGCCCTTGGTGACGATCGCCTTGACGATGGCCTTCTCGCTGCGCCGGCGGACCTTGCCGTGCTGCGTGACGTGCTTGCCCAGGCGCTCCAGGTAGGCGGCCTGAGCCTTGGAACCCGGGGTCGGGTTGTTGCGGATGACGTACATCTGCTGGCCCATGGTCCACACGTTGGTGGTCAGCCAGTAGACGAGGACACCGACCGGGAAGTTCACACCGAAGACGGCGAACATGACCGGGAAGACGTACATCAGCATCTTCTGCTGCTGCATGAACGGCGTCTTCACCGTGGTGTCGACGTTCTTCGTCATCAGCTGGCGCTGCGTGTAGAACTGCGACGCAGACATCATGACGATCATGATCGCCGTCACGATGCGGACATCGGTCAGCGAGGCACCGAGCGCGGTGATCTGGCTCTCGCTGCTGAAGAACTTGGCGGCCAGCGGGGCGCCGAAGATGTGCGCGTTCCGCGCGCTCTCGAGCAGCTGATCGTCGATGACGCCGATCTTCGTGCCCGACGCGATGCCGTTGAGCACGTGGTACAGGGCGAAGAAGAACGGGGACTGCGCCAGGATGGGAAGGCACGAGGAGAGCGGGTTGGTGCCCGACTCCTTGTACAGCTTCATCATCTCTTCGGACTGGCGCTGCTTGTCGTTCTTGTAGCGCTCCTGGATCTTCTTCATCTCGGGCTGCAGCGTCTGCATGGCCCGGGTCGCCTTGATCTGCTTCACGAAGAGCGGGATCAGGCAGATACGGATCAGGATCACGAGGGACACGATGGACAGGCCCCAGGCCCATCCGGTGTTGGGGCCGAAGATGGCGCCGTACACCGAGTGGAACTGGACGATGACCCATGAGACGGGTGTCGTGATGAAGCTGAAAAGGCTGGCAATCGTGTCCACTAATCATGCTCCTTGGGCATGGGACGAGGTCTCTGCGGCCGGGCTCGAAGGAGGCCCTGCGACAGGCTTCGCTTCGGTGGCCGGTTCGGCGGCGGAGGGCCCGCCCCTGCGTGCGCGCCAAGCGTTGCGCAGCATTTCGTGCCACCGCGGACGCTTGCGCGGCGGGACATGGTCCACACCGCCCAGCGACCACGGATTGCACCGGAGGATGCGCCAGGCGGTCAGTGCCGTTCCCTTGATCGCACCATGCCGGTCGATGGCCGTGTAGCCGTAATGGGAGCACGACGGGTAGTACTTGCACACCGGCCCCAGTAGTGGACTGATCGTCCACTGGTACAGCTTGATCAGAGCCAGCAGCGGGTACTTCATCGCGCGCCCCCTCCCAGTAGCCGCTCGATGGCGGCGTCCAGGTCTCGGGCCAGCTGTGCATGGTCTGCGTCGCCCGCTCCGGGCAGCGCTCGTACGACTACCAGGCTACCGGGGGGCAAGAGGGCGACTCGGTCACGCATCAGATGGCGCAGTCTGCGCTTCACTGTGTTGCGCACGACCGCGCCACCCACAGCCTTGCTCACGACGAAACCCGCACGCGTCGGGGGAGCGCTCTCCCCAGGCGCGTGCGGGTCCGTGGCACCGCTACGAAGGTGGACGACGAGGGTCGGGCGTCCGGCCCGACGACCTCGTCGTACCGCGGTCGCGAAGTCCTCGCGCCGCCTCAGCCGGTTCTCGGTGGGCAGCACGATGTCATGACCTGATCGGGATCAGGCGGACAGGCTGGCGCGACCCTTGCTGCGGCGGGACGCCAGAATCGCGCGGCCGGCACGGGTGCGCATCCGCAGGCGGAAGCCGTGGGTCTTGGCGCGACGACGGTTGTTCGGCTGGAAGGTGCGCTTGCTCACTCGGGGGCTCCAGAAATCAAATCGGTGTGGCGGGTGCCGTCCTGGCTGTCACCGTGCGCCCACGAGTAGCTCGCGTCACGCCCGAGTGCACCGCTTCCCCATCACCTGTAGTGATGTGTGCCCATCGGAGGCAGGCGGCAGCAGCCATCGACAACTCGACCTGGTTACGGTACGCGGGGCTACGCCATCCGGTCAAACCGGCGGTCGCCGAGAGACACTGTCCACAGGCTGGGGACAACAACTTGAACCCTACCGGCCGCGCTGACTACCGTGGCTGGACTCCGATTCGTTCCCTTGTCCCCACCCGAGCGGGATTGCCCCGCTCACCGAACCCGGATTTCATCCCGACCCGTTCCCGAACCACACGTTCGTGGGACCTGTGAGAGAGCGTGCCCTGTGGCTGACGTACCTGCCGATCTTGCCGCAGTGTGGCCACGAGTACTCGAGCAGCTCCTCGGGGAGGGTCGCGGGCAGGGTGTGGAGGGCAAGGACGAGCACTGGATCCGGCGCTGCCAGCCGCTCGCGCTGGTCGCGGACACCGCCCTGCTCGCCGTACCGAACGAATTCGCGAAGAACGTGCTGGAGGGCCGTCTCGCACCGATCGTCAGCGAGACCCTGAGCCGGGAGTGCGGCCGGCCCATCCGGATCGCGATCACCGTGGACGACTCGGCGGGCGAACCGCCGGCGCCGTCGGCACCCCCCGCGCAGCAGCCCACGGGACGCTACGAGGAGCCGGAACTGCCCTCCGGGCCGTACGAGGGCTACGGCCGCCACCGCGGCGCCGAACAGCTCCCGGGCACCGAGCAGCTCCCGCCCTCGCGGCAGGACAAGCACCCGCCCTCGCGCCAGGAGCAGCGCCCGCCGTCGCGCCAGGACCAGCTTCCGACCGTCCGGCCGGCCTACCCGTCCGAGTACCAGCGCCCGGAGCCCGGTGCCTGGCCGCGCGGCACGCAGGACGACTACGGCTGGCAGCAGCCGCGGCTCGGCTTCCCCGAGCGCGACCCGTACGCCTCGCCGTCGTCCCAGGACGGCTACGGCCCGGACTCGTACGGCTCGCCGTCCCAGGACTACCGACCGCAGGAGCGCGAGCGCGAGCGGGACCGGGAGCGCTCGTCGTACGAGCGGCAGCGCGGCGATTACGAGTCCCCGCGCGGGGACTACGAACCGTCCCGCCCGGACTACGAGTCGGCGCGTCCCGAGTACGACCCGTCCCGGACCGAGTACGACCAGCGCGACCCGGTCCGCCGTGAGCTGCCCGAACCGCCGGCGCACCGCGGCGGTACCGGACGCCCGGAGATGCCCTCGGCGGGCGGTCCGGGCCCGCTGGGCGCGCAGCCGGCGCCGGCGAGCGGACCCGGTGAGCCGACGGCGCGGCTGAACCCGAAGTACCTGTTCGACACGTTCGTCATCGGCGCCTCCAACCGGTTCGCGCACGCGGCGGCGGTCGCGGTCGCCGAGGCGCCGGCGAAGGCGTACAACCCCCTGTTCATCTACGGGGAGTCGGGCCTCGGCAAGACGCATCTGCTGCACGCCATCGGGCACTACGCGCGCAGCCTCTACCCGGGCACCCGGGTGCGGTACGTCAGCTCGGAGGAGTTCACCAACGAGTTCATCAACTCCATCCGCGACGGCAAGGGCGACAGCTTCCGCAAGCGCTACCGCGAGATGGACATCCTGCTCGTCGACGACATCCAGTTCCTCGCGGACAAGGAGTCGACGCAGGAGGAGTTCTTCCACACGTTCAACACGCTCCACAACGCCAACAAGCAGATCGTGCTCTCCAGCGACCGGCCGCCCAAGCAGCTCGTCACGCTGGAGGACCGGCTGCGGAACCGTTTCGAGTGGGGTCTGATCACCGACGTCCAGCCGCCCGAGCTGGAGACGCGCATCGCGATCCTGCGGAAGAAGGCGGTGCAGGAGCAGCTGAACGCGCCGCCGGAGGTGCTGGAGTTCATCGCCTCCCGGATCTCGCGGAACATCCGTGAGCTGGAGGGCGCGCTGATCCGGGTGACGGCGTTCGCCTCGCTCAACCGGCAGCCGGTGGACCTGGGCCTGACCGAGATCGTCCTGAAGGATCTGATCCCGGGCGGCGAGGACAGCGCGCCGGAGATCACGGCCACGGCGATCATGGGGGCCACCGCGGACTACTTCGGTCTCACGGTGGAGGACCTGTGCGGCACCTCGCGCGGGCGCGCGCTGGTCACCGCGCGGCAGATCGCCATGTATCTGTGCCGCGAGCTGACGGACCTGTCGCTGCCGAAGATCGGCGCGCAGTTCGGCGGCCGTGACCACACGACCGTCATGCACGCCGACCGCAAGATCCGTGCGCTGATGGCCGAGCGGCGCTCGATCTACAACCAGGTCACCGAGCTGACCAACCGCATCAAGAACGGCTGAGCCCGGCCGCAGGCCGGCGCGGAGGGCGCTTCAGGGAGCCACACCGTCCCTGGGGCGCCCTCCGGCGTTCCCTGGGGCCCGTGGGTTCCCCCAGGACCCGTGCGACCCGTGCGTTCCTCCGGGACCCGTGCGCTTGCTGGGGACCCGTGCGTCCCCGTGCACCAACCCGCAGGCACGCGTCCGAATCCGCGGCCCCCGCCCCCCAGGTCCGTCCGGGAGCCGGCGTCCCCAGGGCGGTCCGGGGTCAGCTCCCGGTCCCAGGAAGGCCCCCCGGGGGGGATGGGCTCCCGGCCCCCGGAAGCCCATCCCGGCCCGCCCCGAGTCCCCTCCGGCGGGCGTTTCGCGGCGCTCAGCGGCCGTTCCGGGCGTCCCGGAGGCCGCGCACCGGGCTGTGGACCGTTTCTCCCCTGTCATCCGGTGTTCGATTACTTGCCTGGTTACGGCCACTCTCCACAGATTCGCTGACTTTCTTCCGTCCACATCCTGGGGACTGGGGAGTTGTCCCGAACTGTGTCCACAGGGAAGCTGGTCCCTGGGCTTCCGCCCAGCTCAAGGGCCTGTGGAATCGTGGACGAACGATCTCCACAGCCTGTGGACAAGCTGATGATCCACAGGCTGTGCACGAAGTTGTCCACCGACAACCCACAGGCTGAGGGCAGTTGTCCCCAGCGATCCCCAGCTTCTCCACATGGCTGTCCACTGTTCGGCAACCCGGCGCACCGGATCACCGCGTCGAGTGAAAGGCGTCACAGGAAGCTGCCGGATTGGGGTGTGGGAAACCTGGGTATTCCTGGGGACACAGCTGGGGAGAACTGCCCTCAGCCTGTGGGCGACGTGTGCAGAACTTTCTGTTCTCCACAGACAGCCCGGGTTGTCCACCGCCTTCACCCACAGGCCCGGTGGACAAAAAACACCCGCTGAGCTGGGAAAACGTGGTTATCCACGGTATCCACAGGCCCTACTACTACTCCCGACTAGAGAGAGTCCGGGAATCGCTTTGAAGCGGGGCCTGTGCACAACTCGCCGTTTCGCGCCCGGCTGCCGCCCGGACCGATTTGACCCCGACGGGCACCTACTGTCAGTGCGGTGCGTCAGACTGGTCCCCGGTGTCCTCCCCGTCTCAGGGGGCGGCGACACCGAGTCGGAGGACTCAGTAGCAACAGCAGGAGGCGGCTTACGGTGAAGATCCGGGTGGAACGCGACGTACTCGCGGAGGCAGTGGCGTGGGCAGCACGCAGCCTCCCGGCCCGTCCGCCGGCGCCTGTCCTCGCCGGCCTGCTGCTCAAGGCCGAGGACGGCCAGCTGAGCCTGTCGAGCTTCGACTACGAGGTCTCCGCTCGCGTCAGCGTCGACGCCGAGGTCGAGGAGGACGGCACCGTCCTCGTCTCCGGCCGGCTGCTCGCCGACATCTCCCGCGCCCTCCCCAACCGTCCGGTGGAGATCTCCACAGACGGTGTACGGGCGACCGTGGTCTGCGGCTCCTCGCGGTTCACCCTCCACACCCTGCCTGTGGAGGAGTACCCGGCGCTGCCGCAGATGCCGAACGCGACGGGCACCGTCCCCGGCGAGGTCTTCGCCGCCGCCGTCTCCCAGGTGGCCATCGCCGCCGGCCGTGACGACACGCTGCCGGTGCTGACCGGCGTGCGCATCGAGATCGAGGGCGACACGGTCACGCTGGCCTCCACCGACCGCTACCGCTTCGCGGTCCGCGAGTTCCTGTGGAAGCCGGAGAACCCGGACGCCTCCGCCGTCGCCCTGGTCCCGGCCAAGACGCTGCTGGACACCGCGAAGTCGCTGGGGGCCGGTGACACCGTCACGCTGGCGCTGTCCGGCTCCGGTGCCGGTGAGGGGCTGATCGGTTTCGAGGGCGCCGGCCGGCGTACGACCACGCGCCTGCTCGAGGGCGACCTGCCGAAGTACCGGACGCTGTTCCCGACCGAGTTCAACTCCGTCGCCGTGATCGAGACCGCGCCGTTCGTGGAGGCGGTCAAGCGTGTGGCCCTGGTCGCCGAGCGGAACACCCCGGTGCGGCTGAGCTTCGAGCAGGGCGTGCTGATCCTGGAGGCCGGTTCCAGCGACGACGCACAGGCTGTGGAAAGGGTCGACGCGCAGCTGGAGGGCGACGACATCTCGATCGCCTTCAACCCGACCTTCCTGCTGGACGGCCTGAGCGCGATCGACTCGCCGGTGGCCCAGCTGTCGTTCACCACGTCCACCAAGCCGGCGCTGCTCAGCGGCAAGCCCGCGCTGGACGCCGAGGCGGACGACGCCTACAAGTACCTGATCATGCCGGTGCGGCTCAGCGGCTGATCGTTCTCCACAGGTGTGGACAGCGCCGGGTGTCCTGTGTGGATACCGGGCACTGCCGCCCGGCGGGCTTGCGCCCGCCGGGCCCGTGGACGGTGCCAGGACCGCACCGCCGCCCACAGCTCCGGTGTCTCCGCAGGTGAGCGCCTATGCCCACAGCTGTGCACGAGCGTCCGGGTTTAGGCTCGGCTCGGCACTCAGGTGCCTCTCACGCCACACAGCGACCTAAGGAACACAACTGATGGAGCTCGGTCTCGTCGGCCTCGGCAAGATGGGCGGCAACATGCGCGAGCGGATCCGCCGCGCGGGCCACACCGTCATCGGATACGACCGCAACGCGGACGTCGCGGATGTCCACAGCCTGGAAGAGCTTGTGGGCAAGCTCAGCGGTCCGCGCGTGGTCTGGGTGATGGTCCCGGCCGGCGAGCCCACCCAGTCGACCGTCGACCAGCTGGCCGAGCTGCTGGAGCCCGGCGACGTGGTCGTGGACGGCGGCAACTCCCGCTGGACGGACGACGAGAAGCACGCGGAGCAGTTGGCCGCCAAGGGCATAGGCTTCGTCGACTGCGGCGTCTCCGGCGGCGTCTGGGGCCTGGAGAACGGCTACGCGCTGATGTACGGCGGAGACGCCGAGAGCGTCGCCAAGGTGCAGCCGGTCTTCGACGCGCTGAAGCCGGAGGGCGACTTCGGCGCGGTGCACGCGGGCAAGGTCGGCGCGGGCCATTTCGCCAAGATGGTCCACAACGGCATCGAGTACGCCATGATGCAGGCCTACGCCGAGGGCTGGGAGCTGCTGGAGAAGGTCGACTCCGTGGAGAACGTCCGCGAGGTCTTCCGCTCCTGGCAGGAGGGCACCGTGATCCGCTCCTGGCTGCTGGACCTCGCGGTCAACGCCCTCGACGACGACGAGCACCTGGACGGCCTGCGCGGTTATGCACAGGACTCCGGTGAGGGACGCTGGACTGTGGAAGCCGCCATCGACAACGCGGTGCCGCTGCCCGCGATCACCGCGTCGCTCTTCGCGCGGTTCGCCTCCCGGCAGGAGGACTCGCCGCAGATGAAGATGATCGCCGCGCTGCGCAACCAGTTCGGCGGCCACGCCGTAGCCAAGAAGTAATCCACAGGGTCGCCCAGCGATCCACAACCCTGGGGGAGGTCGGCGAACGACCATGCACGTCACGCATCTTTCGCTGGCCGACTTCCGCTCGTACGCCCGGGCCGAGGTCCCGCTCGACCCGGGCGTCACCGCCTTCGTCGGCCCCAACGGGCAGGGCAAGACCAATCTCGTGGAGGCGGTCGGCTATCTGGCGACCCTGGGCAGCCACCGGGTCGCCTCGGACGCGCCCCTGGTGCGCATGGGCGCCGAGCGGGCGATCGTCCGGGCGCAGGTCCGGCAGGGCGACCGGCAGCAGCTGATCGAGCTGGAGCTGAACCCGGGCAAGGCCAACCGCGCCCGCATCAACCGGTCCTCGCAGGTCAGGCCCCGGGACGTGCTGGGGATCGTACGGACCGTGCTGTTCGCGCCCGAGGATCTCGCGCTGGTGAAGGGCGACCCCGGGGAGCGGCGGCGGTTCCTGGACGAGCTGATCACCGCGCGGGCGCCGCGCATGGCCGGTGTGCGCTCCGACTACGAGCGGGTCCTCAAGCAGCGCAACACCCTGCTGAAGACGGCCGCGCTGGCCCGCCGGCACGGCGGACGGTCCATGGACCTGTCCACCCTCGACGTGTGGGACCAGCACCTCGCGCGCGCGGGTGCCGAGCTGCTCGCCCAGCGGCTGGACCTGATCGCCGCCGTGCAGCCGCTGGCCGACAAGGCGTACGAGCAGCTGGCCCCCGGCGGCGGCCCCCTCGCGCTGGAGTACAAGCCGTCCGCGCCCGGCGAGGCCCACACGCGCGAGGACCTCTGCGCCCAGCTGATGGACGCCCTCGGCGAGGCGCGCAAGCAGGAGATCGAGCGGGGCGTCACCCTCGTGGGCCCGCACCGGGACGATCTGGTGCTCAAACTCGGTCAGCTGCCCGCCAAGGGATACGCCTCGCACGGCGAGTCCTGGTCCTACGCCCTCGCCCTGCGGCTCGCCTCGTACGACCTGCTGCGCGCCGAGGGCAACGAGCCGGTGCTGGTCCTGGACGACGTCTTCGCCGAGCTGGACGCCCGCCGCCGCGAGCGGCTGGCCGAGCTGGTCGCGCCCGGCGAGCAGGTGCTGGTCACCGCCGCCGTGGACGACGACGTGCCCGAGGTGCTGGCCGGCGCGCGCTACGAGGTGACCGGTGGGACGGTGGAGCGCGTATGAGCACCGAGGAACCCGCCCCGAACGGCAGGAAGAGCGGCCCGGACGGCGCCCGCGGCAAGCAGGAGCCCTCCGGTGTCGACCTCGCGCGCGTGGCGTTGCGGGCCGCGAAGGAGCAGGCACGCGCGCGTGGGGACGCGGCGCGGCAGAAGAAGCAGGCGCGGCGCGGCGGCGGGCTGCGCTCCGGCGCGCGCGCCGACGGCCGCGATCCGATGGCGCTGGGCGCGGCGATCAACCGGCTGATCAACGAGCGCGGCTGGGAGACGCCGGCCGCGGTCGGCGGCGTGATGGGCCGCTGGCCGCAGATCGTCGGCGAGGACCTGGCCAAGCACTGTGTCCCGCAGCGGTACGACGAGGACGAGCGGGTGCTGACCGTGAGCTGCGACTCGACGGCCTGGGCGACCCAGCTGCGGGTGCTCGCGCCGACGCTGGTGGCCCGGCTCAACGAGGATCTCGGGCACGGCAGCGTACGGATGATCAAGGTGCTCAATCCGGGCGGCCAGCCCCGCCGCTACGGCCCGCTGCGGGCTCCGGGGAGCACCGGGCCCGGCGATACCTACGGGTGACGTACCTCACGTCGGGCCCCGGCCCGGCCGTGCCGTCGTACCTGCGTGCACCGGTGTGGATCTCCGCCGGAACGGCTCCGGATCGCCTTCTGACCCCCCAGTAGCCAAGGGTTGACGGCCCGAAGCGCTGAGTGCCGCTGTGAGCCCCTCGGAGCCCCCATCCACATATCGGGACCCGGCGGAGACCGGTTGAGGGCGGCACATGGGGACTCAGGTACCGGCAAACCCCCATCGATGTCAGCGCTACCGGTAGACTGGAAGCCAATCCCGCCCCAATGTGGGGACCGCCCGGGAAAAGCTGAGCAACGCTGATCAAGGCTTACCAACGCAACATGCCGCAGCCGCTCCGGCAACCTGCCGCCGAGCCCGGCTCGTGCTGTGCCAGAAAGGGCGCTTCGTGGCCGATTCCGGCAACCCCAACGAGAACATCCCGTCCACCGACGCCGGCGTGAACGGCGAGGCAGCGGAGCCCGCAGCGGCCTCCGCCTCCTACGACGCCAGCGCCATCACCGTGCTCGAAGGGCTGGACGCGGTCCGCAAGCGGCCCGGCATGTACATCGGCTCCACGGGCGAGCGCGGTCTGCACCACCTGGTGTACGAGGTCGTCGACAACTCGGTCGACGAGGCGCTGGCCGGTTACGCGGACACCATCGACGTGACGATCCTCGCCGACGGCGGCGTGCGCGTCGTCGACAACGGCCGCGGCATCCCGGTCGGCATCGTGCCCTCCGAGGGCAAGCCGGCCCTGGAGGTCGTGCTGACCGTGCTGCACGCGGGCGGCAAGTTCGGCGGCGGCGGCTACGCCGTCTCCGGCGGTCTGCACGGTGTCGGTGTCTCCGTCGTGAACGCCCTCTCCAGCAAGGTCTCGGTCGAGGTGAAGACCGACGGCCACCGCTGGACGCAGGAGTACAAGATGGGCGTCCCGACGGCTCCGCTGGTCCAGCACGAGGCGACGGACGAGACGGGCACCTCGGTCACCTTCTGGGCCGACGGCGACATCTTCGAGACCACCGAGTACTCCTTCGAGACGCTGTCGCGGCGCTTCCAGGAGATGGCGTTCCTCAACAAGGGTTTGACGATCAAACTCACTGACGAGCGCGAGTCGGCGAAGGCCACGGCCGGGGCGGACGAGGCGGGTGCGGACGAGAAGGACGAGGTCAAGACCGTCACGTACCACTACGAAGGCGGCATCGTCGACTTCGTGAAGTACCTCAACTCCCGCAAGGGAGAGGCGGTGCACCCCACGGTCATCGACCTGGAGGCCGAGGACAAGGACAAGAGCCTGTCCCTCGAGGTCGCGATGCAGTGGAACAGCGGCTACACCGAGGGCGTGTACTCGTTCGCGAACATCATCCACACGCACGAGGGCGGTACGCACGAGGAGGGCTTCCGCGCGGCCCTCACGAGCCTGATCAACAAGTACGCGCGCGACAAGAAGCTGCTGCGCGAGAAGGACGACAACCTCACGGGTGACGACATCCGCGAGGGTCTGACCGCGATCATCTCGGTCAAGCTGAGCGAGCCGCAGTTCGAGGGCCAGACCAAGACCAAGCTGGGCAACACGGAGGCCAAGACCTTCGTGCAGAAGGCGGTCTACGAGCACCTCAACGACTGGCTCGACCGCAACCCGGTCGAGGCCGCGGACATCGTCCGCAAGGGCATCCAGGCGGCCACCGCGCGCGTGGCGGCCCGCAAGGCCCGTGACCTGACCCGCCGCAAGGGGCTGCTGGAGTCGGCGTCCCTGCCGGGCAAGCTCTCGGACTGCCAGTCCAACGACCCCATCAAGTGCGAGATCTTCATCGTCGAGGGTGACTCCGCCGGCGGTTCGGCCAAGTCCGGCCGCAACCCGCAGTACCAGGCGATCCTCCCGATCCGCGGCAAGATCCTCAACGTCGAGAAGGCCCGGATCGACAAGATCCTGCAGAACCAGGAGATCCAGGCGCTGATCTCCGCCTTCGGCACGGGTGTGCACGAGGACTTCGACATCGAGAAGCTCCGCTATCACAAGATCATCCTGATGGCGGACGCCGACGTCGACGGCCAGCACATCAACACCCTGCTGCTGACCTTCCTGTTCCGCTTCATGCGGCCGCTGGTCGAGGCCGGGCACGTGTTCCTGTCCCGTCCCCCGCTCTACAAGATCAAGTGGGGCCGGGACGAGGTCGAGTACGCGTACTCCGACCGCGAGCGGGACGCCCTGCTGGAGATGGGCCGCCAGCGCGGAAAGCGCGTCAAGGAGGACTCGATCCAGCGCTTCAAGGGTCTGGGCGAGATGAACGCCGAGGAACTGCGCGTGACCACCATGGACCAGGAGCACCGCGTCCTCGGCCAGGTCACCCTGGACGACGCCGCCCAGGCCGACGACCTGTTCTCGGTCCTGATGGGCGAGGACGTCGAGGCCCGTCGCCAGTTCATCCAGCGCAACGCCAAGGACGTCCGCTTCCTCGACATCTGAGTCGGTCTCAGCTGACCGCACCAGGAAGGATCTTCACCAGCAATGGCCGACGAGAACACTCCAGTCACCCCTGAGACCGAGGGCGGCGAGACCGTCATGCGTGTCGAGCCCGTCGGGCTCGAGACGGAGATGCAGCGTTCGTACCTGGACTACGCGATGTCCGTCATCGTGTCCCGTGCGCTGCCCGACGTCCGGGACGGCCTCAAGCCCGTCCACCGCCGTGTGCTCTACGCGATGTACGACGGCGGCTACCGCCCCGAGCGCGGCTTCTACAAGTGCGCCCGTGTCGTCGGCGACGTCATGGGCAACTACCACCCGCACGGCGACTCCTCGATCTACGACGCGCTGGTGCGCCTCGCCCAGCCGTGGTCGATGCGGATGCCGCTGGTGGACTCCAACGGCAACTTCGGCTCTCCGGGCAACGACCCGGCGGCGGCCATGCGCTACACCGAGTGCAAGATGGCGCCGCTGTCGATGGAGATGGTCCGCGACATCGACGAGGAGACCGTCGACTTCACGGACAACTACGACGGCCGCTCGCAGGAGCCGACCGTCCTGCCGTCCCGCTTCCCGAACCTGCTGATCAACGGCTCGGCCGGTATCGCGGTCGGTATGGCGACCAACATCCCGCCGCACAACCTGCGCGAGGTCGCCGCCGGCGCCCAGTGGTACCTGGAGAACCCCGAGGCCTCGCACGAGGAGCTGCTCGACGCGCTCATCGAGCGGATCAAGGGCCCGGACTTCCCGACCGGTGCGCTCGTCGTCGGCCGCAAGGGCATCGAGGAGGCGTACCGCACCGGTCGCGGCTCCATCACGATGCGCGCGGTGGTCGAGGTCGAGGAGATCCAGAACCGCCAGTGCCTGGTGGTCACCGAGCTGCCGTACCAGGTGAACCCCGACAACCTGGCGCAGAAGATCGCCGACCTGGTGAAGGACGGCAAGATCGGCGGCATCGCGGACGTCCGCGACGAGACGTCGTCCCGTACGGGCCAGCGCCTGGTGATCGTCCTCAAGCGGGACGCGGTCGCCAAGGTCGTGCTGAACAACCTGTACAAGCACACCGACCTGCAGACGAACTTCGGCGCCAACATGCTGGCGCTGGTCGACGGCGTGCCGCGCACGCTCTCGCTCGACGCGTTCATCCGCCACTGGGTGACGCACCAGATCGAGGTCATCGTCCGCCGGACCCGCTTCCGGCTGCGCAAGGCCGAGGAGCGCGCGCACATCCTGCGCGGCCTGCTGAAGGCCCTGGACGCCATCGACGAGGTCATCGCGCTGATCCGGCGCAGTGAGACCGTCGACATCGCGCGTACGGGCCTGATGGGCCTCCTGGAGATCGACGAGATCCAGGCCAACGCGATCCTCGAGATGCAGCTGCGGCGCCTCGCGGCCCTGGAGCGGCAGAAGATCGTCCAGGAGCACGACGAGCTCCAGACGAAGATCACCGAGTACAACGCGATCCTCGCCTCGCCGGTCCGCCAGCGCGGGATCGTCAGCGAGGAGCTGGCCGCGATCGTCGAGAAGTACGGCGACGACCGCAAGACCATGCTGGTGCCCTACGACGGTGACATGTCCATCGAGGACCTGATCGCCGAGGAGGACATCGTGGTCACCGTCTCGCGCGGCGGCTACGTCAAGCGGACCAAGACGGACGACTACCGGGCGCAGAAGCGCGGCGGCAAGGGCGTGCGGGGTACGAAGCTGAAGGAAGACGACATCGTCGACCACTTCTTCGTCTCCACCACCCACCACTGGCTGCTGTTCTTCACGAACAAGGGCCGGGTGTACCGGGCGAAGGCGTACGAGCTGCCGGACGCCGGCCGGGACGCGCGCGGCCAGCACGTCGCGAACCTCCTCGCCTTCCAGCCGGACGAGGCGATCGCCGAGATCCTCGCGATCCGCGACTACGAGGCGGCGCCGTACCTGGTCCTCGCGACCAAGGCCGGCCTGGTCAAGAAGACGCCTCTGAAGGATTACGATTCGCCCCGCTCCGGCGGCGTGATCGCGATCAATCTGCGCGAGCGCGAGGACGGTTCGGACGACGAGCTGATCGGCGCCGAGCTGGTCTCCGCCGACGACGACCTGGTGCTGGTCAGCAAGAAGGCCCAGTCGATCCGGTTCACCGCCTCGGACGACACCCTGCGCCCCATGGGCCGCGCCACCTCGGGCGTCAAGGGGATGAGTTTCCGGGAGGGCGACGAGCTTCTCTCGATGAATGTTGTTCGACCCGGTACGTTCGTGTTCACTGCCACCGACGGTGGGTACGCGAAGCGGACCGCCGTCGACGAGTACCGCGTCCAGGGCCGCGGCGGCCTCGGTATCAAGGCCGCCAAGATCGTGGAGGACCGCGGTTCGCTCGTCGGCGCGCTGATTGTCGAGGAGAACGACGAGATCCTCGCGATCACCCTCTCCGGCGGTGTGATTCGTACGCGAGTCAACGAGGTCAGGGAGACGGGCCGTGACACCATGGGCGTCCAACTGATCAACCTGGGCAAGCGCGATGCCGTGGTCGGTATCGCACGTAACGCCGAGGCCGGGCGCGAGGCGGAGGAAGTCGACGGCGACATCGCCGTGGACGAGCCCGCCGAGGGTGCCGGGACCGCCGGCACGGACGAGGGTGAGTCGCCCTCGGCCGAGTAGCACGAGGAGTGAGTCATCGTGAGCGGAGCCACGGGCGCCGGATCGGCCGGTACCTCCACGGGTACGGAGACGGACGGCGGCGGCCGTGGCTCCGCCGCGAACGGCTCGGGTGCGGGGAGTACGACGGACCCGCACACGACCAACCTGAAGCCGGTGAAGGGGTCCGAGAAGGACTCTTCCCGTAGGTCTGGATCCCAGGGGGGGACTGTGACGGACACCCGAGGCCCCGGCGCGGCCGGCGAGGTGCGGTCGGCGTCGCCGCTCCCCGGCGAGCGGCACCCGGAGCAGGCCGGCGGGCCGTACCACCCGCCGCAGGCCTATCCGGCGCAGGCTCCCACCGGTGCGACGCGCAAGCCGCGGACCGGCGCGCGGACGGCGCCGCGCACCCGCAAGGCGCGGCTGCGGGTGGCCAAGGCCGACCCGTGGTCGGTGATGAAGGTCAGCTTCCTGCTCTCCATCGCGCTCGGCATCTGCACGATCGTGGCGGCGGCGGTGCTGTGGATGGTCATGAACGCGATGGGCGTGTTCTCGACGGTCGGCGGCACGATCTCGGAGGCGACCGGCTCGAACGAGGCCAACGGCTTCGACCTCCAGGCGTTCCTCTCCCTCCCCCACGTGCTGATGTTCACGACGATCATCGCGGTCATCGACGTGGTCCTGGCCACGGCGCTCGCGACGCTCGGCGCGTTCATCTACAACCTCTCCGCGGGCTTCGTGGGCGGCATCGAGCTGACCCTGGCCGAGGACGAGTGACCTCGGCGGTCACCGGCCCGATGGTGCCCCGACAACCGATTTTGGGACTGACGTGGTCGTGCGCTAATCTTCAGGAGTCAGCGCGCGGGACATACACCGCACAGCGCGGGCGGGGCTATAGCTCAGTTGGTTAGAGCGCATCCCTGATAAGGATGAGGCCACAGGTTCAAATCCTGTTAGCCCCACCAGCGAGAAGACCCCCGGTCCACAGGACCGGGGGTCTTTTGTCATCCCCGGTTGACAGCAACCGTTCGGGCCCGCCCGGCCGGTGCCGCGCGCTCGCCGCCTCGGCTGTGAAAATCACTGTCCGATTGTCTGAACGCGGTGATAGGGAGTCCCTGTGACGACGACACTCGCGTTCCCCGTTCTGCTGCGACTGATCGACGAACGGTCGACCGCCTTCCGCGCCGCGGTAGCCTCCGCGCCCAGCCTCGACGTGCAGGTGCCGACCTGCCCGGAGTGGACGCTGTTCGATCTGGTGGAGCACATCGGCGAGGGGCGCCGCGCCTGGGCCGCGACCGTCGCCGCAGGTCCTGCCGCTCCGGCCAAGTCCGTCCCGGAGGGCGCCCCGGCCGCGCCTCGGGAGCGTGAGGCGCAGTCGGCCTGGTTGGCCGCGTCGACGCAGGAGCTGCTGGACGCGCTGCGGGAGGCCGGCCCGGATCGCGGTTGCTGGACGTGGTGGGGTGCGTCGCAGTCGCCGCCGACCTGTGGTGCCGTCGCCCGGCACCAGCTCCAGCAGATGGCGGTGCACACCTACGACGCCCAGGTCACGGTGGGTGCCCCGGAGCCGCTGCCGGTCGAGGTGGCACTCGACGGTGTCGAGGAGTTCCTGTTCACCTGCGTCGCAACGACGGGTGCCTGGCCGCACAAGCCCATCGCCTTCGACTTCCACGCCACCGAGGGCCGCTCCTGGCGCCTGACGGTCGACGGCGACGGCGCACGCTCCACCCGTATCCCCGCGCCCGGCACGACGCCCGCCGCCGCTGCCGGCGAGGGCCCGGACCCGGCCGGCGTCTCCGTTCGCGGCACCGCCAGCGAGCTGGTCCTCTTCGTGTACGACCGCATCCCGGCCAACTCCGTGCGGATCGAGGGAGACGCGGGTCTGTTCGACCTCCTCCGCGCGTGGGAGCCGGAGGAGTAGGCCGGGCGGCTGCGGGAGAGCGTCGAAGCAAGCCTCGGCTAGGCCGCATGCGGCGGCTGACACCCAGTGCTGTGGAGGGCTCAGATGGCACCTGTCGTGCCCTTCGCTGTCGCCGAGGGGCAGGGGACCAAAGGCCCTTTGACATCGGTCGGCGGCGGGCGTTCTCTTGAAGTAGCGGCGGTGAGGCGAGCACATTCCCTGTGCGTTCTCCCGGCCGCGGCCGCTCTCGCCGCCGTCATCCAGCGCTCGATGCGGAGGTGGCTGAGGTGAAAGCCGTCGTGTATGAGAAGCCGTTCAGCGTGATGGTGCGGGACGTCGACGATCCGCGCATCCAGCACCCGAACGATGTGCTGGTACGGGTCACGTCGACCGCGATATGCGGGTCCGACCTGCATATGTACGAGGGCCGCACGGCGGCCGAGGCGGGCATCGTCTTCGGGCACGAGAACCTCGGTGTGATCGAGGAGACCGGCGACGGTGTGACGTCCTTGTCGGTGGGCGACCGGGTCGTCATGCCGTTCAACGTCGCCTGCGGGTTCTGCAAGAACTGCCTCGCCGGAAAGACCGCGTTCTGCCTGACGGTGAACCCGGGCTTCGCGGGCGGTGCCTACGGCTATGTGGCCATGGGCCCGTACGAGGGCGGCCAGGCCGAGCTGCTGCGGGTGCCGTTCGCCGACTTCAACTGCCTGAAGCTGCCGCCGGGCGAGGAGTTCGAGACCGACTTCGTGCTGCTCGCCGACATCTTCCCGACCGGGTACCACGGCTGTGAGCTGGCCCAGGTCTCGCCCGGCGAGAGCGTGGCCGTCTACGGCGCCGGACCCGTGGGCCTGATGGCCGCCTACTCCGCGCTGTTGCGCGGGGCCGCCAAGGTGTTCTCGGTGGACCGGGTGCCCGAGCGGCTGGCCAAGGCGGAGGAGATCGGGGCGATCCCCATCGACTTCACCAAGGGCGACCCGGCCGCGCAGATCAAGGAGCAGACGGACGGAGAGGGCACCGACAAGGGAGTGGACGCCGTCGGGTACCAGGCCCAGGCGCACGACGCGAGCCACGAGGAGCCCGCGATCGTCCTCAACGAGCTGGTCGAGACGGTCCGGCCGACCGGCATGCTCGGTGTGCCGGGGCTGTACGTGCCCTCGGACCCGGGCGGTCCCGACGAGCACGCCAAGCACGGCCAGCTGCTGGTCTCCATCGGCCGGATGTTCGAGAAGGGCCAGCAGATGGGCACCGGCCAGTGCAACGTGAAGCGGTACAACCGCCAGCTGCGCGACATGATCATCGCCGGGCGGGCCAGGCCCAGCTTCGTGGTCTCGCACGAGCTGCCGCTGGAGGACGCGCCGGCGGCCTACGAGAAGTTCGACAAGCGGATCGAGGGATACACCAAGGTGGTCCTGCATCCGGGTCACGCCCTCGCCGCCTGACGCGGGCAGCGGGGCCCACAGCGGGGCCGAACGTCAGAACCCGACCGCTGGCGACGGGGGATGCACCAGCGATCGGGCTATGGCCAAGGGTAACAAGGTTGCCGGTTCCGTGGGGGCAAGTCGGCGAGATGTCAGGCAGGTTGGCCGATCATCGACCACACGGAGGGTCGTAGGAGAGGCGGGGCAGGTACTCGTGCCAGCGCTGCGGGGTCAGGACGCCCCGGGTGACCGCGCAGATGTGCCGGATCGCGGCGTCGGCGTCCAGGCTCCACAGGCGCAGCGTGTCCGCGCCGCTGGAGACGCCGAGTACCTGGCTGTTGGGGCTGAAGGCGAGGAAGTTGCCGGTCTTGGCGTTGGGGCTCATCGACTGGCCGATCGGGGTCGCCCGGTCCGGGTCGGTGACGTTCCACAGCCGGACCGTGTTGTCGTTGCCCCCGCTGGCCAGGGTGCGCCCCCCGGCGCTGAACGTCAGTGAGGTGACCGCCTCGCTGTGACCGGTGAGCGGATCGCCCAGCGCGCTCGCCGCCGCCGGGCGGGTGACGTTCCACAGCCGGACCGTGTCGTCGTCGCTGCCGCTGGCCAGGGTGTTCCCGTCGGCGCTGTAGGCGAGCGTGTTGACGGGGCCGGAGTGCTCGGTGAGCGCCCCGCCGAGCGGAGCCGTGTGCGCGGGGTCGGCGACGTCCCACAGCCGGATCGTGCTGTCCGCGCTGCCGCTGGCCAGCGTCTTGCCGTCCGGGCTGAAGACGAGGGCGTTGATGTAGCCCCGGTGGCCGGCGAGCGGTTTGCCGATCGGGGCGGCGTGCGCGGGGTCGCTGACGTCCCAGAGCCGGATGGTGCGGTCGTCGTTGGCGGTGGCCAGGATGCGGCCGTCCGGGCTGTAGGCCAGCGCGTCGGGGCCCATGAAACGGGTCCCCAGGGACAGCGGCGGGCCGGCCGGTACCGGGTGGGCGGGGTCGCTGACGTTCCACAGGTACACCTTGCGTACGCCGGTGAGCACGGCGAGGGTGCCGCCGTCGGGGGAGAAGACGAGCGAGTGCTCGTCGCCGTCGGCGGGCATGAACGGCTTGCCGAGCGCGACCGGCCGGTCCGGCCGCGCCACGTTCCACAGCCGCAGCCTGCCGTCCCGGGCGCCCGTGGCCAGCACCCGGCCGTCCGGGCGGAACGCCCCGGTCCGGCCGATCAGGTCCGAGGTCGGCACCGACCACAGGCGCATCTTGCCGTCCCCGCTGCCGGTGGCGAGGGTACGGCCGTCCGGGCTGAAGCCCAGCGCGTACATCTCCCCGCTGCTGCCCGTGAGCGGCTCGCCGACCTGGGACGGGGACCGCGGGTCGCTGACGTTCCACAGGCTGGCCGTGCTGTCCGCGCTCGCGGCGGCCAGCCGGCCACCGTCCGGGCTGAACGCCACCGACCAGACCGGCCCGGTGTGGCCGGTCAGCGGCGAGCCGATCAGGGCCGCCCGGCGCGGGTCGCTGACGTCCCAGAGCCGGATGGTGTCGTCCGCGCTGCCGCTGGCCAGGGTGCGCCCGTCGGGGCTGAAGGCCACCGAGTGCACCAGGTCCGTGTGCCCGCGCAGTGTCCTGACCGGCTCGGGCCGGCGCCTCGCTGACAGGTCCCACAGCCGGATCGTGGTGTCGTCGCCGGCTGTCGCCAGGGTCCGACCGTCCGGACCGAACGCCACGCTGCGCACCGCCGCGGTGTGCCCGCGCAGGGTGGACAGCTCGGCGGGCCGGCGCGGGTCGGACACGTCCCACAGCCGTACCGTGCGGTCCTCGCCGGCCGTGGCCAGCGTCTTGCCGTCGGGGCTGAAGGCGACCAGGTAGATCGTGCCCTGGTGGCCGGTGAGCGGTTTGCCGATCGGGACGGCGTGCGCGGGGTCGCCGACGTCCCAGAGCCGGACCGTTCCGTCGTCCCCGGCGTCGGCCAGGACGCGCCCGTCCGGACTGAAGACGGCGCTGCTCACCCAGCTGCCGTGACCGGTGAGCGGCTTGCCGAGCGGGGTCGGGCGGTGCGGGTCGGACACGTTCCACAGCCGTACCGTGCGGTCGTAGCTGGCCGTGGCCAGGGTCTTGCCGTCGGGGCTGAACGAGGTGAGGTAGAGGGCACCGGTGTGGCCGGACAGCGAGGTGGCCAGCGGGGTGTTCACGATCGAGATCAGGCGGCTGTAGGTGCCCTCGTCGTCGGGGCGCAGCCGGTGCGCGACCAGGTCGAGCTGGGCGGCGAGGGACGGATCCGAGTGCTGGACCCGGTCGGCCTCGGCGAGCACCTGCGCGAACACGGCGTCGTCGCGCTGCTTCCAGGCGATCACCGCGGAGCCGGCGGCGAGGACGGCCAGCACGACCAGCAGCGCCACCGCGGTCCGGCTCAGCCACACCGTGCGCTTGCGCAGCCGGTCCGAGGCGGCGAGGAACTCCACCGCGCTGCGGGTCAGCTGGGTGCCGTCGAGTTCCTGCGCCCAGTTGCGCGTCTTCTCCAGCCGGGTCCCCCGGTACAGCAGCGAGCTGTCCCGGTCCGTGCTCTCCCAGGCCCGGCTGTCCTCCTCGAGCCGCTGGCGCACCAGATGGTCGCCCCGGCCCTCGTCGATCCAGTGCCGCAGCCGCGGCCAGGCGTGCAGCAGCGCCTCGTGGGTGATCTCCACGGTGTCCGCGTCGAGCGTCACGAGGCGGGCCCGGACCAGGGCCTCCAGCGACTCCTGCGTCTTGTTCGGGTCCGTCGACTCCTCGGCCAGCTGCCGCCGGGTGCCGCGCCGGCGGGTGGCCTGGGTGTCCTCGCCGAGCCTGACCAGGCGCAGCAGCAGCAGCCGGGCGGCGGTGCGGGCCGCCGGGTCGAGGCCGGACCAGGCGCGTTCGGCGGTCGCCGCCACCGCGCCCTGGATGCCGCCGGCCGCGCGGTAGCCGGCCAGGGTCAGCCGTCCGGCCTTCCGCCGCTGCCAGGTGGCCAGCAGGGCGTGTGACAGCAGGGGGAGCACGCCCGCGTCGTGCGCGCCGCGCGGTCCGTCGGCGCTCACCTCGCGCACGATCAGTTCGGCGAGCCCCGGCTCCAGTTCGAGGCCCACGGCCTTGGCCGGCCCGGTCACCGCCTCGCGCAGCTCGGCGCTGGTCAGCGGGCCGAGCACCATGTGCCGGTGCTGGAGGGCGTCGGCCAGCTCCGGGTAGCCGAGGCACTGCTGGTAGAAGTCGGCGCGGATGCCGAGGACGACCTGGACGGGGGCGGGCCCGTAGGAGCCGGCGGGCGGGGTGCTGGCGGCGTGCAGGAGCTGGATGAAGGTACGCCGGTCCGCTTCGGCGGCGCAGAGGGTGAACGCCTCCTCGAACTGGTCCACGATGATCACCGGCCGGGTGCCCGGGACCGTGACCCGGGCCGCCCAGGCCGCGACCGCCTCGCGCACGGCCCGGGTGAGGTGCGGGGCGTCGCAGCCCGGCAGCGCCGGGTTCTTCGATGCCTCCCGTTCGGCCTCGCGCGCGTCTGCGGCCACCCCGGCCAGCTCCGGGATCCGGCGGACCAGCTCACCGAGCGGATCGGCACCCGGGACGAGTTGGAGGACGGGGTCGGTGGCGGGCGCGCGCGTGGGTGCGGGTGCGGGTGCGGCCGGATCGGCGGGGTCGGCGGGGTCGGCGGCCGGGGCCGGTCGCGGGGGCTGCGGGGTGTGCGGGGGCTGCGGGGGCTGGTGGGCGACGGGCGTCTGCCGGGCCTGCGCCGGGTCGGCCGGGGCCGCCGTCTCCGTGCTCAGGGCGCCGGCGCGGATCGCGGGGACCAGTCCGGCGTTCAGCAAGGAGGACTTTCCGGCCCCGGAGGCGCCGACCAGCATGATCAGGCCGCCCGCGTGCTCGGCCGCGCTGAGCTGGCCGACGAGGGTCTTGGTGCTCCGCTCGCGGCCGAAGAACCACCGCGCGTCCTCGTGCCGGTACGGGGCGAGCCCCCGGTAGGGGCACACACCGCCGGCGACGGGCGGAGCCGGGGCGGGCGGCCGCCGGCTCTCCTCCTCGGGCGGGGCGGGCCGGTCGGCGGCCGGGCCGGCCAGCGCCAGCTCCCACAGCCGCTGCCAGTGCGCGAGGTCGTACAGCCCGGTGGAGACCGGTGCGGGGCGCAGCCGCCGGGCCTCCGGTATCAGGATCTGCAGGACCGCGGCGAGGGCGGCGAACTGCGCCGGTACGTTCCTGGCCCGGCGCCAGTCGCTGATCCGCTGCGCGGAGACGCGCACGGGCCGGCCGCGCTCGTCCACCCGCTGCAGTCGTACGACCGCCTCGGCGACGCTCTTCAGGGGAGGATTTCCAGCCTCCTTGTACAGCAGTGCGAGGCGCTCGGCGAAGGCTGTGCGTGCCCCTGAGTCGGAACTCAAGGTTCCACCCCTTACTTCCCCCGCTGCGGACGTCCGGACCGGAAAACTCACCCTATACGCCTGACCTGCGGATAAGGGGAGGTCCGGAGACCGGAACCTCCTCGCCGAGGGCGACAGATGGCAGGATCCGAACCCGTCAGCGGATCCATCACCTACCCGTCCGGACAGGCCACCGGCTCAGCGCTCGGAGCGACAGCCCAGGGCGCCGAACGTTCTCGGTCAAAGTCGCCGGCCTCTGTCGCGCCCGGCCAGTGAGCCCGCGCGCAGCCGGAATCCGGACCTCTACTTCGACCCGCGCCGCTGCGCCGACACGACGCGGGTCGACGGCCCCGCACCGTTCGGCACCGGTCCCCACGAGGGGAGGGACCGGTGCCGGGCGGGCGGGAATCCAGAATTCAGAAGCCTCGGGAAACGGAAGCCTCCGGACGCCTCGGGAAACGGAAGCCTCCGGACGCCTCGGGAATCAGAAGCCTCCGGAAGCCTCGGAAATCAGAAGCCCCGGTCGAACCAGCCCGCCGCGCGGGCCGAGCCGACGGCGCGCGCCTCGGCCTCCTCGGCCGCGGCGTTCAGGGCCGCGTCCCGTCCCTGCGCGCCGCCGCCGGCCGCCGCCGCGGCGGTCCGGGACGCCGTGAGCGCCGCGCGCAGAGCCGCCGCCGCGGCCGGGCTCTCGTCCCGGGTCGCGGCCAGTTGCGCGGCCAGGGCCGCGGTGGCCGCGGCGTTGCGGGCGCAGCGGGCGTCCGCCGCGGGGTCCGGGGCGCTCCCGGCCAGCGCGGTGAGCGACCGGGCCGACAGCCGCAGCGCGTTGGCGGCGCGGCCCGCGGGGTCCTTCGGTACGGTCGCGGCCGCGTCCTGGCCGACGCCGGCGTGCCGGCACGCGGCGACCGCGCGGTCGTGGGCGCTGCGGGCGCGGGCGCCGTGCAGCAGGCGCAGCTCCTTCGCCCGCGGGTCCGCTCCGGCCGCCGCCGATTCCCGTCCGCTCATCCTCCGGCCTCCCTCTCGCGGGACGACACCGCGTGCCCCGCCGTTCGGCGCCGGGCGCGGGCAGGGTGCCACGCCGGGCGCGAAGAGACCAGAAGCAGAGGGGCTTCTCCGGACGGAACGGCGCTGCCGCCCGGGCCGGAACCGCGCCGCCGCCCTGGAAATCTGACGGGTCGTCAGCTACGGTCGCCCTGGCCGGCAGCCGTTCCCGAAGGGGTGAGTGCGATGGAGAAGCAGCGTCCCCGGAGCCCGCGACCGCCCGGTGATCCGCGCTGGGTAGCGATGTTCCACGACCCCGCCCGGGACACCTGGACCGTGGCCGCCGAGTCCCCGCACCGGGACCCGGTGCTGTACGCCGTCGGGGACATGACCCGGACCGTCCGGGCGCGCGGGGGCGAGGGGACGGTCGCGCTCTGGGGGCCCGAGGGCGGCGACTGGCACCTCTTCGACGGCGGGTCGGCCCCGTCCGCCGAGCCCGCCGCGGAGCGGGCCGCGCCCGGCGCCGCGGAGCCGGCCCGGCTCACGGAGCGCATGACGGACCGCCGGCACCAGGTGCTGCTGGCCGGTCTGGGCAAAGCGGGCCTGTACGACCTGGGTCCCGAGGACGGCGAGGCGGTCCGCGCCCTCGCCGACCGGCTCGACGAGCCCACGGTGCGCCGCGTGGCGCACTGGCTCTCGGCGGCGGGCTCCAGGCGGTAGCGGTCCCGGGGCCGGTTCGCCGGGGGGCCGGCGGGGCAGGGTCGCCCTGGAGGTCACCGCTGACGGCTGGAGGACGTATGAAGGTCTCCGTCGACCGCTCCCTGTGCTACGGCTCGGCCGAGTGCGCGCACCGGGCGCCGGACGTGTTCGCGTTCGAGGACGGCTACGGCGTCGTACGCCCCGGCGGCGCGGAGGCCGCCGGGGAGCCGGGGGTCCGCGAGGCGATACGGGAGGCGGCCGAGAAGTGTCCCTCGCAGGCGATCGTCCTGGCGGAGCGGGACCCGCTGGAGTAGAGGGGGCGACCCGCTTGAGCAGAGGGGGCGGCGGCGCCGCCGTACGAGGGCGGCGCCGCCGGAAAAGCGCGAGACCCCCGGCCGTACCCGGCCGGGGGTCTTTCCGTGTCGACTGGTGCGTACGCAAGTCGCCGTGAAGTCGAGACGTTGCGGTACAGCTGCCGCGGGGGTCAGCAGTCCAGGGAGTCCGTGGGGTGCTGGCCGGGGGCCTGGGGTTCCGACTGGCCGCGGGTCTGTGCCGGTACCTGCGGCTCGTTCTCGTTGAGGGGGCGGTGGCGGCAGCTGGGGGACTTCCCGTGGGCCTCGGCCCGGATCCGCTGTTTCATCGTGGGGGGCAGTGCCCTGGCCTGGGACCAGACCCAGTGGTGTGCCGCCGGGACCGTCGGGATCGTGCGCAGCGCGGTGCCGGTGCGGCTCTCGGTCCGGGGACCGGCCGGAGCGGCGGTCGCGGCGGAGGCGAATCCGAGCGCCGTGCACAGCGCGAGGAAGGCGGTGACGATGGCGGTCCACAGCTTCATGACCTTGTTCTTGGTCATGGCCCCTCACTTTCGGGTTGGGCGATTTGCGTACTTTCCTCATGATGTGTATGAGGTTCGCGAAGTGGTGGACCTCCGGCCGTGGCGCGGCGATGTTCAGATGAACACCACTCGAATGGGCGCAAGACCGGCGAAAAGTCCCCAATCCCGGTGAGGGCGAGCGAAGACGGAGCAAAGTAACCGTCCGTGGAGGCGCGGTCACCCTCCGGCCCGAACCGCTTTTGACCTGGCCTATTGCGCTGACGGGGGCGGGAGTTGGGCCCCGGCGCAGGTCACCGATCGATATCGGTCGGTGTGTATAGTCGGGCGCCAGAGGTCCCCTACGTCAAGGAAAGACGAGGTCGCGCGGTGAAGAAGCTGCTCCTGGTCGCACTGGCCGCCATCGGCGGGCTCCTCGTGTACCGGCAGATCCAGGCGGATCGCGCCGAGCAGGACCTGTGGACGGAGGCGACTGACTCCGTGCCCACGGGTTCGTGAGTCCCGGTACCGGCTGATACCGAAACTGAACAGGCCCCGGTCGCTCTGCGGCCGGGGTTTTGTGTTGCCCGGGCGGCCCCCGCCGGTCCCGCGCGCGCCTCGTGTTGCGGCCTTCCGCGGGGTGCGCTAGCCGGGCCCGCCGGGCGGTGCGGCGGCGGCGCCGGACGAGCCGGGCGTTTCGGACGGCCGTACGCGTTGCCCTGATGGCGCAAGGGCGCTCAGGGCAGGATGGGGCCCGGGCACGGGCCCACGGTCCGGTGCGGTTGTCCGACGACGGAGGGTGGGGCGCGTGCGGGGGCGAGGCGGTACGGCGGCACGGACGCGGCGGCTCGGCGGCGCCCGGTGCGCCCTGATCGTCCTGCTGGGACTCTGCGCCGCCCTCGCCCGGCCGGCCGGGGCCACCGCCGAACCGCGGCCCGGGTCGTACGCCTTCACACCCGGTGCCCGCACCGTCCAGGGCACGGCCGGCACCGCGGACGCCGCCCTGCTCGACGCCGGCCGCACCTACCGCGGCTCCCTCCCGCCCGGCGGACGCCTCTTCTACCGCCTGCGTCTGACCGCCGCGGACACGGCGTACGTCCCCGTCACCGCCGTACCGCCGGCGGACGCCGCCGTCTCCGCCACCGACGGCATCCGGGTCTCGCTCCGGGACGCGCACGGCACCTCCTGCTCCTACGCCTCCGCCCGCTTCGGCGCCGGGCTCAGCCCGCGCCCGGTGACCGCCCTGGCGCAGCGCGAGACCGGCAAGGCGCTGTGCCAGGGCGGGGGCACCTACTACCTGTACGTCGAACGGCTCGACACGGAGGGCTCCGGCGCGGCGGCCCCGGCCGGGCGGTGGGACCTGGAGATCGCGCCCGCCACGGAGCCGGGCCTGGCCCGGTCCGGGCCCACCACCGCGCCCCGGACCCCGGACTCCGCCGCCCCCGAACCCCTCTCCGGCCGGCCCCGCGACCGCTCGGGCGGCACCGGGTTCGCCGCGGCACGCCCGCTGGGCCAGGGGGTCTGGCGGACCGCGCTCGCCCCCGGCGAGACCCGGTTCTACAAGGTGCCCCTCGACTGGGGCCGGCGCCTGCACGCCACCGCCGATCTGGGCCCCGCCCCGGGCCACGGCTATGTCGGCGGCGCCCTGAGCCTGTCCCTCTACAACCCCGTCCGCGGCCACGTGGACGAGAGCGCCCTCGGCTACACCGGCACCGCGAAGTCGGCGGCCCTCGCGGCGCTCCCGCCGGTGGAGTACGCCAACCGGTACGCCGTCCCCGCCGGGGTGACCTCGGTCCGCTTCGCCGGCGACTACTACCTCGTCCTGCACCTCAGCGCCCAGCTGGCCGGCGTCTTCGGGCAAGGGCCGTTCGAGGTCACCCTGCGGGTCCGGGTGGACGGGCGGGCGCACGCCGGACCCGGGTACGCCGGCCGGCCCGTTCCGGACGACGTCTTCACGATCACCGAGCAGGACCGGGAGGCCACGCGGGCCGGCGGCCCCGGCGGCTTCGGGGGCCCCGGGGGCGCGGGCGGGGGCGGCAGCCGGACGATGAGGCTGGTCGCCGTCGCCGGCATCGGCTCGGGAACCGCGCTGCTGCTGGTCCTCGGCGGGTGGACGGCGGCGGCCCGGCGAGCACACGCGCGGGCTCGGTGACGGGCCGGCCGACGGGGCGGCCGACGGGTCGGCCGAAGGGTCCGCCGACGGGGCGGCCGAAGGGTCGGTGACGGCTTCGGCCGCGGGTCGGTGGCGGCTTCGGCGGCGGGCCGGGTCGTCGGGGTCAGACCCGGGTCAGGGCCCAGAAACCCACCGCGTAGCAGGCGAGCGCCAGCAGCAGGATCGGGATCGCGGCCTTGGCCGGGGGACCCGGGCGGCGGGCGGCGCGGCGGGCCCGGCGGCCCCGTCCGCGCGCTCCGGGCGGGGCCGCCGGGACGGGAGCGGGCGGCGCCGCCGACGGCAGCGGGGTGTACGGAAGGCCGTGCGGGTCACGGGTGGTGTACGCGGCGGTGGTGGTGTCGGCGGGCAGGTGCGGCAGCGGGGTCGGCAGCGGATCGGGCATCGGGCCCGGGAGCGGGCCCGCCAGGGGGTTCGGGGGCTGGGGCGGGACGGAGAAGGCCGGCGGGCCGGGGAACAGGGGCTGCCCGGGCGGCGGCAGCCGGAAACTTCCGGTGTCCGACATGGAGCCGGTGCCGGTGGACTCGCCGGGGCCCGCACCCGGCCCGGAACCCGAGCCCGTACCCGTACCCCTACTTGTGTCCGTACCCGTACCCGTGCCCGTATGGGGGCCTGTCCCGCCCGTGCCCGTCCGCGGGTCCGCCCCCGGCCCCTCCCCTGGCACCGCCGGGAACCCGCCGGGGGCCGGTTCCGCGGGGGTGGCCGGGAGCAGCTCCGGGGCCACGCCCGAGGCCCGCCGGAGGGGGCCGTCGGGGCCGAAGCCCGGCGGGAGCGGCCCGAGTTGGTCGAAGACCTCGATGAGTTCGTCGTCGGGGCCCGGCTCCGGCAGGAGTTCCGCGGCGGCGGCGAGCGCCTTGCGCGCCCCCGTGGCGGTGCGGAAACGGTCCGCCGGATCGGGCTGGAGCAGCGAGGCGACGACCTGCCACAGCGGTTCCGGAATGCCCTGGGGCGGCCCGGGCGTCCCGTGTTCGAGGAAGTACTGGATGAGCGCCTTCGCGTCGGGCTTGGCGCCTTCGAGGAGATAGAGGGCGACCAGGCCCACGGCGAACAGGTCGGCGGGGAAGTCCGGCTCGGCGCCCAGCATCTGTTCCGGGGCGAGGTAACCCGGCGTGCCCACCACCAGGTTGGTCTCCGTCAGCCGGGGCTCACCGAGCCGCATGGCGATGCCGAAGTCGGACAGCCTGAGCCGCGGCCGGCCGGTGCCGGTGGCTTCGAGGAGCACATTGGCGGGCTTGATGTCCCGGTGGACGACCCCCTCCGCGTGGACGGCGGCGAGCCCGGACAGCAGCTGGTCGAGCAGCGTGCACACGAAGGCCGGCGGCAGGGGGCCGTAGTCGCCGACCAGATGGACCAGGGAGCCGCCGCCGACCAGGTCCATGGTGAACAGGACCTTGTCGTCGTCGGCGGCCCAGCTGGCCGGCGCGAGCACATGCGGGTGGTCGATGCGCAGCCCCTGCTCCCGGACGAACCGGAGCAGGGAGTGGGCGTCCCGCTGCTGGAGGACCTTGGCGGCCGCATAACGCCGTCGGCGATGGTCCCAGGCACGCCACACGGCGCCCACCCCACCGCGTCCGATCGGGTCGGCCAGCTCGTACCGGCCGGCGAAGACCTCACCCATGGCAGCCGCCGCTCCTCCCCCTAGCCCCTGGCCCGACGCAGTCCCTCCCGGCCCTCGCTCCCCTCCCTACCCAGGAGAAGAGCGATACGCCCCACTCCGGAGAAGAGCGATACGCCCCTGAGATTCGCGCGGCCCCCCCGCCGCCGCGCCCCGGCCGGCCCCTCCGGTGGGCCGGCCCGTGGGTCAGTTCTGGTGGGACTGGTAGTGCGTGACGGCGTCGGAGGTGCGGCCGGCGCCGTAGACACGGAGGAACTCGGCGAGTTCGGGGTGGCTCGGGGCGAGGGTGTCCGCGGCGTCGATGATGTCGCCCGCGGCGGCCACCGAGCGCAGCAGCGACTGGATCTCGCGGACCACGCGCTTGACCGTGGGCGCACCCGAACCGCTGGTGGTCTGGGTGGTGTTGCTGAGCACGGAGCCCCCCTGCGACTTCTTGATCTCGTCCATGCGCTCGGTCGCCTCGGCGGCGCTGACACTGCCGTCGGCGGCCTGGGCCGCCAGCTCCTGCAGCAGCTGCACCCGCTGGACCACCGCCGGGTTGCCGATCTTCGCGCGCTGGCCGCTCATCAGCTGCGAGAGCATCGGAGCGGACAGGCCGAGAACCGCCGCGAGCCGTGCCTGGTTCAGCCCGAGATCGTCGATGAGCTTACGGAAGAGCGCCCCCAACGGCTCCCCGTACCAGTTCCGCTGCAGCTCCCGCGCTCTGGCGGTGGCTTCCTGCTGTGCGGCGTCCATTGCGTCTCCCCATCGCTTCCCCTGAATACCGCGGTTCGCTGTAGCGAACCACGTCGAGCATCTTACGGAGCGTGGTCATCGGCGGGGACCCCCAATCTTTTTGCGGGATATGGGGGGTGACCCGGTATTCTGGTCTGCGGCGCCGTCGGAACCAGCTTTCTCCGGCCGGTCGCTGCTTTCCGGGGCCTTAGCTCAGTTGGTAGAGCGCCGTCTTTGCATGGCGGATGTCAGGGGTTCGACTCCCCTAGGCTCCACCGAAAAATCCCCTCTGACCTGCGGTGACGCGGTTCAGGGGGGATTTTTTTCCGCTCGCCGCCCGGCCGCTCCGACCGCTCCGGCTACTCGGACCGCTGGGACAGCCCGGCCACCGGCTGCGGTTCCGGCTCCCCGGCGCCGGTGTCCGGCCGCACGCGGCGCAGGTCCGGCACCCCCGCCATGACGGCCGCGCTCAGCACGATCCACACCACACCGCCCCACAGCACCGCCTCGGGTCCCGTCCGCGCCGCCACGGGTCCGACCCACCAGTACCCGACGGTCATGGAGGTGACCGTGGCCACTCCGTCGTAGGCGCTGACCCGGGACAGGGCCTTGGCCGGCACCTGGGTCTGCAGGCTGCTGGTCCACAGCACGTGCAGCAGGGCGAAGCCGCCGCCGGACAGGGCGGCACCGGCCATGAGCAGGACGAGCGGTACGTCCAGGGCCATCAGCGCCGCGAACGCGCCGAGGCCGAAGGTGCAGAACACCGAGACCAGCAGCGGCCTGGTGAAGGTCAGGCGCAGGGCCACGAGTCCGCCGAGCACCGCGCCCGCGCCCTCGGCCGCCAGCACGAGACCCCACTGCGAGGCCCCGTGCTCGGTACCGACCAGGGACACGCCGAGCACCATCGCCGGGCACAGCACCAGCGCGGTGGACAGGGACGTGTACAGCAGCAGGGACCACAGCCAGGTGCGCGAGCTGAACTCGCGCCAGCCCTCCAGCAGTTGCCGGCGTACGGGCGTCTGCCGCTCGGTCTCGTCCCGTGGCGCGGACGGCACCCGGACGGCCAGCAGCAGCAGCGCGCTGACCATGAAGGTCGCCGCGTCGATCACGATGACCCAGGGCGGCCCCGTGACCGTGACCAGGAGGCCCGCGAGCGCCGGCCCGGCCAGCGAGCCGACGGAGTTCAGCGTCGTGTTGAGCGCGTTGGCCTCCTGGAGCCGCTCCTCGGGGACGACCTCGGGGATGAAGCCGTAGAGGGCGGGGACGAAGAAGGAGGCGGCGACGGAGCGCAGCACCACGAACACCACGAATCCGGCCAGCGGCAGCTGGGCGGTCAGCAGCAGGACCACCACCGCGGCGTCCAGTACCGCGCGCACCAGATCGCTGCCGATCATGGTCGCGCGGCGGCCCCAGCGGTCCGCGAGGGTGCCGCCCAGCAGCAGGAACGCGATGAGCGGCGCGGTCTGCGCACCCATCACCCAGCCCACGTCACTGGTGTTCCCGTGGGCGTCGAGGATCGCGAAGGCCAGGGCCACCGGCATCATGCTGCTGCCGAGCACCGAGGTGGCCTGGGCCAGGAACAGCAGGCGGGGATCGCGCTCCCGCAGCAGGCCGAGACGCTCCTTGAACGAGACCGCCATGATGCGCCCTTTCTCCGATCCCCCACGGCGAGTTCCGGCCGGCCTCCCGCGTCGCGGCGTCCACGATAAGGTCCCCCGCCCTGAACAGGAAAGGAGCGTTCCGCGAGGCCTTGGGCTATGTTGCTGCCCATGGCAGACGAGACACCGCTCCAGGAACCCGCCGGCCATGCGGCCGACGCCCTCGAGACGCATCTGGCACAGGCGTGGCACACCACGTTCGGCGTTCAGCCGGACGGCGACAGCAACTTCTACGACGCCGGCGGGGAGTCCATAGACGCCGCCCGGATGGCCTCCGCCACGGCGGCGGCGCTGCCGGACGTGGAGGACCTCGACGTGCACCTCATGACCGCGCTGCTCAACGAGGAGCGGCTGGCCGATGTCGTGCGGCTCGGGCAGGAGTTCATCGACGAGTCCCGGGCCGGCTCCTGAGCCGGGTGCCGGGGGGCCGTTCCAGTTCCTTCAGCAGTTCGTCCGCGAACGTCTCGCACCACTCGGGGGTGTAGCTCTCCTGGTCGTACTGGACGGTCAGGAGCGGCTCGTCGTCGTCGAGGCGTACGTCCACGTCCAGTTGGCCGCCGCCGACCAGGATCCGGGCGTCCTCGGGGTACGGGTCGAACTCGGTGAAGGACACGGCTCCGGCGGACACCGCGCAGGGGCGGGGGCTCACCCCGACCGTCAGGGGTGCGACGCCGTCCCGCTCGACCCCCATCTCCTCGGCCAGCATCGCGGCGATCTCCTCGAACTCCACGCCCTGATGCGCCATTCCCTCCCGCAGACCCCGGCGTACCTGGGCGAGCACGCCCTCCGCTCCGTGCGGCGCCGCGCCGCCCACGCGGGTGAGCAGCGCCTGGGCCAGCGGTCCCACCGCGTCGGAGGCCATCCGGCGGTCCGCCATGGTGGCGACCGTCAGATCGGCGGTGCCCGACAGCGACAGCGCCGCCGTGGCCGCCGCCGCGATGACGTGGACCACGGGGGTGCAGCGGGCCGCGCGGGCGTTGGCCCGCACCACGGAGGCGAACTCGGCGCCCAGGGTGCGGCGCACCTCGGCACCGCGGGGCGTCCAGTCGTCCTCGGGCCGCAGGTTCCCGAGCCAGGGCGCCGGGCATCCGGTCAATTCCGTGCGCCAGAATTCCAGGTCCTCCGTGCGCCGGCGCATTCGGCGCGCGAGCAGCTCGGAATACGGCTGCGCGGGCGGCAACGGCTCGTCGGTCCGATAGGCGTCGGTGATGTCGGTGACCACTTGGTGAAGGGAATGCAGATCCATCACCAGACGGTGGAAACTCAGGACGAGCAGGGCATGGTCCCCGGCCGGCAGCAGGAGAAACGCGCGAGCTGCCGCCTCGCCGGTGAACGGGAACAGCTCGCCCGAGAGTTCCTCGACACGTTCGCGTACGGCGGCCTGATCCGGCGCGGACAGGGACAGCTCCGGGTGGTGCAGGACGCGGAGCGTGTGCGCGGGCGCGGGCCCGGTGTGCAGCGTATCGCCGTCGGCCCGGAAGCCGGTGCACAGCAATTCATGGCGGCCGAAGGCGTTCTCGACGGCGCGGGCCAGCCGGTCCGGGTCCAGGGCGCCCTCGACCTGCAGGGTGATGCCCGTATGCAGGATGGGGTAGCCCCGTACCACGCATTCCGCTTCCCACATGCGCTGCTGATAGGCCGTCAACGATGTCAGGTGCATACCCTCATCCCGAACAAAGGATGTGCCGCCCGGAAAGTCGCATCCCTCCGGGCGGCGCATGATGTGCGAGATATCGCCTTACTTCGCGGCAGCCTGCTTCTTGAGCTTCTCGGCGTTCGCGAGCAGGGTGCTGACGGAGCTGACCTTCGTCATTTCTGTCTCCCATCCTTTAAATGGTCTAGACCGGCCGGTGACGGCGGCCCGGACAGAATCCTTGCATCGGCCCGGTGGCGAGTCAACGTCCTTTGGGTAAAGGGAGTTTGAGGGAGGGTGCGTTCGTCGAATCGGGAAGGGCGGGCGAAATCGCTCAGCTCACAGGGAGGTTACCGACGTACGCGTGGAATATGTCCGACACGCGGGTGAGACGTACGGTGTCGTGGTATTGCTCGTCGTACCAGAGTGAACCGGTGACTCCGTTTTCCGTCACATGGGCGTCGGCGTAGAGGGTCCGCGCGCACTGCAGGGCCTGGCGCCGGCCGGAGAAGCGCAGCCCGCGGTCCGGCGGTTCGTACGCCATGTGCTCCGCCGACAGCCCCGCGCCGAACGGCAGCGGCGCCCCGGCCTCCCTGCCGCTGCGGCCGGCGCCGCCGGTCATCCGGAACTCCAGATGCGACATGGCGGTACGGAAGACCGCCTCCGTCCCGGTCCGCGCCGCCGCGTGGTCCGCCACGGCGCTGAGCGGAAGGTCGACACCGTCCCACGCCGCCAGCACCCGCTCGCCCGTGCGCCGGGCCAGAGCGGACAGGCTCCCGCCCGCGACGTCCAGCGGCACCGGCAGCACATTGCACAGCAGACCGACCGCCCCGCGCGCTGCGGGAGTGGTCCGGCCGTGCATGTACACCGATGCCACGAGCCGGTCCCGCTCGTACACCTCGGCCACCCCCCGGGCCAGCAGGGCCAGCAGCGCGTTGTGCGGGGTGGTCCGCTGCTCGCGGCACCACCGCAGCAGGCGTTCGCCGTGCTCGGCGGAGAGTGCCAGCGGTATCCCGGCGAACCGCGCCCGGTGGGTCACCTCCGCACCGGGCCCGGCCGGCAGCGGCTGGTCGGCGCCGTGCGCGCGCAGGGTACGGGCGACCGCGGCGGCCCGGTCCCGGCGGTCCTCGCCGGCCCGCGCGGACCCTTCCCGGCGGATCATGTCCACATAGCCGAACGGCGCGGGCCCCTCGGCCGGGGTGCCGCCGGCGGCGCCGGTCCGGGCCGCGTAGCCGGCGGCGAGTTCACGGCGGAACACGTCATGGCTGGTCGCGTCCATGACGAGGTGATGGAACTGCCCCACCAGGACGTGGTCGTCGTCGGCCGAGCGCAGCAGCGTCATACGGGCCATCCGGTCCGTCGGATCGAGCCGCCGGTCGAGCGTCCGCGTCACCTCGGCCTCCTCGTCACCCGGGCGGACCGGCACGACATCGAGGCCGCCCGGGGCGGCCCGCAGCCGCTGCCCCGGCCAGGCGGCGTCGGCGGCGGGCCCCCCGTCGCCCGCCAGGTGCAGGCGCAGCGCCTCGTGCCGCGTCTCGATCTCGGCCAGGGCGTCCCGCAGGGCCCCGGTGTCGAGGCGCCCGCGCAGCCGCAGGACCTCAGGGGATTCGAGCGGGGTCGAGTCCTCCGTGTGGCTGCGCACCCAGTGCCAGCACCAGTCCTGCCGCGAGGAGGCCGGCAGGGCGCCGGGGTCCGGCGCCCCGGGGCCGCCGGGCACCGTGTCCGGGCCGCTGGACGAGAGGACGGGGGAGGTCATGGGGTGGTGCTTCCTTCCAGGGAACGCAGGGCTTCGAGATAGCGGTCCGGGGCCCCGGACGGGCCGAGCAGCGCGTCGAGGGCCAGCACGGCGGGTTCGGGGTGCTTGGCGGCGAACCGGGCGAAGGTGCGGGCGTGCTGCTCCCAGCGGTCGGTCCGCTCATGGGTCAGGTGCACCGAGGCGGCCCCCGGTTCGAGCCGCATACGGGTGCCGAGCGACCAGAGCCGCCGGCCGAGCTCCAGGTCCTCGCAGCCCCAGGTGGTGCCGAACTCCTCGTCGTAGCCGCCCGACCGCTGCCACAGGGCGCGCGGCATCGAGGTGTTGGCGCCGATGCACACGAGCCAGGGCGCCACGGCGGGCACCCGCTCCTCGGCCATGGCCGCGACGAACCGCTCAAGCGCCGTCACCACCGTACGGCCGAACCGCCCGGCGGCCACGGCCTCGTACGGGGCCCGGCGCACCGCGGGCTCGGCGCTGGCGAGCAGCCGGCGCGCACCGGGCAGGTCGCGCACCGGGCCGTGCACACAGGCGTCGGCGTCCCGGCGGTGGGCGGCGGCGTGCGCGGCCAGCGCCGACGGCGGGAGCAGGATGTCGTCGTCCAGGAACAGCAGCAGGTCGCCGCCGGCCGCCGCCGCGCCGGTGTTGCGGGCCGCTGCCCTGCCCCGAGCGGGGCCGCGGACGGAGCGGACCGGGACGGACAGCCGGCCTGCCGCCTCCGCCACGACCTCGTCGGTGGCGTCCGCCGCGCCGGCGTCCGGGCGCGGGGCGTCGTTGACGACCACCACCTCCACGGGGACCGGGCAGCGCTGGTCGCCCAGGCAGGTCAGGGTCAGCCGCAGGCTGTCGGCCTTGGCCCGGGTCGGGATGACCACGGTCAGCAGGTCCGGTGTCATGCGACCCGTCCCTTCCGCTCCGGCACCGCGCCGCCGGGCGGCAGTCCGGTGCCGTACACGGCGAGCAGGGTCGCGCCCTCCAGGGAGGCGCCCGGCCCCAGCAGGGCCGGCAGTACCTCGGGGACGGGCCGGCCGGGGCGCAGGGTTCCGGCGAGGCGGTGCGCCACCCGCTCCGGCAGCGGGGTGAGGGCGGCGCCCAGGCCGCCGCCGATGCGGACCTGGGCGGGCTGCACGATCTCCGCCAGCATCGCGAGCGCCCGCGCGAGCAGCCCGGCCGCGTGGTCCAGGACCTCCTCGGCCCAGGCCGCCTTCTCGGTGACGCCGGCGACCAGCTCATGGGTCGTGGTCGGCACACCCCTGACCCGGGTGGCGCGCTCGGCCAGGGCCCGCGCGCCGACCCCCGCCTGCAGACAGCCCCGCATCCCGCACGGGCAGCGCGGCCCGCCCGGGTCGACGACGAGATGGCCCAGCTCGCCCGCAGAGCCCCAGGCGCCGGTCACCAGCCGCCCGCCGCAGACGAGTCCGCCGCCGACGCCCGTCCCGATGCCCAGGTAGACCAGATCGGTGCTGCCCGAGGCCACCGCCTCGGCGTAGCCGGCGAGGGTGGCGTCGTCCCCGAACAGCACCTGCCCGGCGGGGATTCCGCAGGCGCCGGCGATCAGTTCTCCCAGCGCCCGGCCGGACCACTCCGGCCGGTTCGGCCAGGCCGCCACCGTGCCGTCGGGGCGCACCGTCGGGGCGGCGGCCACGCCGACGCGCGCGGGCGGGGCGCCGAGGGCCGCGACGGCCTTGGCGAGCGTGCCGCCCAGGACCCGGAAGTCGGCAGCGGGACCGCCGTCAGCGGGCCAGTCGGCCCGGCTCTCGTGGACGACCCGCCCGCGGGCCACGGCCCGTACGGCCACCTTGGTCCCGCCGATGTCCACGGCCACCGCCGGGGGGCCGTCCGGCACCGGGACCCTGCCGCCGCCGGCCGGCCGGGAGCCGCTCACCCGGGCCTCCGGGCCGTCACGATCGCGTGGCCGCCGTCGGCGGTGGTCTCCGTGTCCTCCCAGACCAGGCCCACCGCCTCCAGCCCCGCCTGCAGCTCCTGCGGCGTCCACCAGCGCAGCCGGCCGCGCACCAGCCAGTCGACCACCGTGGCGCGGGCGCGCTCGTCCGGCAGGGTGCGGGGATCGGCGACGAAGGCGTCGGCCACCACGAGCAGGCCGCCGGGGCGCAGCAGCGCCGCGAGCCGGCCGAGCCGCACCGACGGTCCGCGCACCCCCGTGACCAGGCAGGCGGCCAGCCGGCCCGCGTCCGCCGCGAGGTCCCCGGGGCCCGCGCCCTCCGGTTCCGCCGGCTCCCGGATCTCCCGCACCTCGCCGGTACCGGCCGCCGCGGCCAGCAGAGCGTCCACACGCGTCCGCAGCTCCGCCGGGAGCGAGGGGCCCGGGTCATCCGCGCCCGCCGCGCCGGCCCCGTCCGCCGGGCCGCGGCGGACCAGCTCGGCCAGCGCGCGCACGGCGTCCGCCGTCGCGGGACCGCCTCCGGGGGCGGGCGCGGACAGCGGTGTGCCGGGACCGGGCCGCGGTGTGCCGGGACCGGGCCGCGGGGTGTCGGGTCCGGTCCGGTGCGCGTCGGGTGCGGATTGCTGCGCCTCGGATCCGGCCCGGTGTGCGTCGGGTGCGGATTGCTGCGCCTCGGATCCGGTGGCGAGCACGCCCAGCGCGCAGGCCGTGTCCAGCAGCAGCGGCAGCACATCGGCCCGCAGGCCGTGGTCGCGTACGAGGCCGGCCGCGGTGGCGCCCGCGGCGAGCGGCCCGTCCAGGCCCAGCGCGGACAGCGCCCCCGCCACCACGGCGGCCGGGCCGCCGCCCGCGGGCTCGCCCCCGCCCAGCCGGTAGACGGGTTCGGCCTGGGCCTTGCCGATGGCCGACCGGCGCAGCCGGAACCGCTGCTCGAACCGGTCGGGCACCTTGTACGACGCCAGCCCCGACCGGGCGAAGGCCATGAGCTGCTCCGGACCCGCGAGGGCGTCGTCCGCCGTCACGAACTCGGCGATCAGGCCCCGGTCGTCGGACTCCTCGGCGCCGGTGGCCACGACCCGCAGATCGGCCACGCCGGGCGCCTCCCGGAGCACGGACTCCACCTCAAGCGTGGACACCCAGCGGGCGCCGCGCCGCACGACACCTCGGTGCTTGCGGCCCAGGATCCGGTACGTCCCCTGCGCGTCGCGCTCCGCCACGTCGTGCATGGGCAGGTGCGTGCCGTCCTCCAGCAGCACCGCGAGCTCGCCCCGGCCCGCTCCGGCCAGCCGCTCCCCGTCCGGGCCGAGCAGCTCCACCCCGACGCCGGGCATCTCCTCGTCCAGCGCGCCCGACGGCAGCCCGGCGCGGCCCCACAGCACCGCGCCGGTCTCGCTCGACCCGTAGTTGCGCGAGACCCCGATTCCGAGGGCGCGGGTCCACAGGGCGTCCAGCTCGTCGTCCACGAAGCCGGCCCCGGCCATCACCAGGCGCAGCGCCGGATAGGGGGCGTCCTCGGTCAGGGCCCTGCGCCGGGCCCACACCCGGGCCAGACCCGGAACGGTCACCAGCACGGTCGCCCCCTCGCGCAGCCGGGCGTGCACGGCGCCCACGGCGCGGGCCTGCACCGGCACGACCCGGGCCCCGGCGATCAGCGCGCCGGCCAGCCAGCCGAGGGCGTAGGCGTGGCTCAGCGGGATCGGTGCGAGGACCGTGTCGTCAGGGCGTACCAGTCCGGCCCGGTGGTAGCGGTACCCCTCGTCGAGCAGGGAGCGCTGGGTGCGCTCCACCACCTTGGGCACTCCGGTCGAGCCCGAGGAGGCGAGCAGGACGGTGCCCGGTGCGGTCCGCGGGGACGCGGTCCGGCCGGCCGCCGCCGTCAGCCGGGGCCCGGGGCCGTCCGTGACGAGGTGGCGGGCGGCGCCCGCGAGACCGAGCAGCCGGTCGATCTCCCCGGGCGGGGACTCGGCGGGCAGCAGCAGCGGGCAGGCGCCGGCCCGGACGAGGGCCAGCAGCGCGAGGATCCAGTCCGGTTCGTTGGGCCCGTGCAGTCCCACGGCCTCCCCGGGCCGTACGCCCCGCTCCCGCAGCTCTCGCGCCAGGTCGTCGACCCGCCGCCGCGCCTCGTCGGCCGTCAGGTCCCCGACGAGGGGCCGGTCCGGGGCGTGCGGGACCCGGAACAGGCAGTCCGCGAGGCCGTCCGGCTCCCGCCCCTCGTCCGGGGCGGCCGGGCCGCCGACGGCCGTGCTGGTCACCGTGCCGCTCCGGGGGCGTCCTGCCGCAGCCGGTGCACCAGGGCCTGCGCCGCCAGTTCGTAGCCGTGCACGCCGAAGCCGGCGATCACTCCGACGGCGAGCGGCGAGACCACCGAGTTGTGCCGGAACTGCTCCCGGGCCCACACGTTGGAGATGTGCACCTCGGCCCAGGGCGCCGGATAGTCGGCCAGCGCGTCCCGCAGGCTCCAGCCCGCGATCATCAGCGCGCCCGGGTTGACGATGGCGGCGACCGTGTCCCGGTGCCGGTCCAGGGCGCGGATCAACTCGCCCTCGCAGTCGTGCTGTTCGGCGCGGAGCCCGAAGCCGTGCGGGCGCAGCTGCCGGGCCACGACCTCCTCGACCTCGGCCAGGGTGGTGCTGCCGTAGATCTCCGGCTGCCGCCGGCCGAGCGTGCCCAGGTTGGGGCCGTTGAGCAGCAGGACGTCCGTCGGGGTGGTGCCGGGCGCGTTCATGCCGCCCCCTCCTCGCGTATGAGCAGCAGATCCCTCAGTTCCGTGCAGGAACCGGCCACCAGGTCCGGGGCGTGCGCCAGCAGCTCCGGCCGGCTGCCCTGGCCCCACAGCCCGGCGGCGGTACGCACGCCGGCGCGGCGCCCGGCCTCCAGGTCGAGGACCGAGTCCCCCACCATGACGGCGCCCTCCGGGCCGGCGCCCAGCTTCTCCAGGGCGAGCAGCACGATGTCCGGGGCGGGCTTGCCGTGCGCGACCTCGTCGCTGCCGCACACCGCGTCCAGCAGCTCCAGCAGACCGGTGGCGGCGAGCGCCTCCACGGCCCTGCCGTACGTCTTGCCCGTGGCCACGGCGACCGGCACACCGGCCTCGCGCAGCGCTCCGAGCAGATCGGCGGCGCCCGGGCACGCGGGGATCTCGTGCACCAGCTTCCGGCTCTCGATCACGAAGGGCTCGTACATCCCCGCGGGCAGGCCCATGATCGCGAGGGTGTCCGGCATGTGCCGGCCCAGATGCGTCAGATACTCCTCGAACGGGGCCTCGCCGTCGCCGACGACCTGGGCGTAGGCGCGCTGGAACGCCTTGCGCATCACCTGGATGCTGTCGATCAGTACGCCGTCCAGGTCCAGCACCACGGCCCCGAGCGGCGGGACGCCGGTCATCGCGCGCCCTCCGCCGCGCCGGCCGGCACGAGGGCCGCGCGCAGGCTGTCGATCACGTGCGCCACGTCGTCGTCCGTCATCGTCGCGCCCAGCGCCACGGTCACCGAGCGGCCGAGCAGGGCCTCGCTGGTCCGCAGCCGGGACGGCGGCGTCCACTCGGTGTCCCACGCGGTGCGGCCGGAGTGCACGGCCGGGTTCTGGTACACCATCCGGCCCTGGTAGAGCGTGGCCGCCGGAACCCCGGCAGCGGTCAGCTGGGTGACCACGCGGCGGGCCGCCATACGGTTCTCGGTCAGCAGCGTCAGATCGCCGCCGCTGCCCTCCTCGTCGGGCAGCGCGCGCCAGGTCACATCGAGGTCGGACAGCTCCTTGCGGATCGTACGGGCGATGTCGCGCAGCCTGGTCAGCATGGGCGGCAGCCGGTCGAGCTGGACCGACAGCAGGGCGCCGGCGATCTCGGTCATGCGCAGGTTCGCCCCCAGGAAGGGGCCGCCCTCCGTGCCGCCCCGCTCGCCGCCGCGCGAGGTGAAGAACTGGCCGCCCTGGTCCTGGTAGCGGGCGGCGCGGTCGTGGACGAGGGGGTCGCCGGTGGTGACCGCCCCGCCCTCGCCCGCGGTGATGTTCTTCTCCAGCTGGAAGCTGAAGGCGCCGGCGTCGCCGAGCGAGCCCACCGGGCGCCCGCGGTAGCGCACGCCACAGGCCTGGGCGGCGTCCTCCAGGACGCGGATCCCGTGCTTGCGGGCCACCGCGAGGATCGGATCCATGTCCGCCGCCGCGTTGTTCAGGTGGACCGGCATCACGGCGAAGGTGCGCTCCGAGACGAGCGGCTCCCATGCCGCGGGGTCCAGGGTGAGCGACTCGTCGATGTCCGCGAAGACCGGCACCCCGCGGGCCGCGACCACCGCGCTGACGCATCCGATGAAGGTGGCGGCGGGCACGATCACCTCGGCGCCCGCCGGGATCCCCATGCCGATCAGCGCGCAGGTGAGCGCGGCGGTGCCGGAGGAGACGCCGACGACGTGCGGCACCTCGTGGAGGGCACCGAACCTCGTCTCGAAGTCCTCCACCCGGCGCTGCAGCGCCGGGCCGTAGTACCGGAAGAGCGAACGGCTCTCCAGCACCTCGACTGCGGCGGCCTTCTCCTCCTCGCCCCACAGGGCGAGGCCACGCATCGGCTCGTACCGCGGGGGCACGGGCGGAGTCAGGGGGTTGGTCACGGCGATCTTCTCCGGTGGACTCGGTGGGGGCGGGCCGGCGGCAGGACGGTCAGCGCAGGCCGGCGGCGCGGTAGCAGGCGTCGACGACCGTCAGGGCGTGGCCGGCCTCCCGCAGGGCGATGACGGTCGCGTCCGGGCGGGCGAACGCCTGCGGCAGCGCGTCCAGATGGCCGTCGTACTCGTCCCCGACGGCGGCGGCGGGGAGCGGGACGTCGGTGACCGAGCCGTGCCGGGTCAGGGTCAGCGCGGGCCGCCCGACGCGGTGGGTGCTGAACCCGAACGTGGTGGTCAGCTCGGCGGTGCCCGCGGTGCCGTGCAGCACGAGGCGGGTGGTGTCGACGGGTACGTGGGACGCCCAGGCCAGCCGGAGCTGGAGCGCGTAGGCGTCGCCGGCCACGAGGGCGGTCAGCTGGTCCTCGACATCGCCGCCGGCGTCCGCCGGGGCGCCCTGGTGCCAGGCGGCCGAGAAGCCGGACCGGCCCAGGAAGTCCGAGGTGGCGACGGCGGTGGCGCCGCGCACGGGAGTCGGGCCCCACAGGTGGTGGAGCACGTCGATCAGATGCCAGCCCAGGTCCACCAGCACCCCGCCGCCGGCCGACCGGCGGCGCAGGAACCACTCGCTGCCGGGGATGCCCCGGGAGCGGACCCAGCTCAGCTCGGCCAGCCGCGGCGTGCCCAGCACGCCGCTGTCCACCAGCCGGGACAGCTCGCCCACATCGCCGCGGTGGCGGGCGGCGGCGGACAGCACCAGGCGTCCGCCACCGGCCTCGGCGGCCTCCCGCAGCAGGGCGAGATGCGCGTCCTCGGTGCCCGTGGGCTTCTCCAGGAAGACGTTGGCCCCGCGCCGCAGCAGCGCCCCGGCGACCGCGCCGTGCAGATGGTTCGGCGTCAGCACGAACACCACGTCCGTGCCGGCCGTGTCCAGGTCCTCGTGGCTGCGGTGGACGCGCACCCCGGCCGGCAGCGAGCCGGCCCGCTCCAGCGCCCCGGCGTCGGGTTCCACCACGGCCACCAGCTCGAAGCCGTCGTGCTTCAGCAGGCGCGGCACCCAGACCTCGCGGGCCACCCAGCCGAGGCCGACGACCGCGGCCCTCATCACACCGGGTTCCGCTTGCTCGTCAGGCCGGTCAGCACCTTGGAGACGGCCGCGGCGACGTCCGCGCAGTCGTCGTCGGAGCCCAGCAGCACCCGGTGGTGCAGCCAGAGGCCGTGCCGGCCCAGCAGCTCGCTGACCGGATTGCGCTCCGCCAGCTCCTCGGGGCCCGGGCCCGGCACCGTACGGAAGGCGTCCGTGCGGTACACGGGCGGATAGTTGAGGAAGGCAGGCAGGCCCTCGGCGACCAGCGCCCGGACCACGAGGCCGCGGTCGAGACCGGGGTACGCCTCCGGGTCCAGCGTGAACATCGCCATGTAGTGCGGGTTGACCTCGCACCGCGGATCGCGGCCCTGCGGCACGACACCGGGGATCTCGGCGAGCAGCGCGGCGAGCGTCTTCCAGCGGCTCTCCCGCAGCTCGTTCTGCTGCGTGAGCCGGGTCAGCTGGGCGCGCAGGACCGCCGCGGCGAACTCCGTCATGCGGTAGTTCGACGAGGCGCTGAGGTGCTGGTAGCTGATGTCGCCGAGGGGACGGCCGCAGCTGTGCCGGGCGAAGGCCTCGGCGAAGAGGTCCTCGGAGGGCAGCAGCAGCGCCCCGCCCTCGCCGGCCGTCATCAGCTTGCCGTTCTGGAAGCTGAACGCGGCGTACGTGCCGTGGTCGCCGATACGACGGCCCCGCCAGACGGCGCCGTGCGCGTGCGCGGCGTCCTGGAAGACGGCGATGCCGTGCGGCTCGGCCCAGGCCGCGATGGCGTCCATGTCCGCGACATGACCGGCCATGTGCACGGGCACCACGACCCGGGTGCGCGGGGTGCGCGCGGCCTCCAGCGCCGCCGGGTCCATGCAGTACGTGTCGCGGTCCACGTCCACCGGGACGGGGACGCCGCCCAGGCGCTGGACCGCGATGGAGGTGGAGATGAAGGTGAAGGAGGGGACGATCACCTCGTCGCCCGGCTCCAGGCCCAGCATCTCGAGACCCAGCTCCAGCGCGTGGGTGCCGTTGGTGACGGCCACCACGGGACCGCCGTGCAGCGCACCGAACTCCGCTTCGAAGGAGGTGACTTCCGAGCCGCCGACACGCCACCACTGGCCCTGGTCGACGGCGCGGAGGAGGGCCTGGCGCTCGGCGTCGTCATGCTGGGGCCAGGCCGGGAAGTCCTTGGTCCGGACCGGGGTTCCTCCGTCCAGTGCCAAAGCCATGGTGATCTCCTCTCAGTCGGTACCGGCGTCCGCCAGCGCCGACTCCAGCTCCTCGGCGGAGTGCGCGACCAGATAGCCCTCGATGATGAGGTGGTCGAGGCGGCTGCCGCCGTAGAAGTCCAGCGCCTGCTCGGGCGTCTCCACGATGGGCATGCCCCGGTCGTTGAACGAGGTGTTCAGAATGACCGGCACACCCGTCAGCCGGTGGAAGTGCTCGATCAGCTCCCGGTAGCTCCCGTTGTCCTCCCGTGTCACCGTCTGGACCCGGGCGGTGCCGTCGACGTGCACGATGGCCGGGACCTCGCTCTGCTTCTCGGCGCGTACCGGCGCGACGATCAGCATATAGGGCGATTCGATGTCCAGTTCGAAGTACTCCGGGGCGTGCTCGCGCAGCACGGCCGGGGCGAACGGGCGGAACGCCTCACGGTGCTTGACCCGCGCGTTGATGATGTCCTTCATCTCCGCGCGCCGGGGGTCGGCGAGGATGCTGCGGTGGCCGAGCGCCCGCGGACCGAACTCCGAGCCGCCCGTGAACCAGCTGAGCAGCGCGCCGCGGGACAGCAGCGTGGCGCCCAGCTCGGCCGGGTTGTCCACCTTGCGGTAGGGCAGCCCCGACGCGTCGAGCGCGGTCCTGACCTCCTGGTCGCTGTAGCCGCGCCCGAGGTAGGCGTGGCGCTGGGCGGTGCGGGCCGGCTCCTTGCGGGGCTGTCCGGCGATGACGTGGTAGCCGTAGAAGGCGTTGCCGACGGCGCAGCCGCCGTCGCCCGCCGCGGGCTGGACGAAGACGTTCTCGAACGGGGTCTCGCGCAGCAGCCGGCCGTTGGCCACGCAGTTCAGCGCGACACCGCCGGCCAGGCACAGGTCGGTCAGGCCGGTGTCGGCGTGCAGCTTGCGGGCGACGTGCAGGAGCGCCTCCTCCAGCGTGTCCTGCGCGGCGTAGGCGAGGTCGGCGCCGCGCGCGAAGCGCTCCTCGCCCTCGTAGCCGTCGAGGGCGTGCTCGATGAAGTCGAGCAGGCCGCCGTTCTTCAGGTGCAGCCGGTAGCGGCCGTCGGGCAGCAGCTCCAGGTACTCCCGGAAATCGGCGCAGTAGCGGGGCGTGCCGTAGGGGGCGAGACCCATGGTCTTGCCGTCCTCGGACAGGTACCAGTGGCGGTCCTCGTACAGCACGAAGCCGATGGCCTTGCTGACGGCCTTGTACATGTAGCCGAGCGAGTGGTCGCTGTCGCCCGCCTGGTACACGCGCAGGGCGCTGAGGCCGTCGGTGGACCAGTTGGTGCCGTACACCTTCGACAGCTCGGTGATGGTGGTGTTCTCACCGACCGCCGTGGTGAGGGTCTCCACGCCCTCGCCGTCGATGAGGCTGCCCGCGCCGTCCACGACCAGGATCGCGGCCCGCTCGAAGGGCGAGGGGAAGAACGCGGAGGACGCGTGCGCCATGTGGTGGCGGATCAGATGGATCTTCTTGCGGAACGGGAACCAGGCGGGCGCCAGCAGGGTGTCGTCGGCGACGATCACGTCGACGTCGGCCAGTTTGGCCTCCGCCATGTCCAGGCAGTACCGCCAGGACTGGTTGAACAGCGAGTTGACACCGACCGAGTACTTGACCCGGCGTATGCGCTCCTCCTCGATCCCGGCGGCGATGGTGCCGTCCGCGACGAGGCATGCGGCGAAGTCGTGGTTGGAGCCGCCGAGGCCGAGCGTCAGCATGCCGGTCCGTCCCTTCACGAAGACTGAGAGATTTCCAGGATCACGGCCGTACCGCGTGGATCACGTAGTTGAGGCCGTCGCCGCCCTCGGCCGAGGCCGGCGGTACGCCGACCGCGGCGTCCAGGCCCATCAGGCGCAGCCGGGCGCACACCTCGTCCACCCGGCCGTCGACGTCCTGGACGTCGATGAACACCGAACGCAGCAGGGGCCACTGCCGCTCCTCGATGCCGCGCAGCACGGCCAGCTCGGAGCCGACCGCGTCGATCTTCAGCAGATCGACGGGACGCTCACCGTCGAGGTGAGGCCCGAGCCGGTCGATGCGGACCGGCACCTGCCGGCCCTGGAACATCCGGTCCACTACCTTGGGCGGGAAGCTGCGGCTGAGCAGCTCGCGCAATTGCCCCTGGTCCTGCGGGAACAGAGTGGAACTGCTGGGCAGCAGCGGGTAGTACGTGAATTCCACGTCGTCCCGCTCTTCGCTGCCCAGTGCTCTTTCGTGCACGGACACCTGGTCGAGCGAGAAACGCTCGACGTTCGCGCGCAGGGCCGCGACGAGATCCGGGATCGGTTCGAAGGCCAGCACCCGCGCCTTCGGTCTGCGCCGCTTGACGAACAGCGTGAAAAGACCGATATTCGCGCCGACGTCGATGACGAACGGCTCATCGGGCAGTGGCAGCTCCGCGTAGGTGCCGCCTTCGAAAATCTCCCGGTACAGGAACCGGGCATCGAGCGAACTGGCCGAATGGATCTGGAATCCGTCCGCGACTTCCGTCAGCTTCGACGATATCTGCGCGCTCACACTACGTCAGCCGAGCCGCTCGATCACATAGTCGGCGAGTCGGTCCTCGGAGGTGAGGGTGTCCTCGGTGAGGTCCTCGTCCTCGAAAGTGACACCGAAACGCTCTTCCAGGAGCAGCAGGAACTCCAGCGCGTCCAGCGACGTGAAGCCGTACGCGTCGAGGAAGTTCTCGCTGTTCTCGTTCACGGTACGCCCGCTGGATGCGGCGAACTCCTTGGCGATCTGGTGTATCTCCTGGAGCACTTCGTCGCGATTCACAGGTGCCCTTTCCATCGTTCTGGTCGGATGACAATCTAGTCGGCGGTCGGTGCAGTGTCCACCAAGTGCCGCAGCCGCAGCTCAGGTTCGCCGGGTTCCAGCGTCAACGCCCTTTTCAGATACCGGTGATGATGCTGGAGCGCCAGTTCGTTGCGGCCGAATGTGAAGTGGGTATTCGCCGTGGAGCCGAGAGCCGCCTGGACCTGCGCGCCGGTCCGGTAATCCTCTTCGAGAACGCCGCGGCGCAACAGCTCGCTGAACTCGGCCATGTAACACCGCTCCGCCTCGCTCTCACAAGGCTCCCGGGTCAGCACCGTCTGGATGGTGCGGCTCCGCTCGGGCGTCTCTCCCGGGAGTATCTGGGAGACCACGGCATGCCCGTCCCAGGTGCCCGCCATCGACACGTTGGGGAAGAAGGTGTACACGGCCCCGCAGTGCTCCGCGGGGTCCCACTCGCTCTGCGGCTGGTCCTTCAGCGCGGCCAGCGACTTGGACGGATACAGGATGCGCTGATGCGGGCCGAACGCGTCGACGACCATCAGGTTGGACGTGTTGGTGGGCGCGAACGTCGTCCGGTGCAGGGCCTGGACGTGGTAGTTCTCCAGGTAGCCGTCGTAGGCCACCTTCCAGCCGGGACCCGGCAGCTCCCGCTGCTCGTACACGTGCCAGCTGCCGAGGTCCAGCTGCGCCAGCTCCTCGCCGTACTCCTCGCCGATCCAGGCGTCCAGGTCCAGCGGCTCGTCACCGGAGAGCCGGACCCAGACGAAGCCGTACCGCTCGGCGACGGGCAGCGGGCGCAGCCCGAACTCCGCCGCGTCGACCTCCCCGAAGGTCCCGGGCCGGTGGACGGCGACGAGCGCGCCCCGGTCGTCGTAGACCCACGCGTGGTACGGACAGCGGAAGCGGTGGCGGGTGCCCGTGCCCGCCGGGCAGAGCTGGGCGCCCCGGTGCCGGCACACGTTGAGGAAGGCCCGCGCCTCGCCGTCACGGCCCCGGGACAGCAGGACCGGCACCCCCATCAGGTCCAGCGCCTTGTAGTCGCCGGGGCCGGGCAGTTCGGCCGTCAGGGCGGCCATCAGCGGGACCCGCTTGAAGACACGGTCGACCTCGTCGTGCCAGAGGCCCTCGTCCAGGTAGTCGGAGACCGGGACGCGCATGACGTCCTGGGCCTGGTCCGTCGTGCCCTCGTGCAGATGCTTCAGCGCCCGCTGTGCGAGGGCGACGGCCAGTGCACGATCGATCATGATTCCATGCTCCCACGGGTGCCCTTGCCTGTCAGCTGTCCGCTGAGGTCCGCTGGTGCCGCGGTGCGCTCCGGCGCGCGCCCGGCACCGTCCCAGCCGAAGAACTCCTCGTACAGCGACAGTTGGGTGTCCAGCATGTGGCGCCCGTACTGCACGGGGCGCCCCAGTGCCGCCGCCGTCCGCAGCAGTTCGGTCTCGGCCGGCTTCATGACGATGTCGGCGACGACGCAGTGCTCGGGCAGCGCGGCCGGGTCGAAGGGCAGCGGATCGCCGGGGCGCATGCCGAGCGGGGTCGCGTTCACCATGAGGTCGGCGCCGGCGTAGTGCGGGGCGCGGCCCGTGTCGATCCGGTCCGGCCAGCGTGCGGCCAGCCGGTCCCGCACCTCGGCCAGCCGCCCGGCGTCGTGGTCGCTGATCCGCAGCCGGTCCACGCCCGCCAGGAGCAGGGCCGCCGCGATGGCCCGCCCGGCGCCGCCGACCCCGACCAGGGACACCGTCGCGCCCTCCAGGGCATGGCCCTGCTCCGTCAGCCCGCGGACGAAGCCCGCGCCGTCGAAGTTGTCGGCGAGCCAGCTGCCGTCCGGGTTGCGGCGCAGCGCGTTGGCGCTGCCCGTGAGGGCCGCCGCCTCGCTCAGCTCGTCGGCGTACCGGCAGATCTCCACCTTGTGCGGGACGGTGACCGTCAGTCCGTCCAGGTTGCCGATCGCCTTGAGACCCGCCATGGCGGGCCCCAGCTCCTCCGGCCGGACGTCGACGGGCACGAGCACCGCGTCGATGCCGCGCCGGGCGAACAGGCCGTTGGCCAGGCCGGGCACCCTGACCTGGGCGACCGGGCTGCCGAGCACGGCGTAGAGGCGGGTGGTGCCCGAGATCGGCCGCGTGCCGGGGGCGGGGTGGGTCATGGGGCTCCTCGGGCGGGGTCCCGCCGGGCGGCGCCGGTGGGCTCGGGGCCGGTGGGCATGGCGGCGAGGACGGAGCGGACGAGGGGTTCCGGCACGTCCCGGACCAGTTCGGCGCCGGCCGGGCCGTCCAGGACGAAGGTCAGCCCGGCGTCCGTGTCCTGGGCCTTCTTGTCGCGCCGCATCAGGGACACCAGGGTGTCGCCGGTCACTCCGGACGGCAGCCAGGTGGGCAGCCCGAAGTCGGCCACGACGGACCGGTGCAACGCCACGCGCGCGCGGTCGACGCGTCCGAGCGCGCCGGCGAGCAGCCCGGCGAAGACGGTGCCGGCGGCGACGGCCTCGCCGTGCCGCCAGGCGTAGTCGGTGGCCCGCTCGATCGCGTGGCCCAGCGTGTGGCCGTAGTTGAGGATGTGGCGCAGGCTCGCGTCGCGTTCGTCCTCGGCCACGACGGCGGCCTTCAGGGCCACGCCGGCCGCTATCTGCTCGTGCAGCGGCAGGCCGCGCGGATCGCCCGCGCCGATGAAGGCGCAGCGGGCGATCTCGCCGTAGCCGCTGAGCATGTCGCGGGCCGGCAGGGTGGCCAGGTAGTCGGTGTCGCAGAGGACGGCGGCGGGCTGCCAGTACACCCCGACCAGGTTCTTGCCCTCGGGCAGGTTGACCGCCGTCTTGCCGCCGACGCTGGCGTCGACCTGGGCGAGCAGGGTGGTCGGCAGATGGATCACGGGAATGCCCCGGTGGTACAGGGCCGCCGCCAGGCCCACCGTGTCGGTCACGGTGCCGCCGCCGATCGCGACCACCGCGTCCGAGCGGGTCAGCCCGAACTCCACGAAGGCCCGGCAGTACGACTCCACGGTGGCCAGGGTCTTGTCCCGCTCGCCGTCGCGGGCCGCTACGACACGGAACGGGACGCCCGGGTCGGGCAGTTCGGCGTCCGGCAGCGCGGTCACCACCACCAGGCGGCGCGCGCCGAGTTCGGCGACGGCCGAGGGCAGCAGCCGCCGGGCTCCGGGACCGATGTGGACCGCGTACCGGTGCGCGGGCAGCGTCACGTCGATACGGCGGATGTCCGCCGCCGTATCCGTCCCGCGCGCCTGCGTCGGTGTGTCCATCGCGCCCCCCGCTGCATTCCCACCGGCCGCGCAAATGCTAACGCAGGGCCCCGGCCGGGCTCTTCGAGCGGGTCGCGACTGTTGCTGATGTGGCCTCAGTTTCGCGTGACACAGGCCATATCGGGGAGCATGGCTGACGGGGTGCCCGGACGGAGGGCCCCTGGTGCGCCCGATGACGGGGAGTTAGGGTTGCTTCACGCCGTCCCATGGCCACCGCTGCAGGCAGGAACCGCGGACGACCCGATCGCCTGCCGGAGAGCACGTCCATCGAATCTCTTCCGGGGAAATCTCATGCGTCTCAAGGAAAAATTTCGTTCCGCCATGACCGCCATGGCGACGGACGGCGATCGTTTGCCGTTCCTGGTGAATGACATGGTGATCGAGGAGCAGCTCTGCCAGATGCGCTGCTCCTACTGCCTGACCGAGGAGTACAACCTCCTCATGAACGTGCCGGACGCCCGGCTGCGGCTGACCACCGACCGGCGCCAGGACTGGCACGAGATACTGGACCTGTACCACGAGCACGTGGACGCGCCCATTCTGCGGCTGTCCGGCGGTGAATTCTTCTGGCTGAAGGGTTCGACGGAATTCGTCGAGGAGGCCAGCCGGCGTTACGAGACGGTTCAGGTCATCACCAACGGCGTGTTCCTGAACGAACGGCGCGTCGAGGCGCTCGCCGCACTGGGCAACGTCCAGCTGAACATCTCGCTGGACGGTCACACGCTGGAACTGAACAAGCACCGGCTGCCGCCCAAGCAGGCCAAGCTGCACGACGTCATCATGCGCGGGCTCGACACGGCGGCCAAGGCCGGGATCAAAATCGACATCCAGTCCGTGCTCACCGACGCCAACTACGACGGGCAGCTGGAGTTCGCCGAATTCCTGCGGGAGCGGTACGCCGGCCTGGCGACGCTGTACTTCTTCCCGGTGCGCGGCGAGACCTTCGACCGGATGGGCCCGCCGGCCGGCGATCACCTGGTGCCCCTGGTGGAGCGCTACGACGAGTTCAGCTCCGTGCTGCCGCCGCGTGCCTATGTGGAGCACATGGCCGAGCAGCTGCGCACCAACGTGCGGACCATGGGGTGCTTCGTGACCGCGACGATGGCCCAGCTGTTCGGCCAGGGCGATGTGTCGGCCTGCCCGCACGCCTGGGTCAAGCCGATGGGCAACCTGGCGGAGAACCGGACCCTGCTGCTCGATCAGTACGGTTCCCACCAGCACTACGACCTGTTCATGCACGAGCGGCCGCGCTTCGCCTTCTGCAAGACCTGCGCGACACCGTCCGACGTGCTCAACCTCTACTTCCTCGACCGGATCACGGAGGAGGAGATCGCCGGTACGCACCTGTACTCGGGCGAGCGGTCGCTGGCCCGGCTGCGCCAGCTGAAGGCGGCGTTCCGCCCCATGACCGCCGGCGCCGCCGGTGCGGCGGGCGCGGCGGCCGGGGATCAGACGGTCAGTGTCTCCTCGGGGACCGAGACGGCGTAGAGCTCCGCGATCAGCTCCTGCACCCGGAGTGCTTCGGCGGCCGGTACCGTCCGGCCGCCGGGGCGGCCCGCCACCGCGTCGAGGAAGCCGCGGATCGCGGCCAGCTCAGGCTGCCGCTCCCGCGCCGCGACCACGCCGCCGGCGCCGCGGACCTCGCCCCGCTTGAGGTCGAGGACCGTGCTCTCGCCGTCCGCCCCGACCACCTCCAGGGAAAGGCCGAGGGTGCGGCTGGCCCGGTCGATGCGCACGGTCGCCGGGCCCCCGGGCAGCTCCACCTCGGCCACCACCCGCTCCTCCGCGCCGGGCCGGTCGACCCGGCAGCTCACCGCCTTGGGGGTGCCGAACACCGCCTCCAGCAGATCGAGGGCGTGGGAACCGAGGTCGAGCAGTGCGCCGCCGCCGGCCCGCCGCGCGTCCCCGTACCAGTTCGTCACCGGCCGCCACAGGCGCTGGCCGGCGGTGGTGAAGGTCAGGGTGATCTGTCGCGGCTCCGCGGGCAGCGCGTCGCGGAAGACCGGCACCAGCTCGTGGAAGCGGTAGGGGAGGTTCACCGAGAGCCGGCCGTCGGACGCCGCCCCGGCCAGCTCCCGCGCCGAGTCGAGGTCCGCGGCGAGCGGCTTCTCGCACAGCACCCGGGCCCCGGCCGCCAGGGCGGCGAGCACCGGCTCGGCGTGCGCGTCGTTGGGGGTGCACACGGCGACCACATCGGGCCGGCCGGCGGCCAGGAACTCCGTCAGGCTGCCGGTGACCAGCACCCCGTCCGCGGCCGGGCCCAGCACCTTGCGGGCGCTGTCCTCGTCCGCGTCGCACACGGCCACCAGCTCGAAGTCCGCGTGCTGGGTCACCACGGGCAGGTGGTAGCGCTGGAAGACCCGGCCGCAGCCGATCACACCGTAACGCAGAGTCATCTCTAGGCTCCCGCTCCGACAGGCTGGCGGGGCGCGCACACGCTGTCGACGCGCTCCTTGAACTCGGTGAACGGGCCGCCCAGGTGCTCTTCGTCGTACTCCGCCACGACCGCGCGCAGCTCGGTGTGCAGGCGCGTGGCCAGGTCCGGCGGATCACTCTCCGCCAGCACGAGACCGAAGTTGAGGAAGGTCAGGAACAGCTCGGGAAGTCCGTTGCGCCAGGCCCGCAGCCGGTGCAGCAGCGCGCGCGGTCCGTCCGCGGCGGCGCCCTCCGGCGTGCCGCGCAGCCGCCGGACGGCCCCGGCGAGGGACTGGGCGAGGAACGGGGTGACGTTCTCCTTCCAGTCGCTGATCTCCTCGCCTATCTCGCTCCACGCGTCCCACAGCGCCTCGACGCGCGGGTCGGGCACGCGGTAGTCGCGGCGGGCGGTGCGCAGGATGTCGAAGGCGTCCCCCTCCCGGTCGGCGATGTCCGCCGGGATCAGCGGTTCCTCGATCCGGTCGTACATCTCCGTGCCGCGCAGGGCGATGGCGCGGTTGATGAGGAAGAAGGGGTTGTCGGTCTCGTGGATCCGCGCGGCCACGATGAAGCCCAGGTTCTCCCACAGCTCGTCCAGGGAGGTCTTGGGCTCGATCATGATCCAGCCGGGGTCGAGGCCTAGGCCCTCGCGCTTGAACATCCGGGCGGCGTCGAGGTTGTAGGACACGGTGGTGCCCTTCTTGAAGCGCCGCAGCATGCCGGGCGAGCCCGACTCGATGCCGAGCAGCGCCGAGGCGAGGCCGGCCCGGCGCAGCAGGCCGAGCGCCTCGTGGTCGATCAGCCCCGAGTCGACCCGGAACTCGCAGTGGAACTGGAACTTCAGACCGCGCCGCAGCACTTCTTCGGCGAATTCCACGGCATGCGCGAAACCGTTGCTGAACGCACCGCCGAAGTTGTCGTCGTTGAACCAGATGAACCGGGTGTTGAACTCGCGCTGCAAGTAGGCGATCTCGTCGACGACGTCACCCGGCGGACGCAGCCGCCAGAATCCGTCGACGACGCCGGGCTGGCGCGGGGCGTAGCAGAAAGTGCACTTCGCGTGGCAGCCGCGGCTGGTGAAGGTGGAGGCCACCGGAGTCGCGATACCGGCGGCCCGGTGCGTCTCCAGGACATCGCGGGCCGGCCAGACCATATTCATGAGGTCCGGCAGTACGGGCATGCCGCTGGTGCGGATCCGGTCCCCGTCCCGGTAGTAGATCCCGGGTGTCTCGCGCCAGTCGGCGCCCGACTTCAGCCGGTCCACGATCCCGACGACGGTCAGCTCGCCCTCGCCGAAGGCGACGCAGTTCGCCTCCGGCACCTTCTCGGCGATGAGCTTGGCGTTGTACGTGCAGAAGGCACCGCCGATGGCGATGAAGACATCGGGGTCGGCGGTCCGGGCGCACCGGATGAGCCGGATGGCGTCGATGATGTGCAGGTCGTACATGATGCTGATGCCCACGAACCGGGGTTTCTCCCGGCGGATCAGCTCGATGATGGCCTCGTCGGTCGGGGCGCGGCCGTGCAGGTTCAGCGAGGTGACCGAGTGTCCCGCGTGCCGCAGGTATCCCGTGATGCAGGCGAGTCCGAGGTTTTCCCGCACCTTTTCGTAGAAGGCGCGGAGCGCGGGATCGAGCGCCACATACTCTTCGTCCGTGATCGCCACGTTCTGATTGTTCAGGCTGGCGCTACCGGTGTTGATCTCCCGCGGAGTCAACAGAACAACGTCCGTCATCTGAGTGTGGTCCTTCCCCCGGATCTCCGCCTGGGTAGATGTGGATCGTACACATGCCTCTGCTGCCCCCAACACCGTTGCACCTTGGGGATCCAGCTGCTACCGGACTGTCAACAACAGTGTATGAGCGTCATTTTGGACGAGATCTATTTTCCGGCCCCCGGTCACGCAGACGCTGGCGGGGTGCCGGCCCTCCACCAGCAGGTCCGTCAGTCGGAGCCGCGCCACGAGTTCGGGCCGGTCCTGCCACCCGTCGACCCGGGCCGGCGCGTCGGGCGCCGACACCTCGAGGCGCCGGGGCGGCAGCCGCAGTCCGATGCCCAGGGCCTTGAGCACCGCCTCCTTGCGGGTCCAGTAGCGCAGCAGGGCGCCGGGGCGGCGGTCCGGGGCGAGCGCCCGCAGGACGGCGAGTTCGGCCGCTGACAGGACGCGGGGCGCCACCAGGTCCACATCTGGCGCGTTCTCGACCCGTTCCACGTCGAGACCGACCTCGGCGCCGCGGCACACGGCCAGGCCCACGGTGGGGCCGCTGTGGCTGATCGAGAAGCTGATCTCGCCCCGCGGGTCCGCCGCCGGGTCCAGGGTGACCCTGCCGTGCGGGCCCCCGCAGCGCGGGCACACCCGGCGCAGCGGCACGTCCGCCGCCGGGACGCCGAGCAGCCGGCCGAGCACCAGCCGGCTCAGCGCGCAACCGACCAGGAACTGTTGGCGGTTGAGCGGGTCGGCCGTCGCCTCGTGGCGGCCCCGCTCCACCGGGTCGAGCAGTCCGGCCAGCGCGGTGCGGTCCTCGGACAGCCGGGCCCACCACACCTGGACGGGCCGGGGCGGGTCCGCGGTGACCGCGTCCGCGGCCGTGGTCACCGGGCGGCGGCGGTCTCGACGCGGAGTTCGCCGACCAGCCGGAAGCCCATGTGCGGCACCTTCAGGATCTGCGCGCCGGAGCCGATCTCACGGAACCGCGCACGCAGGGCCTCCAGCAGGTCGCGCGGGTCCTCGCCGGTCAGGCGCAGCAGCTCGGGGCGGGCGACGATGCGGGCGGACGTGTCGCCGAGCGCGCGCAGCGCCTTCACCTCGCCCTCGGTGAGCTGGACGGAGGCGGACGGGGTGGCGAGGACTCCGTCGGCGCCCAGTTCGAGGACCTGGGCGGCGGCGGGCGCCGCGACGTCCCGCAGATAGGTAAGGAACGACACCAGGCGCTCGCCGCCCAGCGGCGAGGCCATCAGGAAGCTGGAGCCCGACCGCACGGCCCGCAGGGTGTCCTTGGCGTTCGGGGCGTTCTGCACGGTGACGACGTAGGCACCGGACGCGGTGATCTCGCGCGGGTCGGCGAACGCCGTGCCGGCGGCGCCCGCACCGAGGAAGGCGACCAGCAGATCGTCCCGGTGGTGGTCGGCCGGAGTGCCGGAGTCCGGCGTCTCCAGAGGAAGGCCGACCTGCTCGCAGGCCGCTTCCACGGCGGCTCGGTCGACCGGTTCAAGACCCCAGGCCAGTACGTACATGGTCAGCCCTCCACCGTGTCTGAAGTCTTCTTCAAGGGTGCTTCTCCCATAGTTCCATGATCGGACGTTGCTTTACACTGCTCGTCATGTCGCAGCGCCCTGCCCCACCGCCCGTAAGGCGGTCGACGAAGGCACTCGCTCCGTCCGACCGCCCTCTCGTGCTCCCGCACTTGGCGCATGAGGGACCGTCAGCGCAGTTCCTGGGCGAGCCGCTGGACGGCGGCCTGTTCCCGGCGGACGGGGCCCGGCTGGCCCAGGAGTGCGACGGGAGCCGGGCGCTGGCGTCCTGGAGCCCCAAGGACCAGGACCTGATCGCCCGTTGGTACACGGCGGGGCTGCTGGTCGTCGCGCCGGCCGAGGCCGCCCGTACCGCGGCCCCCGGGCTCCCCCCGATCGTCGTCTCCCCGCATCCGGACGACGCCCAGCTGGCCCTGGGCGGTCTGGTGCACCGCTTCGGCGCTCACGTGGTCGACGTGTTCTCGCACGAGACCTGGACCCGGCGCCCCTACTACCAGCAGCGCCCCGAACTCGCCTCCCGGATGCTCATCGAGGAGGAGCGCGTCGCCTGCCGCGTGCTGGACGCCTCCCTGACGCTGCTGGGCCACGTGGACGGCGAGGCCCGGCCGGCCTGGAGCGAGGGCTTCTTCGTCCAGGACGACGCGGCGGCCCGGGTCCGCGCGGCCGAGCCCGGGCTGCTGGCCCGGATCACCGAGGACCTGGCCGGCCCGCTGGCCGGCGACCGGCTCGTGCTGGTGCCGCTCGCGGTCGGCGGCCATGTCGACCACGTGCTGGCCCGGGAGGCCGTGCGCGCGCTGGTGGCCGCCGGCGACGTGGCCGCTGAACGGGTGGCGTTCTACGAGGACATGCCGTACTCGCTCTTCGCCGACCCCGCCCCGGCGGCGGCGGAGCTGTCCCTCGCGTGGGGGGAGCCGCTGTCCGGCGTGCCGGTTCCGCTGGACGAGCGGGCCGTGGAGGTGAAGCAGGAGTCGCTGTGGCCGTACCGGCTCCAGGTGCTGGAGGCCACCACCCGCCGGATCGTCCGGTACGGCAGGAACCTCGCGCAGCGGACGGGGGACGGCGGTCCGGGGGCCGCCTCGGCGGAACGCCTGTGGGCGACGGCCGCCTCCCACAAGGCGGTTCGACGGCTGGCCGAGGCACCCGTCGGGGCAGCGGACTGAGATGCGGCTGCACACGCGCCAGTGGGGCGCGGGCGACCGGGTGGCCGTGCTGGTGCACGGCATCATGGCGGACCATCACACCTGGGATCCGCTGGTGCCGGTGCTGACCGCCGAGGGCTACCGGGTCGTCGCGGTCGATCTGCGCGGCCACGGCCGCAGCCCCCGGGGGCGGTACACCCCGGGGGACTTCGCCGACGACCTCGTGGACACGCTGCCCGCGGGCCCCGAGCTGACGGTGGGCCACTCCCTTGGCGCCCTGGCGGTGGCGCTCGCGGTGGGACGGCTGCGGCCCGCGCGGGCGGTGTACGTGGAGCCCGCCTGGCGGCTCGGCGGACCCGACGGCACGCTGGACCCGGCGTCCTTCGCGCTCCTCAAACGGGTGCCCCGGCTGCTGATGAAGACCTTCCGGCCGGAGTGGGACGGCGACCGGGCCGCCGCGGAACTCCGGGCCGTGCGGGCGTGGGACGAGAACTCGGCCCTGACGCTCTCCCAATACCGCGACGTCGACCACACACCGGACGAGCCGTTGGTGCCTTCACTGGTCCAGGCGGCGGACCCCAGCTCGCTGGTCAGCCCCGAGAACAGACGGGACCTCACGCGGCGGGGCTTCGAGGTGCGCACGCTTCCCGGCGCGAGTCACGCCCCCCACCGCGATCAGTTCGACATGTTTCTGGAGTCGCTGAAGGGCTGGCTGTGACGGGGAGGGCGGGTCGTCCGGGGGCGGGAAGGAAGAGGCGGGAACGCGCTAGGAGTCGATGGGGCGCTCCGGGTCGTCGCTCTCGTCCTCGTCCACCAGGAGGTCGGCGCGACGGTCCTCGTCGCCGGGTGTCGCGAGTTCCTGCTGGAGGGCCCTGAGGTCGGTGGTGGGGGCGTGATACTTGAGTTCGCGAGCGATTTTGGCCTGCTTCGCACGTGCGCGACCGCGTCCCATGATCCATCTCCTCACAGATGCCCGGACACGGGGGCCCTTACGTCATCCCCGCGACCGGCACTCTCCCTAGACCACAGCCCATGCTAGCTCAGTCGGCCTGTTCCCAGCAGACACGCCGAAGCGCCGGGCGGACGGCCCGGATCCGGAACGGCAGCGGTCAGTGGACCGCGCGGAGCATCCGGGTCACGTTGATCTTGGTGGGCGACAGCCCCAGTTCGACGCTCTGCATCATGCGCTCGCCGTTCAGCCGGCCGTAAGCAAGCAGGTCGACATTGGCAAGGCTGAATTCCGGCCAGGTGTGAATGCTCAGGTGCGAGGCGGAAAGCAGGAGAATCGCGGTCACGGCACCGTTGGGAAAGACGTGTGAAGCCTCCCCGAGAACCGTTGCGTTGCCCTTCTCGGCAGCGTCGCGGAGCACCTTCAGAAGGCGCTCCTGGTCGGTGAGAATGCTGTGGTCACTGACCCAGACGTCGACCGCGTAGGAGCACAGGTCGTCTACGTCTATGCCTTCGGTGGCGAGTTCCGCGGGATTACTCATGGCGCTCCGGGAAACAGCCGTCGAAGCCGCTTCCCGCATCTCCTCTCCAAGGGGATTCACAACGGTGATTTCGCAACGCTCACAGTCAAATGATCACTGTGACCGGATCGGAGCCTTGACATCCCGACTGCCGACACTTAGGCACACCAGCCTAGCAACCAGGGTAACCTACCGCAGCGCACAGCGGTCGCCCTGCGGGTCTGCCTGCTACGGCGCCTGCCGACGCGTTGTTGGCCGGCCAGCGGAGGGGTGCATTGTCTTGGTAAGGCCGTCGAAGGGCGACTCGGATTTCTTCGCCCTGGATTGCATTACGGCCACGTTCGGCACGGTGGCGGCCTGGCTGGGCCGCGACCCCTCCGTCCTGGGCGACGACTGGGGGTACCGGAGCCGGCCGCTCAGCCAGACGGAGTGGCCCTTCGAGAACGTGTGCACCCGTCGGCGGACGGCCGAACAGGCCCTGTCCGCGTGGTACGGCCTGACGGCGGACGAGCGGGTGCACGGCGGCCCGGACGAGGTCGCCGAACACCTCGGCGAGCGGCTCGCCGAGGGCACGCCGGTCATCGTGTTCGTCGACGCCTTCCATATGCCGTACACCTCGCAGTACCAGCAGCAGCACCACTGCCACCGGGTGGTGCTGCGCTCCGCCACGGACGACGGCTTCGACGTGGTGGACCGCTACCGGGGTTCGCTCTTCGAGGGCGTGGTCGAGGCACGGGTTCTCCTGGCCGCCATGTCCGCGCCGGAACTGGCGGACGGCCTCCGGGGCGACCCGGACTGGCGCCACCGCACCCTCGTCGTCAAGCCGGGGGCCGGCCGTCCCGGGCCCCCTTCGGGGGAGCGCCTGCGGGCGGCGATCCGGGACACGGCCGCCGTCTATACGGAGGAGTCGGGTGAACAGGGCCCGCTGCGGTCGGGCGTGCGGCAGTTGCGCGAGCGGCCCGAGGCGTTCGCCACGCCCTCGGCGCCGACCATGACGGAGATGAGCGCCTGGTTCGGCGAACTGGCCAGCCAGCGGGCGCTCAACGCACGGTATCTGCGGCTGGCGGCGGGGCTCTGCGAGGTGCCCGCGCTGACCGAGGCGGCGGCCGAGGCGGACGCGCTCGCCAGGCAGTGGGAGACGATTCGAAATTACTTCTTCCTGCGGATTAGAAAAGGCACTCCCGCAGTGCTGCGAATAGCCGACATGCTGGACGCGATTGCAGACCGGGAAATGGGGTGGAACAGCCTCCTGCGGGAATTGCTGGGGCATTCTTAGACGCCTGGCGTCGCGGTTCTCCGGCCCCGTATACTGGCACGAACATTCTCACCCCACGTGGAGCAACATTGTGACGAACGCCCGTCGACGACGCCGCAGTGTCAGTGCCGACCGAGTGCTCAATGACGTCGCGGACGCTGTCAGGCTGCAGGAGGGGCCCCCGGGGGTGCGGTCGATCCTGCGGGCCATCCGGCGGCTGGCTCCGGCCTCGACGAAGGACATCAGCCGGGCCGTGGGGCTGCCCGTGCCGATCGTGGCGGCCGTGGGCAACGAACTGCGCACCCGTGGGCTGATCACCCGGGAGCGTCCGTCGCAGCTGACCCCGGCCGGCCGGGCACTCGTCACGGAACTGGGCATGGATCTCACGATGGACGCCACCTGCCGCACGTGCGACGGGCGGGAACTGGTGATCCCCGAGGTGCTGGAACGGGCGGTCGCCCGGCTCGAGGAGATCATGGGGGACGGGCCGGCGGCCGACATGGCGCTGGACCAGTCGAAGTGCACGCCCGAGACCAAGGTGCGCCGGGTCCTCGCGCTGCTGACGTCCGGCACGCTGCCCGGCGGTTCGCTGCTGCTGATCGGGGACGACGACCTGATCTCGCTGGCGGTCGCCGTCGTGGGGGACGTCCTGGGCGCACCGCTCGTCGACCGGGTGACGGTGGTCGACATCTCTCCCGACATCCTCGGTTATATCGAGCGGATGTCGGCGGAATTCAGTACGCGTATAGAGACGGTTCAGCACGATCTGCGGAATCCGCTGCCGGAAACGCTGCAACGGCAGTTCGATGTGGCGATGACCGATCCGCCGTACACCCCCGAAGGCGCCCGGCTGTTTCTTTCGCGTGCGGTCGAGGGGCTCCGTCCGGGGCCGGCCCACAGCATTTTCCTGTCGTTCGGCGGGAAGAGCCCGGACGAAATGCTCCAGGTGCAGCGCGAAATCATGGAGCTGGGTCTCGTCACCAACGGGTACATCCGTAACTTCAACGAGTACGAAGGCAGCGGAATTCTCGGCGGTGTCGGGTTCTTCCAGCAGCTCCTCACCACCAGCGCCACCGCGCCCTCGCAGGACGGCGGCTACGCGGGTCCCCTTTACACGGGGGACAAGCGCTCGCGGCAGCGGCTGTACGAGTGCGTGGCGTGCGGCGAGATGGTCCGGGTCGGCGCCGGCGCCAAGTGGGCGTCGGTCGGCGTCCTGCGCGCGGAGGGCTGCCCGAACTGCGGCAAGGGCCCCTTCCGCCCGGGCCCGCTGGTGCCCAACGGCGCCGAGGGCCAGGACCGGCAGCCTCCGGCGGCCCGGCACCCCGACGGCCCCCGGTCCCAGGACACCGCGCCCGGCCCCGCCGACGAGACGGCTGCCCCGGCGCAGGTCCGGCTCCCGGACCAGGAGCCGGACCGGGAGCCGGACCAGCCCCCCGCCGCTCCCGCCGCGCCGTCCGCCCTCGCCCCGCCGGCCGCCTCCGCCGCGTCCTCGGCCTTCTCCACCCTCACCTCGTCCGCTCTCTCCGCCTCCTCGGCCCTCTCCGCGTCCCCCGCGCCGGCGGGCCACATCTGGCAGCCGCCCACCGCCGACGAACGGGATCTGCTGGCGGACCGGGCGGCGCCCTACGTCACCCGGCAGGCCGACGAACGGGACCTGCCGGCGATCGGCGCGTTCGAGGTCGACATCGCGCGTGTCTCTTTCGGCGGTGACGCCGTGGACGATCCCGTGCGGCACGAGACGCGGCTGGCGCGCGCGATGGAGAAGTCCAGGGAGGGGATGATCGTCGCCCACCGTCCAGGTGACCCGGCGATCGGCTGGCTGTGGGTCAGCATCAACCAGAACACGATGACCGGGGACCGCTACGCGAACTTCCGGTCGCTGGCCGTGGCCCCGGTGGAGCGGCGTGCCGAGGTGGCGGAGCTGCTCATCTCCTCGGGCCTCGAGTTCGCCGTGCGGCACGGGCTCACCGAGGTCGTGGGCCGGGTGCACGTGGGGAACGTCCCGATGCGCACCCTCTACCGCAAGTTCGGCTTCGCCCCCACCAATCTGGTGATGAAGCTGCGCCTTCCGGCCGGGGACGAGGGCCGGCCGCCCGTACGGCAGGATCCGAGCCATGCTGGACGCTGACGGCATCAAGTGCGTGGTGTGGGATCTCGACGGCACCCTCTGGGACGGCGTGGCGGTCGAGCGCGCCGACGACGCGCTCCCCGAGGTCCGCGCGGACATGCTCGCCGCCGTCGACACCCTCGCCGGGCACGGTGTGCTCAGCAGCATCGCCAGCCGTAGCGCCCCGGAGGTGCTGGAGCGCATCGGCCGCGACCCCCGGCTGGCCTCCCGCTTCCTGGCCCCCCAGGTCTCCTGGCAGGACAAGAGCCACGCCCTGCGCGCGATCGCCGCGCGGCTGGGCGTGGCGGTCGAGTCGCTCCTCCTGGTCGACGACTCCCCGTACGAGCGGGCCGAGGTGACGGCCCTGCTGCCCGGGGTGCGCGCGGTGAGCCCGCAGGAGGTGCCCGCGCTGCTGGCCGCCCTCGACGGACGGCCGGTCACCGCCGAGGCGCGGGCGCGCGCGGACTTCTACCGGACCGAGGAGGTCCGCCGCCGGGCGGGCGAGCGTTTCGAGGGCGGCAGGGAAGAGTTCCTGCGGTGGTGCGAGATGCGCCTCCAGGCAGGTGCCGCGTCCGGCGAGGAGCTTGCGCGGGCACTCGAACTCGCCGAGCGCACCCATCGGTTGAACTCGTCCGGGCTGGACCGCGAGCAGGTCAGGACGCTCGTCGAGCAGGGCGGCCACCGGCTGTTCACGGCTCGGATGAGCGACCGGTTCGGGGACTACGGCGTCATCGGCATGGCGCTGGTGCGGCTCGGCGCCGCCACCTGGTCGGTGCCGCTGCTGGCGCTGTCCTGCCGGATCGCCGGCCGGGGTGCCTCCGTCGCGTTCCTGCGGTGGCTGATGGAAGAGGCCCGGTCGGCGGGCGCCGACGTGTTCGCGGTGGACATGCGGCCGACCGAGGCCAACACCGAGCTGCGGCTGCTGTTCCGGCAGGCCGGACTGCGCGCCGCCGAGGGCGCCGGCCCCGCGCGGCCGGCGGTGGCACTGAGCCGGCCCCTCCACGACGACCTGCCTGCCCTGCCCTCCTGGATACGGATGCGTCCGCTGTCGATTGGACCGACCCCATGACCGAAGACTCCCTGTACGGGCAGCGGGCCCAGGTGGAGCGGGAGATCCGCCGGATACTGGCCGACGCCACGGGCGCGGACCGGGCCCGCTTCGAGGAACTGCCCGCCGATACCAAGCTGTTCGGCGCCGAGATCTCCCTGTCGTCCCTCGCCGGCGTCACCCTGCTGGCCACGATCACCGACCGCTTCGGCGTCGATGTGGCGGCCCAGGACCTGAGCCTGGACTGCCTGGAATCCATCGCCACGCTCGTCGACTTCGTGGCCTGGCACCTCTCGATGGCGCCGGAGGACAGCGCCTGACCCGTGGCCGCGCGGCCACGGGTCAGGGAACGGCCGGGCAGCGGCGCAGTCGGCACCGCCTGCCCGGGCGCGGGAACGCGTGTCAGGCGTCGTCGTCGCGGTCCGCCGCGTCGTCCTCCGCCTGCTTCGCCCGGACCTCGGGGTCCAGGTCGCCGGAGCCGTCCACGGCGGACAGCCGGGCGCCGTCGGGGACCTCCGTCGGGGCGGGCGGCTCCACCAGCCAGTCGGGGTTGGCCTGCTTGTCCCACCACTTCCAGGCCGCGAAGGCACCGCCGGCCAGCGCGGTCGCCAGTGCGAGCAGCTTCAGGGCGCGGCCGGCCCGGCTCCGCCGCTCGTGCCGCCGGACCAGTTTGTGGATGTCCTCTGCCGAGACCTGACCGCGCAGCGCGGCCAGGGCGGCGGCGCCCCGCGCGGCGGCCTCCTCACGGACCGGGGCGGCTGCCGCCACGGCGTGCTCGATCCTCGGGCGCGAGTACTCGGCGGCCTGCCGGGCGGCCTTGCGGGCCTGCACGGCGGCTTCCTGCGCGGCCAGGTCCACCTTCGGTGGCACATGGGCGCGCGCCTGCTCAAGGCGTGGGGCGAGCCGGGCGTCGTACTGCACGCGGGCCTGTTCGGCGGCCTGCGACACCACGGGCGCCAGCCGTACGCGTGCCTCCTGCGCGTAGAACGCGGCACGCTCCTTGGCCGTGTCGGCGTAGGGCGCCACCACTTCCGCGGCGTGCAGCACGCTGTCCTTAGCCGAGCCGGTAGCGGCGCGCACGCTGTCGATGCGGGTCACGGGTTCCTCCTCCTCGGTGGCGTACGGTAATTCGACTTTCCGCCCTTTTACGGATCATGCCTGCCGGGGACCGGTGCGGCATGCGCGGGCGGGCATTCGGGTGCCGGCCGCCCCCTTCGGCCGGTCTCCGGGCGACAGGGGCCCGTCGTCGACACTGCCACGAATCGCCGCGGCCCGCCGCCCGCCCGGCGACGCGGGGCCGGGAGCGTGGAAGGATCGAAGGGTCGCGGCGGACGACAACGTACGGAAGGCGGACCGTGGCCGAGCAGCTCTACGCCACCCTCAGGACCACCCTCGGCGACATCGAGGTGCGGCTCTTTCCCCTCCATGCTCCCGTCACGGTCAGAAACTTCGTCGAGCTGGCCCGCGGCGAACGCGAGTGGACCCATCCCCGCACCGGCGAGAAGACCAGGAACCGGCTCTACGACGGCACGGTCTTCCACGCCGTCATAGGCGGCTTCATGATCCAGGGCGGCGATCCCCTGGGCAACGGCCTCGGCGGCCCCGGCTACGGCTTCGAGGACGAGTGCCACTCCGACCTGGCCTTCGACACCCCGTATCTGCTGGCCATGGCCAACGCGGGGCCGGGCACCAACGGCTCCCAGTTCTTCATCACCGTCACCCCGAGCACCTGGCTGAACGGCAAGCGCACCATCTTCGGCGAGGTCAGCGGGCCCGCCGGGCAGAAGGTCGTCGACGCCATCGCGCGCGTGCCGACCGGGCGCAACGACCGGCCGCTCGTCGACGTCGTCATCGAGTCGGTGACCATCGAGAGCCGCGCGGGCGGTGCCGGCGCGGTCCGCCCGCACCGGTGAAAGGGAACCAAAGGACCCGCTCGTCCGTAAGGATGAGCGGGGCAGGACACTGCCGTCAGGCAGGCGATACGACGACCGAGGGGATCTGATGGACCAGGCCGCAGGGAGCGGGAGCACCCAGGACGCCCGCAGCGCGCCCGTGTGCTACCGGCACCCGGACCGCGAGACCGGCGTGCGCTGCACCCGCTGTGACCGGCCGATCTGCCCCGAGTGCATGGTCAGCGCGTCGGTGGGCTTCCAGTGCCCGGAGTGCGTCCGCGGGGCTTCCGGCACGGGTCATGGACCCGGCGCCTCCCGCCCGCGCACGATCGCCGGCGGCTCGGTCACGGCAGACCCCCGGCTGCTCACCAAGATCCTGATCGGGATCAACCTCGCGGTGTTCCTGGTCCAGCTGTCCGTCGGCGACCGCTTCAGCCACCGGTTCGAACTCATCGGCCAGGCGTACACCCCCTACCTCGACGGGGTGCAGGGCGTCGCCGAGGGGCAGTACTACCGGCTGCTGACGTCGATGTTCCTGCACAGCGGCTATCTGCACATCGCGTTCAACATGCTCAGCCTGTGGTGGGTCGGCGGCCCCCTGGAAGCCGCCTTCGGGCGTGCCCGCTATCTGGCCCTCTACTTCGTCTCGGGCCTGGCCGGCAGCGCGCTCGCCTATTTGCTCGCCCCGCCCAACACGGCCATGCTCGGCGCCTCCGGCGCCATCTTCGGGCTCTTCGGTGCGACCGCCGTGCTGATGCGCCGGCTCAACTACGACATGCGGCCGGTCATCGCGCTGCTGGTGGTCAACCTGATCTTCACCTTCAACCCGTCCATGGACATCTCGTGGGAGGCGCACATCGGCGGCCTGGTCGCCGGTGTCGTCACCGGCTACGCGATGGTGCACGCCCCGCGCGAGAAGCGGTCGCTGGTGCAGTACGGCACCTGTGCTGTCGTCCTGGCCCTGGTGGTGGCCCTCGTGCTGGTCAGGACCGCTCAGCTCTCCTGATACCGAACCGTTGTCCACAGCGTGTGCCGGATCTTGTGCATACGGTGCGGACACACCTGCGCCCCCTGTCGCTCGGATGTGTTTCCGCAGGTAGGACAGGGGGCGAACGGTTGTCTGAGGGATGCGGGACCGGTCACACCGGCGTCAACACCCGATGAGTTATCCACAGATCGTCGTTCTTTTTCCCCACTGTGGACAACGGCTGTGGATAACTCAGTGGATAGCCCTGGGCAGAGCTGGCGCCACCCGTTCGGTGCCGCCGGCTACTTCCACTGGGTGGAGACACCGAAACCGGCGGCGATGAAGCCGAAGCCGACCACGATGTTCCAGTTGTCCAGGCTGTCGAGGGGCAGCGAGCCGTCGGTCACGTAGAAGACGACGATCCAGGCCAGCCCGATCAGGAACATGGCCAGCATGACCGGCGCGACCCAGGCTCGGTTGGTGAGCCTGATCGCCTGCGCCTGCTTGGCCGGCGGCGGCGTGAAATCAGCCTTCTTGCGGATACGTGACTTCGGCACGAGGGTCTCTCCTGTCGATGCGCTGCGTGGCCGCGCAGGTAACTGGGTCGGTCCGGGGCAGCGTACAAGGGGCCGACACGACGACTCTGTGTGCTCCCCCGGGCGTCCGTTAGCGTAGTGCTTCCGCGGCGCAGAAGGAGATAAGGGTACGTTGAGCAATTCTGCCGACTCCCCCGGGACGGGAGCAACGGGCTCCGGCCCCGCCCGCCGGCCGCGTGTCAAACCGGTGCGGGTGCTCACGGCCGCCGTCTTCGCCCTCGCCGGGCTCATCTTCTTCACCAGCTTCGACACGGCCAAGGGCACCGACATCCGCCAGGACGGCTCCCTGCTGAAGCTGTCCGACCTGATCCAGCAGCGCAGCCGCAAGAACAAGCAGCTGGACGAGTCCAACGCGGCCCTGCGCGGCAGCGTGGAGTCCCTCGCCGAGAGCGACGACGGCAGCACCAGGGCCGAGGACGAGAAGCTCGGCGGCCTGGAGAAGGGGGCGGGCACCCGGAAGCTGACCGGCAAGGCCGTCTCCGTCACCCTGAACGACGCCCCGCCGGGCGCCACCGCGAAGCTGCCCGGCTATCCGGAGCCGCAGCCCGATTACCTGGTCATCCACCAGCAGGACCTCCAGGCCGTGGTGAACGCGCTGTGGCAGGGCGGCGCCCAGGGCGTCAAGGTCATGGACCAGCGGCTGATCTCCACCAGCGCGGTGCGCTGCGTCGGCAACACCCTGATCCTCCAGGGCCGCGTCTACTCGCCCCCGTACAAGATCACGGCGGTCGGGGACCCGGGCCGGCTGAAGCGGGCCCTCGCCGACAGCAAGGCGATCCAGACCTACATGGTCTACGTCAACGTCTACGGCCTCGGCTGGAAAGTCACCGACGACGGGACGGTGACTCTTCCCGGCTACTCCGGCACAGTGGATCTGCACTACGCGAAGCCAGTGGGGTAAAAGGGGCAGACGTCCGTCCGGGAGCCGCCGGTGCGTGTGATCGTCAGAACCGTCAGCGAACTGTGCATCACCCTCGGCAGCCTGATCGTGCTCTTCGTCGGCTACGTGCTCTTCTGGACGGGCGTGCGGGCCGATGGGGCGATGAGCGACCAGATCGACCAGCTGCACCGGCAGTGGTCGACGGGCCCGGTGGGGCGGGCGGACACGCCCGGCGGGGGACGCAAGTCCGCGAGGGAGCGGAAGACCGGGCAGGAGCCGTACCGCCGCGGCAGGCCCTTCGCGATTATGTACATCCCGCGGCTCGGCGCCGGCTGGGACAAACCGGTGCTCGAGGGCACCGGACGGGACGAGCTGGCCAAGGGCCTCGCCCACTACCGGGGGACCGCCCGGCTCGGTGGCCAGGGAAATTTCGCGGTCGCCGGGCACCGGCGGACGTACGGCGACCCGTTCAAGGACTTCCCCGAGCTGCGGCCGGGCGACGCGGTGGTGCTCACCGACGGAACGACCTGGTTCACGTATCGGATCGACAAAGGGCCCTACAAAACCGTGCCGACCGACGTCGAGGTGATCGACCCTGTCCCACGTAAGTCCGGGTACACCCGTCCGGGCCGCTACCTGACGCTGACCACCTGCGATCCGGAGTGGGGGCACAGCCACCGGCTGATCGTCTGGGCGCACCTGGATTCCACCCGGCCCGTGGAGGCAGGCCAACCGGAGGCGCTGCGCCGCTAGTCTGGTGACGTACGGCGTGGGTCTGGTGCCGTAGCGGATACGGAAGGGACGGCAAGGGACGGCATGTACGGCTGGATCTGGCGGCATCTGCCGGGGAACACGTGGGTGAAGGCGTTCGTCTCGCTCGTATTGGTCCTGGCCGTGATCTACGTGCTCTTCCAGTACGTCTTCCCCTGGGCCGAGCCGCTGCTGCCCTTCAACGATGTGACGGTGGACAACCAGTGAGTGCGCGGATTCTCGTCGTCGACAACTACGACAGCTTCGTCTTCAACCTCGTCCAGTACCTGTACCAGCTGGGCGCCGAGTGCGAGGTGCTGCGCAACGACGAGGTGTCGACGGCGCACGCCCAGGACGGCTTCGACGGCGTGCTGCTCTCACCCGGCCCGGGAACGCCCGAGGAGGCCGGGGTCTGCGTGGAGATGGTCCGCCACTGCGCGGCCACCGGCGTCCCCGTCTTCGGGGTGTGCCTGGGCATGCAGTCGATGCAGGTGGCCTACGGCGGTGTGGTCGACCGGGCGCCCGAGCTGCTGCACGGCAAGACCTCGCCGGTCGAGCACGAGGGCAAGGGCGTCTTCGCCGGCCTGCCCTCGCCGTTCACCGCGACCCGCTACCACTCCCTGGCCGCCGAGCCGGCGACCGTCCCGGCCGAGCTGGAGGTGACGGCCCGCACGCACGACGGGATCATCATGGGCCTGCGCCACCGCGAACTCCCGGTCGAGGGCGTGCAGTTCCACCCGGAGTCGGTGCTGACCGAGCACGGGCACCGGATGCTGGCCAACTGGCTGGCGGAGTGCGGCGACCAGGGTGCCGTGGCGAGGTCGGCGGGGCTCGCCCCGGTGGTGGGCAGGGCCACGGCGTGACCGCGCTGCGCCCCGAGCGCGAGGACGTGTACGGCGGCGAGAGTCCGTACGGGTCCTCCGGCGGTGCGCGGCCGTACCCGGGACGCCGTCAGGACCCGCCGACGGCACCGATGCCCCGGCTGACCGCAGAGGGCCGGCCGGTGCCTCCGGCCGGCGACGCGACGGCGCCGCTGCCCGTCGTCGACGACGAGACGATGGCGCTGCGGGTCCCCGGGCCGGCGGGAGCCGGCCCCAGGAGCGGGCCCACACGCGCCTCTGCGGCCCCGGCCGCCCCTCCCGGCGGCGGAGCCGCACCGGGCGGCCGGGCGGCCCGCAGGAAGGCCGCCAAGCGGCGTGGCGGGCGGCACGGCGGCGGGGCCCGGGAGGCGACGGCTCCCCCCGCGCAGCGCGACCCGCAGCGGCCCCTGACCCGGGTGGAGGCCCGGCGGCAGGCGCGGCTGCGCAGGCCGAGCCCGGCGACCGTGGCGAGCCGGGCGATCGGCGAAATGTTCATCACCACCGGTGTGCTGATGCTGCTGTTCGTCACCTACCAGCTGTGGTGGACCAACGTCCGCGCGCACGCGCAGGCCGGCAGCGAGACGCACCAGCTCCAGGACGACTGGGCCAGCGGCAAGCGCAGTCCCGGCGTCTTCGAGCCGGGGCAGGGCTTCGCCATCCTGCACATCCCGAAGCTGGACGTGGTGGCGCCGATCGCGGAGGGCGTCAGCAACAAGAGGGTGCTCGACAAGGGCATGGTCGGGCACTACGGCGAGGCGCCGCTGAAGACGGCGATGCCCGGGGACCGGACCGGCAACTTCGGTCTCGCGGCGCACCGCAACACGCACGGTGAGCCGTTCCGGTACATCAACAGGCTCAGGGCGGGCGACGCGGTCGTCGTCGAGACACAGGACACGTACTTCGTGTACAAGGTGACCTCGATGCTTCCGGTGACCCCGCCGTCCAACACGAGCGTGCTGGACCCGGTCCCCCCGGGCTCCGGTCTCACCGGGCCCGGCCGGTACATCACCCTCACCACGTGCACACCGGAGTTCACCAGCAAGTACCGGCTGATCGTCTGGGGCAAGATGGTCCAGGAAAGCCCGCGCAGCAAGGGCAAGCCGGACGCGCTCATCGAGTAGGGCTCATCGAGTAAGGGCAGAGGAACTGTGGCAGCGACCGCCGACGAGACCGAAGAGACCACGGACGCTTCCGAACCGGATCAGGACCCGCGCCGCCGGCGCCCCGGCCGCCTCGCGACGGCGGTCAGCGTCTTCGGGGAACTCCTCATCACGGCGGGCCTGTTGCTCGGCCTCTTCGTCGTCTACTCGCTGTGGTGGACGAACGTGATAGCGGACCGCAAGGCCGACCGGCAGTCCGACAAGGTGCGCGACCACTGGGCGCAGCGGGACACGGGTCCCGGCGCGCTCGACACCAAGGACGGCATCGGGTTCCTGCACGTACCGGCGATGGGCAACGGCGAGGTGCTGGTCGAGAAGGGCACCGACACCGACGTCCTCAACGACGGTGTGGCCGGCTATTACACCGACCCGGTGAAGGCGGCCCTCCCGATAACGGGCAAGAAAGGCAACTTCACCCTCGCCGCCCACCGGGACGGCCACGGCGCGAAGTTCCACAACATCGACAAGCTGGAGAAGGGCGACCCGATCGTCTTCGAGACGCGGGACGACTGGTACGTCTACAAGGTCTACTCGATCCTGCCGGAGACCTCGAAGTACAACGTCAAGGTCCTGACCCCGGTCCCCGAGGAGTCCGGCAGGAAGAAGCCGGGCCACTACATCACCCTGACGACCTGCACCCCCGTCTACACCTCCCGCTACCGGTACGTGGTGTGGGGCGAACTCGTCCGGGTGGAGAAGGTGGACAGCGAGCGGACCCTGCCCAAGGAGCTGCGCTGACCCCGTAGGGGAAGCGGCCCGGTACGGAAACGGCGAGGCCCCTGCCGGGATGTCCCGGCAGGGGCCCACGCGCGGGTGGCCGGAGGGCGTCAGCCGCCGGCGCCACCGAAGAAGTTGGTGCCGCCGTTGTCGTTGTTGCCGTTGTTGCCGCCGAACGAGATCGTGGTCAGCGTGATCGTCGTGCTGTTCGGGTCGCCGGGGGTGTTGGCGGTCGGGTCCTGCTGGCTGACGATCGCGTTCTCGTCGTCGGAGCTGCCGGCCGCGAACTGGATGTTGTTGAAGCCGGCCTGCTGAAGGATCCGCCTGGCGTCCTTCACCCGCTGGGTGACGACGTTCGGCACGGCCGTCTGCTGCTGGGCCTTGCCGACGCTGATCACCACGTTGGTGTTCTTGACGACCTGCTGGTTCGCCGCCGGGTTGGTGCTCTGCACCTTGCCGTCCTGGGCGGGGTCGGTGACCGGGGTGTCGCTGCAGGACGGCACCAGGCCCTTCGCCTGGAGCTCGGCCTTGGCATCGTCACAGGACTTGCCGGTGACGTCGGGGACCGTGATCTTCTCCTCGGCCTTGGCGACCGTGAGGGTGACCGTGGTGCCCTTCTCCTTGCTGGCGCCGCCCTCGGGGTCCTGGCTGATGACCACGCCGGGCGTCTGGGAGGACACCTGGGTCCGCTTCTCGACCTCGAAGCCCTTCTCCTTGAGCTGGGACTCCGCCTGGTCGAACTGGATGCCGCGCTCGTCCGGCACGGTGACCTTCGGCGCACCGGTCGACACCACCAGGGTGACCGTGTCGCCCTTCTTGACGTCCGAGTTGTACGCGGGGTCCTGGGAGCAGACGTTGCCCTTGGGCTGGTTCGCGCACTCCTTGCGCGTGGGCGTGCCCAGCTTCAGGTCGGAGTTCTCCGCCATCTTCCGGGCCTCGGGGAGGGTATGGCCGACGAAGTTCGGGGCCTTGAAAGACTCGTCGCCGCCGTTCTTCCCGCTGAACGCGTACTTGCCGATCAGGATCGCGCCGACCAGGACCAGCAGACCCGCGACCACCAGCATGATCGTGGAGGTGTTGGACTTCTTCTGCTGGCGGCGGCGGTCCGGGCGGTCGTCGTAGCCGTAGCCGCCCTCGTCGGGGTTCATCGGCGGGAGCATGGTGGTCGCGCCCCCGCCCCCGTCCGAGCGCAGGGCCGTCGTCGCCTGGTCGTCGGGGTAGCCGCCGTAGCCCACCGCGCCCATCGCGGCCGTGGCCGCGACCGGCTGGCCGTCCAGGCACGCCTCGATGTCGGCGCGCATCTCGTCGGCCGACTGGTAGCGGTAGTCGGGGTCCTTGACCAGGGCCTTGAGGACGATCGCGTCCATCTCGGGCGTGATCTCGGGGTCGAAGACCGACGGGGCCTGCGGTTCCTCACGCACGTGCTGATAGGCCACGGCCACCGGGGAGTCGCCCACGAAGGGCGGCCGTACGGTCAGCAGCTCGTAGAGGAGGCAGCCGGTCGAATACAGGTCGGAACGGGCGTCGACCTGCTCGCCCTTCGCCTGCTCCGGCGAGAGGTACTGGGCCGTGCCGATGACCGCCGCGGTCTGCGTCATGGTCATGCCGGAGTCGCCCATGGCGCGGGCGATGCCGAAGTCCATCACCTTGACCTGGCCGTTGCGCGTCAGCATGACGTTGGCCGGCTTGATGTCACGGTGGACGATGCCGCTGCGGTGCGCGTACTCCAGGCCCTGGAGGATGCCGATGGTCATCTCCATCGCCCGCTCGGGCAGCAGCTTGCGGCCGGAGTGCAGCAGCTCGCGCAGCGTGGAGCCGTCGACGTACTCCATCACGATGTACGGGATGGAGACCCCGTCGATGTAGTCCTCGCCCGTGTCGTAGACCGCCACGATCGCGGGATGGTTGAGCGAGGCGGCCGACTGGGCCTCCCGGCGGAACCGGGCCTGGAAGGAAGGGTCACGCGCGAGATCCGCGCGCAGCGTCTTCACCGCCACGGTGCGTCCGAGCCGGGTGTCATGGGCGAGGTAGACCTCCGCCATGCCACCGCGGCCGAGCACCTGGCCCAGCTCGTACCGGCCGCCGAGGCGACGCGGCTCTTCCATAGCTACCTACCAGCCCTCTCCGTCGGTCTCGGCCACGCACCTCTGTGCGTGGCCGGAGGCTGCCGTCCGGGCCTACCGTACCCGGCTAGCTGTGTGTGACCTGGCCAAGCCCGTAACCCGATACAGGACCGGTACCGCAACGTGCGGCGATGTGAAGGGGATGTGAGCGTCGTCACCTGCGGTGAGGGCAGCGGTCACTTCTTGGAGTCGATGACCGCCTTCATGACGCTCCTCGCGATCGGCGCGGCCAGACCGCCGCCCGAGATGTCGTCGCGGTTGGCCTGGTCGTCCTCGATCACCGTGGCGACGGCGACCGGCGAGCTGCCGTCGGGGAGCTTGGCGTAGGAGATGAACCAGGCGTACGGGTTCTCGCTGTTCTCGACACCGTGCTGGGCGGTACCGGTCTTGCCGCCGACCGTGACACCGCTGATCTGCGCGTTCTTACCGGTGCCCTGCTCGACGACGGTCTTCATCATGTCCTGGAGGATCTGCGCGTTCTCCGCCGACAGCGGCCGGCTCAGTTCCTCGGGCTGGGTCTTGACGACCGGGTCCAGGTTGGAGGACTGGAGCGTGTCGACCATGTACGGCTTCATCAGCTTGCCGTCGTTGGCGACCGCCGAGGCCACCATGGCCATCTGGAGCGGGGTGGCGGCGGTGTTGTACTGGCCGATGGAGGACAGCGCGGTCTGCGACGGGTTCATGTCGTCGGAGAAGACCGAGGCGCTGGAGCGGACCGGGGTGAACTGCTCGGCGTCGAAGCCGAACTTCTTCGCCTCGGCGAGCATCTTGTCGTTGCCGAGGTCAGCGCCGATCTTGCCGAAGACGGTGTTGCAGGACACCCGCAGCGCCTCCCGCATGGTGGCGTCCTTGCACGGGATGTTGCCCTCGTTCTTCAGCTGGGTCGAGGTGCCCGGCATGGTCCACGGCAGCGGCGAGTCGGTCTTCTCGTCGGCCGAGGTGTACTTGCCGTTCTCCAGCGCCGCCGCGGCCGTGACCACCTTGAAGGTGGAGCCCGGCGGGTAGGTCTCGCGCAGCGCCCGGTTCAGCATCGGGTCGCTGGGGTTGTACTTCTTCTGCAGCTTCTTCCAGGCCGCGGCGTCGTCGTTGCTGTTGCCCGCGAAGACCGAGGGGTCGTACGACGGGTAGGAGGCCAGCGCCAGGATCTTGCCGGTGGAGGGGTCGAGCGCGACCACCGCGCCCTTGCCGCCCTGCGCCTTCAGACCGTCGTAGGCGGCCTTCTGCGCGGCACCGTTGAGCGTGGTGACGACATTGCCGCCCTGCTGCTCCTTGCCGGTGACCATGTCCAGCGTCTTGCGGAAGAACAGCCGGTCGTCGTTGCCGGTGAGGATGCCGTCCTCCAGCGACTCCAGCTGGGTGGCGCCGAAGGCCTGCGACGCGTAGCCGGTGACCGGCGCCCACATGGCGCCGTTCTTGTACGTCCGCTTGTACTTCAGGTCGTTCAGGCCGGTCTTGCTGGATTCGGAGGACCCGGTGATCGGGTTGCCGTCGACGATGATGTCGCCGCGCGGGGTGGCGTAGCGGGCGATCGTGACGCGGCGGTTCTTCGGGTCGTCCTTGAGGCCGTCGGCCCGCACGTACTGGAGCCAGTTGTCACGGATCAGCAGCGTCAGCATGAGAAGACCGCAGAAGATCGCGATCCGGCGCAGGGGCTTGTTCATGACGGGCGGACCACCTGGGTCATCTCGACGTCGGGGTTGCCGGCGGGGGTCGGCGCCGGACGGCGGGCGGTGTCGCTGATCCGGATCAGGATGGCGATCAGTGCCCAGTTGGCCAGCACGGAGGAACCGCCGGAGGCCAGGAACGGCATGGTCATACCGGTCAGCGGGATGAGGCCCATGACACCGCCGGCCACCACGAAGACCTGGAGCGCGAAGGCACCGGAGAGACCGATGGCGAGCAGCTTGCCGAACGGGTCGCGGGCGGCGAGGGCGGTGCGCACGCCGCGCTCCACGATCAGGCCGTAGATCAGCAGGATCGCCATGATGCCCGCCAGGCCCAGCTCCTCGCCGAAGGTGGCGAGGACGAAGTCGGAGTTGGCGGCGAACCGGATCAGGTCCGAGTGGCCCTGGCCCCAGCCGGTGCCGAGGGTGCCGCCGGAGCCGAACGCCCACAGCGACTGCTGGAGCTGGTCGGAGTGGCCGCCGACGCCCTGTCGGCTCAGGGTGTACTCCCGCATCGGGTCGAGCCAGGACTGGACCCGGCTCTTCACGTGGGTCTCGATGCTTGCCACGCCCACCGCGCCGACCGCGGACATCAGCAGACCGAAGACGATCCAGCTGGTCCGCTCGGTGGCGACGTACAGCATGATCACGAACATGCCGAAGAACAGCAGCGAGGTGCCGAGGTCGGTCTCGAAGACCAGGATGAGGATCGAGATCGCCCAGACCACCAGGATCGGGCCGAGGTCGCGGCCGCGCGGCAGGTAGAGGCCCATGAAGCGGCGGCTGGCGAGGGCCAGGGCGTCCCGCTTCACCATCAGGTAGCCGGCGAAGAAGACCGCGAGGACGATCTTCGCGAACTCACCGGGCTGGAGGGAGCCGAGACCGGGGATCCTGATCCAGATCTTCGCGCCGTAGATGTTGGCGCCGAGGCCCGGCACCAGCGGCAGGATCAGCAGGACCAGAGCGCCGAACATCGAGATGTACGTGTAGCGCTGCAGGACGCGGTGGTCCTTCAGGAAGATCAGCACGACCACGAACATCGCGATGGCCAGCGCGGTGAACAGCAGCTGGCGGGGCGCGGACGGGGAGAAGCCGCGCAGCGACTGCAGCAGCTTCGACTGGTCGAGCCGCCAGATCACGACGAGCCCGAGGCCGTTGAGCAAGGTGGCCAGCGGCAGCAGCAGCGGGTCGGCGTACGGCGCGAACTTGCGTACGCCGAGGTGGGCGACGCCGGCCAGCAGGGCGAGGCCGAGCCCGTAGCTCAGCAGCCCCGTCGGGACCTGGTCGTCGATGGCCAGGCCCACGTTGGCGTAGGCGAACACCGGAATGACCACGGCGAAGACCAGCAGGGCCAGCTCGGTGTTGCGGCGGCTCGGGGCGCCGATGGCGCCGATCGTGGACGTGTGATGCGACGGCGAATTCGTAGTACTGCTCATCGTGTGACGGGGCCTCTCACGGCTTGCCTACTGCTTACCGCACAGCGAGACGACCTTCTGCTCATCCTCCGAGAGAGTGGGGCCGGGGCTGGGGGTCGCGGACGGGGTCGTGGACGGAGACTTCGAAGGCGACGTCGGCGACGTCTTCGAGGCCGACGGGTTCGGGGTCGGCGTCACCTTGGCGAAGGCGGCCTCGGTGAAGCCTGCCTCGGCGAAGGCGGTCTTGGTGAAGGCGGTGTGCGTGGCGGTACCCGTGGTGCCGCTCGTGCCACCGGTGCCGCTCGTGCCACCGGTGCTGTTGGTGCCGCCGGTGCCCTTGGTCCCGCCGGTCTTGTCCTTGCCGTTCTTGGCGTTGTTCCGCTCCGCCTCGGCGGAGGCCTCGCGCTCGGACTGCTTCCGGCAGGCGGACGCCTGCACGGACAGCTCCTGGACCTTCGTCCGGGCCGCCTCCAGACCGCCCTCCGCGATCGTCGCCTTCACCTGCTTCTGCTGGTACGACGGCAGGTACTTGAGTTCGATCTCGGGGTGGTCCTTCTCGACCTTCGACAGCGACACCCAGGCCAGGTCCTGGCTGATCCCCCGGTACAGCGCGACGTGCTCGCCGTTGGTGCCGACGTAGTACTGGGTCTGCGTCCAGCGGTAGCCGCCGTACAGGCCGCCGCCGATCACGGCGAGGGCGAGGGCGCTGCAGAGCGAGGTCTTCAGCCATCTGCGGGACTTGCGCGGCTTGGTGAAGTCACCGTCGGCGTACTCCCCGAAGCCGTCGGCCGGGACGTAGCCGGCGGTCTCGCCCGAGCCGGGCGGGCCGAACTCGCCGCCGCCGTGTCCCTGGCCCTGACGGCCCAGGTGGGAGGCGCGGCCGGCCGGCGTCTGCATGATGCCGTTGTCGTGCGGGTGGAGCTGGTTCTCGGCGACGGCGCCGACCACGACCGGCTGGTCGGACAGCTGCCCGGCGAGGGTGTCCCCGGTGTCCAGGTCGAGCACGTCGGCGACGATCACCGTGATGTTGTCGGGGCCGCCGCCGCGCAGCGCGAGCTGGATCAGCTCCTGCACGGTCTCCTGCGGGCCCTGGTAGCTGGCGAGGGTCTCCTCCATCGTCTGGTGGGAGACGACGCCGGACAGGCCGTCGGAACAGATCAGGTAGCGGTCACCGGCCCGGACCTCGCGGATGGACAGGTCGGGCTCGACGTGGTCGCCGCTGCCGAGGGCGCGCATCAGCAGGGAGCGCTGCGGGTGGGTGGTGGCCTCTTCCTCGGTGATCCGGCCCTCGTCCACCAGCCGCTGCACCCAGGTGTGGTCCTGGGTGATCTGGGTGAGCGCGCCGTCCCGGAGCAGGTACGCGCGCGAGTCGCCGACGTGCACGAGGCCGAGCCGCTGACCCGTCCACAGCAGGGCGGTCAGGGTCGTCCCCATGCCCTCCAGCTGGGGGTCCTCCTCGACCATGGCGCGCAGCTGGTCGTTGGCCCGCTGCACGGCATGGCTCAAGGAGGTGAGGATGTCGGAGCCGGGCACGTCGTCGTCGAGCGTGACCAGGGTGGAGATCACCTCGGAGGAGGCGACCTCGCCCGCGGCCTGGCCACCCATGCCGTCGGCGATGGCGAGCAGGCGCGGACCGGCGTAACCGGAGTCCTCGTTGCCCTCCCGGATCATGCCCTTGTGCGATCCGGCGGCGAAGCGCAGTGACAGACTCATGCGCACCTCGCCAGTCGGCTCCGGGTACAGCCGGTCGTGTCGAGCCACACTGCCCACCCTCCGGTCGGGAGCGCGCCGGAGACCGGGTGGCGGCCTGCCGCTGCGTGCTCGCTCCGCTCGCGCTCACTCATGATGTAGCACTACTTCCGCAGCTCGATTGCGGTCTTGCCGATGCGGATCGGCGAGCCCAGCGGGATCGGTGTGGGGGTCGTCAGCCGGGACCGGTCCAGGTAGGTGCCGTTGGTGGAGCCGAGGTCCTCGATGATCCACTGACCGTCACGGTCCGGGTAGATCCTGGCATGACGGCTGGAGGCGTAGTCGTCGTCCAGCACGATCGTGGAGTCGTGCGCCCGGCCCAGGGTGATGGTCTGGCCCTGGAGCGCGACGGTGGTGCCGGTGAGTGTGCCCTCGGTCACCACCAGCTTGGAGGGGGCGTTGCGGCCGCGCCGGCCGCCACCGCCCTGCTGGCCGCGCTGCTGCGGAGGCGCGGCGGCCTGCTGGCGGGCCTGCTGCCGGCCCGGCTGCTGCGGGCGGGCCGCTTCCCTGCGCGATCCGCGCTGTGTGACGCGCGTACCGAACAGGTCGCTCCGGATGACCTGCACGGCCACGATCACGAACAGCCACAGTACGGCCAGGAAACCCAGCCGCATGACCGTGAGGGTCAGCTCTGACATTGCCCCCGCTTCACCCTTCGGCTTGCCGGTAAATGATGGTGGTGCTGCCCACGACGATCCGCGAGCCGTCGCGGAGCGTAGCGCGGGTGGTGTGCTGCCCGTCCACCACGATGCCGTTGGTGGAGCCGAGATCCTGGATCGTCGAGGGCGTTCCGGTCCGGATCTCGCAGTGCCGGCGGGAGACGCCGGGGTCGTCGATCCGCACATCGGCGTCGGTGCTGCGGCCCAGCACCAGCGTCGCGCGGGAGATCTGGTGGCGGGTGCCGTTGATCTCGATCCAGTAGCGGGTGCGCGCGCCGCCGGCCGGGCCCGCGGCGGGCCGCTGTCCGGCGGGCTGCGGGTAGCCGTAGCCGCCGGCGCGGGCACCGGGCGGCGGCGCGGAGGGCATCGGGGGTGCGCCCGCGGGAGCGGCCGGCTGGTGGCCGTAGCCGCCGGGGGCGCTCGGTCCGGGGCGGCCCGCCGGGGCCTGGGGGGCCTGCTGGCTGCTGGAGGAGGCCAGGGTGCGCGAGCGCACCCGGTACAGGCCGGTGTCCAGGTCCTCGGCCTTCTCCAGGGTGACCTTGATCGGGCCCATGAAGGTGTAGCGCTGCTGCTTGGCGTAGTCGCGCACCATGCCGGCCAGCTCGTCGCCGAGCTGCCCGGAGTAGGGGCTGAGGCGCTCGTGGTCCGGCGCGCTCAGCTCCACGATGAAGTCGTTGGGCACGACGGTCCGGTCACGGTTCCAGATCGTGGCGTTGTTGTCGCACTCCCTCTGGAGTGCTCCGGCGATCTCCACGGGCTGGACCTCGGACTTGAAGACCTTGGCGAAGGTGCCGTTCACCAGACCTTCGAGACGCTGCTCGAACTTCTTCAGGACTCCCATGGGGCACCTCCTCCGTCCCTGCCGTCGTCTTGCCTGTCCTGTGCCGCTGCGCTGCCGGTACTGCCGGTACTGCTCACTGATCGTATCTACGCGCCCGCCAATCAGCCGGTTCCCCCAGCGGCTCCCCTTCGAACTCCTGGCGCGCGTCCTGCTGCCATGGATCGTAGAGGCGGTGGAAGACCAGTGTCCCGCACCCGGCTGTGGACCCGGTCCGCCTCCTGGGCAGACGGCCAGGACCGGTACGAGGTTGATACGTGAAGCGTGTCTCCTTGAAACGTCTGCCGGGGACGCGGCGCTGTACGGCCCTCTGCGGCCCGCGGGGCCCGCCCCGGGCGCCGGGCCCCGCGGCGGGTGCGGGCGCGTCCTGGGGCGCACGGAAAGCGATGTGAACCCACCCCGTACGACGTGCTAATGTTCTGGATGTCGGAAGGGGCCAGCCCGAAAGGGCCGGAAACGGAAGACACACCCAATGCGCGGGTGGCGGAATAGGCAGACGCGCTGGATTCAGGTTCCAGTGCCCGAAAGGGCGTGGGGGTTCAACTCCCCCCTCGCGCACAGAGGAGCACCGACGAAAGTGCTCTAGCAGTATCGAGGGCGTGGGCCGCATCGTGATCACGATGCGGCCCACGTCTTTTTCTTCGTACTGTGATGCTTGTCTCCGGGCCTCCGGGAGCGGTCCGTTGAAGGGTGGTCGGCTTCGGGCGGTCCGTGCCGTGTTCCGGGTCTCTGGTCGGGCGTCACTCGGCTCGCCCTTTGTGAGGAAGGTCTCAGGCCCTGGATGCCGTGGCCGGTCTCCGTCCGGACTCCGGTGGGGCCCCGTGACGAGGCCCTGCAGGCCCTGTACGTGATCCGTACAGGGCCGTGGGGATGTGTGCGATCGGGCGACTTCGACCTCGGTCAGAGCCGGTCGATGCTGTGCCGCTCCTCCGGCGTGAACGGCGGTTCCTGAAGCTGCGGCTTCAAGGGGCCCGCGAGGGCCGCGATGACGGTGCGGGGGTGAGCGAGGCTGCTGGGTCCTCGCTGCAGGGTCATGACGTCGGTGAGCGCGCGCGCCACGCGGCCCGACCCGGTGGCGGCGTAGGTGAGCCGGTCGACGAACCGGGCTGCCATCCGTTCACCGCCGGTGGGGCCGTGGACGGTGGAGCCGGGATAGAAGACGTCGTTGCCGGTGGCGAACATCCAGGCCGTGTTGACCGGTTGGGCGATGGCCTTCTGGGCGCGGCGGGCGAGCCCGGGGGTGTTCCAGCCGTGGCGTCGAATCGTCTCTTCCAGGAGTACTGCGCTTTGGGCGGTGACCGACATGCCGTGGCCGTAGGCCGGGTTGAAGGCGGCCACCGCGTCGCCGAGGACCAGGAAGCGGTCCGGGAGGGCCACGGCCTCGTAGAAGTGGCGGCGGTTGGCGGTCATGCGCGTCACGCGGACGGGGCCGAGCGGTTCGGCCTTGCCGATCAGCTCGCCCACGACGGGGTGGCGCAGGCCGAGTGCGAAGCCGTGGAATTCGTCGGCGTCGTCCGTGGGCTGGCCGCCGCGGGTCCCGGAGAGGGTGACGAGCCAGCGTCCGTCCTCGATCGGCAGGATGATCCCGGCTTGGCCGGGCACATCGGCGCGGGTGTCGGCCTGAACGTTGATGATGGGCCACGAGTCGGGAAGGCCGGCTGGAGCCTGGTAGACGCGGCTGGCGTAGACGAGTCCGGAGTCGACTTCGCGCGTGGGCGGCTGAGCCGCGCCCAGGGCCTCCAGCCAGTGCGGGGTCCGTGACTGCCTGCCGCTGGCGTCGACGACCAGGTCGGCCCGGAGCGTGTCTTCCTCACCGGTGTCCTGGTTGCGGATGGTGACGCCCGTGACGGCCGCGCGGCTGCCGGTCAGGCCGACGACGCCGGTGCGTTCCATGACGGTGACGCGGTCGCCGGCGGCGGCCAGGACCTGCTTGCGTACGACCCAGTCCAGGAGGTCGCGGCTGCAGGCGATGGCATAGTGGCTCTCGGCCCAGCGCCGGAACCAGCCCTGGTGGCTGAAGGCGACCATGCCGGTGGTCAGGGGGATGCGGTTCGCGCCGGCGGCGGCGAGTTCCTTGGCCGTGCCCGGTACCAGGGCCTCGATCGCCTCGGCGCCTCCGGACCACAGGACGTGGGTGTGGCGGGCCTGGGGGAGGCCGGCACGGTGTTCGGGCCGGTCCGGCAGAACGTCCCGTTCGATGACCAGGACGTCTGCGTCCTTGGCGAGGACGCGCGCGGTGAGCATCCCGGTCAGGCCCCCGCCGATGACGATGGCGCAGCGGGAGCGGCTCGAACTGTCCTGGGCGGTGGTCACCTGACCACACCTTCTTCCGTGGCAGTCCGGTGGACCGCGGTGCTGGAGAGTCTGCGCAGGGCGCGGGAGATGGATACGAGGTCCGCGGCGCCGTCGGCGGGCGGCCGCGCGGCGGCGGCCGCGGAGGTGTCGGCCGTCTGGAGGCGGGCGAGTGCCGCCTTGATCGCGGCAGCCGCGGCGAGGGCTTCGGCCTGGCCGGGTGGCTTTCCCTGGGAGAGGTACAGCTGCTGGTCGTGCTCGCGGCGCTGAAGGTCGACGTACGGCTGAAGCTGTCGAACGGCGTCGCGGACGAAGGTCCTGCGGTGCGTCAGACGCAGTCGCAGGGGGGCGAAGCGGCTGATCGTCACGGGGCCGGACGCGGCCGGCACCTGCTTCAGGGCATGGGCGAGCGGGGCGAGCGCCCTGTATTCGCGTCCGGCATTGCGGTGCTGCGATATGCGGTCGCCGACGTGGGGGACGAGGAAGCCGAGGCCGATCAGGAGGCCGACCACCACGGCGATGGGCGGCGCGACCCTGGTGTTCAGCCAGTCGAGGTCGGACCGGCCGTTCCACCGCGCGACGACGGGGGTCAACTTGGCTATGTCGTACAGGAGGTTCATGGCGTAGCCGACGGTGAGCAGGACGACGCCGACGTGCAGCCAGCCCGTACCGCGGACACGGCTCTCCCAGGTCCACAGCAGTGCGGAGGTGAGCAGGACCGCCACGGTGTGCGCGAGCAGGTACAGCACGATCATCTCGCGCATCCACGGGGTGGTGGCGTAGTAGGTGTCCAGGTCGCGCAGGCGCTCTACGTGGTGGTCGCCGAGGGCGAAGCAGACCCACAGGCCGACGACGACGGTGCCGTAGCTGCCGTAGACCCACCAGGTCGCGCGTCGGATGCTCTCCGACGCGCCTCCGCGCCACTTGATGATCAGCAGCAGGCAGGAAGCGCAGAAGCCCGTCAGGAGGGTGTAGACCCAGGGCGCCGAGAAGTTCGTGATCCCGGTCAGGTCGTTCATCGCGGCGATCACGGATGGCGCGGCGAAGAAGAAGACCCCGACAGCGGCTACCAGCAGCCCGCTCACCTGCCGCGCCAGGGGATTGCGGCCCCCGCGCAGCACGGCCGGGATCTTGTAGAACAGTCCGAGGCTCAGGACCACCGCGGTGATCCAGAACGTGCCGTTCATCGTCACGGTGAGCCCTGCGCTCCCGTGTAGCCGAGCGATGCGCCGATGCGGCGCGCTACCCCGTCGAGCCGAGGCGCCCCCGGGGCGGCCAGCCAGCCGGCCATGCGGCTGGCGACGAGCAGCCCGAACCCCTCCGCGTCGACCTCGTCCTCGTGGCCGGAGTGAGAGCGGGCGGCTATGAGGCGGGCCAGCTCGGGCCACTGGACCTCGTCGCTGAGCGCTGCTCGGGCGGCTACGGCGGCGCCGCCGAGATCGTGTCCGCAGTGGCCGGCGTGCATGTGCCACAACTCATGGCCCAGGACGACGAGTTGGTGGTCGGGGGAAAGGCTGTCCTCGATGACGATGACGTCCTGGTCCTTCACGTCCAGCCACAGGCCGGTGATGTCGGCCATGGTCTCCGGGAAGGCACGCCTGATCAGCGTGACCGGTCGTCCGCCCCGACGCTCGCTCATGGCGTCGCACAGGGCGGTGAACAGGGTGCGGGGGTCGGTTGGAACGCTGACCTTCGCGGCGACACGGGCGCCGAGTTCGGTCATGAGCCTGCGCTGCTCCCTGGCTGTCCTGCATGCTGCCAGCCGCTTCACCTCGGGTCCTCCTCGTAGCCCAGGCGCTTGAGCCCGCTCTGGACGGTGTCCAGGTCGGTGACGATGGATGCGACCAGCCGTGCGAGCTGGGCCAGTTCTGGCTTGCTGTAGTTGCTCCTCCCTGAGATGTGGCGCACGTCGAGGTCGGCAAGCACCTGAGCGGGGTTGGCTTCCGCCTTCAGGTCGAAGGCGATGCGCCGCAGCTCCCGCCTCAGCGCCTCAGCCGGCTGGTCGGTGAGGAAGTTGGGCGAGACCCCGTACAGCTTGCACAGGGCGGCGCCGACGATGATGTTCGGTTTCGCCTCCCCGGCAACGAGTTTCTTGGTCCAGGTCGGGGTCTGCTCGATCGCAGAGGCGATCTCGTTGATGTCTTTCACCGAACCGTCGGCGGCCGCGTGCTGGTTGCAGAGGAACCTCACGCGGTCGCGGACCATGGTGTCAGGCTTCACGTCCGCGGGGGTGCCGCCGGCAAGCAGAGTCTGCACGTCCGTCTCGGGCACGCCAGTCGCGCGTGACAGCTCCGCCGCGTCCAGGACCTCGTCGGGGTTCTTCCCGCTGTCGCTGCACAGCTCCTCGACCGTTCGGAGGAGTTCACCAAGCGTGGGATGGGGCTGGCTCACAGGCGTTTTCCTTGATGTCCGGTTCGTTTTGCTGGGCTGGCTTGTTCAACGTATGTCTACCGATCTTGCGCAGCCTAGGAGCGGTGAACGTTCGTTGTGTAACCGGAACGTTCGTTGACATATGCATTGTTGACGTAGTGCGGACGCAACGCCACACGCTCAGATGAAAAACGGACACTGCTTCCGGGTGCCTGTGAAAACCAGACAGGTGGTCCTTTTCTGTCGCCGCCGGGCGGCGGCGCGGTCAGTTCGGCGGGCGCAGGCCCGCGATCAGGAGTGCGACCAGTCGGCGGGCGTCGTAGCGGGGGTCGCTGTCGGCGCCGATGCAGAGGTTTCCGATCCCGCGCATGAGTTGGTAGGCGTCGAGGCCGGAGCTGATCTCCCCGGCGGCGGCAGCGGCGTCGAGCAGCTCGGTGCAGACCGGTACGAGCCGGTCGAGGAAGTAGGCGTGCAGCGCCTCGAAGCCGGCGCTGTCGGTCTGCATCGCCGCGGCCAGGCCGTGCTTGGTGACCAGGAAGTCGACGAACCGGCCGGCCCATCGTTCGAGGGCGGCGTGCGGTGACGGGCCGGCCGCCAGCAGGGCGGGGCCCGCCTCGGCACAGGCGTCGACCTGGTGCCGGTAGACCGCGATGACCAGGTCGGCCCGAGTGGGGAAGTGGCGGTAGATCGTGCCCGTCCCGACGCCGGCGGCGGCAGCGATGTCACGCACCGGCGCCTCCACGCCCGAGGTGACGAAGACCGCGGCGGCCGCCTCCAGCAGAGACTGCTGGTTGCGCCGGGCGTCCTTGCGCCGGGAGCCGGCCGAGCTTCCCCGGGCCTGGCTGCTGTCGTTCACCGCGGCACTCCTTTCCTGAACCGGTTCCCCGACCGGTCTCCTGGTCGGCCTTGCAAAGCGGAACAGTGTTCCGTATCGTAAGCGGAGCAACGTTCCGTTTCCTTCATGATGGCAGACCGGGGTACCGGCGGCCAGGCCGCCGTCGTCTCCCGCGCCACCCGGGGCGGAAGCGCACGCGTCCGCCCCCGCCCGGCGCCGATGCCGCCGCGTGCGGACCGTCGCGCGCTCCCCTCCCGGCCGGCCCCGCGGCGCCGGTGACCGCCGGGCCCGCCGGGCCCGCCGGACCAAGAGTCGAAGAAACCGATGGGAAGGCCCTTCCATGTCCGACTCGCACACCCTGAACGCACAGCAGCCCGTGGACGCGCCCGCCGTGGTGGTGTCCGCGAAGCCGGTCGTCCTCTCCGCACCCGGCGGCCGGGGCGCCGACCTCCAGGTCCGTGTGTCCGCCCCGGCGACCGGCGAGGGGCTGCCCGTCATCGTCTTCTCGCACGGCTTCGGCTCGTCGATGAACGGCTACGCCCCGCTGGCGGACCACTGGGCCGCCGGCGGCTTCGTGGTCGTCCAGCCGACCCACCTCGACTCCCGGACGCTCGGCATCCCCGCCGAGGACCCCCGTACGCCGCGGATGTGGCGCTTCCGGATCGAGGACATCACGCGCGTGCTGGACGGACTCGGCGTGCTGGAAGCGTCCGTACCGGGCCTCGGCGGGCGCGTCGACCACGGCCGGGTCGCCGTGGCCGGCCACTCCTGGGGGGCCCAGACGGTGAGCACGCTGCTGGGCGCGCGCGTCCTCGGCTCCGACGGGGCGCCGGGCGAGGACCTGTCCGATCCCCGGGTCACGGCGGGGGTGCTGCTCGCGCTGACCGGCCTCGGCGACGACCTGACCCCGTTCGCCGCCGAGCACTTCCCCTTCATGCGGCCGTCCTTCGCCACCATGACCGCGCCGGCCCTCGTCGTCGCCGGCGACCACGACAGGTCCCCGCTGTCCACGCGCGGACCGGACTGGTTCACCGACCCCTACACGCACAGCCCGGGGCCCAAGAGCCTGCTGACGCTGTTCGGGGCGGAGCACTCCCTCGGCGGTGTCCCCGGCTACGAGGCCGCCGAGACGACGGACGAGTCTCCCGCGCGCGTCGCCCTGGTCCAGCGGCTCACCACGGCCTTCCTGCGCGGCGCCCTCCGGGGCGAGGACGCCGGCTGGAAGGCGGCGGTCACCGCGCTGGAGGACGACGCCGAGCCGCTCGGGAAGGTGCTGAGCAAGTGAGGAACCCGTCCACCGTGAACCACCCGGACCGCACCCGGAAGGAAACGCCATGATCCTCGTCACCGGAGGCTTCGGTTTCATCGGATCCCACACCGTGCGGGCGCTGCTCGACATGGGCGAGGAGTGCGTCGTGGTCCAGCGCGGCGCCCGTGCGCTCCCGGCGGTGCTCGCCGGGGCGCGGGTGGCCGTGGAGCGGGCGGACATCGGCGACCGCGAGGCGCTGCTCGCGATCGGCCGCCGCCACGCCGTCTCGGGCATCGTGCACCTGGCCGGGTCCCACCCCTGGCCCCCCGTCCCCGACGCGCCGGTCGAGGCGGCACGGCGGGCCCTCGGCGGACTGCTGAACGTCGTGGAGGCGGCGCAGGAGTGGGGCGTGCGGCGGCTCGGTGTCGCCAGCACGATCGGGGTCTACTTCGGTGTGCCCGACGGCGGACCGCTCCGCGAGGACACCCCGCTGTCGCTGACCGCGTCGGTCTCGATCCCCACCTTCAAGAAGATCGGCGAGCTGCTGGGCGGCTTCCTCGCCGACACCACCGGCGTCGACATCGTCGACTACCGGATCTCCGGCACCTGGGGCCCGCTCGGCCACCTCGACCCGTTCTTCGCCGCGCCCGCCCTCGTCCACGCCGCCGCCCGCGGCACCGCCCCGGACCTCTCCCACCTCATGGGGCCGGCCTTCGCCGAGGACGGGCTCGACCTCGCCTATGTGAAGGACACCGGGCGGGCGATCGCCCTCCTCCAGCTCGCGGAGAAGCTGAACCACCGTACGTACAACGTCGGTTCGGGACGGGTGACGACCAACGCGCAGATCGCCGAGGCGATCAGGAAGGTGGTCCCGGGCGCCCGGGTCGGCCTGCCCGCCGGAGGCGGCCCGCCGCACCTGGTCCTGGACACCGGCCGGCTGCGGGAGGACACCGGCTACCGGGCCGAGTACGACACCGAGCGGGCCGCCGCCGACTACCTCGCGTGGCTGCGGGCGGGCCACGAGAACTGAGCGGGGTGCCGGCGGACCGCCACCGTCCCGCTTCGGCCGCGGCGGTCAGGGCATCGAGAAGCGCAGGCCGCCGTCCTGCCGCAGGGTCGCCGCGTTGAGATAGGGGTTCTCGACGAAGTGGCAGACCAGGTCCGCGAACTCCGCCGGGCGGCCGGAGCGCGAGGGGTTGGGGATGCGCCGCTCCACCCGCTCCATGTAGCCGGGGGGCAGGAAGTCGTTGATGGGGGTGTCGAAGGCGCCGGGCGCGATCGTGTTGACGCGGATGCCCAGGCCGCTGAGGTCGCGGGCCACGGGCAGCGTCATGCCCACCAGCGCCGCCTTGCTGGCGCTGTAGGCCGCGTGCCCGGCGACGCCGTCGAAGGCGGAGACGGACGCCGTGTTGACGACGACCCCGCGTTCGCCGTCCACCGGCTCGTTGTCCGCCATCGCCCGGACCGCGAGGCGCATCACGTTGAACGTCCCGGTGAGGTTGACCTCGACGACCCGGCGGAAGGCGGCCAGGTCGGCCGCATGCCCGTCGGGGAGCATCGGGACGTGCTCGATGACGCCCGCGGTGTTGACGTTCACATGGACGGCGCCGAAGCGCTCCACGGTCTGCGCGATGGCGTGTTCCACCGCTTCGGCGTCGGTGACGTCGGCCTCGAAGGCGATGCCGCCCAGCCGCTCGGCGACGCGCCGGCCGACGTCGATACGGCGGCCCAGGACGGCGACCCGGGCGCCGCGCGCGGCCAGCGCCTCGGCCGCCGCGAGGCCGAGGCCGGAGGTGCCGCCCGCGACGACCGCCGTCTTTCCCGCAATGTCCATCGGTCCTCCTCGGTGCTGCTGCGTACAGCTGTCACGGGTGCGCCCCGGCCGCGGTCCGCGTGGGGGAGCGCGGTGTGCGGCCGGGGCTGTCGGGCGGCCGGTCAGGCGCGGGCCGCCGCAGCGCCCGCCAGTGCGGACTCGCGGCGCTCATGACGGGTGATCAGCCGCCAGGCACACAGCGAGCCGAGCAGGTACATCACGCCCACCAGCAGGAAGGAGACCGAGACGCCCGTGTCCCAGTCGGACGTGGAGTGGAGGACGACGCCGATGACGGCGATGCCGACCAGCGAGCCGATCTGCCGGTTGGCGTTGAGGACGGATCCCGCGACATTGGCGTGCGCCGGTCCCGCAGCGTCCACCAGGGCGGCGGTCATGCCGGGGGAGACGATGCCGGCGCCGAGGTTGGCGACGCCGATGCCGATGGCGATCATCCAGTAGGGGGTCGACGGCGAGACCGCGGTCATGACGAGCGAGGCCGCGCCGGCCACCAGCAGGAACACGGTCAGCAGCGGGCCGTTGGCGAACCGGCCGGAGATCCGCGAGTACACCACGTTGGCCAGCGGCGACAGGATCGTGATCGGGATGAGCTCGAGGCCCGCGACGAACGGGCTCGCGCCCTGGGCGTGCTGGAAGAAGAGGCCGAGCATGAAGATGGTGCCGAACAGCGCGAAGTTGAAGAAGAAACCCACGAGGTTGGCGCCGGAGAAGCCGGCGGAGGAGAACAGGGTCCACGGCATGACCAGGTTCTCGCTGCGGCGCTCGCGCACCACCAGCAGGACGGCGGCGACCACGGCGACGGCGTAGGCGGCGATGACCGCGGGTGCCGCCCAGCCGAGCTGGGGGCCCTCGATCAGCGCGAAGCTCACCGCGGCGAGGGCGACGATCCAGATGAGGTGGCCGGGGACGGCCAGCTTCTGCGCGTGGCTCTCGGGCGCGGTGATGAACCGCTTGGTCATCAGCATGCCGATCACGCCGATCGGCAGGTTGATCAGGAAGATGCTCTGCCAGCCGAAGGCGCTCACCATCAGACCGCCGAGGGTGGGGCCGACGCCGGAGGAGCCGGCCACGATCGCCGACCACAGGCCGAGCATGCGGGTGCGCTGCCGCTTCTCGGGGAACGAGGAGACGAGCAGGGAGAGCGAGCTGGGCATGAAGAGCGCGGCGCCGGCCCCCTGGAGCATCCGGGCCGCGATGAGCACCTCGGGCGAGGGGGACAGGGCGCAGGCCAGCGAGGCGAGGATGAACAGGCCCATGCCCCACATGTAGACCGTCTTCGGGCCCCTGCGGTTGGCGAGGCCGCCGGCCAGCATCAGCAGCGAGGCGAAGGTCAGGATGTAGCCGTCGACGATCCAGGTCAGCTGGGTGAGGCCGGCCCCGAGCCGCTCCTGGAGCGTGGCCCCGGCGACGTTGACGATCGTGACGTCCAGCGTGGCCATCACGAAGCCGGTGGCCAATGCGGCGATCTTCAGACCGCTGGACGCGTTCGGCCCGCCCGTCCGGGCGCCGTCGGCCGGCGCCGCGCTGGTTTCCGCGGTTGTCATGGCTGATCGCTCTCCTTGCTGATCGCTCGGACGCGGCCGGTGCCGCGTGCCAAAGCCTTGGGGGGTGGGGGGAGTTGAGCCCTCCGCTCGGGCCCTCGCGGCTCTCACTGAAGCCCATATGACGATGGCAGTCAAACTTTGATGCGCATCGTCGTTTGACCACCGTCGTCATATGGCCACCGTCGTCGTACGACCGATGTCGTCATATGACGGCCGTCGTACGATGGGCCCCGCCGAACAGGGAGGCACCAAGTGACCGCACGGACCGCGGCGGACCGCGTCACCGACCATCCCGACGCGGACGACATCACGCTGCAGGGCGTCCTGGAGGCCCTGGCCGACCCGGTGCGGCGCAGCATCGTCCGGCAGATCGCGCACGCTCCCGGCGACATGGCGTGCGGCACCTTCGACATCTCGGTGACGCGCTCCACCGGTACGCACCACTTCCGCGTGCTGCGCCAGTCCGGCGTCATCCGGCAGTACTACGCCGGTACGTCGAAGATGAACACGCTGCGCCGGGACGACCTGGACCTCGTCTGCCCGGGGCTGCTCGCCGCGGTCGTCGAGGCGGCCGACCGGGAGGCCGTACGGGCCGGGGGCGCCCGGCGCTGAGGCGCGGACCGGTGTGCTCAGTCGAGGGCGGTGAGCATCCCGGCGTCGAAGTTCCGCAGCCCCTGGGTGCGACCGGTGCGCACCCGCTCCGCCCAGTCGGGGTTGGCGACCAGCGCCCGCCCCACGGCGACCAGGTCGAACTCGCCCTCGGCGAGCCGCTCGGCGACCAGCGAGACGTCGTCGGTCTCGGCCCCCTCGCCCTCGACGTACCCCAGGTAGTCGCTGTCCTTCAGGCCGACCGAGCCGACCGTGATGGTGGGGCGGCCGGTGACCTTCTTCACCCAGCCCGCGAGATTCAGCGGGGACCCCTCGAACTCGGGCCGCCAAAAACGCCGCGTCGAGCAGTGGAAGACGTCGACCCCGGCCTCGACCAGCGGGGCGAGCAGCGTCTCCAGCTCGCGCGGATCGTCCGCGATGCGCGCCGCGTAGTGCGCCACCTTCCACTGCGAGATCCGCAGGATGACGGGGAAGCCGGGGCCCGTGGCGGCACGGCAGGCCCGTACCACCTCGGCGGCGAAGCGCACCCGGCCCGCCGCGTCCCCGCCGTAGCGGTCGGTGCGGCGGTTGGTGACGCCCCAGAAGAACTGGTCGAAGAGGTAGCCGTGCGCGGCGTGCAGCTCGATGCCGTCGAAGCCGATGCGCTCGGCGTCGGCGGCGGCGCGGGCGAAGGCGTCGATCACGTCGGCGATGTCCGACTCGGACATCGCCCGGCCGGCCGGACCGTCCGGGTCGAGGCCCGACGGGTTCATCAGGCCGCCGGGCGGATCGAACAGGTCGACGCCCTTCGGCAGCGAGAAGCGCGCCGACTCCAGCGAGGTCCCCCAGACCAGGGGGTCCTGTCCCACATGCCACAGCTGCGGGACGATCCGGCCCCCGGCGGCGTGCACGGCGCGGGCCACCTCCGCCCAGCCCGCCAGCGCGTCGACCCCGTGGAAGCGGGGCACCGCCGGCCGGTTCCCGGCGGCCGGATGGCCGACGAACGTGCCCTCGGTGATGATCAGGCCGACCCCGTGCTCGGCCCGGCGCGCGTAGTAGCGGGCGACATCCTCGCCCGGCACCCCGCCCGGGGACAGGTCCCGGGACATGGGAGCCATGACGATGCGGTTGTCCAGGGCCAGCGAACCCGCCTTGAACGGGGTGAAGAGCTGTTCCGTGGCGGTGGTCGCGCCCGTGGCAGTGCTCACGTGAGTGATGTCCTTCCAACTCGGGGTGCCCGCGCGGGGTGCGGACGGCGCCGGCACCCTGGTGGCGGCCGTGGTCAGCCGGTGAGCCCGGCGGCCACCCGCAGGTCCGCCGGAGTGAACATGTGGGGGAAGACCGCACCGCCCGGGTCGAGCGCGGCCGAGTCGTCGAGTCCGCCCAGGTCGACCGGGACGAAGCCGGCGTCGTGCACCAGCTGGGCGACGACGTCCTTGGCCGCGGCGTCGTCACCGGCCAGGGCCATGCCCCAGAAGTGCCGCTGCCGGGTGCCCCGCGACCACAGCAGTTCGTCCATGACATGGGTGAACGCCCGGACCACCGTGGCGTCAGGCAGCAGCTTGGCGGTGTCCCGGCCCTGGGTGAGCCCGGCGCCGAGGGTGGAGACCACGCGCCCGTCCTCGGTGAGGACGACGGGGTTGGTGGCATCGATGACGATCTTCCCGGCCAGCCGGTCGCCGACCGTCTCCAGCAGCTCTTCGAGGGCGGGGTGCGGGACGGACAGCAGGACGACGTCGGCGGCCTCGGCGGCCTCGGCGTACGACGCGGCCCGCGCGCCGCCGCCCAGGGAGGCGATGAAGTCGGCGAGGCGCTCCGGGGCACGGGAGCCGAAGGTCACGGCGTGACCTGCGATGTCCCAGTGGCGGCCGACCGGCCGGCCGACGTTGCCCGCGCCCAGGACGCCGATCCTGCGGGGCGGGGTCGAGATGGAGTCAGTCATGACGGCAAGGTCCCTTTGCGTGGGTCGGGGCGGGGGCCGGGGGAGAGGTGCGGGGCGCGGCCGGGCTCAGACCGCCGTCGCCTGCGCCGCCGCCGCGTTGCGCTCGGCCTCGCTGCGGACGTCGAGGCGGGCGTAGTCCGCGCCCGCCGCCGCGATCGCCTCGTCGATCGACATGACCTGCGGGAAGCCGAAGCGCGCGGTGATGGCCTCCAGCCGCTCGGGGATCGTGCCGCCGATGATGTGCACCGGGATCTTCAGCTCCTCGCGGAGCACGTCGAGCAGCAGCTGGTCGGAGAGCTCGCGGAAGCGCTCGTTGACCGGCCGGTGCCCGTTGGGGTCCAGCGGGAACTCGATCGGCAGGTGGACGAAGGCGTCGTACGTCTCCTTGGCGTACTGCTTCAGCGCCACGCCGAGCTGCGCCACCACCTGCTCGTAGAAGCGGATCTCGTCGGTCTTCTCGACGGAGTCGAGCCGGCCGATGGACTCGTTCGGGTTGATGCCGACGGTGACGCGCACGGTGGCGTAGGTCCACTCGTGCAGGGACGAGCCGTCGGAGATGTAGCCGTTCGGCAGGTGGCTCTCGTGGACCGCGCGCTCGACGTAACGCCGCATCACCAGCTGGATCAGCTCGGCGGCGTTGCACTCCTCCAGCGTCTTGCCGGGCACCGCGTCCGGCAGGATCTCGCGCATGGTCTTGGCGTGGGTGCGCGGGATGCCCGTCAGGTGGGCCAGCGCCATCGTCGTGAGCGTCTTGCCCGAGGAATAAGTCCCGGAAATGGCAAGCTTCATGGTGCGTTCGCCTTTCTGCGCGAAACAAAGAAACCGGCGGCCGGGGCGCAGCAGTTCGGGGATCGGAACCGGCGGGCGGAAATAACCGCCCCTACCACGGGCCGTACGAAGGGGAGAAAGTCAGGCGCCGGCAGAACGGCCGAAGGAATTCAAGGGCCCTTTTCGGTGGCGCCGCCACACGCATTGCAGAGTAGCGAAGGGAAAAGCGGCACCGCCAGCAACGGGATTGCACAGCGGGCGGATCCGGCGAGCGGGCGCCGGACGCGGCGCCGGACGGCGCCGTCCGTCGGGTGTGCGACTGGGTCCGGCCCCCGGTTGCACAGCGCGGCCCGCGCCGGCCCGAAGGCCCCGTCCGCCGCGCGGCCGTGCGCCGACTAGCCGAGGCTGAGGGCGGTCCGCAGCAGCTCCCAGGCCCGGTTCGGGTCGACCGTGCCGCCCTGGGCACTCTCCCAGGGCGGCAGATGGGAGGCGCCGTAGACGAGCGCCAGGATGAGGTACGCGACGGTCTCCGCCGGATACGACCGCGCCAGCCCCTTCTCCTCCTGGGCCCGGCGCACGCTGGTGACCAGCTCGCCGCGGATGCCCTCGAACAGGCCGGGCGAGCCGCTCGGGGCGAGTTCGCAGTCGGCGGCGAGCCGCAGGGCCGCCCGGAAGCGGACGTTGGTCTGCAACTGGCCGCGGATCTCGCGGATCAGCCCGGCGAGGATCGCGTCGGCCGGCACCGCGCGCTCCGGCCCGGGCCCGCCGAGCCGCCGCCACTGCTGGGCGCTCTCGGTGACCAGGGCGGTCGCGAGATGGCGCTTGGAGGGGAAGTGCCCGTACAGGGCGCCCTTGGTCATGCCCGTCCGCGCGACCACGGCCTGGAGCTTCGTGGCCGCGTACCCGTGGACGGCGAACTCCTCCGCCGCCGCGTCCAGCAGCCGTGCCCTCGTCTGCCGCGCTCTGATCTGTTTCACCACCGAAGCACCCTCTCCACGTTTTTTCACGAGGTCTTCCACCGGGGCGTGAAACATACCTGAGCGTAGGTATCATCTCGACCGTGGGACGCGGAGACGGTGCACTCCCTCGGTGCACCGCCTCCGCGCGCCGTGTTGCCGGGTACCGCTCGCGCGGTGGCCGTGTCAGGCCCCGAGGACCGCCGCGGCGTACGCGGCGGCCGCGCTCTCGGGGCCGAGGGCGGCGTGCGAGACCGCGGTGCTCACGTCCCGCCAGCAGCGCTGCAGGGCGGAGTCCTCCGCGTGCGCCCGCGAGCCCGCGGCCCGGAAGATCCGGTCCGTCGCCGCGGCGCACATCTGGGCCGCCGCCACCGAGTCCCGCCGGTTCTCCGCGACGAGCAGCGGTGTCACCTCGGCGTGGTCGGCCCGGTCGGCGGCCCGCTCCAGCAGCAGCCGGGCGGCGCCGATCTCGGCCGAGGAGCGGGCGAGCACCCGCTCCGCCTCGGCGGACCGGCCGGCGCCGGTGCCCGTCCGGGCCGCGAGGCCGGCGCTCCAGACCGCCAGCGCCGCCTCGGCCGCGCCGAGCGCCGGCGCGGCGAACATCAACGCACCCGCCAGGAGAGGGGGGACCGTATGACAGCGCTCGGCACCGGGCCGCGGCCGGGCCAGATCGTCCATGGTGAGGGTCAGATGCGCGGGCACCTCGGCCCCCGCCACCTCCACGGCGTGGCTGCCCGTCGCCCGCATGCCCAGCGAGCGCCAGCTGTCCAGGACCTCCGCCTCGGCGCGGGGAACGGCGAAGAGGCGGTGCTCCGGGCGCCCCGCGTCCTGCGTGCGGCAGGCCAGCAGCAGCCACTCGGCGTGGTCGGCGCCGCTGGCGAAGGCCCAGCGGCCGCGGATGCGCCAGCCCGTCGCCGTACGCTCCGCCTCGCCCTGCGGCGGCATGATGGAGGCGGCGATGGGCACGTCGGGCGAACCCGCCCACAGCGCGCGCTGTCCCGGTGCGGGGAGGTAGCCGGCGAACCGGCCGTGCGCGGCGTAGAGCGTGGCGCACCAGGCGGTGGACGCACAGGTGCGCGCCAGCTCCGCCGAGGCGGACAGCAGGGCGGCGAACGAGCCGGCCGTGCCGCCGAACTCGCGGGGCACGAAGTGCCGGGCGAAGCCGGCCGCCACCACGGCCGCGGCCGTCTCCGTGCTGAGCCGGTGCCGCGCCTGCATCTCGTCGAGGTCCCGGCCGGCCACCTTCGCCGCGTGCCGGACCGACTCGGCGGACAGCTGATCGGTGCCGGTGGGCGTGGGGCCGTCTCTGTGGGCGGTGCTGGTGCCGGTGGTCGTGTGGCCGTCTCTGCGGTCGGTGGTGTCAGTGGCCCTGTTGCCGTCTGCGGGGCCGGTGGCGGTGGCGAGCCGGCCGGGCAGGGTGGCGGGGGCCGTGTCGGCGCGGCCGGGGTCGTGGCCGGCGGTGCCGGTGGTCGCGGGGCCGTCTGGGTGGCCGGTGGCGGTGGCCCTGTGGCCGTCTCGGTGGGCGGTGGTGCCGGGGGGCTTGGGGTCGTGGCGGTGGTCGGCGTCGGTGGTCATGAGGCTGCCCCGGTGGTCGACGGGAAGCGGGTCGCGTCGCCGAAGCGGGCCGCGGCCAGCACCGCGTCGCCCTGCACCGCGGTCACCTCCAGCACCGCGGGCCCGGCCGCGTGGTGGGCGTCCCGCACCGGCCGGGCGCTGATCCGCACCGGCACGTCCAGCTCGCCGAAGGCCCCGTAGCTCGCCGCCACCGCGCTCAGTGAGGGGCGTACGGGCAGCTCGGCGGCGTGGGCGGCCTGCCGGAACGCCTCCAGCAGCACCATGCCCGGTATGTGGTCCGACTCGTGGTCGAAGAGCACCGGGTGCCGCCGGTTCAGCCGCAGCCACCAGTCACGGCCGGTACGCTCGCCGCCCTCGGCGAGCAGCACGTGCTCGGCGTGGGCGTACCCCACCTCCCGCGGATCCAGCGGACGCGGCAGGGGCGCCTCCCGCGTCGCCGGTCCGGCCGGCGTCCGCGCGGTCCGGCCGCGGATCAGCTGGTAGCGGCGCGGGTCGAGGACCTCCCAGCGCATGCCCGCCCGGCCCAGCGGCTCCCCGTCGACGTGCAGGACGGCCCCCAGCGCCCTGCCGAAGCGGCGCGGCGCCGTGGTGGTCGGTGTGCAGGTGACATCGAGGGTGACGGGCAGCGGGGCGCCGCGCCAGCCGGGCAGCCCCCGCGGGCCGGTGTCGAGGAAGAGGGTGGAGAGGAGGAACGGATGGCCCCGCGGTATGCCGTAATAGGTGTGCGAGAGGTGGATGAGGCTCTGGCGCACCGTCTCCACCAGGAGCAGCGGGTCGCCGGGCGCGTCCTGCCCCTGGTGGTGCAGGAAGCGGTCGCGCGGCCACAGCGCCGCCACCGCGAACCGGTCCTCGCTCAGTCGCGCGGTGTCGGTCAGGAGTACCTCGCCCGCCGCGGCCTTGTGCACGGCGGCCGGCGGCAGGCAGCGTGCGAAGGAGAGATCAGGGCCTGCCGCGGCAGCGGTGGTCCGGGGAGACAGGGATGGCTGGATCGGGGTGTCGATGAGCATGAAGGAAGTCGCCTCCAGGAAGAGACGCCGCCCAGGGCAGGACTCGTCACCCTCCCCCGTGCGACGCGTGTGGCCCGGCCTGCCAGGCCGAATGCACAACCAGCCGAAATATACCTGAGGGAAGGTATATTGCTCCCCAATTAACCGATCCCTGAAGGAGTGGCCACCTGTGGGAGACATTCAGCCGACCGAGGCGAGAAAGCCGGTGCAGCCCACACCCGCGCGGGAGAAGTCCCGCGTCCTGCGCGGCCCCGATCCCCGCCAGGACCGGGCCGTGCGCACCCGCGCGCACATCCTGCGGTGCGCGGCGGAGATCTTCGCGGTCCGCGGCTACCCCTACACGTCCATCACCGATGTGGCCCAGCGGGTCGGTATGACCAAGGGAGCGGTGTACTTCCACTTCCCCAACAAGGAGTCCCTGGCCGTCGGGGTGGTGGAGGAACTGTACTCGCACTGGCCCCGCACGCTGGAGGAGGTGCGCGGCAAGGGGCTCTCCCCGCTCGACACGGTGATCGAGATGTTCAACCAGGCCACCGACGCCTTCCAGAACGACCCGATCATGCAGGCCGGCACCCGGCTCCAGAACGAGCGGGCCTTCATCGACGCCGCCCTGCCCGAGCCCTACGTCGACTGGACGAAGCTCATCTCCGCGCTGCTGCGCGAGGCCCAGGCCATGGGGCAGCTGCGCGACGGTGTCGACCCCGAGCAGGCGGCCCGGGTGGCGGTCGCCGCGTTCTTCGGGATGCAGCACATCTCGGAGAACCTGCACGGCCGCGCGGACATAAAGGAGCGCTGGGCCGAGGTCCGCGACCTGTTCTTCCCGGCGCTGCGCGCGCCCGCCGGCCCGCGCTGACCCGCGCCCGCCGGCCCGCGCTGACCCGCGCCCGCCGGCCCGCGCTGACCCGCCCCCCGCGCGGCGGCCCGAGCCACTCTCCCGGACACGGCGACCCGAGCCGGCCTCCCACCCGGTGACGCGAACCGCTCCCCCCACGTGGCGACCCGAGACGGAGAACCTCCTGTGACCACGCCTGTCCGCCTGGTGTTCAGCGACGTCGACGAGACGTTGATCCGCTGCAAGAGCATGTTCGACTTCCTCGACTTCTATCTCGGCCGGACCCACGGGCGCGACGGCACCGCGCGGGCCCGTGCGGTGCGCGAGCGCCTCGCCGCCCTGGCCGCCGCCGGCACCCCGCGCGAACAGGCCAACCGCGTCTACTACCGGGCCTGGGCCGGGGAGCCGGCCGACCGGGTCACCGCCGCCGGCGCCGAGTGGTTCGCGCGGCGCGCGGCGGCCGGGTCCTTCTACGTCCCCGCGACCCGTGACGCCCTGCTCGGGCACCTGGCCGACGGCGCCGCCCTCGTCCTGGTGTCCGGCTCCTTCCCGGCGGTCGTCGACCCGCTCGCGGCCGCCATCGGCGCCACGCACGTGGTGTGCAGCCGGCCCGGGGCGCGCGACGGCGTGCTGACCGGAGAACTCGTCGGCGAGCCGGTCATCGGCGAGGCGAAACGATCCGCCGTCCGCCGCCTGCTGGCCGCCCACCCGCACATCGACCCGGCCGACTGCCACGCCTACGGCGACCACGTATCCGATCTGCCCATGCTCACCGAGGTGGGGCATCCGGTGGTCGTCGGCGGCCGGGAGCTGGCGCGCAGGCTCCCCGGCGGCGTGTTCCTGCCCGCCGACGACGGCGTGACGTCACCGGTCGGCGACTGACCCGGCCGACCCCGCGGAACGGCCCGTTCCCCGCTGGTAACAGAGACTTCATCTGCCGACATAATAAATACCTTCCTCAAGGTATGTTCTGTGGGATGATGGAGGTGCCAGAGGTCGGCGTCAGTCCGTCAGGCCCCGCTCCCGGCCATACCTCGGGGGCGGCGGGCCGACCGGAGGGCTCCTCACGAGGTGAGCCCGGCCGGCCGGCCACAGGCGGACGCCCGGGCTCCAACCGAGAGTCGGAGGAATCGTTCTGTGAATCCCGAGAGCGCACCCGATCGCACCGCCCCGCAACCGGCGCCGGATCCGGACCCCGCGAAGGAGCAGGGCCGAAGAGAGCACTGGGAGCCGGCCCTCTCCCCGGTGGAACTGGTCCCGGTCGCGGCCCTGCTGCCGGCGGACTCGCCGCGCATCGCCGGGCAGTCGCCCGAGCACCTGAAGGCGCTCGCCGAGGCCGCCGAGCCGCTGCCCCCGATCACGGTCCACCGCCCCACCATGCGGGTGATCGACGGCATGCACCGGCTGCTGGTGGCCGCCGAGCAGGGCAAGGAGCAGCTGCCCGCGCGGTTCTTCGACGGCTCCGAGCGGGACGCCTTCGCCCTGTCCGTGCAGCGCAACACCCGGCACGGCCTGCCGCTGTCCACGGCCGACCGCACCGCCGCCGCCACCCGCATCCTCGTCTCCCACCCGGAGTGGTCGGACCGGATGGTCGCCTCGATCGCCGGGCTCGCGGCGAAGACCGTCCGGGGGCTGCGGCGCAGCGACACCGGCCGGATCCCGCAGGCCGCGACCCGGCTCGGCCAGGACGGAAGGCTCCGCCCGGTCGACAGTTCCGCCGGGCGGCTGCGCGCGAGCGAGCTGATCAGGGCCAACCCCGGGGCGTCGCTGCGGGCCATCGCGGGCGAGGCCGGCATCTCGCCAGGGACGGTCCGTGACGTACGGGACCGGATGCGGCGCGGTGAGGATCCGGTGCCCGCCGGACGCCGCCCGAGGGCGGCGCGGGAACCGGTGCCGGCGGCGGCCGACCCGGCGCACTGCGGCGGCCGGACGGTCCGGCACCGGCCGCGGGATCCCGTCTCCGCGCTGGAGCGGCTGATGAACGATCCGGCGCTCCGGCTCACCGAGAGCGGCCGTCATCTGCTGCGCCTGCTGGCCACGAACATCACCGCCGGGGAGCACCCGGACCGGCTGCTGCGCGACATACCGCCGCACTGCGCCGACCGTGTCTCCCAGCTCGCCCTGGAGTGCGCGGAGGGCTGGCGGCGCATCGCCGAGCAGGTGGACGGAGTCCAGGGCGCTCGTCGTACCGGTACCGCGGACGCGGAGGATCCGCGGCCCCGGACGACGAACTCCCCGGTCCGCCCCGCTCCGGTGCGCGGTGTCACGGCGGGGCCGGGCAGGGGCGCCTCCTCGGCCGGCGGGAGGGGCGTGCCCCCGGCCGGCGGCCGGGGCGTCTCCCCGGCGCCCGGGAGGAACGCCTCCCCGGCGCCGGGGCGGAGCGTCTCACCGGCCGGCGGAAGGGCCGTCTCCCCGGCTTCGGCGAGGGCCGCCGGCGCGGGCTCCGGAAGGAACGCCGTTGTCGTGGCAGCCGTCTGACCCCGTCCGCGGCCGTTCCCGGTACGCGGTGCCGGCGGCCGGCGCGTGCAACCGGGGCCCGGTCGCAGTCGCACACCGGCGGACGGCCCCGTACGGGGACACGGCCGCGGCCACCGGGCCGCTCACTCTGTTCGGCTTCCACCCCGCGGGCGGCGGCACGGCCTTCTTCTCCGGCTGGCAGCGCGCCCTAGGCGACGGCGTCCGGGTCGTGCCCGTACGGCTCCCGGGGCGGGACCCGGCCGCCGGATCCCACCGGCACCGTCTGCTGTCCACCCTCGTGGCGGCCGTGGAGGCCGAGCTGGCACCGGCGCTGGAGCGGCCGTATCTGCTCTACGGCCACAGCATGGGCGCCCTGATCGCCTATCACCTCACCCTGCTGCGCGCGGCCGCCGGCCGCCGGCTGCCCGAGCGGCTGCTGGTCGGCGCCTACCCGGCACCGCACCTGCCCCATCCGCTGCGCGGGGCCGGCGGGCTGACCGACGCCCGGCTGGCCGACCTCCTGCTGGACTTCGCCGCGCTGCCCGCCGCGCTGTGCCGGGACCGGGGCTGGCTCGCGGACCGCCTCTCGCTCGTCCGGGCGGACCTCGCCCTGTGCGAGAGCGCGGGCGCGGCGGGCCCGCGGGAGCCGCTGGACTGTCCCGTCGAGGTCTTCACCGGAACCGGCGATCCGCTGGTCGCGGTCCCCGACGCGGCGGCCTGGACCGCGCACGCCGGACGGGACTGCGCCCTGCACACCGTGCCCGGCGGGCATTTCTTCCCGCGTGAATCCAAGGAGCAATTCTTCGGGTCGCTCAATTCGGTGCTCGCACCGTTGTCGCTTCCCGTCTGAGCACAGTCGGAGCAGTAGCGCCGGTCGATTGCCGGCGCTTTACTGCGTTTTCCCGCAGGTAAGTCCCGGCTGTGCGCGGGGCCGGGTGGCCGAACCTTGCGGCGGTGGCGGACGGCGGGGCAGAGTTGTTCCGTATCCACCGGCCGAAGCCCGAATGCGGCGGCGCCGTCCCCGACCGGAGCGCGGATCCCCTTACCGCCCGCACCGGTTCCTCCAGCGAGGTGCTGAGACGAAGTCGGCTTGCCCCGCCTCTCGTCACCCGGCCCGCGAGACACCGAGCCCCTCTCCCCGGCTTTCACCCCCGGTGAATGCCGGCACGGCTCCCCGCGCCCTTCTTTTTGGAGACGACGACTGTGCTCACTGCCCACAGCGGCCCGATCCGTGTGATCAAGGGCCGGGCCACCGCGGAGGAACTGGCGGCCCTCACCGCCGTCCTTCTCGCCCGCACCGGCCGGCGTCCGGCCGTGCGGGCGGGCGCGGCCCGGCGAGCGCGCCCCGCCCGCCGGTTCGTCCCGCCGCGCGCCTTCCACGGCGCCCACAGCTGGCAGCGCTGACCGCCGTACGGACACCGAGACACGTACGGACACCTAGAAAGGAGGGCACCCCATGGGACGCGCCGGAGTGGCGGACCGCTCCCGGAAGAGCGACGGCGGCGACGCACACCGCCCGCAGTCCGCGGAGTTCATCCAACTGCTGACGCCCGAGGGCGAGTTGACGACTCACCCCGAGTTCGCCGTCGAGGTGACACCCGAGGGGCTGCGCGGCCTGTACGAGGACATGGCGCGGGCCAGGGCCGTGGACGCCGAGGGCATCGTGCTGCAGCGCCAGGGCGAACTGGGGCTGTGGCCCTCGCTCCTCGGCCAGGAGGCCGCCCAGATCGGTTCGGGCCGGGCCCTCGCCGACCGGGACCACGTCTTCCCCAGCTACCGCGACCACGGTGTCGCGCTGAGCCGGGGCATGGACCCGGCGGACCTCTTCGCCCTGTTCCGGGGTGTCAGCCACGGCGGCTGGGACCCGGCCGAGCACAACTTCCACCTCTACACCCTGGTCATCGGCGCGCAGACGCTGCACGCCACCGGCTACGCGATGGGGCTGGCCAAGGACGGCGCGGACGCGGCGGTCGTCGTCTACTTCGGCGACGGCGCGACCAGCCAGGGCGATGTCAGCGAGGCGTTCAACTTCGCCGTGCTGAACGACGCGCCCGTCGTCTTCTTCTGCCAGAACAACCAGTGGGCGATCTCCGAGCCCACCGAGAAGCAGACCCGCGTCCCGCTCTACCGGCGCGCGTCCGGTTTCGGCTTCCCCGGTGTCCGCGTCGACGGCAACGACGTGCTGGCCTGCCTCGCGGTCACCCGGTGGGCGCTGGAGCGGGCCCGCAACGGCGAGGGCCCGACGCTGATCGAGGCGTACACGTACCGGATGGGCGCCCACACCACCTCCGACGACCCGACCCGCTACCGGGACGCGACCGAGGTCGAGGAGTGGCGCGGGAAGGACCCCATCGCCCGGCTGGGGGCCCTGCTGACCAGCCGGGGCTGGGCGGACGAGGCGTACTTCGCCGAGGTCGACGGCCGGTGCCGGCAGGCGGCGAAGGACGTGCGCGAGCGGGTGCGGGCCATGACCGTCCCGGACCCGGGCCTGATGTTCCGGCACGGCTACGCGGACGGGCACGCGCTGGTGGACGAGGAGTACGCCCAGTTCACCGCCTACACGGCGGCGTTCGCCGACTCGGAGGGATGCTGAGATGGCGGCGACGACCCCGGGCACGGCCCCGGCGCGACCGCGCGAGATGCCGTTGGCGAAGGCCATCAACGAGTCGTTGCGGTGTGCTCTGGATGCCGATCCCAAGGTTTTGGTGATGGGTGAGGACGTCGGGAAGCTCGGTGGTGTGTTCCGGGTGACGGACGGTCTGCAGAAGGAT
>NZ_JBIBUO010000011.1:0-340585 GCF_043079545.1 Streptomyces sp. NPDC015171
CCTCACAGCGCCGATGGTACTGCAGGGGGGACCCTGTGGGAGAGTAGGACGCCGCCGAACAAATTTTGAGAAAACCCCTGTACCGGTATCGGTACAGGGGTTTTCTGCGTTCCGGGGGACTTTTGGCTTCCCCGAAGGGGCAGCGGCGAAATCGCGGCGCTGTCAGAGCCGACCCGCCGCTTTCAGGGCCAGATAGGCGTCCGCCAATGCCGGCGCCAGATCTTCCGGAGTCGCGCCCACGACCGTCACCCCATGACGACGGAGCTGCTCCGCGGTGCGCCGTCGCTCGCCCTGCGCCTGAGCCGCTGCCGCCGCCTCGTACACGGCCTCCGCGTTGCCCCGGGCCTGCGCCATGCGGGCAATATGCGGATCCGCCACCGAGGCGACAAGAACAGTGTGGCGGCGCGTGAGCTGTGGCAGCACGGGGAGCAGACCCTGTTCCACCGGTGCCGCGTCCAGCGTCGTGAGGAGCACGATCAACGAACGACGCGGTGCGGTACGAAGCGCGGTGGCGGTGAGGCCACGGGCGTCGGTCTCGACGAGTTCCGGTTCCAGTGTCGCCATCGCGTTCACCAGGGAAGGGAGTACGTCGCCGGCCGAGCGGCCCTGGACCAGGGCGCGTACCCGGCGGTCGTAGGCCAGCAGGGCCACGCGGTCGCCGGCCCGGGAGGCTAGCGCCGCCAGCAGCAGGGCCGCGTCCATGGAGGCGTCGAGGCGCGGGGCGTCGCCCACGCGGCCGGCCGAGGTACGGCCCGTGTCCAGGACCAGCAGGATGTGCCGGTCGCGTTCGGGACGCCAGGTGCGGACGGCCACGGCGGACTGGCGGGCCGTGGCACGCCAGTCGATCGAGCGAGTGTCGTCGCCGGGGACGTACTCGCGCAGACTGTCGAACTCCGTTCCCTCACCACGTGTCAGCACGCTGGTGCGGCCGTCGAGTTCACGCAACCGGGCCAGCTTCGACGGCAGATGCTTGCGGCTGGTGAACGGGGGCAGGACTCGTACCGTCCAAGGCACCGTATGGGCGCCCTGGCGGGCGAACAGGCCCAGGGGGCCGTAGGAGCGGATGGTCACGCGGGCCGCTCGGTGATCGCCGCGGCGGGTGGGGCGCAATCGGGTCGTCACGCGCCGGCGTTCCCCCGGGGGCACGGTCAGCCGGTGCCGGGAGGCCTCGATCTCCGTGCCCGGTTGCCAGCTGCTGGGAGGCCAGGCGTCCCGCAGCCGGGCCCGCAGCGGGCGGCGGCCGGACGGATTCGTGATCGTGAGTGTGATGTCGGCGGTGTCACCCAGACGGGTGGAGGTGTCGCCGGAGCGGGTCAGCAGCAGACGGCGTACCGGCGCGGCCAGTGCGTAGTCGCAGGCGCAGGCCAGGGCCAGGGGGCCGTTGACGGCGAGGACGCCCGTCCAGCTCGGTTCCAGGACGCCGACGGGGATCGAGCCGAGGGCCGCGAGGAGAGCGGCGCGTCCGGTGAGTGCCATCAGCGGGGGACCGGGACGTGGGTGAGGATGGCGTTGATGACCGAGTCGGTCGTCACACCTTCCATCTCGGCCTCGGGGCGCAGCTGCACGCGGTGGCGCAGCGTCGGCAGGGCGAGGGCCTTCACATCGTCGGGGATGACGTAGTCACGGCCCGTCAGCCATGCCCAGGCGCGGGCGGTGGCGAGCAGGGCGGTGGCGCCGCGCGGGGAGACGCCCAGGGTGAGCGAGGGCGACTCGCGGGTGGCGCGGCAGATGTCGACGACATAGGCGGTGATCTCGGGAGACACGGTCGTCCTGGCGACCGCGGCGCGGGCCGCCGCCAGCTCGGCGGGGCCGGCGACCGGGCGTACGCCGGCGGCGCGCAGGTCGCGCGGGTCGAAGCCCGAGGCGTGCCGGGTCAGGACGTCGATCTCGTCCTCGCGGGAGGGCAGAGGGATCGTCAGTTTGAGGAGGAAGCGATCCAGTTGGGCTTCGGGCAGGGGGTAGGTGCCCTCGTACTCGACCGGGTTCTGGGTCGCGGCGACCAGGAAGGGCTCGGGGAGCGGGCGCGGGGTGCCGTCCACCGTGACCTGGCGCTCCTCCATGGCCTCCAGGAGTGACGACTGGGTCTTGGGAGGGGTGCGGTTGATCTCGTCGGCGAGGAGGAGGTTGGTGAAGACCGGTCCTGGCTGGAAGGAGAACTCCGCGGTGCGGGCGTCGTAGACGAGAGAACCGGTGACATCGCTCGGCATCAGGTCCGGGGTGAACTGGACGCGCTTGGTGTCGAGTTCGAGTGCGGATGCGAGGGTGCGGACGAGCAACGTTTTGGCGACCCCAGGGACTCCTTCAAGGAGTACGTGTCCGCGGCAGAGGAGGGCGACGACGAGGCCGGTCACGGCGGGGTCCTGGCCGACCACGGCTTTGGCGATCTCGGTGCGCAGGGCTTCCAGGGCGGCCCGAGCGGGGATACCCGCGTCCCCGCTCTGCCCGGCGTTGTCAGTGGTCGGGTCCGTCATGAACGGCGTACCTCTCTTTCGAGGGCGTCGAGTCGATCGGTGAGTGCGATGAGGGCCGCGTCGTCGCCGGGCGGCGGTCCGAAGAGGAGGGAGTGCAGGGCCTGTCCGTCGCCCGCGAGATGCGCGGACAGGGCGGGAAGCAGGGTCTCGGGCGTGTGCGCCTGGGCGACGGGGACGCCGACGAGGGGGGCGAGGCGGGTGCGGGTCGCGGCGCGGAGAGCGGTGGCCGCGCGGTCGCGGGCGTTGGCCTTGTGGTAGAGGCGTGCGCGGCCTTCGGCGGCCTCGGAGGCGCGGATCGCGACGGGGAGTCTCTCGGGCACCAGGGGGCCGAAGCGGCGTGCCCGCCAGAAGGCGGCGAGCGCCGCCGCGATGAACAGCTGAAGGGTGGCCCAGAGCCATCCCGAGGGGAGCAGGTCCAAGAAGCTCCTCCGCTGACCGGATTCGGTGGCGGAGGCGTCGGACAGCGAGGGGAGGTACCAGACCAGATGGGGGCGCGAGCCGAGGAGTTGGAGCGCGAGCGAGGCGTTGCCCTGCTCGTCGAGGCGGTCGTTGACGAGGATGTCGGGCGAGCCGAGCACGATGGTGTCGCCGTCCCGGGAGGCGGGGACGCGCAGCAGGGTGGCGAGGCGTTCGCTGGGGTAGCAGGTGGCGGCATCGAGGCGCGTGGTGGTGTAGCGGGTGCCGCCGGTGTCGGCGGGGCCGGCACGCCGGGCCTCAGGAAGGGCACAGTCCGGGGCGAGGGTGGAATCGTCGCTGGTGGCGGGGTCCGCGGTGACCCCGGGCGCGAGCCGTTCGACCGACCAGCTGCCGGCCGCGACCAGCACGGTCCGGCCGCCGGAGGACGCCGTCGCCGTGTGCAGCTCGGTCTGTTGACGGTGGGTCAGCAGGTCGGGTACGGCGACGAGCAGGGTGGTGTCCGGGCCGGCGGCGGTGCGTGCCGCGTCGAGCGTGGTGACCACCCGGGTGGAGACGCCCCGTTCGGCGAGGAGTTCGGCGACGGCGCGGCTGCCGTAGGGGTCGGCGGAGCGCGGGTCCAGGTCGCCGTGCCGGGCGGTCGAGCGTACGGCGGCCATGGCGACGGCCGCGGCCAGCAGGAGTACGACGGCGAGGGCGATGCCGCGGGTGCGGGTCCACACCTGGCGGCCGGTGGGCGCGGCGGAGGTGGTGGTGGCCGTCGGGGCCTCGGTGGTCACTCGGCTGCCCCCTGGCGGGTGCTGTGGGCCGTGTTGCTGGTGCTGTCGGCGAAGGCCGGCCTGGTGCCCCGCAGGTCCCGGTCGAGTTCGGCGAGGCGGTGGTACGACTGCTCGCTCGCCCTGCGCCCGCCGTATGTGACGTCGTCGAACTCGCCTGCCGCGGCGCGGAGCCGGTCCGCGTGCGCGGGAAGGGCGCGGCCGGCCTCGGCGGCCGCCTCGTCGGCGGTGCGGCCGGGGCGGGCGTCGAGCAGCGCGCGTTCCTCCAGCGAGCGGACGACGGCCCGCATGCGCTCCTGGACGGCCTGGTTCCAGTGGCCCTGGGCCGCGTGCGCCTCGCTGGCCGCACGGTGTTCGGCGGCGCTGCGGGGGCGCTCGTCGAACAGGATGGCCGCGGAGACGGGCCGGCGGCGGGGGGTGCCGAGGCGCCACCACAGGGCGGCCAGGACGGCGATGACGAACAGGATCACGACGACCAGGCCGAGCGTGCCGCCGGGGGTCGCCGAGGCCGCCGTGCCGAACAGCCGGTCGACCCAGTCCCAGAACGCGTTCAGGGCGCGCTGGAGGAGGCCGGGGTCGTTCTCGTGGTACATCCCCTTCGACAGCTCGCGCCGGGCCGCCTCGCGCGCGGGATCGCGCGGGATGGTCACCGGCGGTTCGTCGCCCGAGCCGCCGGCCGCCAGGACGGCCCGGTCCGTCGCGCGCAGCAGCCGTCGTACGGCCGTGGCGGCGGTCCCCGAGGGGACCGCCGCCATCAGAACTCCCCCCGTGAGGCTCACCGCGTCAGCCTCCGGGGACGGGGCCGGGGGTGCCGGTGCCGTGGTCCTGGACGCCGGCGGCGCGGGCCAGTTCGAGGTCGAGGGCCTCGCGGCGGATGCGCTGGTCGATGTAGAGAAGCACGGTCACGCCGGCGCTGATCGGAAGGGTGAGCGTGGTGCCGATCAGGGTGCCGATCCCGCGGATGATCAGGAACGCCCAGCCGACATGGGCCTCGTTGGTGCCGAGGAAGTTGTCCATGCTGTCGCCGCTCACGGCGGCGCCGACAAGGGCGAACGGGATGGTGACGATCGCCGACACGATGTTGGCGATGAGCCAGGCGAGCAGCTGGATGCCGAGGACGCGCCACCAGGCGCCGCGCACCAGCTTGGCGGAGCGGCCCATGGACTTCGTGATGCCCTGGCGTTCCAGCATCAGGGCGGGCGCGGACAGGCTGAAGCGGACCGCCAGCCACACCGCGACGACGACGGCCGCGAGGATGCCCAGGGCGAACAGCGCGGCACCGCCGCCGTCGCTGCCGCCGGCGACCAGGACCAGGAGGCCCGGCAGCGAGCCGACGACGATCACACCGCCGGTGATCAGGCCGAGCAGGATGAGCAGCCCGGCCATCCTGGGGATCTGCGGGCGGGCCTCGCGCCAGGCCTCAGCGGTGCTGACCGGCTTGCCGAGCACGGCACGGCTGGTGATGGTCGTGAGCAGGGCGGTCGAGACGATGACGGCGGCCGCGGAGATCACCGTGACGATGCCGGTGCCGAGCATCGAGTCGCGCAGGGCGCGGTACACGTCGTCGGGGGTGGCGGTCCGGCTGTCGAGAGAGGTGCGGGCCAGGACGTCGTTGAGGAAGAGGCCCTGTACGAGGACGAGGCAGGTCTCCGTGACCACGGCGACGGTCAGCGCGATGCCGAGGACCGTGCGCCAGTAGGTGCGCATGGTGGACACGGCGCCGTCGAGTATTTCGCCGACGCCGAGCGGGCGCAGCGGGATGACACCGGGCTTGGCAGCGGGCGGCGGGCCGCCCCAGCCGGGGTAGCCGCCCGGGGTGCCGTGGCCGCCGTAGCCGGGGGGAGGGCCTCCGTACCCGCCGCCCCATCCGGCGGGGCCCTGGCCGCCGGGGTGCTGGCCGCCCCAGCCCGGGCCGGGTGGCGGGGGCGGTGGGGCCTGGTGCGGGCTCGGGGCTCCGGTGGGTGCCGACCACTGGCCGGGTGGCGGCTGCTCCTTGGACCATTTGCCGCCCGGGCCCTGCGCGTTGCCGCCCGGGCCCTGGGTGTTCGTGTCCGGCTGGGGCGCGGGCTCGGTGGGGCCGGGGCGGTCGGCGGGCTCGGCGGGGCCGGACGCACCGGGTTCCCGCCCCTCGGACGACGGGGCGGATCCGGGCGAGGCCCAGCCCGGAGTGTCTGTCATCGAAGCTCCTTCTCGGTGCCCGACCGCGGTCGCTGCGGCAGGTTGGCAGCCATCGTGCCATGTGCTGGTCACCAGCAGACCGGCCGCGGTAGGGGCTGGACACCTTCAATTGTCCGTCGTATCCGGGGCAGACTGACGGCATGGCTGATCAGCAGGCGCGAACCGGTGGGGACAAGCGGCAGACCGAGATACCGGTGATCCGATGGGAGGAGCCACCAGAAGGCCCTGTGCTGGTCCTGCTGGACCAGACGAGGCTTCCGGTCGAAGAGGTCGAGTTGGTGTGCACGGACGCGTCGGCGCTGGTGGAGGCGATCCGTTCGCTCGCCGTGCGCGGGGCGCCGGTGCTCGGGATCGCGGGTGCGTACGGTGTCGCGCTCGCCGCCGTGCGTGGCTTCGACGTGGCCGAGGCGGCGCTGGCGCTCGCGGAAGCCAGGCCGACCGCGGTGAACCTCTCGGTCGGGGTGCGCCGGGCCCAGGAGGCGCATCAGGCGGCGCTGGCCCGGACCGGCGACACCACGGCCGCAGCCGCCGCGGCACTGGCCGCCGCGCGGGCGCTGCACCAGGAGGACGCCCGGGCCAGCGCCAGGATGGCGGCCCACGGGCTGACGTTGCTCGACGAGCTGCTGCCCGGCGGCGGGCACCGGATCCTGACCCATTGCAACACCGGGTCGTTGGTGTCGGGCGGGGAGGGGACGGCCTTCGCGGTGGCGCTCGCCGCGCACCGGGAGGGACGGCTGCGGCGGCTGTGGGTGGACGAGACGCGTCCGCTGCTGCAAGGCGCCCGCCTCACGGCGTATGAAGCGGCCCGCAGTGGCATGGCGTACACCTTGCTCACGGACAACGCGGCGGGTTCCCTGTTCGCGGCGGGCGAGGTGGACGCGGTGCTGATCGGGGCGGACCGCATCGCGGCCGACGGATCGGTGGCGAACAAGGTGGGGAGCTATCCGCTCGCCGTGCTCGCCCGGTACCACCATGTGCCGTTCATCGTGGTGGCGCCGGTGACCACCGTCGATCCGGGCACTCCCGACGGGGCGTCCATCGAGGTCGAGCAGCGCCCCGGTCATGAGGTGACCGAGCTGACGGCGCCCCAGGTGTCGGCGACGGGAGCGGGGGGCGGGATCCCGGTGGCCCCGCTGGGTACCCAGGCGTACAACCCGGCGTTCGACGTGACGCCGCCCGAGCTGGTGACGGCGATCGTCACCGAGGAGGGCGTCGTCTCGCCTGTGACGACCGAGTCCCTTGCGGAGCTGTGCGCGAGGGCGCCCCAGGTGACGACCGGCTGAGGGGGTGCATGCCGCCGCGCGTCGTGAGTGAGCTTGGCGGTCACGCGGTCAGGGGGACCGGGTGGATCTCGTCGGCCAGGTGACCAGCGCGTTCATGGACGCGCTGGACCGCCTCGGCCGTGGGGGCCTCGGAGAGGCAGTAGACCGTGCCCGACACCGGATCCGCCCAGGCCTTCTCGAAGTGGACGCCTTCTTCCTCCTCGATGGCAAGGTCGGCATTGTGGGCCTGCATCAGCTGGTCGGCCGTGATGCCCTTCATCCCGTGGTGGACATCCAAGAACTGGGGCATGGCGTCGCGCCTCCTTCCGGCTGGCGCGTCCCGGCGCACCGCCGAGTCGCTCGCCGACTCCGTCATGTCCATCGTGTGCCCGTACGAGCGCGACGGCGACCGAGCGGCCGGCCGGCAGCAGGGCTCCCCCGACGCGGAGCTGCGATCCTCGAAGGTGAGCGAGTCGTCAGGGTGCCCCTCGGTCCGTAGACGTGGAGGCCGGGGAACGCCCCGTATGCCCTGTGCGTGCCCGGCGGGCGGCGGCCGGCGGGGCACGGGCGGGAGTCCGGCCCCGGCCTGCCGCATGGTGGGCGGCTGGTTGCACTGGGTAACTGACATCGGTGGCTGACATCGACGTCGACGGGCCCGGGCAGACAGTGACGGGTTCCTACGACTATCGTCACCGGCCAGTGACCTCCCTCACCAGGGCACCTGTCGCTGTTATGAGAATGGGATGATGTCGTTTATGAAGGGACGAGTCCTTGTCGTCGACGACGACACCGCACTGGCCGAGATGCTCGGCATCGTGCTGCGTGGTGAAGGTTTTGAGCCGTCTTTCGTAGCCGACGGCGACAAGGCGCTGGCCGCTTTCCGTGAGAGCAAGCCCGATCTGGTGCTCCTCGACCTGATGCTGCCCGGGCGGGACGGCATCGAGGTGTGCCGGCTGATCCGGGCCGAGTCCGGGGTGCCGATCGTGATGCTCACGGCGAAGAGCGACACCGTCGATGTCGTCGTGGGCCTGGAGTCGGGCGCCGACGACTACATCGTCAAGCCGTTCAAGCCGAAGGAGCTGGTGGCCCGGATCAGGGCGCGGCTGCGGAGGTCGGAGGAGCCGGCGCCGGAGCAGCTGACCATCGGTGACCTGGTCATCGATGTCGCCGGGCACTCGGTGAAGCGGGACGGGCAGTCGATCGCGCTGACCCCCCTGGAGTTCGACCTGCTGGTCGCGCTCGCGCGCAAGCCGTGGCAGGTGTTCACGCGCGAGGTGCTGCTGGAGCAGGTGTGGGGCTACCGGCACGCGGCGGACACGCGGCTCGTCAACGTGCACGTCCAGCGGCTGCGCTCCAAGGTCGAGAAGGACCCGGAGCGTCCGGAGATCGTGGTGACCGTCCGCGGTGTCGGTTACAAGGCCGGACCGAGCTGACATGTCCGGGGACAGCGCCGCTTCGGCTCCCGGCGGGTCCGGGACCCGTCCGGGGCGGCCTGTCGGCCGGAAGGCCGCAGGTGCGCGCTTCAGGCGCCTGTTCGAGGGCGGGCTGCTGCAGGGCGGGGTGCAGGGCAGCCCGGTCCTGCGGTTGTTCCTGCGCTGGGTGCGCCGTCCCCTGCTGCCGGTGATGCGGCTGTGGCGGCGCAACATCCAGCTCAGGGTCGTCGCCACCACCTTGCTGATGTCGCTGGGTGTCGTGCTGCTGCTGGGCTTCGTCGTGATCGGGCAGGTGCGCAACGGCCTGCTGGACGCGAAGGTGAAGGCGTCGCAGAGCCAGGCCACGGGCGGGTTCGCGGTGGCCAAGCAGAAGGCCGACGAGGCCGCCGGCGGAACCGGTGCGGCCGGGGCCGGCACCGGTGACGGCACGTCGACCGCCGACGGGCGGCAGTCGCAGAACGTCATCCAGTGGATGAGCGACCTCGTGGAGTCGCTGTCCAGCGGCGGCGCGGGCGCCTTCGACGTGGTGACGCTGCCCGTGGGCGACGACAGCGGCGGCGGGCGCAGCCCGCGCGGCTCCGGGAACGTCAACCCGACCACCAGCGTGCCCGCCGACCTGCGCGAGCGGGTCAACAGCGGTACGACGGCCGTGCAGAGCAACACGCGGATCAGCTACTTCGGCGGCAAGGAGTCGCAGCCGGGGCTGGTCATCGGCAAACAGGTCAACGACCCCAACGGGCGTCCGTACGAGCTGTACTACCTCTTCCCGCTGACGCAGGAGGAGAAGTCGCTGAGCCTGGTCAAGGGCACCCTCGCCACCGCCGGGCTGTTCGTCGTCGTCCTGCTCGGTGCCATCGCCTGGCTGGTGGTGCGGCAGGTCGTCACACCGGTGCGGATGGCGGCCGGGATCGCGGAGCGGCTGTCCGCCGGGCGGCTGCAGGAGCGGATGAAGGTCACCGGCGAGGACGACATCGCACGCCTGGGCGAGGCCTTCAACAAGATGGCGCAGAACCTCCAGGTCAAGATCCAGCAGATGGAGGACCTGTCGCGGATGCAGCGGCGCTTCGTCTCCGACGTCTCGCACGAGCTGCGCACCCCGCTGACGACCGTCCGGATGGCCGCGGACGTCATCCACGAGGCGCGCGAGGACTTCGACCCGGTGACCGCGCGCTCGGCGGAGCTGCTCGCCGACCAGCTGGACCGGTTCGAGTCGCTCCTCGCCGACCTGCTGGAGATCAGCAGGTTCGACGCCGGCGCGGCGGCCCTGGAGGCCGAGCCCATAGACCTCAGAGAGGTCGTACGGCGTGTGGTCAGCGGCGCCGAGCCGCTCGCCGAGCGCAAGGGCACCCACATACGGGTGCTCGGCGACCAGCAGCCCGTCGTGGCCGAGGCCGACGCCCGGCGCGTCGAGCGCGTCCTGCGCAATCTCGTCGTCAACGCCGTCGAGCACGGCGAGGGCAGGGACGTCGTCGTCAAGCTCGCCGCCGCGGGCGGGGCCGTGGCCGTCGCGGTGCGGGACTACGGCGTCGGGCTGAAGCCCGGTGAGGCGACCCGGGTCTTCAGCCGCTTCTGGCGGGCCGATCCGGCACGCGCGCGTACCACCGGCGGTACCGGCCTCGGGCTGTCGATCGCCCTGGAGGACGCACGGCTGCACGGCGGCTGGCTGCAGGCCTGGGGCGAGCCGGGCGGCGGCTCCCAGTTCCGGCTGACGCTGCCCAGGACCGCGGACGAGCCGCTGCGGGGCTCGCCGATACCGCTGGAACCCAAGGACTCGCGCCGCAACCGCGGCCTCGACGACGCCGGCCGGACCCGCGGGGGCGAGGAGAAGCGGGCGACCGTTCCGGTGCAGCAGCCCGGCACCCAGGCGCCCGCGCTGCCGCCGCGCACGCCGCGTCTGACCGGGGGCACCTCCGCCACCGACCCGACCGCCCTGCCCGGCAAGGGCAACGGCGCGCGCGTGGTGCCGCGGCCCACCGGTGGCCCACGGCGTCCGGACGAGGGGCCCGCCGCACGTCCGGCGCCCGAGACGCACGGAGGCCGGCCGGATGCCGCCGCGCCGCAGGACTCGACCGAGCCAGGGGAGGCATTTCGTGGCCGCTGACCGCGAGGGGGGCGCACGGCGGCGGTCGGGGCGCACGGTGGTGTACGCCGCCTTGGGCGTCGTCCTGCTGGCCGGCTGTGCCTCGATGCCCGACAGCGGGGACCTGCGGGATGTGGAGTCCACGCCGCGGCAGGACACCGGGGTCCGCGTGTTCGCCGTGCCGCCGGCCGACGGCGCCGGTCCCGGCGAGATCATGCAGGGCTTTCTGGAGGCGCTGACCAGCGACGATCCGGAGTACGACACGGCTCGCAAGTATCTGACGCCGGATGCGGCGCGCACCTGGCGGCCGGAGCGGTCGACCACCGTGCTCGCGAACGGCCCGAGCATCGAGACCGACTGCGGTCCGGGCGGCCGGGAGGAGACCAACAGCGTCACCTGCGTGCTGACGGGCAGCCGGGTCGCCACGGTCGACGCGAACCAGGCGAACCAGCCCGCCGACGGCTCCTACCGCAAGAAGTTGCACCTCACCAAGAACCCCAAGTCCGGGCAGTGGCGCATCGACGGGCTGCCCGACGGTGTCGTCATGGGCAAGTCGGACTTCCAGCGGAACTACACGTCCGTCGACAAGTACTACTTCGCCTCCGACGCGGCGGTCGGGGCGAGCGGGCAGCCGGTGGCGGTCGCCGACCCGGTGTTCGTGCGCGGCAAGGTGGACCCGATGACCCAGATGGTCCGTTCGCTGCTGAACGGGCCCACCGCCTGGCTCCGCCCGGTGGTCAGGTCCAGCTTCCCGACCGGTACGGCGCTGCAGAAGGACAGCGCCGGACTGGCGCCGGACGACCAGAACAAGCTGACGGTGCCGCTGAACCTCAAGCCGTCGCGGGTCGCGGCGGGCAAGTGCACCGAGATGGCGACGCAGGTGCTGTTCACGCTGCGGAACCTGGCGCCGACGCTGCAGGCCGTCGAACTGCGCGGGACCGGCGGCAGCCGGCTGTGCGAGCTGACCGAGGAGCGCGCCGAGTCCGTCGCCTGGCACGGGGCGTCCAAGCGTCCCGAGTACCTGTACTTCATCGACGGCAAGCACCAGGTGGTCCGGATGCCGACCGGGAGCACCGGTACCGGCTCCGTTCCCGTGCCGGGGCCGTTCGGCTCGGGTGGCAAGGGGCTGCGGTCGGTGGCGGTGTCGCGCGACGAGCACACCGCGGCCGGGGTCGGTGACGAGGGCAGGTCGCTGTACGTGACCCCGCTCGCGGCCGGCGGTTCGCTCGGCGATCCGCTGGTGACCAGCGCCGGCCCGAGCCCCGCCGACCGGCTTACGACCCCCAGCTGGGACGCCCGGGGCGACCTGTGGGTGGCCGACGGCGACCCGCACCATCCCCGGCTGTTCGTTCTGGAACAGGGTGTCGCCAAGCCGGAGCAGATCGCCGTGCCGGATCTGTCGGGCCAGATCAAGGACGCTCGGGTGGCCGCCGACGGGGCACGGATCGCGCTGGTCGTGGAGAAGGACGGCAAGCAGTCCCTGCTCATCGGCCGGATCCAGCGGGACGACGGGACCGGGCAGGGCATCTCGGTCGACGGGCTGCGCTCGGCGGCACCGGACCTGGAGCAGGTCAGCGCCATCTCCTGGGCCGGGGACAGCAGGCTGCTCGTCGTCGGCCAGGAGAGCGGCGGCGTGCAGCAGATGCGGTACGTGCAGGTCGACGGCTCCACGCTCGACGGCCCGGCACCGGGCGCGCTCACCGGCGTCAAGGCGGTCGCCGCGTCCGAGGACGAGCGGGTGCCGCTGGTGGCCCACTCGGAGGACGGGATCGTACGGCTGCCGTCCGGGGCGCAGTGGCAGAAGGTCGACAAGGACGGGACGGCGCCGGTCTATCCGGGCTGAGGTGCCGTGGTCGGGGCCGTCGTCACGGGCGGCCCCGGTCCTTCGTCCGGCCGTGGTGCGCGCTGTGGGGTGCGCGCGGAGCGGTGCGCCGTGCGCGGTGCCGCGAGTTGTCCACAGGGCGTTTTCCACAGGGGTGGCCGGACGGTCCGCGCGTTGGCACAGTGAAGGTCATGCGGGGGTGGTGGCAGGACCTGACCGACCTGGTGCTGCCGGCCGATTGCGCGGGCTGCGGCGCACCTCGTACGGCGTTGTGCCCGCGGTGCCGGGCCACGCTGGACGGCGCCGAGCCGCGGCGGGTGCGGCCGGTGCCGGAGCCGGCCGGGCTGCCGGTGGTGCACGCGGTGGCTCCGTACGCGACGGAGGTGCGCGCGCTGCTGCTCGCGCACAAGGAACGGGGCGCGCTGGCGCTCGCGGGAGCGCTGGGTACGGCACTGGCGGGGGCCGTGCGGTCGAGCCTCGGCGCGGGCGGTAGGGGCACTGGTGCTGGTGCTGGTGCTGGTGCTGGTGCTGGTGCTGGTGCCGACGTCCGCGTCGGCACAGGTGCGGGGCGGCCGGGCGAACGGGTGGCGCGCGGGGCTGTGCTGCTGGTTCCCGTGCCCTCCGCACGCTGGGCGGTGCGGGCACGCGGGCACCATCCGGTGCGGCGGATGGCGCTCGCGGCGGCCGGCGAGCTGCGGCGCACTGGGACGCCTGCGCGGGTGGCGGCCGTGCTGCGCCAACGGCGGGCCGTGGCGGACCAGGCGGGGCTGGACGCGCGACAACGCCTCGTGAACCTCGCCGGGGCGCTGGAGGTGGCAGAGGGAGGCGGCCGGCTGCTGGGCGGGGGCCGCGTCGTGCTCGTCGACGACCTGATGACGACGGGCGCCAGTCTCGCGGAGGCGGCACGGGCCCTGCGCGAAGCAGCGGTATCGCGTCGAGACGGGGGAACGCTCGTGTATGCGGCCATAACCCGGGAAGGTAGGGAGGAACGACGCATCACTGCACGGTCGGAGAGGAGCGGGTGCATGCATAGTGCACGGGGAAAGGCGGATCCGAACGCCCCCCGACGGGTGCTCCATGCCGCCGTGATCGCGGCGCCTCGCGATTCTTTTGAAATAAACAGGAACTGACCCTCAACTTGCATCGTTGCAGGTAGTGAGAGGGGGAAAGCACCTGAACGGAGGTACGCCGCAGTAGAGGGTGACGCCATCCGTCCAGGCGAGATATGTTCGGTTGTGAGGAAAGGCGCAGGCCACACCTCGCATATCCGAATGCCGTGACGCGGGTTTTCCGCAATCACCCGCGTCACCGGGGTGCAGATCTCGCCCATGGGGGAGGAGGTGGAAGTCACCGAGTCCGAGGTCCGGTGACCACCGGGCCTGGTGCAAAAGGGAGATGCTCCGCCGATGCGCGGAGCGATCCGGGAACGGAGTTCTGCGTGGACATCGTCGTCAAGGGCCGCAAGACCGAGGTGCCCGAGCGGTTCCGCAAGCACGTGGCCGAGAAGCTGAAGCTGGAGAAGATCCAGAAGCTCGACGGCAAGGTGATCAGCCTCGACGTCGAGGTGTCCAAGGAGCCCAACCCCCGACAGGCCGACCGCTGCGACCGAGTGGAGATCACGCTCCGCTCCCGTGGTCCGGTGATCCGGGCGGAGGCAGCCGCCAGCGACCCGTACGCGGCACTCGACATGGCCGCGGAGAAGCTGGACGCCCAGCTGCGCAAGCAGCACGACAAGCGGTACTCGCGCCGAGGCGCGCGGCGGATCTCGGCGGTGGAGGTCCCCGACCACGTCCCGGGCGCAGCGACCCTGAACGGCGACGGCACCTTCGTGCCGGAGGAAGACACGGACGGAGTGCCGACCAAGAAGATCGGCTCGCTGGAGGTCAAGGGCGAAGGCCCCCTGGTCGTCCGCGAGAAGACCCACGTCGCCTCCCCGATGACCCTCGACCAGGCTCTGTACGAGATGGAACTGGTCGGGCACGACTTCTACCTGTTCGTCGACTCCGAGTCGAAGGAGCCGAGCGTCGTCTACCGGCGTCACGCCTACGACTACGGCGTGATCCACCTCAGCACGGACCCGATGGTCACCGCGGCGCAGGCCCCCGGGGCCGGGGGCACGCTGGGCGGCTGACCCGTCCGGCTGAAGCTGAGCCGGTGCCCCTGGAGCGCGTGTGCGCCCCCAGGGGCACCGGTGTGCGACCAGTTCGCGCCCCGCACGTCACCTCGGTGTCGCCCAGGCATGAAATCATGACCGCACCGGCCCAACCGGTGGGCCGCTGCCTTGGGTTGGCGATGGCACAGGACCACAGGCCACAGCCTTCAGGGGGAGGAACGATGGCGGACACCTTCGGACCGATGCGGAACGGGGACGCCGACGACGAACTCATCGGCATGGGCCCCGACGGGGGCTCGCCACGCAAGGAGCCGATCAGAGTCCTGGTCGTGGACGACCACGCCCTCTTCCGGCGCGGCCTGGAGATCGTGCTCGCGGCCGAGGAGGACATCCAGGTCGTCGGCGAGGCGGGCGACGGGGCCGAGGCCGTCGACAAGGCCGCCGACCTGCTGCCCGACATCGTGCTGATGGACGTCCGCATGCCCAAGCGCGGCGGGATCGAGGCCTGCACCTCCATCAAGGAGGTCGCCCCCAGCGCCAAGATCATCATGCTGACGATAAGCGACGAGGAGGCCGACCTCTACGACGCGATCAAGGCGGGCGCGACCGGATACCTCCTCAAGGAGATCTCGACCGACGAGGTCGCCACCGCCATTCGCGCGGTGGCCGACGGGCAGTCGCAGATCAGCCCGTCGATGGCGTCGAAACTCCTCACCGAGTTCAAGTCGATGATCCAGCGCACCGACGAGCGCAGGCTGGTGCCCGCGCCCCGGCTCACCGACCGGGAGCTCGAGGTCCTCAAACTCGTCGCCACCGGCATGAACAACCGGGACATCGCCAAGGAGCTGTTCATCTCCGAGAACACCGTGAAGAACCATGTCCGCAACATCCTGGAGAAGCTCCAGCTGCACTCCCGGATGGAGGCCGTGGTCTACGCGATGCGGGAGAAGATCCTGGAGATCCGCTAGCTCCTATCCGAGGAGGACGGCGAGCTCCCGGGAAAGGGGCTCGCGCAGCTCGGGCGCGTCCACCCGCTCGACACGGACGTTCGTGCAGTTCACCCACGTCGCCGCCTCGACCAGGGCCTGGGCCACCGCCGGGACCGCCTTGGCGCCGTCCAGCGTGACCTGCCTGGCCACCAGCGTGCCGCCCTCGCGGGCCGGGTCGACACGCCCGACCAGCCGGCCGCCGGCGAGCACCGGCATCGAGTAGTAGCCGTACACGCGCTTGGGCTTGGGGACGTAGACCTCCAGCCGGTAGGCGAAGCCGAAGATCCGCTCCGCGCGGGCCCGCTCCCAGATCAGCGAGTCGAACGGCGACAGCAGGGTGGTGCGGTGCCGGCCGCGCGGCGGCGCCGCCAGGGCCGCCGGGTCGGCCCAGGCCGGCTTGGACCAGCCCTCGACCTCGACCGGCACCAGGCCCGCGTCCTCGATCACCGCGTCGACCTGCTCGCCCTTGAGGCGGTGGTAGTCGGCGATGTCCGCGCGCGTGCCGACGCCGAGAGCCTCGCCCGCCAGCCGGACCAGACGGCGCAGGCACTCGGTGTCGTCCAGCTCGTCGTGCAGCAGCGCGCTAGGGATCGCGCGCTCGGCGAGGTCGTAGACCCGCTTCCAGCCGCGCCGCTCGACGCACACCACCTCGCCGTACATCAGCGCCCGCTCCACGGCGATCTTGGTGCCCGACCAGTCCCACCAGTCGCTCGTGTTCTTCGCGCCGCCCAGGTCCGTGGCGGTCAGCGGGCCTTCCGCGCGCAGCTGCTTGATGACCTGGTCGTAGGCCCCGTCGGGGAGTTCGTGGTTCCAGTGCGGGCGGTTGCGGTAGGCGCGGCGGCGGAAGGCGAAGTGCGGCCACTCCTCGACGGGGAGCAGGCAGGCCGCGTGCGACCAGTACTCGAAGGCGTGGACGTCGCTCCAGTACGCGGCCTCCACGGCCTTGCGGCCCACCGCGCCCAGCCGGGCGTACGGCACCAGCTCGTGGGAGCGGGCGAGCACCGAGATCGTGTCGAGCTGGACCGCGCCGAGGTGGCGCAGCACCCCGCGGACACCCGCGCGCCGGTCGGGGGCGCCGAGCAGGCCCTGGGCCCGCAGCGCGATCCGGCGGGCGTCGTCCGCGGTGAGGGTGGTGGTGGGGCGCGGGAGGGTGGTCATGCCTCGGACGATAGAGGGTGCCACTGACAACCCGCGGCGAGCTGCGCGTACGTACCGGACGAGCCCGGCATCCGCGCGGGGACCGGCGGGCGCGCGCGTCCCTCGCGGCTCCGGGGCTTCGGGGCTCCAGGCGTGCTGAGTCCCGGACGCCGGACGCTCAGGGGCGCGCGGGCAGGTAAGGGGCCGTGGAGGGCAGGCCCAGGTCCGACGGGAGCAGGGAGCCGACCCAGCAGTCGCGGCGCACGCCCTTGTTGTTCATGCCGGAGCGCAGGGTGCCCTCGACGGTGAAGCCCGCCCGTTCGGCCACCGCGCGGGAGGCGAGGTTGCCGGCCTCAGCACGCCATTCGACCCGGTCGACGCCGATCTCGGTGAAGATCCACCGGCAGGCGGCCAGCGTGGCCTCCACCACGTACCCGTTCCCGCGGTGCTCCCTGGCCGCCCAGAAGCCGACCTCGGCCGTCCCCAGCGAACGCATCGTCAGGGCGAGCATGCCGGCCAGCTCCCCGCCGGCGAGGAAGACGCCGAAGGTGAACATCGCCCCCTGCGACCAGCCGTCGGGGACGAGCTGCTCCGTGAAGCCGATCGCGTGCTCGGGCAGATACGGCGACGGGATCGTCGTCCAGCGCTGGATGTCGGGATCCTGGACGGCCTCGTACACCGCGTCGGTGTCGTCGGGGCCCACCGGGCGCAGCAGGAGGCGGTCCGTGGTCAGCGTGACGGGTTCCATCGCCCGATTCTGCTCGGGACGCGCCGCACGAGCCATGCAATTTCGCGATGCGTGAGCGAGCGATCACAATTCGCGCAATTCCTCGCGCCGGTGCGGCACTATCCGGCCGCCCCGGCCGTTGTCCCGGTTGAAGCAGCCGTCGCGCCGCCAGGCCTCCCGGCGTGGCCGGGTCCTCGCATACGATGGCCGTTGCTCAGTAAGTCACGTGGAAACCGACCGTCCCAGGCCCGACCGGCAAGGAGACTCAACCAAGTGTCCGTCCTCACGAAGATCATGCGTGCAGGCGAAGGCAAGATCCTGCGCAAACTGCACCGCATCGCGGACCAGGTCAACTCCATCGAAGAGGACTTCGTCGACCTCTCCGACGCCGAGCTGCGGGCCCTCACCGCGGAGTACAAGCAGCGGTACGCCGACGGTGAGAGCCTGGACGACCTGCTTCCCGAAGCGTTCGCCACCGTCCGCGAGGCGGCCAAGCGCGTCCTCGGCCAGCGCCACTACGACGTGCAGATGATGGGCGGCGCCGCCCTCCACCTCGGCTACGTGGCCGAGATGAAGACCGGTGAGGGCAAGACCCTCGTCGGCACGCTGCCCGCGTACCTGAACGCTCTCTCCGGCGACGGCGTCCACCTGATCACGGTCAACGACTACCTGGCTGAGCGCGACTCCGAGATGATGGGCCGCGTCCACAAGTTCCTGGGTCTGAGCGTCGGCTGCATCCTGGCCAACATGACGCCGGCCCAGCGCCGCGAGCAGTACGAGTGCGACATCACGTACGGCACGAACAACGAGTTCGGCTTCGACTACCTGCGCGACAACATGGCGTGGTCGAAGGACGAGCTGGTGCAGCGCGGCCACAACTTCGCCATCGTCGACGAGGTCGACTCCATCCTGGTCGACGAGGCCCGTACGCCGCTGATCATCTCCGGCCCGGCCGACCAGGCGACCAAGTGGTACGGCGACTTCGCCAAGCTGGTCACCCGCCTGAAGAGGGGCGAGGCGGGCAACCCGCTCAAGGGCGTCGAGGAGACCGGCGACTACGACGTCGACGAGAAGAAGCGCACGGTCGCGATCCACGAGACCGGTGTCTCCAAGGTCGAGGACTGGCTGGGCATCGACAACCTCTACGAGTCGGTGAACACCCCGCTCGTGGGTTACCTGAACAACGCCATCAAGGCCAAGGAACTCTTCAAGAAGGACAAGGACTACGTCGTCATCGACGGCGAAGTCATGATCGTCGACGAGCACACCGGCCGTATCCTCGCCGGCCGCCGCTACAACGAGGGCATGCACCAGGCGATCGAGGCGAAGGAAGGGGTGGACATCAAGGACGAGAACCAGACCCTCGCCACGATCACCCTCCAGAACTTCTTCCGCCTCTACAGCAAGCTCTCCGGCATGACCGGTACGGCGATGACCGAGGCCGCCGAGTTCCACCAGATCTACAAGCTCGGCGTGGTCCCGATCCCGACGAACAGGCCGATGGTCCGCATGGACCAGTCGGACCTGATCTACCGCACCGAGGTCGCCAAGTTCGAGGCGGTCGTCGACGACATCGCCGAGAAGCACGAGAAGGGCCAGCCGATCCTCGTCGGCACGACCTCCGTCGAGAAGTCGGAATACCTCTCGCAGCAGCTCTCCAAGCGCGGCATCCAGCACGAGGTGCTGAACGCCAAGCACCACGAGCGCGAGGCGTCGATCGTCGCGCAGGCCGGCCGCCGGGGCGCCGTGACGGTCGCCACCAACATGGCCGGCCGCGGTACCGACATCAAGCTCGGCGGCAACCCCGACGACCTCGCCGAGGCGGAGCTGCGCCAGCGCGGCCTCGACCCCGAGGAGCACATCGAGGAGTGGGCGCAGGCCCTGCCCGCCGCCCTGGAGAAGGCCGAGCAGGCCGTCAAGGCCGAGTTCGAAGAGGTCAAGGAGCTCGGCGGCCTCTACGTCCTCGGCACCGAGCGGCACGAGTCGCGGCGTATCGACAACCAGCTGCGCGGTCGTTCCGGCCGTCAGGGCGACCCGGGCGAGTCCCGCTTCTACCTCTCCCTCGGCGACGACCTGATGCGCCTGTTCAAGGCCCAGATGGTCGAGCGCGTGATGGCCATGGCCAACGTGCCGGACGACGTGCCGATCGAGAACAAGATGGTCACGCGTGCGATCGCGTCCGCGCAGTCGCAGGTCGAGCAGCAGAACTTCGAGACCCGTAAGAACGTTCTGAAGTACGACGAGGTGCTCAACCGGCAGCGCGAGGTCATCTACGGCGAGCGCCGGCGCGTCCTGGAGGGCGAGGATCTGCACGAGCAGGTCCAGCACTTCATGGACGACACGATCGACGCTTATGTCGCCGCGGAGACCGCCGAGGGCTTCCCCGAGGACTGGGACCTGGACCGGCTGTGGGGTGCCTTCCGGCAGCTGTACCCGGTGAAGGTCACCATCGACGAGCTGGAGGAGGCGGCGGGGGACCGGGCCGGTCTGACCGCCGAGTTCATCTCGGAGTCCATCAAGGAGGACATCCACGAGCAGTACGCCTCCCGCGAGGGGCAGCTCGGCTCCGAGATCATGCGTGAGCTGGAGCGCCGGGTCGTGCTGTCGGTCCTGGACCGCAAGTGGCGCGAGCACCTCTACGAGATGGACTACCTCCAGGAGGGCATCGGCCTGCGCGCGATGGCGCAGAAGGACCCGCTGGTCGAGTACCAGCGCGAGGGCTTCGACATGTTCACCGCGATGATGGACGGCATCAAGGAGGAGTCCGTCGGCTACCTGTTCAACCTGGAGGTCCAGGTCGAGCAGCAGGTCGAGGAGGTCCCGGTCGAGGAGGCCCAGCCGGTCGGCGAGGGCGTGCAGGACACGGTGCCGGCGCAGGCGGGCGCCCGCCCCGAGATCCGCGCGAAGGGGCTGGACGTTCCGCAGCGCCGGGATCTGCACTTCTCCGCTCCGACGGTGGACGGCGAGGGCGGCATCCTGGAGCGCGACCTGGAGGACGAGGAGCCGGTGCGGTCCGAGTCGGACGGTCTGACGCGGGCCGAGCGGCGCCGGCAGGCGAAGGGCGGGCGGCGCCGTAAGAAGTGACGGTCGCCCGCGGCGCTTGAGCCGTTGAGAAGGGCCGGGTCCCCCGTGCGGGGGCCCGGCCCTTCCGCGTACGGCGGTGCCCGACCCCGTGCCGTGCGGGGGGCCGCGTCCCGTGCGGAGGCCGGGGCCGGGCACCGCCGTTGCACGCCCGTGCCGCCCGTGCCCGCCCCTGCACGCCCGCAGGGGGTCCGCGGGGTGCTAGCGGGGTGCTCGCGTGCGTCCGCGGCCACGGGCTAGCGTGCGCCCGTCTCCACGGCGGTGCAGCGCCAGCGCAGGTCCTTGCCGCGTTCCAGGCGGAAGGCCATGGCGCGGAGTTCCGCGCCGGCGGAGATGCGGGCGAAGACCTCCAGGGCGCCCTCGCTGGGCACGTAGTAGCCGATGTCGTGGACGACGGGGCGGGTGCCGAGGGTGCGCAGGGGGCTGCGCGCGGCCAGGCGGGCCAGATGGTCGTAGGCGGGTCCGGCGGTGTGGCGGAGCATCCAGTGGACGGGCCGCTCACCGCTCAGGACGGCCAGCAGGCGGTCCGCGAAGAGGTCAGTCGGGCGAGGCCGCCCCACGGCCGTCGCGGGCGCGGTACGGGCGCTCTCGGGGCGGGTGCCTGCCGCCGGGCGGCTGGGCGTGCGGGGCGGTGCGCCGCCGGGTCGGCGGGAGTCGCGGCGGGTCGGCGGGCGGTGCCGCGGGCGGGTCCTGCCGGTGCTGCTCATCACCTTGTTCATGGGTCCCCGTTCGGCGGGCCCGGAATACCGGGCGGTAACTGGCTGGTGGGGATCTTGTACGGGGATGCCGGAGGGGTCGGCAAGGAACGGGCGGGGGCCCGGGGCGGCCCGCAATGTTCACCTATCCGGGTGAGGCGGCGGCTCCTGGACCCCCTGGCCAAGCGGCGGGAGCGGGTGAACCGCGGGCCCGGAGTGGACGCCTCCGCGGGCTCGGGCAGGGGCCCGAAAGGGGACGGGCGCACGTATCCTGAAGGCCCTTCGGGAGGGGCGTGCCCCACCGCTCTCCCCGGGGCCCAAGCGGAGCCTTCGACCAGGAAAGAGCGGCCAGTATGCGCGTCTACGTCCCCCTGACCCTCCCCGCTCTCGCCGAGGCGCACAAGACGGGTGAGCTGGGGAGCGGCCCCCTCGTCGCGTACGCCGTCACGCCCGCGCTGCGCGAGTGGTACCTCTCCGAGGACGTCGAGGAGCTGGAGTACGCGGCGCTGGGCCGGGCCGCGCTGGCCTCGCTGCGGCTGCTGGCGGCGGACCCGGACGCGCCGCCGCGCCGGGTCGTGGTCGCCGTGGACGTGCCCGACGGCGCCGCGAGCGCCGCCCCGGACCGTGGCGGGGAGCCGTCCGCGCTCGGCGAGGTCACCGTGGCGGCGGCGGTGCCGCTGGCGAAGGCGGCCGCCGTGCACGTGGACGCCGAGGACGCGGCGGCGGACGTGGCCGCGGCGGCGCGGGCGCTGGAGGCGGCGGACGGCGGGGACGACGAAGCGCAGTCCGCCGTGGACGGGGCGGACGACCACGAGCTGCTGTGGTTCGCCACGCAGGAGATCCCCAACCTGGTCGCGCTGGGCTGATCCGGACCGAGCCGTGATTGTCAGTGGCGGCGGGTACGGTCTTGGACATGGGGATGCAGGCAAACGCGCACATCGTCTGGGACTGGAACGGAACGCTGTTCCACGACAATGACGCGATCATCGGGGCGACGAACGCGGCCTTCGCCGAGCTGGGGCTGGCGCCGATCACGCTGGAGCAGTACCGGTCGATGTACTGCGTGCCGGTGCCGAAGTTCTACGAGCGGCTGCTGGGCCGGCTGCCGACCGATGCCGAGTGGGAGCTGATGGACGGGGTCTTCCACCGGTACTACGCCCAGCACCGGGTGCGGTGCCGGCTCACCGAGGGCGTGGCGGAGCTGCTCGCGGGGTGGCGGTCGGCGGGGCACAGCCAGTCGCTGCTGAGCATGTACGGCCACGAGGAGCTGGTGCCGCTGGTGCGGGGGTTCGGCATCGAGGCGCACTTCATACGTGTCGACGGGCGTACGGGACCGTCGGGGGGCAGCAAGGCCGAGCACATGGTGCGGCATCTGGAGGCGCTGGCGGGGGCGGCGGCGCCGGAGCGCACCGTGGTGATCGGTGACGCGGCCGACGACGCGATCGCCGCACGGCATGTGGGGGCGCGGGCTGTGCTGTACACCGGGGGGTCGCACAGCCGGGCCAGCCTGGAGACGGTGGGTGTGCCGGTGGTGGACAGCCTGGCCGAGGCGGTGGCGGAGGCGCGGAGAATAGCGGCGTAGCCGACGCGTGCGGGGGCCGGCGGGGCTCCCTAGGGGCAGGCGCGTGCCCCTGCAACCCGACCGGGGGCGGGACACCGGCTACCGGACCCACCGACGCGATGGCGGCGCGGCCTTCCTCGCACCGCCTTCCTCACCCCCGCTGTCCTGGCCGTCCCCGCCGTCCTCGCCCCCGCCGTCCCGGCGGTCCCGGCCGTCCTCGGCCTTCCCCCGTCCGGGTCCTTCCCGGCCCGGGGCCTGCGTCAGCTCACCGGCGCCTTGACCCGCAGGACGTTCAGGAACTCCCGCATCCAGGCCGGGTGGTCCGGCCAGGCACGGGCGGAGACCAGGGTGCCGTCGACGACCGCCTCGGCGTCCTGGAAGCCCGCTCCGGCCGCCTGCATGTCCGGTTCGAGCGCGGGATATGCGGTGACCCGGCGGCCCCGCAGGGAGTCGATCGCGGCGGTGAGCAGCGGGCCGTGGCAGATCTGGGCGACCGGCTTGTCCGCGTCGAAGAAGGCCTTGATGATCTTGCGCAGCTCGGGATCGTTGCGCAGGTACTCGGGGGCCCGGCCGCCGGGGATGACGACGGCCGCGTACTCGCCCGGGTCCACCTCGGAGAAGGCCAGGTCGGCGGGCCAGGTGTAGCCGGGCTTCTCGGTGTAGGTGTCGTAGCCGGGTTCGAAGTCGTGCACGACGAAGCGGAGCGTCTTGCGGGAGGGGGCGGCGATATGGACCTCGTAGCCCTCCTCGCGCAGTCGCTGGTAGGGGTAGAGGACTTCCAGGGACTCCGCTGCGTCGCCGGTGACGATGAGGATCTTCGTGGACATGTCGGCTCCTCCGGGACGGGCTCCGGGCTCTGCGGGTGGACTCTGGGCACGGTGCCCCCGCCGGGCGCCCTTGCCAAGAGGGCCCGGTGCTTTTCAGAGTGCGTCGCGGAGAGCGGGGACGCGACCGATGCGCGCTGGGATACGCCACCCCCGCCCACTATGCCGCTGTGCAGAACGTCAAACTTCACCCCTTGGTTTTGTACACATACGGCTCATGACGGGCCCGGGGTAAGTGGCGATAGCCTGGTGGCGTGATCAGCGCGATATCTCGCGGGGGCGATCTTGCTCCCGCCCTGCGCCCGGGTTGCACGGAGCACCTCCGTGACCGGGCGATGGTCGCTGGTCTTCGCGGGCGGGACGGGGGCGCTGAAGCCCCCAGGGCGCCGCGGGCGATCCGGAGCACGGCGATGCCGAGAGCAGCGTCACACCCTGCGGACGCCTCGACAATGGCCGAATACCCCCCGTTCAGCTCTCCGTGCGGCATACCGTCAGAACCGACCGGACACCCCGGCACGTGGCGTTATGTCGCAAGGGTAGAGACCGTACTTCCTTCTACGTCACGCAACGGCGCGCGACAGGAGCCAGAGGACAATGCAGACCAAGCTGGACGAAGCCAAAGCCGAGCTGCTCGAACGGGCGGCCCGGGTAGCTGAGAACAGCCCGGTCGGGGGGCATCTACCGACCGGGACGACGAGCGAGGGCACCACCGGCACCCCGGACAGCGAAACCGTGCTCGCGTTCCTCCAGCGCTACTACCTGCACACCGCGCCGGAAGACCTCGCCGACCGCGACCCGGTCGACGCCTTCGGTGCCGCCGTCTCGCACCACCGGCTCGCCGAGAGCCGCCCCCAGGGCACCGCCAACGTCCGGGTGCACACCCCGACCGTGGAAGAGAACGGGTGGACCTGCAGCCACACCGTGGTGGAGGTCGTCACCGACGACATGCCCTTCCTCGTGGACTCCGTGACGAACGAGCTGACGCGGCAGGGGCGTGGCATCCACGTCGTCATCCACCCGCAGTTCGTCGTCCGGCGCGATCTCACCGGCAAGCTGATCGAGGTGCTGCCCACCTCGCCCACCGGCGAACTCCCGCACGACGCGCACGTCGAGTCCTGGATCCACGTCGAGATCGACCGGGAGACCGACCGCGCCGATCTGAAGCAGATCTCCGCCGACCTGCTGCGCGTCCTGTCCGACGTCCGCGAGGCCGTCGAGGACTGGGAGAAGATGCGGGACGCGGCGAACCGGATCGCCGACGACCTGGAGAGCGAGCCGGTCCCCGCCGACCTGCCCAGGCCCGAGGTCGTGGAGGCCCGCGAGCTGCTGCACTGGCTCGCCGCCGACCACTTCACCTTCCTCGGCTACCGCGAGTACCGGCTGCTGGAGGACGACACCCTCGCCGCCGTGGCCGGCACCGGTCTCGGGATACTGCGTGCGGACCCGCACCACGCCGAGGACGACCAGCACCCCGTCAGCCCCTCCTTCGAGCGGCTGCCGGCCGACGCCCGCGCCAAGGCCCGCGAGCACAAGCTGCTCGTGCTGACCAAGGCCAACAGCCGGGCCACCGTGCACCGGCCGTCGTACCTGGACTACATCGGCGTCAAGAAGTTCGACGCGGACGGCAACGTGGTCGGCGAGCGCCGCTTCCTCGGGCTGTTCTCCTCCGCCGCCTACACCGACTCCGTGCGCCGGGTCCCGGTGGTCCGCCGCAAGGTCGACGAGGTGCTGCGCCGGGCCGGGTTCTCGCCCAACAGCCACGACGGCCGCGACCTGCTCCAGATCATGGAGACCTATCCGCGCGACGAGCTGTTCCAGACGCCCGTCGCCGAACTGCAGTCGATCGTCACCAGCGTCCTCTACCTGCAGGAGCGCCGCCGGCTGCGGCTGTACCTGCGCCAGGACGAGTACGGCCGCTACTACTCGGCCATCGTCTACCTCCCGCGCGACCGCTACACCACCGGCGTCCGCCTCCGGATCATCGACATCCTGAAGGAGGAGCTCGGCGGCACCAGCGTCGACTTCACCGCCTGGAACACCGAGTCGGTCCTGTCCCGGCTGCACATCATCGTCCGGGTCCCGCAGGGCACCGAGCTGCCCGAGCTGTCCGACTCCGACAAGGAGCGCATCGAGGCCCGCCTGGTCGAGGCGGCCCGGTCCTGGGCCGACGCGTTCGCCGAGGCGCTGACCGCCGAGTGCGGCGAGGAGCACGCGGCCGAGGTGCTGCGCCGCTACGGCCACGCCTTCCCCGAGGGCTACAAGGCCGACCACAGCCCGCGCGCGGCGGTCGCCGACCTGGCCCATCTGGAGCAGCTGAGCGAGGACAAGACCTTCTCGCTGAGCCTGTACGAGCCGGTGGGCGCCGCCCCCGACGAGCGCCGCTTCAAGATCTACCAGAAGGGCGGCTCGGTCTCCCTCTCCAAGGTGCTGCCGGTGCTGAGCAGGATCGGCGTCGAGGTGACCGACGAGCGGCCGTACGAGCTGCGCTGCTCGGACCGCACCACCGCCTGGATCTACGACTTCGGGCTGCGCATGCCGCAGGCGCCCGGCAGCGGCGACTACCTGGGCGACGACGCGCGTGAGCGGGTGCAGGACACGTTCGCCGCGACCTGGACCGGCAAGGCCGAGAACGACGGCTTCAACGCCCTCGTGCTGAGCGCCGGGCTGACCTGGCGGCAGGCGATGGTGCTGCGCGCCTACGCCAAGTACCTGCGGCAGGCCGGTTCGACCTTCTCGCAGGACTACATGGAGGACACCCTCCGCAACAACGTCCACACCACCCGGCTGCTCGTCTCCCTGTTCGAGGCCCGGATGTCCCCGGAACGGCAGCAGGCCGGCCTCGAGATCACCGACGCCCTGCTGGAGGAGCTGGACGCGGCCCTGGAGCAGGTGGCCAGCCTGGACGAGGACCGCATCCTGCGGTCCTTCCTGACCGTCATCAAGGCGACCCTGCGCACGAACTTCTTCCAGAAGCAGGCGGGCGGCACGCCGCACGACTACGTCTCCATGAAGTTCGACCCGCAGGCCATCCCGGACCTGCCCGCACCGCGCCCCGCGTACGAGATCTGGGTGTACTCGCCGCGCGTCGAGGGCGTGCACCTGCGCTTCGGCAAGGTCGCCCGAGGCGGTCTGCGCTGGTCGGACCGGCGTGAGGACTTCCGTACGGAGATCCTCGGCCTGGTCAAGGCGCAGATGGTGAAGAACACCGTCATCGTGCCGGTCGGCGCCAAGGGCGGCTTCGTCGCCAAGCAGCTGCCCGACCCGGCCAAGGACCGCGACGCGTGGCTGGCCGAGGGCATCGCCAGCTACAAGACGTTCATCTCGGCGCTGCTCGACATCACGGACAACATGGTGGCCGGCGAGGTCGTCCCGCCGCGGGACGTGGTCCGGCACGACGGCGACGACACCTACCTGGTGGTCGCCGCCGACAAGGGCACGGCGACCTTCTCGGACATCGCCAACGACGTCGCCAACAGCTACAACTTCTGGCTCGGCGACGCCTTCGCCTCCGGCGGCTCGGCCGGCTACGACCACAAGGGCATGGGCATCACCGCGCGCGGCGCCTGGGAGTCCGTGAAGCGGCACTTCCGCGAGCTGGGCGTGGACACGCAGACCGAGAACTTCACGGTCGTCGGCATCGGTGACATGTCCGGTGACGTGTTCGGCAACGGCATGCTGCTCTCCGAGCACATCCGCCTGGTCGCCGCCTTCGACCACCGGCACATCTTCATCGACCCCACCCCGGACGCGGCCACCTCCTACGCCGAGCGCCGCCGTCTGTTCGAGCTGCCCCGCTCCAGCTGGGCCGACTACAACACCGAGCTGCTGTCGGCGGGCGGCGGGATCTTCCCGCGCAGCGCCAAGTCGATCCCGGTCAACGCCCACATCCGCGAGGCCCTCGGCATCGAGGACAAGGTCACCAAGATGACCCCGGCCGACCTGATGAAGACGATCCTCCAGTCGCCGGTCGACCTGCTGTGGAACGGCGGCATCGGCACGTACGTGAAGTCGTCGGCGGAGTCGAACGCGGACGTCGGCGACAAGGCCAACGACGCCATCCGGGTCGACGGCGCCGACCTGCGCGTCAGGGTGGTCGGCGAGGGCGGCAACCTGGGTCTGACCCAGCTCGGCCGCATCGAGTTCGCCCACCAGGGCGGCAAGATCAACACCGACGCGATCGACAACAGCGCCGGTGTGGACACCTCCGACCACGAGGTGAACATCAAGATCCTGCTGAACAGCCTGGTCACGGACGGCGACATGACCGTCAAGCAGCGCAACAAGCTGCTCGCCGAGATGACCGACGAGGTCGGCGCGCTGGTCCTGCGCAACAACTACGCGCAGAACACCGCCCTGGCCAACGCGCTGTCCCAGGCCAAGGACATGCTCCACGCCCAGCAGCGGTTCATCCGCCACCTGGTGCGCGAGGGCCATCTGGACCGGGCGCTGGAGTTCCTGCCCACCGACCGGCAGATCCGCGAGCGCCTCTCCCAGGGCCAGGGCCTGACCGGCCCGGAGACCGCCGTCGTCCTGGCGTACACGAAGATCACGGTCGCCGAGGAGCTGCTGCACACCACGCTGCCGGACGACCCGTACCTGCGCGGTCTGCTGCACGCGTACTTCCCGTCGGCCCTGCGCGAGCGCTTCGCCGAGGCCGTCGACAGCCACCCGCTGCGCCGTGAGATCACCACGACCGTGCTGGTCAACGACACGGTCAACACGGGCGGTACGACGTATCTGCACCGGCTGCGCGAGGAGACCGGCGCCTCCCTCGAGGAGATCGTCCGGGCCCAGACCGCGGCCCGCGCGATCTTCCGCTCGGCACCGGTGTGGGACGCGGTGGAGGAGCTGGACAACAAGGTCGACGCGGCCGTCCAGACCCGTATCCGGCTGCACTCGCGCCGCCTGGTCGAGCGCGGCACCCGCTGGCTGCTCAACAACCGGCCGCAGCCGCTCCAGCTCGCCGAGACGGTCGAGTTCTTCGCCGACCGGGTCGAGCGGGTCTGGCAGGAGCTGCCGAAGCTGCTGCGCGGCGCGGACCTGGACTGGTACCAGCACGTGTACGACGAGCTGTCCGCGACCGGCGTCCCGGACGAGGTCGCCACCCGCGTGGCCGGCTTCTCCTCCGCCTTCCCGGCGCTCGACATCGTGTCGGTGGCCGACCGCACGGGCAAGGAGCCGCTGGACGTCGCCGAGGTCTACTACGACCTCGCCGACCGGCTGGGCATCACGCAGCTGATGGACCGCATCATCGAGCTGCCCCGTGAGGACCGCTGGCAGTCCATGGCCCGCGCCTCCATCCGCGAGGACCTGTACGCGGCCCACGCGGCCCTCACCTCGGACATCCTCGCGGTGGGCAACGGCACCTCGACGCCGGAGCAGCGGTTCGAGGCCTGGGAGCAGAAGAACGCGGCGCTCCTCGGCCGCGCCCGCAGCACCCTGGACGAGATCCGCGGCTCGGACTCGTTCGACCTCGCCAACCTTTCGGTGGCGATGCGCACGATGCGGACGCTGCTGCGCTCGCACTCGTAGCCGTACGGCACGTGAGGCGCCCCGGGCCGTGACGGCCCGGGGCGCCTGCCGTTTCCCGCCCGCCTTCCCGCCTGCCTCTTCCGCCCCCACGCGGCCTTCCCTGATGGCGAAAACGCCCTGAATCAGCAATTTCCCGCTTATCGGGGTGATTCGGGCAGGTCTCGGATAGGGTCGGCGCATCATGCACACCGCGTCGCCCGATACCGCACCGGAGCGCCGTACGAGGGCACCGGGCCGCTCGGTGGCGCGGGCCGGCCGGGTGCTGGCGCAGGCCGCCGCCGCGCTGCTCGTGGTGCTGCTGCTCCTGGTCGTCGTCCGGCTGCCATGGGCCGGCGACCTCGGTATGCACGCGGCCACACTCCAGCGCCTGCGGCACAGCCCGACGCACCCCGGCGATCCACTGGTCGACGCCGGCACACCGAGCCCGTACTACTCGCCGTGGACGCTGCTGCTCGGCATCGTCTCCGGACTGACCGGCCTGTCCGTGTTCGTGGTCCTGCGGCTGGCCGCGCTCGCCGGGCTCGGCCTGCTGGTGACCGGGGTCCACCGCTACGTCCGCACCCTCACCCCGCACCGCGCAGCCCCCGCCCTCGCGCTGCTGAGCCTGCTCCTCCTGTGGGGCCCGGCGCTGTTCGAGTGGAGCGGCTTCCTCGGTCTGAACTCCCTCGCGCTGACGGTGTCGTACCCGAGCGTGTTCGCGCTCGGCCTCGCCTTCCACTTCTGGGCCTGGCTGACGCGGGCGGTGCGCCAGGAGGCCGCGTGGGGCGTGTGGCCGGGACTGGGAGCGCTGTGGGCGCTGATCCTGCTGTGCCACCAGTTCACCGGGGTCGTGGCGACCCTCGGCGCCCTCGCCGTGCTGCTCGCGGCCCGGCCGCCTGGGGCGGTCCTGCTCCGGCTCGGCGCCGGACTGCTCCTGGGTCTTGTGGTGCTGTGGCTCTGGCCGTACTACGACTTCTTCGCGCTGTTCTCGGCGGGCACCGGCCTCGAAGCCGTCCACCGGCCGCTGTACCGGGATCCGGCCGGGCGGTTCGGGCTCGTGCTGATCGGGGTGGCCGCGCTGGGGGCGCGCTGGCGGCGGGACCACCGCGACCCGCTGGTCCTCTTCTTCGCCCTCGGCGCGCTGGTGTCCGCCGCTGGCGGCCTGACCGGGCACTACTCCTGGGGCCGCGCCCTGCCCGCCGCACTGATCCCGGCGCAGCTCGCGGCGGCCCTCGAAGTGGTGTCGGCGGGACGGCGGGCGGTGCGCCGGGGGTGGGCGTGCGCGCTGCTCGCCGCGCTGGCGGCGGGGGCGTGGACGCAGGCCGGGACGCTCGGGTACGTGCTGGGGCGGGACCGGCTGCCCGGGGTGGTGGCGGACAAGTACCGGGCGCCGTGGGCGGGCTACCAGTGGATCATGCGGGCGGGGGTGCGGTACGGGGACGTGGTGATGGCACGGACGTCTGCGGCGCGGCAGATCCCGGCGTACGGGCCGTACACCGTGGCGCCCGGGTATCCGGACGTGTTCCTCGGGGACGCGGGGCGCAGGGAGGCGGCGGTGGAACGGTACTTCTCGGCGGGGACGGCGGCGGAGGAGCGGCGGGGGATCCTGCGGGAGTACGGGGTGCGGTGGGTCGTGGCGTCGCGGGCCGCCGCCGAGCCCTGGCTGCGCAAGACGGCCGCGGGGCCGGGCGGCCATGTCCTGTACCGAGTGGTGCCCTGAGCCGAGTGATGTCCTGGGCCGAGTGGTGGTGCCGGCCCTGAGCCGAGGGGTGTCCGAGCCGGGCTGGGTCCTCGCCGGTTCACCGCAGCGCGCTCGCCACCAGCCGCACGGCGCTCCGCACCCGGGGGCGGGCCAGACGGCGGACCGCCGGGCGGACGAGCCGGGCCGTCACCCCCACCGGCCGCCAGCGCAGTTGCAGGCGGCCGGGGTTGCGGCCCTCCGGTTCGGCGGTGAGCGTGTGGTGGCCGACGCGGGCCGTCAGCACCGGGAAGTCGAGGGGGGCGAGCAGCAGGCTCGAATGGGACAGGCCCTGCTGGTCCAGGCGGACCACGGGGTGCCGTACGCCGTCGAAGCCCTGGAGCGGAAGCGGCGCGGCGGCGAGGCCGAGGCGGACCGTGCCCTCGAAGACGCCGGGGCGGACCGGGTCGAGGCGGAAGGGGACCGTCATCCGGCGACGGCCGGGGGTCAGCAGCAGGGAGGCCCGCTGCGGGCCGACCGGCAGCCGAAGACCGGGGTCGTAGGTCCGGATCGCGAGCGTCAGGGACGCCCCCGGGCCCGGTGTCAGCGCCGTGATCTCGTGCCGGAACTGCGCGGTCGAAAACGGCCGGGTCTCCAGCTCCAGTTCGGAGAGGTCGAGTTCACGGCGGGCCCGGTCGGTGGCGGGCAGGGAGCCACCCCAGTACGGGACGCCCGCCGCGTCGGCCGTCACCTGCCGCGGCGCCACCCCGTGCCCGAGCCCGCGCGCCGCCAGCCGGGCCTCGGCCGCGCGGCCGTCCCGCAGCAGCTCCAGCACCACCCGCTCGGCCCGCGGCAGCCGCTCGTACGCGCCCGGGGACAGCGTGTCCAGATACGGGTTCATGAGGTCGGCGAAGGCCGCGAGCCACTTTGCGTCCCGGTAGGGCAGGTCGCCGGCGTACATCCGGAAGTCGTGCTTGAGGAACTTGTAGTCCTTGTCCTCCCGCAGCCCCGCGTGCCCGCTGCGCACCAGGAACTCGTCGATCAGCCGCTGGACGTGCACACGGTCGCGGACGTTGGAGAGCTTGTGCCGCTGGTTGGAGATGGAGGCGGCGGCAGCGGCGGCGAACGGCTCGACGTACCAGTGGTACACCGGGTCCGGGATGACCGTGAACGCCGTCGCCAGGCAGTACGCCTGCGCGGAGAACAGCTGGTCCTCGTAGTGGATGCCCTCCGGGAAGCGCAGCCGGTGGCGGTCGAGGAAGGAGCGGGCGTACATCTTGCTGGTCGCCAGGTGCTCGAAGAGCAGCCGCGGGTCCGCCTCGATGCCCTCCAGCGTGCGGCGCTCGGTCACCAGGTGCGGCATCCAGGTCGAGCGGCGCCCGTTGTCCACCCGGATCCGGCGGACCGCGCCCATCGTGAAGTCCACCTCGCGCTCCCGGTGCGCGGCGAGCAGCAACTCGACCGCCCGCGGCGGGAGTTCGTCGTCGCTGTCCAGGAACATCAGATAGGGCGCGCGGGCGATCTCGATGGCCCGGTTGCGCGGGGCGCTGCAGCCGCCGCTGTTCTCCGGCAGGCGGATGCGGCGGATGCGGTGGTCCCGGGCCGCCAGCGCCCGCGCCACGGCCGGTGTGTCGTCCGTCGAGTGGTCGTCGCTGATGACGATCTCGATGTCCGGGTGGGTCTGCGCGCACACCGAGGCGACCGCGCGGGGCAGGCGGGCCGCGTCGTTGTGGACGATGACCGTGACCGTGACGTCCGGGCGGGTCATGCCGTGGCCTCCTGGGGGGACGGGGCGGGGGTGCGGTCCTCGACCGGGAGCACCGGCGGCAGCGACACCTCCGGCTCGCCCAGGAAGACCCGCCGTACGACCCGCTCGGCGGCGCGTCCGTCGTCGTACTCGCAGAACCGGCGCCGGAACGCGGCCCGCGCCTTGGCCGCGCTCTCGTCGCGCCAGGCGCCGGAGGCGAAGATCTCCGTGAGTTCCTCCTGGGTGCGCGCGACCTGGCCGGGGTGCTCGGCCATCAGGTCGAAGTAGACGCCGCGCGTGGTCCGGTACGTCTCCCAGTCGTCGGCGTGGATCACGATCGGCCGGTCCAGGTTGGCGTAGTCGAACATGATCGACGAGTAGTCCGTGACCAGCGCGTCGGCGGCCAGGCACAGTTCCTCGACGGGGTCGTAGGAGGAGACGTCGATGATCCGGCCGGAGCGGCGCAGGCCGGTCAGCGGGGAGGCGGTGCCGCCGTAGAAGTAGTGGGCGCGGACGAGCAGGACGGTGTCCTCGCCGAGGCGGTCGGCGAGGGCGGCGAGGTCGAGGCGGGGGGTGAAGCCGGCCTCGTAGTCGCGGTGGGTGGGGGCGTACAGGACGGCCGTGCGGCCGGGCGGGATGCCGAGGCGGTCGCGGGCCGCGCGGACGTCGGCGGCGGTGGCCCGGTAGTAGACGTCGTTGCGCGGGTAGCCGTGGTCGAGCGAGGTGTAGCGGGACGGGTAGGCGCGCTCCCACATGCGGGTGGAGTGGCTGTTGGCGCTGACGCTGTAGTCCCACCTGTCGATCCGCGCCAGCAGGGCGGCGAAGTCCAGGCCCTTGGCGGCGGCCGGGTGGTCCATCTGGTCCAGGCCCATGCGTTTGAGCGGGGTGCCGTGGTGGGTCTGGAGGTGGATCTGGCCGGGCCGTTTGACCACCGCGTCGGGGAAGTTGACGTTGTTGGTGAGGTACGTGGCGGTGGCCAGGGTCTCCCAGTAGCGGCGGGTGCCGGGGAGGACATGGTCGGTGCCGGGCGGCAGCAGCGGCGCGTTGGCCCGGTTCACCACCCACACCGGGTGGATGTGCGGGGCGCGTACGGCGAGTTCGGCGGCGATCGCGGCCGGGTTGCAGGCCACCCCGCGGTCCCAGTAGGCGGCGAACACGGCGAGGCCGGGGTCCAGCGGGCGGTCCAGGGCGCGGCGGTACTGGTGGTCGCGAAGCTTGGCGCCCAGCTGCCGCTTGCGCGTCCGTACGGCCTTGCGGGCGGCGCGGCGGGTGCGGTTGGCGGCCTGGAACGCGCGGTACCTGGTGTACGCGCCCTCCTCCAGCAGCGCGTGCCGTACGCCGTCCAGGCCCGCCGGGCGGCGGTGGTCCGGGGGGCGCCAGCGGACCGCCGCGAGGGAGGCCCGGCGGAAGAACTCGCGGGCCACCGGGTCGGGCAGGTCCTCGCGGGCGAAGGTGCGGACCAGGTCACGCACCATCAGGTCGTACAGCACCGCGTGCGGGGCGCGGCGGTTCCGGGTGAGCGGCAGCAGCGACTCGTAGCGGTCGACGAGCGCGAGCCGGTCCTCGGGGGCGCGCGGCGGCAGGCTCTCGGGGCGCAGCACGCGGTGTTCGTACGCGGTCTGGTTCAGGCAGGCGACGCGGCCCGCGTGCAGCAGGGCGGCGTGGGCGGCGAGCGCTTCGTCGTCCGTGCCGAACCGCTCCTCGTGGGCCCGCCAGAAGTCGGCGCGCAGGGCGCGGTTGCCGAGCAGCGGGGCGAGCCGCAGCAGGTCGGCGGCGTCGGCCAGGGGCCGGCCCGCCCGGCCGACGGCGGCGAGCCGGCGGCCGTCGCGGGAGGGGGCGGCGGAGGTCCGCCAGGTGGTGGTGACGTGGTCGAAGAGGAGGACGTCCACCGGGAGGCCGGGGACGCCGGGGACGCCGGGGACGCCGGGGGCGTCCGTGGCGTCCAGTTCGGCGGTCCGCTCGGCGATCAGGCGGGGCGCACCGGCCGGCAGGCCGTCCTTGGCGTGGACGAAGTGCAGCCAGCGGCCGGACGCCCGGGCGGCGCCCGCCGACCGGGCCGCCGCGTCGCCGGTGCCGTCCGGCAGCGGTACGACGATCGTCTCGGGGGTGTGGCCCTCGGCCGTCTCGCGCGCCCAGTCGCCGACCGCAGCGACGATCACCTCGGCGTCGGTGAGGGGGTGCGCGGCCAGGGAGTCCAGCAGCTCGGCCAGCCGACCCTGCGTGTTCGGCCCGTAGACGATCACGCTCAGCTGGGGCATCGCAGCGGACTCCTTCGGCTCGTCGTCTCCGGACGCACGCCCCCAACATACGGCAGTTAAGTATATGAAAGGGGTATTTGCGGCCGAAGGGAGGACGTCACTCAGGAAGGGAGGGCGGCTTTCGGCGCGGGCTTCTTCGGGGCCGGCTTCTTGTCGCCGGTGAAGGCCTCGTACTCCTTCATGACCTCCTCGGTCGGCCCGTCCATGCGCAGCTCGCCGCGCTCCAGCCACAGGACCCGCTCGCAGGTGTCGCGGATCGACTTGTTGTTGTGGCTGACCAGGAAGACCGTGCCCGCGTGCTGCCGCAGCTCGCGGATCCGCGCCTCGGAGCGCTTCTGGAAGGAGCGGTCACCGGTGGCCAGTGCCTCGTCGATCAGCAGGACGTCGTGGTCCTTGGCGGCGGCGATGGAGAACCGGAGCCGGGCGGCCATGCCGGAGGAGTACGTGCGCATCGGCAGCGTGATGAAGTCGCCCTTCTCGTTGATCCCGGAGAAGTCGACGATGTCCTGGTAGCGCTCCTTGACCTGCTCCCGGGACATGCCCATGGCGAGCCCGCCGAGGTAGACGTTCCGCTCGCCCGTCAGGTCGTTCATCATGGCCGCGTTGACGCCCAGCAGGGACGGCTGGCCGTCGGTGTAGATGTGCCCGTGCTCCACCGGGAGCAGCCCGGCGACCGCCTTGAGCAGGGTGGACTTGCCCGAGCCGTTGGTGCCGATGAGCCCGATCGCCTCGCCCCGGTACGCGGTGAACGACACCTTCTTCACCGCGTGCACCTTGCGCACGCCCGCCGCCTTCTCGGACTGCTTGCGGCGCAGCATGCGGTTGAGGGCGGCGGTGGCGGTGCCGCGGCCCGCGCCGGTGCCGTTGACCCGGTAGACGATGTCGACGCCGTCGGCGACGACGGTGGGGATCTTCTGCTCGGTGTGCTCAGCCACGGCCGTACGTCTCCTCAGCCTTCCAGAAGTAGATGAAGCCGCCGACGCCGGCGAGCAGGGCCCAGCCGGTGGCCGCCGCCCACACGTGCGGGGGCAGGGCCTTGGCGTGGAAGCTGTCGATCAGCGCGAACCGCATCAGGTCGATGTAGACGGCGGCCGGGTTGAGTTCCAGCAGCACGGTGACGATGTGCGGCATGCTGTCCTTGTTGGCCAGCTTGTCGATGCTCCACATCACGCCGGACACGTACATCCAGGTCCGCAGCACGAACGGCATCAGCTGCGCGATGTCCGGGGTCTTGGCGCCCATCCGCGCCACGACCATCGACACGCCCGCGTTGAAGGTGAACTGGAGGACCAGGGCCGGGATCGCCAGCAGCCAGGACAGGGCGACCGGCACGCCGAAGACGAGCAGGATGACGATCAGCGCGGCCATCGAGAAGAGCAGCTGCTGGAGCTGCTGGAGCGCGAAGGAGATCGGCAGCGCGGCGCGCGGGAAGTGCAGGGCGCGGACCAGGCCGAGGTTGCCGGAGATCGCGCGGGTGCCCGCCATGATCGAGCTCTGGGTGAACGTCCAGATGAACACGCCCGTGACCAGGAAGGGCACGTAGTCGGGGACGTTGTGCTTGGTGCCGAGCAGCACGCCGAAGATGAAGTAGTAGACCGCCGCGTTCAGCAGCGGGGTCATGACCTGCCAGACCTGGCCCAGCTTCGCCTGGCTGTACTGCGCGGTGAGCTTGGCGGTGGCGAAGGCGGTGATGAAGTGACGCCTGGCCCACAGCTGGCCGATGTACTCCGGCAGGGAGGGGCGGGCGCCGCTGACCGACAGGCCGTGCCGGGCCGCGAGTGCCGCGAGGTCTTCGGCGGCCGGGGCCTGGGTCGGGGGCGGTGTGTGGAGGACCTGGCTCACATCCGCTGCTTTCGCTCGGGGGAGGGGGTGCCGCGTCCGGCTCTCGCCGGGGTCGCCGCGTCCGAGTCCGTCGTCCGGCGTTTCCTTACGCTTCTCTTCACGTTCTTTTACGTCGGGACGGGACCGTATCGTCGCAACGTGAGACTAGGCCCAATGGACGTCGGAACGCAACCGTTTCGTCGTAACGCCCTATGCTGTGCGGCATGACGACGAACGCCGCCGAGCCCGCCGACGAGCCGCCGGCGCGTCCGCGCCGCCGGGCGCCCGCCGGGGCGGCCGTGCTCCGGGAGGACGTGACCGAGGCCATCCGGGCGGCCGTCTTCGAGGAGCTGGCGGTCGCCGGCTACGCGCGCATGTCCATCGAGGGCATCGCCCGCCGGGCCGGCGTCGGCAAGACGGCGGTGTACCGGCGCTGGCGCTCGAAGCTCCATCTGGTCCTGGACGTCGTCTCCGCGATGGCGGTGACCGGCTTCCCGGTCCCCGACACGGGCTCCCTCGAGGGCGATCTGCGCCTGCTGTACGAGGTCACGTCCCGCGCCCTGCGCCACCCGGTCGCGTCCCAGATCATCCCCGACCTCCAGGCCGAGGCCGCCCGCAACCCGGACCTCGCCGAGGCCTTCCAGAAGGCGCTGCGGGACGGCCAGGAGGGCGTGGCCAGCAAGATCGTGGCGGCGGCGGAGAAGCGGGGCGAACTCGCGCCCGGCATCGACCCCGACCTGGCCCTGGACCTGATCTCCGGCCCCCTCTACTGGCGCTCGGTGGTCATCCGCGCCCCGAAGCCCCCCAAGGGCTACCTGGAGAAGCTGGCCCGCGCCACGGCGGGCGCCCTCAAGGCCCTCTGACCCCGGGCGCCCCGAAGGCATCCGGGGAACGTGCGCGACCAGCCGCGACGGGCTCGCGGCCAGGATGCGGCTCTGCCGGCCGCGGTCACGACCGTGCCGCCTGCGGATGGTGCCGGACCCACCCCTCCCACGCCGACGTGATCATGTCCTGGACGTCGTACTTCGCCCGCCAGCCCAGTTCCGTCCCGATGCGGGCGGCGGAGGCGACGACGCGGGCCGGGTCGCCGGGGCGGCGCGGAGTGACGGTGGGCGGGCGGTCGTAGCCGGTGACCGCGTTGATCAGGTCGATCATCTCGCGGACGGAGACGCCCTCGCCGCGGCCGATGTCGAGGGTCAGGCCGGTGCCGGGGGAGGAGCGCAGCGCGCGGGCGACGGTCACATGGGCCTCGGCCAGGTCGGCCACGTGGATGTAGTCGCGGACACAGGTGCCGTCGGGGGTCGGGTAGTCGTCGCCGAAGATGCGCGGCGCCGCCCCCGCCGTGAGCCGTTCGAAGACCATCGGGACCAGGTTGGACACGCCCGTGTCGGCCAGTTCGGGGCCGGCCGCGCCTGCCACGTTGAAGTAGCGCAGCGACGCCGTGGCGAGGCCCGTCGCCCGGCCCGTGGCCCGTACGAGCCACTCGCCCGCCAGCTTCGTCTCGCCGTAGGGCGACATCGGGAGGCACGGTGTCTCCTCCGTCACCAGGTCCACGTCGGGCATGCCGTAGACGGCCGCGGAGGAGGAGAACAGGAAGGCCGGTACCTCCGCGGCGGTCACCGCCTCCAGCAGGACGCGCAGACCCTCCACGTTCTCCCGGTAGTAGTGCAGCGGGCGGTCCACCGACTCGCCCACCTGCTTCTTCGCCGCCAGATGGACGACCCCGGTGATCCCGTGCCCGGCGAGGGTGCGCGCCAGCAGGTCCGCGTCCAGGACCGAGCCGCGCACCAGCGGCACCTCGGCCGGGACCCGCGCGGCGACACCCGTGGACAGGTCGTCGTAGACGACCGTGCGCTCGCCCGCCTCGGCCATCGCCCGTACGACGTGCGCCCCGATGTATCCGGCACCGCCGGTGATCAGCCAGGTCATGCGGGGCGTCTCCTCGTCAGCTGGTCGGTCGGCCCGGGGCTCGGCCCCCGGATCCCGGTCGCGTGTCCCAGTGAAACAGGCGCCGCAGCCGGCCGCGGACGACCGCCAGCACTCCCGGCACCCCGGTCGCCACGCGCAGCGCGAGCGCGCCGGAGTGCGTGGCGTACGGCCGCACCAGACACACGCCGTGCACGGCGCTCGGGACGAGGCGCGCGCGCAGCCGGCCGGCGCCCGCGCGGGCGTGTGCCGTGACCTCCCGCCGCGCGCCGCCCGCGAAGCGGAGGGTGAGCCGCAGGTCCCAGGTGCCCGAGCCCATTCCCGCCAGGTCGACCGGTACCTCGGCCGACCGCAGGTCCGCACCGGAGGGCGCGAGCGTCACCGTCGTACGCCCGCGCGTACGGTCGTCCCCGCGCGCGTGCCACACCACGTCCGCCGTGCACGGGCCGGCCTCGGCCACTCGCCCGTACAGCTCGTGCAGCCGCAGGCGCAGCACCGGCACGCGCGCGCGGGGGCGCAGTTCCGCGTCCACCGCGAGCGGGAGTTCGCGGACGGGCCGGGTGAGCAGCGCGGCGAGGGAGACCTGGGGGAGGTCGGGGGACCAGACCGGGACCCCTTCCGGGCCGCGGGCGTAGGGCGGGAGGAGCCGTGCCGGGCGGGCGGCGAGTTCGCGCAGCCGGGGCAGGTCGCGGGGCTCGGGGGACGCCAGGACGACCCGTGCGAGCAGCCGGCCGGGGGCGGTGGGGTTCGGCTCCCAGTCGGCCGCGTCGTAGCGCGCGAGGTACTCCCGGGTGTGCGTCCACCACGCACGCCGGTAGCGCACATCGCGCAACCCCAGCTCGCGCGCGTACATCCGCACCTCGTGGTCGAGGAACTTGGCGCGTGCCGCCCGCGCCAGCTCCTTCTGCCCGGCGCCCAGCAGAATGTCGTACACCAGCGCGCACGCCGTCACGCGCGCCGTCCAGTTGTCGATGCGGCCCCGGTCCAGCGAGATCGACAGCCGCTCGGCCGACCGGCGCACCTGCCACACGTACACCCGGTCGGGCACGAGCGCGACGCGCGGGCTCGCGGCCAGCACGCGCGCGGTGAAGACGAAGTCCTCGTAGCGGAAGCGGCCTTCGGGGAAGCGGATGCCGTGCTCGCGCAGAAAGCCGGTGCGGTACAGCTTGTTGACGCACAGCGTGTCGTGGACGAGGCGGGGGCGCTGGGAGGGGCGCGCGAGGACGGTGCGGGCCGTGTACAGGGCCGCCTGCCAGGGCTGTTCGCGCCCCGAGGGCAGTTCCCGGCGCACGCACAGACCGCTCGCGACCTCGGCCCGCGCCCGCGTCGCCGCCGTCAGCAGCGCGTCCACCGCACCGGGCGGCAGCACGTCGTCGCTGTCCAGGAACATCACGTACGGCGCCGTCACCGTGTCGATCCCGGTGTTGCGCGGGCTGCCGCAGCCGCCGCTGTTCACGGCCCGGCGCACCACCCGCAGCCGCGGCTCGCCGGCGGCCAGCCGGGCGAGCAGTGCGGCACTGCCGTCGCCGGAGCCGTCGTCCACCGCGACCACCTCGGCGACCGCGGGGCCCTGCGCCAGCGCCGAGCGCACGGCGTCGCCCACATGAGCGCGGTCGTCGTACCCGATGACGACGACGGCGACCTGGGCCGCCGGCACCGGTTCCGGGCGGGGATGTCGTCCCGTCAAGAGACGCTCAGCGCCCGATCCGCAAGACGCTCGGACCCCGGCCGGTGCCCCGCCGCCGGCCCGCCCGCGCCGGCCGCCGGGCGCGCGGCCCGCCACAGCCGCCGGAGGGACAGCACGGCGGCGGCCGTCAGCAGCCCGTTGCGCACCAGCATCAGCAGACAGCCGGCCCAGGTGCCGTGCACCACCTCGTGGTAGTACAGCGGGTACGCGACGGTGGTCACCGCGCACGCCGCGAGGACCAGCGCGGCCACCGGCCGCTGGCTGGTGTGCCGTGAGGTCAGGCAGACGGCGGCCAGCCCGATCAGCCAGATCATGTACTGCGGGCTGATGACCCGGCTGGTGACCGTGAACAGCAGCACCGCGCTCAGCGCCGCGTCGTACGGCGTGGCCGCGCTCCAGTGCCGCGCCCGCACCCGCCACAGCACCAGCAGCCCGAAGGCGACCGCTGTCAGCGCGAGGGAGGCGGTGGCGACGGCGTGCACGTGCGGCCCGACCATCTCGATCGCCCCGTACCGGTAACGGGACCGGCCCGGCCAGCCCGCGTGCCGGGCCAGGTTGAGGGCCGTACCGCCGAGCGACTCGATCTGCACGCCCCGGCCGCCCTGCTCCCGCAGGAAGGACAGCGGATGGGTGAAGAAGGCCGCGAACAGGGCGAGGCAGCCGGCCCCGGTACCGGCCGCCCAGGCCCACGCCGTGCGCGTCGGCCGCCCCCGGGGCGTGCCCAGCAGCACCAGCGCGGGCCACACCTTCACCAGAGCGCCCAGCGCCCCGAACACCCCGCCCGCGCGCGGGGAGCGCGCGCAGGCCAGCAGGGACAGCACCGCGAGGGCGGTGACCTGGACGTCGTACCGGGCCAGCGGCAGGTGCAGCAGCAGCGGCAGGCCGCCGGTCCACACGGCGGCCCCGAGCGGGCTGCGTCCCGGCCGGGTGCCCGCGCGCAGCAGCACGGCTGCGGTGAGCGCGTCGACGGCCAGCGAGAGCAGCACGAACGCCTGGAAGTACGTCAGCCCGGGCAGCAGGCCGGGCGCCAGCAGCACCGCGCCCGCGCCCGGCGGGTACTGCCACAGCGTGTCGTGCACCGGGAAGGAACCGTCCGCGAGGACGCCGTACCAGTGGAAGTACAGCCGCCACACCTCCCGGGTCACCGAACCCCCGCCCAGCTCTCGCGCACCGCTGTGGAGGAGCAGCCACAGCATCAGGGCGCGGGTCGCGAACCACGCGGCGGTGAGGGTGAGGACCGGGCCGGGGGTGACACGGAGACGGTTCATCGCATGGGAGCCTAAGCGGTGCGGATGGTGTATCCATGCTGATACGCCGTCAAGAACGGCAAACATTGGCTAATCGCAAGAGATCGGGCCATGGTGAACGTCGGGCTTCCTGCGAAACCGCGGTCGCGTCGGGCGGCCGGCGCGACCACTGCCGCGCCGACCGGTGCAACGAGCCGCACCCCCCACAGGGCACCGGGACGTGCCCGGGAGCGGTTCGGCCGGGCCGCCGTCGTCGGCGTGCCCGCGCTGGTGATGGCCGCGATCGGGCTCTGGGGGCTCGACCGGGGCGGCATGTGGCGCGACGAGGCCGTCAGCTTCCAGGTCGGGCGCCGTACGGTGCCGCAGATCTGGCGGCTGCTGCACGGCGTGGACGCGGTGCACGGCCTGTACTACCTGCTGCTGCACGCCGTCCTCGCGGTCCACCCCGGCGAGGTCGTCCTGCGGCTGCCCTCGGTGTGCGCGGCGGCCTGCACCGCGGGCCTGGTGGCCGCCCTGGGCGCCCGCCTGGTCCGGCCGCGCGTCGGCCTGTGGGCGGGCCTGCTCTACGCCGTCACGCCGATGGCCGGCCACTACGCCCAGGAAGGCCGCTCCTACGCCCTGGTCGCGGCCGGCGCCACCGGGGCGACCCTGCTGTTCGTCCGGGGCGTGCGGGGCGGCTCCTGGTGGCCGTACGGCGCCGTCCTCGGTCTCGCCTGCTGGCTGCACGAGTTCGCGGTGCTGCTGCTCCTCGCCCACGCGGTGTCGCTCGCGCTGGCCCGGGCCGGGGCGCGGGTGTGGCGGGGGTGGGGGTGCGCGGCGGCGGCGGTCGTGGCCGCGCTGCTGCCGATGGTGCTGGTGTCGCGGGCGCAGGCGGCGCAGCTTGCGTGGCTGCGGGCGCCCACGGCGCAGACGGCGGGCGGGCTGCTGCGGCACTTCTTCGGGCCCTCGGACGAGGTCTACTGGGTGTGCCTCGGGCTGGCCGTGGTGGGGCTGCTGGGCCTGGTGGGGCGGCGGGGCGAGCCGACGTGCGCCGGGGTGGCGCTGCCGGTGACGGTGGTGCCGCCGGCGGTCCTGATGCTGGCCTCGCAGCTCTCGCCGCTGTACGTCGACCGCTATGTGCTGTTCGCCCTCTCGGGGGCGCCGCTGCTGGTGGCCGCGGGCGCCGAGCGGCTGGCGCGGGCGGCGGGGTCGGCGGGGCGCCGGTGGCCGGTCCTCAGGGTGCCCGCGCCGCCCCGGGCGGGATGCTCCGCCGGCACCGCCGGCCCTCGCGCCGCCCTGCTGAAACGACACGCCGTCCCGTCGCCCGTCCGCCCGCTCGGGAGGGGGAGCCGGCCCGTCCGGCGGGTGCCCGCCGTCACCCTCACCGGTGTGCTCGCCGTGGTGCTCGCCGCCGTCCATCAGTTCCCGGTCCTGCAGAAGGACCGGGACCCCGGGCGGCGGCCGGACGACCTCGCCGCGATCGCGCGGGCCGCCGCGTGGGAGCTGCGGCCCGGGGACCCTGTGCTGTTCGTGCCGGCGGCGCTGCGCAACACGGCGCTCGCCTACCCGCGGGGGTTCCCGGCGGTGCGGGACGTCGCGCTGGTGGCCCCGGCGGCCGAGTCCGGGACGCTGTACGGGCGGGAGACCGGCGCGGCCGAGCTGCGCCGCAGGCTGGCCCGGCTGGACCGGGTGTGGGTCGTCGGGGACCGCAAGCTGCTCGCCGGCCGCTCGGCCCCGCGCAATGCCGTGGAGCGGGCCAAGGTCGCCGCCCTCTGGCAGCAGTTCACCGGCGGCGAGCAGATGGTGCGGGACGGTGTGACCGTGCGGCTCTACGTCCGCCCGGTCAGCGCGCGCTCCGGGCCTCTGCCGACGCCGCCGCGTCCAGTGCGGCGGTGAGCTGGTCGAGCCGGGTGCGCAGCTCGCCGATCTCCGCCGGGTCGAAGCCGGTCGCGGACATGATCCGGCGCGGCACCTCCATGGCCCGCCCGCGCAGCGCCGCGCCCTCCTCGGTGAGGTGGACCAGGACCGACCGCTCGTCCTCGGCGCTGCGCTCACGCCGTACGAGACCGGCCGCCTCCAGCCGCTTGACCAGGGGGGACAGCGTGCCGGAGTCGAGCCGCAGCCGCTCGCCCAGCTGCTTGACCGGCAGCTCGTCCTGCTCCCACAGCACCAGCAGCACCAGGTACTGGGGATAGGTGAGCCCGAGGTCCTTGAGGATCACGCGGTAGACGCCGTTGAAGGCGCGGGACGCGGCGTGCAGGGAGAAGCAGATCTGGCTGTCCAGGCGGAGCCAGTCGCCGTCGGGGGCGGTGTCGGGCGTGGCGGTCATGGCTCCAGGATAGCGCTCGCGAGCCATTTAGTTGTGCACAACTTAATCGTGTGCTCTACTTATGGTCGTACGGCGGCCGGGACAGGGCCGCCGGAACACCGACTTCGTAAAGGGATGGTCTCCATGGAAGCGCTCTACACCGCCGTCGCCACCGCCACCCACGGCCGTGAGGGCCGTGCCGTCTCCTCCGACGGCAAGATCGACCTCAAGCTGGCCCCGCCGGTGGAGCTGGGCGGCAACGGCGAGGGCACCAACCCGGAGCAGCTCTTCGCCGCCGGTTACGCCGCCTGCTTCGGCGGCGCCCTCGGCCTGGTCGGGCGCCAGGCCAAGGTCGACGTCAGCGACGCCGCCGTCACCGCCGAGGTGGGCATCGGCAAGCAGGGCGAGGGCTTCGGCCTGAAGGTCACCCTGCGCGTCGAGCTGCCGGACACCGTGGACCAGGAGACCGGCCGCAAGCTGGTCGAGACGGCCCACCAGGTCTGCCCGTACTCCAACGCCACCCGCGGCAACATCGAGGTCGACCTCGTCGTCGAGTAGCAGGCCCCGTCAGCGGATGACCGGGCGGTACGGATCCGGGGCCGCGGTCTGCCCCGGGATCCGTACCTCGTCGGGGCCGGGCATCGGCTCGCCCAGCAGCAACGTGCGCACCACGCGCTCGGCGGCCCGCCCGTCGTCGAACTCGCAGAACCGGGCCCGGAAGTCCGCGCGCAGCCGCTGTGCCTTCGCGTCCCGCCAGGCGCCCGAGGCGAACAGCCGGGCCAGCTCCCGGTAGGAGCGCGTGACATGGCCGGGCGGCTCGGCGGTGATGTCGAGATAGGTGCCCCGGCTCGCCGTGAACGCGTCCTGGTCGTCGGCGTGCACCACGATCGGCCGGTCCAGGACGGCGTAGTCGAACATCACGGCCGAGTAGTCCGTGACCAGCGCGTCCGCCGCGAGCAGCACCTCCGCGAGGTGGGGCTCGTCGGTCGCGTCGACGACGATCCGGCGCCGGGCGAGCTCCGCGATCCCCATGCCCCGCGCGGGACCGTTCGCCAGCGACGGGTGCAGCCGGACCACGAGGGTGTGCCCCGCGCCGAGGTCCGCGGCGAACCGGGCCAGGTCGATCCGGTCCGCGTGCCCGGCCCTGCGGTAGTCCCTGCGGGTCGGCGCGTACAGCACCACCGTGTGGTCCGCCGGGATGCCGTGCCGCTCCCGGAAGTCACCTGAGCCCCCGTTCACCAGCACGTCGTTGCGCGGGCTGCCGGTGCGCACCGAGGTGAAATGGCAGGGGTAGGCCCGCTCCCACACCAGCTCCGAGTGGCGGTTGGCGACCAGGCTGTAGTCCCAGCGGTCGGCCCGGCGCAGCATCTGCGGCACGTCGAAGCCGAGCCGGGCACCCGGCTTGTCCCGCAGATCGGCGCCCAGGTACTTCAGCGGCGTCCCCTGATGGGTGTGGATGTGCACACTGCCCGGGCGTTTGGCCAGCGCCCCGGGCCAGTTGACGTCGTTGACGAAGAACTTCGCGCGCGCGGTGACCTCCAGATAGCGCCGCGACCCCACGATCACGTGCTCGACCCCGGGCGGCAGCAGCGCGGCCGTCTCCGCGTCCCGCACCACCCACACCCCGCGCAGCCGCGGGGCGATCTCGCGGGCCGCGGCGTAGACGGCCGCCGGGTCGCCCAGCAGGCCCCGGTGCGAGGACGCCGAGTACACCACCAGGTCCTCGTCCAGCGGGCGGTGCGCGTGCAGCGCCGCCCAGCCGGTGCGGGCCCGGGCGGCGGCCGTTCCGCGCGCCCGGACCGTCCGCCGGGCCGCCCGCCGCGCGGCGCCCGCCGCCAGCCGCCGCAGCCGGTACCCCGTCCAGGAACCCGTCAGCGCGGCGACCTCGCCGTCCACCAGGGCCCCCGGCGGCCGGTGGGCGCGGAACATCCGCGCCGTACGCCGGAAGAACTCCGCCTTGTCGGCGGGCGGCAGCCGGTCCGGCTTGGCGAGGATGTCCAGGCAGTGCTCGCCCATCTTGCGGTGCAGGTACGGCAGCCAGCCCGCCAGCTCCGGACGCTCGGCCAGGAAGGCGAAGACCCGCTCGTACTGGTCGTGGACGTCGAAGTGCTTGCGGCTGGTGGTGGACAGGATGTTGCCCTGCCGGCGCTGCCGGTAGTTCAGGCAGATCCGGTCGAGGGCGGCGATCCGGCGGGCGGTGAGCAGGACCGGGAAGGTCCAGGGGGTGTCCTCGTAGTAGCCGGGCGGGAACGCGAAGCCGTTCGCCGTGACGAACTCCCGCCGGTAGACCTTGTTCCAGACCACCATCAGCAGATCGAGGATCCGCGGCCGGTCCGCCGCCGTGAACGTCCGCGCCCCCGCCTCCGCGAGGACGTGCGCGAGCACATTGCGCCGGGTGCCGCCCCACCAGTAGGTGCGCGCGTAGTCGAAGACCAGCACGTCCGGGTCCTCGGCCTCGGCGAGCCGGTCGGCGATGGCCTCCAGCGCGCCCGGCGTGAGCGTGTCGTCGCTGTCCAGGAAGAAGAGGTAGTCGCCGCTCGCCGCGGGCATCCCCGCGTTGCGGGCCCGGCCGAGGCCCACGTTCTCCGGCAGGTGCAGCACCCGCACGCGCGGGTCACGCTCGGCGTACTCGTCCAGGATCGCGCCGCAGCCGTCCGGGGAGCAGTCGTCCACGGCGATCAGCTCGAAGTCGCCGAAGGACTGCCCGAGCACCGAGTCCAGGCACTCGCGCAGAAAGCCCTGCACCTTGAAACAGGGCACGATCAGACTGAAGCGGGGCACGGCGGGTCAGCTCCTCACGAGGGTCGCGGCGGCGGGCGCGGGGGCGGGGACGCGCTCCGCGAGCGGGAGCACCGGCGGCAGCGCCGCGTGCGGCTCGCCGAGCAGCACCCGCCGTACCACCCGCTCGGCGGCCCGCCCGTCGTCGAACTGGCAGAACCGCTCGCGGAACACGGCCCGCAGCGCACCGGCCCGCGGGCCCGCGTACGAGCCGTCGCGGAAGACGGCGGCCAGCTCCCGCGGGGTCCGGGCGACCATCCCGGGCGGCTCGGCCGGCAGATCGAAGTAGACGCCCCGGGTCTCCCGGTAGACGTCCCAGTCGTCGGCGTACACGACGATCGGCCGGTCCAGGTTGGCGTAGTCGAACATGATCGACGAGTAGTCGGTGACCAGCGCGTCCGCCGCGAGGCACACGTCCTCGGCACAGCGATGGGAGGTCACGTCGATGATCCGGTCCGCACCCGGAAAGCCGCCCCGGTCGTAGAAGTAGTGGGCGCGCAGCAGCACCACGACGTCCTCGCCGGCCGCCGCGCAGAACTCCGCCAGGTCCAGGCCGGGTTCGAAACCGGTGTGGTGGTCGCGGTGGGTCGGCGCGTACAGCACGGCCGTGCTGCCCTCCGGGACGCCCAGCTCCGCGCGGACGCGGGCCACGTCCCCGGCGGTCGCCGTGTAGTAGACGTCGTTGCGCGGATAGCCGTACTCCAGCTGCTCGTACGAGCCGGGGTAGGCGCGCTCCCACATCTGGGTGGAGTGGCGGTTGGACGAGAGGTTGAAGTCCCAGCGGTCGACCCGGCCCAGCAGCTTGGTGAAGCTGCCCGACCGCGCGGCCACCACCGGGTACGTCGACTGGTCCACGCCCATCGTCTTCAGCGGCGTGCCGTGCTGGGTCTGCAGATGCACGCTGCCGGGCCGTTTGACGACGCCCTCGGCGAAGTTCGCGTTGTTGATCAGGTACGTGGCGCGGGACAGCACCTCCCAGTAGCGGCGGGAGCCGATCACCGCGTACTCGACGTCCCGCGGCATGGTGTGCTCCTGGCCCGCCTCGACCAGGAACACCGCGCGGATGTGCGGCGCGAGTTCCCGGGCCTTCGCGTGGATCGCGGCCGGGTTGCAGGCGTAGCCGCGGCCCCAGTAGGCGCAGTACACCGCGAGCTCGGGATCGAGCGGGCGGCGCAGGTCGCGGGCGTAGCGCAGCCGGGTGCGCAGCATGCGCGGGCGGGGCAGCCGCCCGGCGGCGCCGCCCGCCGCCTGGTTGACGCCGCGCAGGGCGCGGAAGGCGCTGTACGCGCCCGCCGCCAGCAGCCGGTGCTGCACCCCCAGGCTGCCGCCCGGCACCCGGTGGCCGGCCGGCCGGTACCGCCGGTAGAGCCGGGCCGCACGGGCGAAGAACGCCCGGTGCCCCGAGGACAGCCGCTCGGGCCGGGACGCCGTCTTCAGCACCACCGCGAACAGCTGGTCGAACAGGGGGCCGGTCCGCTCGGCCGGCAGGGCGCACTCGGCCGCCCGCGTCAGCACCCGCTCCACCTGGTCCAGCAGGGTGTGCTGGTGCGCTCCCGGCAGATTGAGCCGGCTGCCCTGACGGCGCAGCCGGTGGCGTACGACGGCCCGGCGCAGCACCGCGACCCGCCCGGCGGCGATACCGACCAGGCCGCCCCAGCCCAGATCGGTGAAGTGGCCGTCGGGGAAGGAGAGTTCCTGCTCGGCGAGGAAGGCGCGGCGGTAGACGGCGCTCCACGCCGGCAGCTGGACACCGGTCAGCGCGGGCATCTCCACGGGAGCGAACGCGCCCTCGGGGGCCTTGGCCAGCAGCGGCGCCGCCGGGTTCGTCGGCTCCCCCTCCCACCAGGGGGCCCGCTCGTGCTCGGCGTACAGCACATCCACATCGGCGGTCTCGGCCAGCCGCGCGTCCAGCGCCGCGAGCGCGCCCGGCAGCAGCAGGTCGTCGCCGTCCAGGAACAGCAGATAGGCGCCGACGGCCGCCCGCATCCCGGCGTTGCGCGCCCCGCTCGGACCGGCGGACGGCGGCGACTGGACCGGGGTCACCCGGGGGTCCCGCTCCGCGTACCCGGCGGCGACGGCCGCCGAGTTCTCGGCTGCGCTCGAAGCGGGGGGACCCCCATCGGCGGGGGTGTCGGGGGCGTCGCAGACCGGGATCAGCTGGAGGTCGCCGAAGGACTGGCCGAGGACCGAGTCCAGCGCCTGGGACAGCCGGCCGGCGACCCCGTGGGACGGGACGATGATGCTGAAGCGGGGCATTCTGCTCTTTCTGTCGTCTTGCGGACGCGGCCGGGCCGTCCCGCCGGACGCCAGGTGGACGGCCGGCTCGGGGTGGGCCGCGTCGAGCCGAGGGGCATGGGAACTCCCGGGTGGAACAACGGTGTTCAGTGGCTCTCGGTGACGGGGAGGGGGCCGGCGGGTTGCGGCACGGTGGCCAGCGGGGAGCGCGCCCAGGCCGACGGCGCCGGGTGCCGGTCCCCGGCCGGCACCACCGGCTGCGGCTCCGGCTCGCCCAGCACCACCCGCCGCACCACCCGCTCCGCGGCCCGCCCGTCGTCCCACGGGCAGAACCGCTCCCGGAACGCCGCCCGCAGCTGGGCCGCGCGCGAGCCCCGCCAGTGCCCGGTGGCGAAGATGTCGATCAGCTCGTCCTCGCTGCGCGCCACCGCGCCCGGCGGGAAGGCACGCAGGTCGAAGTAGGCGCCCCGGGCCGCCTCGAACGCCGCCCAGTCCTCGGTGTGCACCACGATCGGCCGGTCCAGATTGGCGTAGTCGAACATGAGGGAGTCGTAGTCGGTGAGCAGCGCGTCCGAGGCGAGGCACAGCGACGCCGGATCGTGCGGACCGGAGACGTCGATGATCCGGGGGTCCCGGGCGGCGCCGGGGCCGCGGGCCAGGATCACGAAGCGCGGGCCCAGCCGGCACAGGATCCGCTCCAGGTCGAGCAGCGGGAGCTGGGTGCGCCGGTGGTCGCGGTGCGCGGGCGCGTACAGGATCGCGATCGCCTTCTCCGGGACGCCCAGCGCGGCCCGCAGCCGGGTGACGTCGTCGGCGGCGGCCCGCTGGAAGACGTCGTTGCGCGGTTGCCCGTACTCCAGCGTGGTGTAGCGGCCCGGATGGACCCGCTCCCAGGTCAGCGTGGAGTGCCGGTTGCCGGACAGGACGTAGTCCCACCGGTCGACGTCGCGCAGCTGCTCGGCGAAGTCCGTGTCCCGGGCCGCCGCCGGGCGCTCCTGGAGGTCGAGGCCCGCGTGGCCCAGCGGGGTGCCCTGCCCGGTCCGCACGCAGACCTGCCCGGGCCGCTTCCGCAGCCGCCGCTCGAAGCCGGTGTCGCTGACCAGGTAGCGGGAGCGGGCCAGCGCCGTCCAGTAGGCGGCCGTACCGGGCCGCAGCGGGCGCGGCCCCCGCGGCACCGCCCGCTCCTGGCCGGGTTCCACGATCCACGCCGTGCTCAGCCGCGGGGCGTGCGCCCGGAACGCCTCCTCCAGCGCGGCCGGATCCCCGTGCCCCTCGCGCGCGGCGAACACCGCGCGGTCCGCGCGCAGCGGCAGCCGCAGCTGGATCCGGTAGTGCAGCTGGAGCACGCCGGAGCGCACCGCGCGGGCCAGCTTCACCGCGGACTTCAGTGCCCGCCTGCGCAGGGCCGCGGCCAGCCTGAGCGCCCGGAACGTGCGGTGCAGCCCGAAGCGGACCAGGGTGTGCCGCAGCCGCAGCCGGGTTCCCGGCACGTGGTGGCGGCGGCAGCGGTCCCGGGCCCGGCGCAGGAACGCGCCGTGGCTGCCGCGCGGCAGCCGGCCCCGCCGGGTGAACACCACGGTGCAGTGGTCCACCATCCGCCGGAACAACTCCGGCCGCCAGCAGTCGAGTTCGGGCCGCTCGTCGAGGTAGGCGAAGACCCGGTCGTACTGCTCGAACAGGTCGAAGTGGCGGTCGCTCGTGGTGCCGAGGATGCTGCCCTGGCGGCGCTGCCGGTAGTGCACGCACACCCGGTCGAGGGTGGCGATCGACTCGGCCGTCAGCAGTACCGGGAAGGTCCAGGGGGTGTCCTCGTAGTAGCCCGGCGGGAACCGGAACCCTCGCTCCTGTACGAACTCCCGCCGGTACGCCTTGTTCCAGGCGACCATCAGCACCCGCAGCAGCCCCGGCCGGTCCTCCAGCCGGAACGGCGCCGGGCCCTCCTCGGCGAGCTGGCCGGCGAGCTGGTTGCGCACCGCGCGGCCGTCCCAGTAGGTGCGCGCGTAGTCGAAGACCAGGACCTCCGGGTCGCCGGTCTCCTTGAGCCGGTCGGCGACGGCCCGCAGCGCCTCCGGGGTGAGCGTGTCGTCGCCGTCCAGGAAGACCAGATAGTCGCCGGCCGCCTCGTCCATGCCCGCGTTCCGGGCGCGGCCGAGCCCCTGGTTCTCGGCCAGGTGCACGGGCTTCACGCGCGCGTCCCGGGCCGCGTACTCGTCGATGATCGCTCCGCAGGCGTCCGGCGAGCAGTCGTCGACGGCGATCAGTTCCAGGTCGGGATACGACTGCGAGAGCACCGAGTCCAGGCATGCGGAGAGATACGCCTGGACCTTGTACGCGGGGACAATGACACTGAACCTGGGCAAGGGACATCCATGGGTCGGTCGGCGCGGGCGTTCTGCCCGGCAACGGCCGATGGAGTGACTTGGTTACGGCTCGTACGGCATTCGGGGGACGTCCGGGTGAACGCCGGGGGGCGGACCGTGGCCGGCCCGCCCCCGCAACGACGCCGTGCGCCAGGGCTACTTGACCGCGCCCGCCATCACCCCGGACACGAACTGCTTCTGGAACGCGAAGAAGACGGCCAGCGGGATCACCATGGAGATGAACGCGCCCGGCGCCAGCACGTCGATGTTGTTGCCGAACTGCCGTACCTGCGTCTGCAGGGCGACCGTGATCGGCTGCGTGCCCGACTTGGTGAACACCAGCGCCACCAGCATGTCGTTCCACACCCACAGGAACTGGAAGATGCCGAGGCTCGCGATCGCCGGACCGCCGAGCGGCATCACCACCCGTACGAACAGCCGGAGTTCGCCGGCGCCGTCGAGCCGGGCCGCCTCCAGCAGCTCCCGCGGGATCTCCGCGAAGAAGTTCCGCAGCAGGAACACCGCGAACGGCAGACCGAAGCCGGTGTGGAACAGGATCACCCCGAAGATCGTCCCGAACAGCCCGATGTCGCCGAAGAGTCCGGCGATCGGGATCAGCGCCACCTGCACGGGCACCACCAGCAGGCTCACCACGCCCAGGAACCACCAGTCCCGGCCGGGGAACTCCATCCAGGCGAACGCGTACCCGGCCAGCGCCCCGATCACGACGACGAGGACGGTGGCCGGGACCGTGATCAGCACGGTGTTCAGCAGGGAGTTGGTGATGTCGGAGTTCTCCAGCAGTTTCTGGTAGCTGTCCACGGTCAGCTGGGACGGCTCGGTGAACACCGTCCACCAGCCGCTCGCGCTCATCTCCTGCGGTGCGCGCAGCGAGGAGACCAGCAGACCGATGGTCGGCACCAGCCAGAACAGGCCCACCACGGTCAGGAACACGCGGACCAGGCCGCCGCTCAGCTTCCCGGCCACCCGGGAGCCGACCGACTGCCGGGCCCGGGCCGTCCGGACCGGCTCGGCCTTCCCGACGCCCTCGGCGGTCGTGGTCATCGCCGCACCTCCCGCCGCAGCCTGCGGATGTTGAACAGCATCACCGGGATCACCAGGAGCAGCAGGAACACCGAGATCGCGCTCGCGACGCCCGGCCGGCCCTCCGCGAAGCCCTTGCGGTACAGCTCCAGCGCCAGCACGTTCGCGTCGTCCTGGGACGATCCCGGCGCGATGATGAACACCAGGTCGAACACCTTCAGCACATTGATCATCAGCGTGACGACGACGACCGCGAGCACCGGCGCCAGCAGCGGCACGGTGACCTTGCGGAACACCTGCCACTCGGAGGCGCCGTCCACCCGGGCCGCCTCCAGCAGCTCCCGGGGCACGCCCGCGAGCCCGGCCGCGATCAGCACCATCGCGAAGCCCGCCCACATCCACACGTACGCCCCGATGATCGAGGGGGTGACCAGCGCCGGGCCGAGCCACTCCACGCCGTTGTACGGCGCCTTGAAGTTGCTCGCGGGCAGCCGCAGCCGGGCCCCGTCGGCCGCCGCCGGCAGCGTGAACGTGCCGTCGCCCGCCGCCTTCGCCGAGGCGACGACCCTGCCGTCCTTCACCGCCTCGATCCGCATCCCGGCGTAGCCCACCTCGGACGGGTCGGGCATGGCGAGCCTTCCGACGCCCTTGCCGCGGGTGAAGTCCTGCCAGGCGGTACCGGTGACCTCGCCCGGTTCCGGCGCCGCCGCGACCGCCTTGCGCACACCGTCGGGCAGCTGGTCGGGGGCGACGCCGACGAGCGGCAGGGCGACCGGCTGCCCGGCGTGCACGACGGTCCGGGTGATGAAGCCGCCGCCCTCGGCGACCAGCGGCGACCGGCGGCCCGGGTGCGCCTTGGGGAACGCCGACGACTGCGCGAACGTGTCGTGCACGCCCGTCCACACCGCGTTCGCCACGCCCTTGTCCGGGTCCTGGTCGTACACCAGCCGGAAGATGATCCCGGCGGCCAGCATGGAGATCGCCATCGGCATGAAGACGACCAGCTTGAACGCCGTTCCCCAGCGCACCCGTTCGGTCAGCACCGCGAAGACGAGGCCGAGCGCGGTGGAGACCGTCGGCGCGAACACCACCCAGATGACGTTGTTCTTCAGGGCCGTCCGGATGCCGTCGTCCGTGAAGAGCGTCCTGTAGTTGTCGAGCCCGGCGAACCCGTCGCCCGAGGCGTTGGAGAAGCTGCGGACGAGCGAGTACCCGATCGGGTAGACCACGAGCGCGCCGAGCAGCACCAGCGCGGGCAGCAGGAACAGGGCTGCCACGGTCTTGCGGGTGCCGGTCACGCTCTTGCGACCGCGGGGTGCGGCGGGGCCCGGTGCGGCCCCGGCCGCCGCTGCCGACGCCATGGCCGGATCAGCCCCCGTTCCCGTACGCCGCCGCCGCGTCCTTCTCCAGTTTCGCCTGCGCCCCCGCGATGTCCTTCGGGTTCTTCAGGAAGTCCTGGAGGTCCTTCCACTCGCCCTTGCCCGGTGTCCCGCCGAAGGCCTGCGGGGCCTGGTCGGACATGTCGAAGCGGAAGTCGTCGCCGGACGCGACCAGCGCCTCGGCGATCTTTCGCTGCACCGCGTTCGGATACGCCGAGACCGGCACGTTCTTGTTCGGGGAGAGGTAGCCGCCGAGCTTCGCCTGGATCGTCGCCGCGTCCGGGGAGGCGAGGAAGGCCGCGAGGGCCTGCGCCGCCTTGGAGTCCTTCAGGATCACGGCCGCGTCGCCGCCGGAGACCACCGGCGCGGCCGAGCCGACCGCCGGGAACGGGAACACCTTCGCGTCCGTGCCCACCTTCGCCTTGGTCTCACCGATGTTGACCTGCACGAAGTCGCCCTCGTAGACCATCGCGGACTTCGGCTGCTCGCCGCCGGTGAAGGTCTGGGTGACCGACTGCGGGAACTCCGTCTGCAGCGCGCCGTCCTGGCCGCCCGCCAGATAGTCCTTCTTGCCCCAGAGCTGGGCGAGCGTGGCCAGCGCCTGCCGCACCGACGGATCGGTCCACTTGATCTTGTGCTGGGCGAGCTGGTCGTACTTCTCCGGGCCCGCCTGGGAGAGATAGACGTTCTCGAACCAGTCGGTCAGTGGCCAGCCGTCCGCACCGGCCACCGAGAACGGGGTGACACCCGAGTCGTACACCGCCCGCGAGGCGGTCAGCAGGTCCTGCCAGGACTTCGGCTCCTGGGCGCCCGCGTTCTCGAAGACCTTGGCGTTGTACCAGATCAGCGACTTGTTGGCGGCCTTGTAGTAGACGCCGTACTGCTTGCCGTCGACCTTGCCGATGTCCTGCCAGCCCTGCGAGTAGTTCTTCGCCAGCTCCTTGCGGCCCTCCGGCCCCACGGGCTTGGCCCAGCCCTTCCGCACGGCCTGCTTGATGGCGCCGGGCTGCGGCAGCAGCGCGACGTCCGGCGGCTGGCCGCCCGCGATCTTCGAACCGAGGAAGTTGATGATCGGGTCCTGGGCGGGCACGAACGTGACGCTCGCGCCGGTGCGCTTCTCGAACTCGGCGAGGACCTTCTTGAAGTTGGCCTGCTCCGCGCCGGTCCAGACGGCGGCGACCTCCAGACGGGCGCCGTCCAGTTTCGGCAGGGCGACGGTGGACCCGGTGGGCCCGCCGCTCTTCTTCCCGCCGTCCTTCTTGCCGTCGTCACCGCTGGAGCAGGCGGTGAGCGCGAGGGCTCCCGCGAGCAGTGCGGCGAGTGGGGCGACGGCCTTGTGTGTCCGGAACGTGCTGCTCTTGCTGCGCATCACTTCCCCGTTCGTCGTTCTCCGTTGAACGTCGTTGAGCGTCGCTGTGCGTCGGATTCAGTCCCGTGCGGTCCGGTGTACGCCGGGCCGCTTGGGGCGGGCAAGAGCGCCTGCGGTGCCGAGCGGCTCATCGTGACCGGCTCGTGACCAGGGGTGTATGCACGCCGATTTCCGGGATCCCGGGGGAAGGCGGGATGACTTCGGCGGGGGCGCGGGGGTATCGGGCTACGGGGCCGCGGGGTTGTCGGTTCCGGGGCTTCGCGGTCATGGGGTTACGGAGCTTCGGGCCGTCGGGCTAGAGGAGGGACGGCACCTCCGCCGCCGAGACCTCCCGGGCCGCCCGCTCCACCGCGCTCGCCAGCAGGGCCAGGTCGGTCGGGCCGTTGCCCAGCTCCCGCACCGGCCGGCGGGCCGGCGGGTCGCCCATCCGCTGCCAGTCCAGCGGGACGACGGTGGGCCGCTGGGTCGCGGTGCGCGGGATGCGGCCGGTCACCCGGCCGCCCTGGAAGCCGGTGGTCCGCCCGTCCGCGTACGCCAGCGTCCCGCGTCCCGGCGCCGGCTGGTCGGGCCCCGGCTGCGGGGCGTCGAGCGCCACCCGCGGCGCGGCCAGGCGGGCCGGTTCCGCCTCCGCCGTACGGCCGCCGGTCCCGGTCGCCGCCACCAGGTGCACGCCGAGCCGCTCGCCGTCCCGGGCCACCGCCTCCAGCGCCCGTATCACCGATCCGGCGGCGGGCCGGCCCGGTGAACCGAGCGCCGGGGAGACCAGCGCGTCCAGGTCGTCGACGACGACCACGAGGCGGGGCAGCGGGGGTGCCGCCGCGGCGCTCCGGCGGGCCGCAGCGCCCGGCCGCAGGCGCAGCGTGGAGCTGGGGGGCGTCTCGATGTCACCGGAGGCGGACGCGGCGGCGGAGACGGAGCCGGCGGCGGAGGCGCGGGGGGCCACCATCCGGCCGGACACCTCCCGTCCGGTGTGCCACTGGGCGAAGTCGGTCCGGCCCAGCAGCTCCGCCCGGCGCTTCAGCTCGGCGGCCAGCGACTGCGCGAACTCCCGCATGCGCACGGGGTCGTTGGCGATGAGATGCGTGGTCACATGCGGTATGTCCGTGCAGACGCGCAGCCCCTCGCCGAGGCCCGCGCCCGCGCCGACCCCGTCCCGGCCGTCGAGCAGCGCCACGGCCAGCCGGTCCGGCCGCTCGGCGGCGGCCAGCGAGGCGACCACGGTCCGCAGCAGCTCGGTACGGCCGCTGCCGGCCGGCCCCTCGATCAGCAGATGCGGCCCGTCGGCCACGAGGTCGACGGTGACCGGCCCGCGCGGCCCGGCGCCCAGCACCGCGCGCGCCCGGCCGCCCGGCGACTCCGTGTCGTCGGCCGCGTCCGCCCAGCGTGCCATCAGCGAGGCGGGGGTGGCCCGGGCCAGCCCCAACTCGTCCAGCAGCCGCGCCGACTGGGGCAGCGGCAGGGCCACGCGCGGCTGCGGCTCGCCCGCCGGGCCGTCCGGGCGCAGCGGCGCCAGGGCCCGCGCGAACCGCTCCGCCCAGGCGGCGGAGACGGCGTCGACGGCGGCGTGCGCACCCGGGCCGACGGGGCCGCTCGGCGCGATCCGCAGCAGTCGCAGCGCGGCGGCGACGTCGCCGCTGAGCAGCGCCACGGCACCGCAGTGCCGGAACGTCGGCGTCACCGCGCAGGCGGCCTCGTACGTCCGGGCCACGGAAGGGGCCGCGGGAGCGGGGGCGGCGGGGGCCGTGCCGTGGGCGGCCGGAGCGGCCGGAGCGGCCGGAGCGGTCGGAGCGGCCGGGACGGGCTCGGTCTCGGCGAGGCACACCACATGGATGCCGGCTCGCGGTCCGGTCACGGCCAGCCGCGCGAGGGCGTCCCGCAGCGCGGAACCGCCGGGGTCGCCGTCCACGACGACCACGGTGTAGGGCCCCGCGAAGCCACCCGTCCCGAAGGCCCCGGCCCCGTCCTGGGCCCAGGCGGGGCGGCGGGCGCCGGTCCCGGCGTGCCGGGAGGCGGGCTGCCCGGGAGCGCCGGGGCGGCCGTCGGGGCCGGGCGGACCCGGCGTCCGGGCGGGCATGCCCGCGGCGCCCGGGTACGGAGCGTGCGCGGCGCCGCCGGGACCGGCGGAGCCCGGTCCTTGCGAGGCGGTGTCCGGGGAGGGCGTGCCAGGGGTGTCGTAGCGCGCCGCGTACCCGGGGGTGCCGGAGGCGTGCGGAGGGACGGAGGCGGGGAGGCCGTGGCCCTGCGAGGGGGCGCCCGGCGCGGGCGCACCGGAGGACGCGGTCGGCCCGTGGGCGCCGGGGGCCGCCGCGGCGTCCGCGGCGCGTGCCGGGTGGGGGTGGGCCGCGGTCCGCCCCGTCGCCGCGTGGTCGTCCACCCGGCGCAGCAGTTCCTCCGTACGCGCCGCCGCCTGTTCGCGGTCGTAGGCCAGCAGCAGGCGGCAGTCCTGGCCGTGGCCGGGCCGCACATGGGGCAGCCAGCCGAGCCAGGCCCACTCCGCCGTACGCTCCGCCACCGGACGCGAGCGGTCCGCGCTGATCAGCACGATCTCCAGCAGGTCGGGGGAGTGCAGCGCGGCGAGCTGGGCCAGCACCGCACGGGCCAGCCCGGCCAGCCGGGGGCGCGGACCGGCCAGGCCCAGCGCGCCCGCCTCCCGCAGCGCGGCGGTCACCGGCACGGCGGGCAGCAGGCGCGAGCCGTCCGGTGCGCTCCGGTCGGCCGTGCCGAGCCGTATGGCCAGCGCCTCGGGGTGGCCGGGACCGCGCTCCCACAGCCGGGGCCCGGGCCCCAGCGCGGTCAGCAGCAGGGCGGCCGGATCCGGCCAGGTCTCCGGCTGGAGCGAGGTGCCGGCCGCCGGGGCGTCGGCGCGGGCGGCCGTGCCGTCGAACGACTCCGGGCCGGCCGGCTGCTCCCCGCGCCCGCCGGCCAGCCGGCGGGCCCAGGCCCCGAGCCCGCGCCGCCGGGCGCCCTGCGGGGCGTCGGCTCCGCTCGGCGGGGTGTGCCTACGGCCGTCCGCCGCACCGGCGTACGGGTCCTCGGGCAGCCCGCCCGGGCCGCCGGCGCCGAAGCGCCCCGCGTGGGTGTCCCCGCCGGCCGTGCCGCCCCGGCTCTCCACGCCCGGCGCCCCGGCCTGCCCCGGCACCACCGGGGAGTGCCCGCGCCGGTGCTCCTGGGCGCCCGCGCCGGCACCGGCGGAACCCCAGCCGGCGGAGTCGTAGGAGTCATAGGCGTGATGCGGACCCCCCGGGGCGCCCTGAGGAGCACCGCCGGCAGCCGCACCGGCCCCGCCGAGGCGTCCCGCGCCCTGCGGGGAGTGCGGGGAGGCGGCCACCCCGCGGGAGCCGCCGGCGCCCGCCGAAGGCGGCTGCCCGGCTCCCGGCGCCCCCGCGCCCGCGGACGCCGGGGCCGCCCCGGCCGGGGCCCCCGGGCCGGAGCCCACCGCGACCCGCACGCACCCCTCCCCGTCGGCCGCCGTCGGCACCCGGGTCCCGGGTCCGCCGGACGGCGTGACGCGCAGGGCGGACTCGCCGATCCTCAGCAGGCCCCCGGCGGGGACCCGCACCGGCCGGTCCGTCACGCGCGTGCCGTCGAGGGTCGTGCCGTTGGTGGAGCCGAGGTCGGCGACCGAGACCCGGCCGTCCGCGCCGACGGTGACCGCGCAGTGCAGACGGGAGACGTCGGGGTCGTCCAGCGGGACGTCGGCGTCGGCGGAGCGGCCTACGGTGATCCGGCCGCCGTGCAGCAGATGGACCCCGCCCGCGTCCGGGCCCGCGACCACGTGCAGCCGGGTCGGGGCGTCGTCCAGCTCGGGGTGCGGCTCGGGGGCGGCGGGGGCGCCGAGGGACAGCACGGCGCCGTCGACCAGCGGGGGCTCGCCCAGGGTGCGGCGGCGCGGATCGAGCCGCTCGGCGCCCGCGTACAGCACCACGGCCGCGCCGCCGGTCTCCCGGACCGCGCCGCCCTCGCCGGTGACCGCCCCGGCCAGCGCCGACGCGACCGCGGCGAGCTCCGTGCCCGCGGGCGCCGTGACCAGCACGTCGCGGCTCACGGCGCGGCCCCGCTCCGGGGCCGGGCCGAGCGGGTCTACGACGGTCAGCCGGATCTGCATCGGCGTCAGCGGTCCCTTCTGCGCGGGTCTGCGCGGGCGCGGACTTCCCCCCACCCCCACGAGCACGTCGGCCAGCAGCCGCCGGAGCCGTCCCGGACGAGCTGCTGGAGGCATCCTCGCACCTGCCGCTGACAACGCGCCCCGGACCCGGAGAGAAGTGATCTTGATTGGTCGGCTCTGCCCCCAAAAATGCCTGACAGGTGCCGTCGGCGTGATCAGTTGAGATCGGTCACGTCCACCCCCCGGCAACCGGCGGACCGGACGAAGCGTCTTTCCTTCGAACATGCTCAGGAACGCTTACGTAGTGCCCTGAGGCACGGCACTACAGTGGGTCGGAACGGCAGAATGCAGCGAAGCAAGCAACAGCAACCAGCAGGGAGCGCGTGACGTGCGGCCAGTCGGCAGCAAGTACCTGCTTGAGGAGCCGCTCGGACGCGGCGCCACAGGCACCGTCTGGCGTGCCCGCCAGCGCGAGACCGCGGGCGCCGAGGCGGCCGTGGCCGGCCAGCCCGGGGAGACGGTCGCGATCAAGGTCCTCAAGGAGGAGCTGGCGAGCGACCCGGACATCGTGATGCGCTTCCTGCGCGAGCGCTCGGTCCTGCTCCGGCTCACCCACCCGAACATCGTCCGGGTCCGCGACCTGGTCGTGGAGGGTGATCTGCTGGCCCTGGTCATGGATCTCGTCGAGGGCCCCGACCTGCACCGCTACCTGCGCGAGAACGGCTCCCTCACCCCGGTGGCCGCGGCCCTGCTGACCGCGCAGATCGCCGACGCCCTCGCCGCGAGCCACGCCGACGGCGTCGTCCACCGCGACCTGAAGCCCGCCAACGTGCTGCTCATGCAGCACGAGGGCCGGATGCACCCGATGCTGACCGACTTCGGCATCGCCCGCCTCGCCGACTCCCCGGGCCTGACCCGCACCCACGAGTTCGTCGGCACGCCCGCGTACGTCGCGCCGGAGTCCGCCGAGGGCCGCCCGCAGACCTCCGCCGTCGACATCTACGGCGCCGGCATCCTGCTCTACGAGCTGGTCACCGGCCGCCCGCCGTTCTCCGGCGGCAGCGCCCTCGAAGTCCTGCACCAGCACCTGAGCGCCGAGCCGCGCCGCCCCTCCACCGTCCCCGACCCGCTGTGGACGGTCATAGAGCGCTGCCTGCGCAAGAACCCGGACGAGCGGCCGAGCGCCGAGAACCTCGCGCGCGGCCTGCGGGTCGTCGCCGAGGGCGTCGGCGTGCACGCGAACGCCGCGCAGATCGCCGCCGCCGAGGGGGTGGGCGCGCTGCTCGCCCCCGACCCGGACCCGGCCGCCGTCCCGGGCGTGCCCGGTGCCGCCGACCCCACCCAGGTGCTGCCGACGAACGCGCCCCAGGGCACGTACGGCCAGCACGATCCCAACGCGGCGACCAGCTTCCTGCCGCACACCGGCGGCCCGGCCGGCGCCGCCGACCCCACCGCCGTCCTGCCGAACACCGGCGCGGCGGACCCGACGGCCGTCCTGCCGCCGGTCCCGCCCGGCCAGCAGGGGCAGTACGGCCAGCAGGGCCAGCAGCCCGACCAGCCGCACCCCTGGCAGAGCCAGCTGCGCGCCGCCCGCGACCGCAACGAACAGACCCAGATCCAGTACCTGGACCCGGCGGAGGACCCGCTGCGCCGCCGCCCCCAGCGGCAGGTCGCCCGGCCCCAGCAGCAGCCGCGCCAGGCCCCGCAGCCCCGCCCGCAGCAGCCCCAGCCGCGCGGCAGGCAGCACCCGCAGCAGGCCCCCGGCTACGGCTATCCCCAGCAGCAGCCGCAGCAGTACGCCCCGCCGCAGCAGCCCCAGCAGTACGCGCCGCCCCAGCAGCCGCAGCGGCCCGCGCGCGAGCCCCGGCAGCGCAGCGCCAACCGGATGAAGATCCCCGGCCTCGGCTGCCTGAAGGGCTGCCTCTTCACGATCGTCATCCTGGTCGTGGCGAGCTGGCTGATCTGGGAGCTGACCCCGCTGCAGGACTGGATCGGCACCGGCAAGGGCTACTGGGACCAGCTGAGCGACTGGGTGGGCACGGCGGGCCGCTGGATCAAGGACCTGGGCGGCTCGTCCGGCAACTGATCACCGGCCCAGCCGCTGCCGGAAACTGATCACTGGTTTAGGGATTTGTCGACGTCTGCCGGGTGATTTCCGTCTCCGCGGTGAAGCTTGGCTCCTCCGACGCGTAGTTTTAGCGACAACACGCGTCTGTAGGAGCAGTCTTGGCACGGAAGATCGGCAGCCGGTACACCGCCCATCAGATCCTGGGGCGGGGGAGCGCCGGCACGGTGTGGCTGGGCGAGGGGCCGGACGGCCCCGTCGCGATCAAGCTGCTGCGCGAGGACCTCGCCTCCGACCAGGAGCTCGTCGGACGCTTCGTGCAGGAGCGCACGGCGCTGCTCGGCCTGGAGCACCCGCACATCGTCACGGTGCGCGACCTGGTCGTCGACGGCAACGACCTGGCCCTGGTCATGGACCTCGTGCGCGGCACCGACCTGCGCACCCGGCTGGAGCGGGAGCGGCGGCTCGCCCCCGAGGCGGCCGTGGCGATCGCCGCCGACGTCGCCGACGCGCTCGCGGCGGCCCACGCGGCCGGGGTCGTCCACCGGGACGTCAAGCCCGAGAACGTCCTGCTCGACATGCAGGGCCCGCTCGGACCCGGCGGGTCCCACCCCGCGCTGCTCACCGACTTCGGCGTCGCCAAGCTGATCGACTCGCCGAAGCGCACCCGGGCCACGAAGATCATCGGCACGCCGGACTACCTGGCCCCGGAGATCGTGGAGGGCCTGCCGCCCCGGGCCGCCGTGGACATCTACGCGCTGGCGACGCTCCTGTACGAGCTGCTGGCCGGCTTCACCCCCTTCGGCGGCGGCCACCCCGGTGCCGTCCTGCGCCGGCACGTCACCGAGACCGTCGTACCGCTGCCCGGCATCCCCGAGGAGCTGTGGCAGCTGCTGGTGCAGTGCCTGGCCAAGGCGCCCGCCTCCCGGCTGCGCGCCTCGGAGCTGGCGGCGCGGCTGCGCGAGCAGCTGCCCACGCTGACCGGGCTGCCGCCGCTGGACGTGGACGAGCCGGAGCCCGCCGAGGAGGAGGGCGCGGAACCGGCCCCGGCGGCGGAGCCGGGGGGCGAGCCGGTGCGGCGGCGGGGAGCGGTGCCCCTGGTGCCCGGGGCCAAGCCGGACTCCAACCGCGACACGCACACCTCGATGCGGGTGCCGGGCCCCGACGAGCTGGCCGGCGGGGCCCACGGGACGGCGCGGGCACCGCGGGCGTCCGGTGCGCCGCGGCCCGGCTCCGCCCGGCACCGGGCGACCGTGCGGCGCCGCCGGATCACGCTGGGCGTGGCCGGGGTGGCGGTGGCGGCCGCCGTGGGCGTCGGCGCCTGGCTGGCCTCCGGCGACGGGGACGAGCAGCCGCCGCAGGAGACCCACAGCACCTCGGCGCCGTAGGGGCCGGCCGGCGGGCTCTCCCGGCCGTCCGCCCGGGCCGCCCGGACAGCCCGGCGGAGGTCGCTTGCCGCAGCCGTTACGCTGGAGGCGTGGCAGTCGTCGATGTATCCGAAGAGCTGAAGTCCCTCTCCTCGACCATGGAGTCGATCGAGGCCGTCCTGGACCTCGACAAGTTGAGGGCAGACATCGCCGTGCTCGAGGAGCAGGCGGCCGCGCCGTCCCTCTGGGACAACCCGGACGAGGCGCAGAAGATCACCAGCAAGCTCTCCCACCTCCAGGCCGAGGTCAGGAAGGCGGAGGCGCTGCGCGGCCGGATCGACGATCTCGCCGTCCTCTTCGAGATGGCCGAGGAGGAGGACGACCCGGACACCCGTGCCGAGGCCGAGTCCGAGCTGACGGCCGTGAAGAAGGCGCTGGACGAGATGGAGGTCCGCACCCTCCTGTCCGGTGAGTACGACTCCCGCGAGGCGCTCGTCAACATCCGCGCCGAGGCCGGCGGCGTCGACGCGGCCGACTTCGCCGAGAAGCTCCAGCGCATGTACCTGCGCTGGGCCGAGCAGCGCGGCTACAAGACCGAGCTGATCGAGACGTCGTACGCCGAAGAGGCCGGCATCAAGTCGACCACCTTCTCCGTCCAGGTGCCCTACGCCTACGGCACCCTCTCCGTCGAGCAGGGCACGCACCGCCTGGTGCGCATCTCGCCCTTCGACAACCAGGGCCGCCGCCAGACCTCCTTCGCGGGCGTCGAGGTGCTGCCGGTCGTCGAGCAGTCCGACCACGTCGAGATCGACGAGTCCGAGCTGCGGATCGACGTCTACCGTTCGTCCGGCCCCGGCGGCCAGGGCGTGAACACGACCGACTCCGCGGTCCGCATCACGCACCTGCCCACCGGCATCGTGGTCTCCTGCCAGAACGAGCGCTCGCAGATCCAGAACAAGGCCACCGCGATGAACGTCCTCCAGGCCAAGCTGCTGGAGCGGCGCCGCCAGGAGGAGCAGGCCAAGATGGACGCCCTCAAGGGCGACGGCGGCAACTCCTGGGGCAACCAGATGCGTTCCTACGTGCTGCACCCGTACCAGATGGTCAAGGACCTGCGCACCGAGTTCGAGGTGGGCAACCCGGAGGCCGTGTTCAACGGCGAGATCGACGGGTTCCTGGAGGCCGGCATTCGCTGGCGCAAGCAGCAGGAGAAGTAACTTTATCGACATGACAACTGCCGCCCCAGGGGCGGCAGTTGTCATTTGTCTGGGTTTTACATCACACTCACAGGCTTCATTTCCGCGCAAACATCACCCCGCCGGACATTGCGCCCGCAACGCCCTTGACGTTGCTTTGAAAAATCGGAAGAGTCAAGCGCGGCATGCGTATTCGAGGGCCGCATGTGAACCGGGGGAATCGAGTTGACGCGGACTTCGTCACCAGCTGCCTCCGTCGATCACGGCACGCCCCACACGCCGCCTCATTGACGAACAGCTACTGGGGGTAGCAACCATATGACGAAGAAGACGCGGATCCGGGTCGCGCGGATAGCCGCCGGCGCCGTGATCGCGGCCGGTGCGTCGCTGACCGCGGCCGGCGCGGCCTCCGCCCTGGACCTCGGCGTCCAGGCGGGCCCGATCAGCCTCGGTGTCACCACGGACGGTCCCGACAGCCCCGGCACGACGGAGGGCACGACGGACGGCGGCGCCACCATCGGCGTGACCGAGGGCACCACCCTGGGCACCACCGACGGCGGCTCCACGGACGGCGGCTCCACCGACGGTGGCACCACGGACGGCGGGACCACCGACGGCGGGACCACCGATGGCGGGACCACGGACGGTGGCACCACCGATGGCGGCACCACGGACGGTGGCACCACGGACGGTGGCACCACGGACGGTGGCACCACCGACGGCGGGACCACTGACGGCGGTAACGGCACCGACGGTGGCAACGGCACCGACGGTGGCAACGGCACCGACGGTGGCACCACGGACGGTGGCAACGGCACCTCCGGCGGTTCCACCGACGGCGGCAACGGCACCTCCGGCGGCAACGGTGGCGACAGCGGCTCCGGCGGCTCCAGCGACGGCGGCTCCACCTCCGGTGGTTCCGGCGGCGGCGGCGGCTCCACCGGCGGCTCGGGCGGCACGGGCGGTTCCGCCGACGGCGGCTCCACCTCCGGCGGCAACAACACCACCCCCGACGGCGGCAACAACAACGTTCCGCAGGACGAGGGCTCCTCGCAGCTGACGGACACCGGCTCCGACACCACGGCCCAGGGCGGCGACAAGCAGCTCGCCGAGACCGGTGCCGGCCAGACCGCGTTCCTGCTCGTCGGTGCCGCGACGATGATCGCCGGCGGCATCGGCTTCCGCGTGCTGCCGCGCCTCGCGAACGGCCGCGGCGGCGCGGCCGCCTGAGCGTAGCCCTGCGCTCACGCACCGTACGCACCGTGCGCGCACAAGGGCCCGGAGCCTCACGCTCCGGGCCCTTGTGGCGTCTTCGCGGGTTGCTACGCGGCCTGGTGCGCCAGCAGCGCGACCGCGGCGATCAGTACCGCCAGCAGCGCGATCAGCGCCATCGGGTTCAGCCCGTTCAGGCCGCCGAAAAGGCCCTCCTGCTGCAGCCGAGCACGGTTGGCACGGCACACCGGGCACCGGCCCTCGCTCACGGGCGCCGCGCAGTTCGCGCACACCAACCGGTCGTACGTCATGCGCTCGCCCTCCTTGCACCGGCCATCACACCTACAACGCTCATGGGAACGAGAACGTTCCCCTGCGTTCCCCTTCCACTGTGCCAGGTTCCCGCCGAGCGTGCGCGGGGCCTCCGCAGAGGAGACGCAGGACGGGGGGCCGGTACAAAAACGTACAAGTCTTGCCCAACCTCAACCTGCGACTGCACTTGCACACCCGGTTCGCGTATGGTCACGCACATCTACCCCCGGCGACCCGTGGTGCATCCGTGATCCGATTCGACAACGTCTCCAAGGTCTACCCCAAGCAGACCCGCCCCGCACTCAGGGATGTCTCCCTAGAGGTGGAGAAGGGCGAGTTCGTCTTCCTCGTGGGATCCTCCGGTTCCGGAAAGTCCACCTTCCTGCGGCTCGTCCTCCGCGAGGAGCGGTGCAGCCACGGCCAGGTGCACGTGCTGGGCAAGGATCTCGCCCGTCTCTCCAACTGGAAGGTGCCGCAGATGCGCCGCCAGCTGGGCACGGTCTTCCAGGACTTCCGGCTGCTGCCGAACAAGACGGTCGCGGAGAACGTGGCCTTCGCGCAGGAGGTGATCGGCAAGTCCCGCGGGGAGATCCGCAAGTCCGTGCCGCAGGTGCTCGACCTCGTCGGACTCGGCGGCAAGGAGGACCGCAGGCCCGGCGAGCTGTCCGGCGGTGAGCAGCAGCGCGTCGCCATCGCGCGCGCGTTCGTCAACCGTCCCAAGCTGCTGATCGCCGACGAGCCCACCGGCAACCTCGACCCGCAGACCTCCGTCGGCATCATGAAGCTGCTCGACCGCATCAACCGGACGGGCACCACCGTGATCATGGCGACGCACGACCAGAACATCGTGGACCAGATGCGCAAGCGCGTCATCGAGCTGGAGAAGGGCCGCCTCGTCCGCGACCAGGCCCGCGGCGTCTACGGCTACCAGCACTGACCGCTCTCAGTTCCCGAAAGGCCTGAAGAACCCGCCATGCGCGCCCAGTTCGTCCTGTCGGAGATCGGTGTCGGTCTCCGCCGCAACCTGACGATGACCTTCGCCGTCATCGTCTCCGTCGCCCTGTCCCTGGCCCTGTTCGGCGGCTCACTGCTGATGAGTGACCAGGTGAGCACCATGAAGGGCTACTGGTACGACAAGGTCAACGTCTCGATCTTCCTGTGCAACAAGCACGACGCGGAGAACGATGTGCACTGCGCCAAGGGCGCGGTCACCGAGGACCAGAAGAAGCAGATCCGCGCGGACCTGAAGAACATGCCGGTCGTCGAGAACGTGACCTACGAGTCGCAGGACGAGGCGTACAAGCACTACAAGGAGCAGTTCGGCAACTCCCCGCTGGCCGGCTCGCTGACGCCCGACCAGATGCAGGAGTCGTACCGGATCAAGCTCAAGGACCCGCAGAAGTACCAGGTGATCGCGACCGCCTTCAACGGGCGGGACGGCGTGCAGTCGGTGCAGGACCAGAAGGGCATCCTGGACAACCTCTTCCAGCTGCTGAACCTGATGAACCGCGGCGCGCTCGGCGTGATGGCGATGATGCTGATCGTCGCCCTGCTGCTGATCGTCAACACCGTGCGGGTCTCCGCCTTCAGCCGCAGGCGCGAGACCGGCATCATGCGCCTGGTCGGTGCCTCGGGCTTCTACATCCAGGCGCCGTTCATCGCCGAGGCCGCGGTCGCCGGACTGATCGGCGGCGGCCTCGCCTGCGTGGCCCTCGTGGTCGGCCGGTACTTCACCATCGACCACGGCATGGACCTCTCCCACAAGCTCACGCTCATCAACTTCGTCGGCTGGGACGCCGTGTTGACCAAGCTGCCGCTGATCCTCGCCACCAGTGTGCTGATGCCGTCCCTGGCCGCGTTCTTCGCGCTGCGCAAGTACCTGAAGGTGTGACGCATGCCAAGAGGGCCGTACGGACATCCGCCCGTACGGCCCTTCGCGTTCCCCTAGACTCACCGCCATGTCAGGCCGCGACCTGTTCTGTCAGCCCCGCCGCATCCGCCACGGGGCCGCCCTGACATTGGTCTTCGCCGGCTTACTGATCGCCGGCGCCGCCACCGGCTCCTTCCCGGAGGCCGACGGGCCCGCGCCGAAGGCCGGCGCGCGACCGGTGGGCCCGGTCAGCCGGCACGAGGCCGTCGAGAAGGCCGCCGCCGAGGCGATGGCCGACGGCAAGTCCCCGGTGGAGGCCGCCGAGCGGGCCGTCAGCCGCAGCGGGGACCGCTGGGCCGCGGTCTACTCCGAGGGCGAGTACGAGGAGTTCCAGGACGCCCTCGACGGCCGGTACACCGGCGTCGGACTCTGGGCGCGGCAGAGCGCGGACGGCCGGATCGAGGCCACGCGGGTGCAGCCGGGCTCGCCCGCCGCCGACGCCGGGATCCGCACCGGCGACCGGCTGCGCAGCGTCGACGGGCGCGAGGTCGACGGCCGGCCGGTCACCGAGGTGGTCGCGCTGCTCCGCGGCGACGCCGACGACGCCCGGGCCGGTACGCCGGTCACCCTCGGCCTGCAGCGCGGCACGCGCGCGTGGACCGAGACCCTGCACCGGGCCCGGCTCTCCACCGACTCGGTGACCGTGCGCCGGCAGCCCGACGGCCTCACCGTCCTGAAGATCGCCGCGTTCACCAAGGGCTCCGCCGCCGTGGTCCGCGAGGCCCTGCGTGCCGCCCCGGCCGACGGCCGCACCGTCCTCGATCTGCGGGGCAACTCCGGCGGCCTGGTCACCGAGGCGGTGGACACCGCCTCCGCCTTCCTGGACGGCGGCCTGGTCGCCACCTACGACGTCGACGGCGCCGAGCGCGCCCTGCACGCCGCACCGGGCGGCGACACCGCCCGCCCCCTGGTCGTCCTCGTCGACGGCGGCACGATGAGCGCGGCCGAACTGCTCACCGGCGCCCTGCAGGACCGGGGCCGCGCGGTGGTGATCGGCTCCCGCACCTTCGGCAAGGGCTCCGTCCAGATGCCGACGAAGCTGCCCGACGGCTCGGTGGCCGAGCTGACCGTCGGCCACTACCGCACCCCGTCCGGGCACACGGTCGACGGCCGGGGCATCACCCCCGACCTGGAGGCGGGGTCCAGCGCCCTGCAGCGGGCGGAGACGGTCCTCACGGGCCTCGGCGACCCCTCGTAGGACCGGTTAATACGCTTCCCTCCCACCCCCTCCATGGTGCGAAAATGGTCGGCACTATGAGCAAGGGAATGTACGTACCGAAGGAGTCCCAGCCCAAGCAGGGCGGAGGGGCCGCGAAGGCGGCCAAGGACGGCAAGCGCAAGATCGTCGCGCAGAACAAGAAGGCACGGCACGACTACGCGATCATCGACACCTACGAGGCCGGTCTGGTGCTCACCGGCACGGAGGTGAAGTCGCTGCGCCAGGGGCGTGCCTCGCTGACGGACGGCTTCGTCCAGATCGACGGGAACGAGGCGTGGCTGCACAACGCCCACATCCCCGAGTACAGCCAGGGCACCTGGACCAACCACACCGTGCGCCGCAAGCGCAAGCTGCTCCTGCACCGCGAGGAGATCGACAAGCTGGAGTCGAAGTCGCAGGAGACGGGTCACACGATCGTGCCCCTCGCCCTGTACTTCAAGGACGGCCGCGCGAAGGCGGAGATCGCCCTGGCCCGGGGCAAGAAGGAGTACGACAAGCGGCAGACCCTGCGGGAGAAGCAGGACCGGCGGGATTCGGACCGCGCGATCGCGGCGGCCAAGCGCCGGCAGCGCGGCGTCTGACGGAGCCGCCGGGAATAAGCTGGCACGGTCGTGCGTTGGTCACGTACGATGGCACTGCACCCCACAGCGGGTGCGCGCCCCCTCCTCGGAGGGGATTGAAAAAACAACATGGGGATGATCGGTTTCGACAGCGGCTGTCGAAGCAGGGGAAGCGTGTCGAGGAAGCGGCAATGATCTCGTAAACCATATGTCGCAAAAAATAATCGCCAACACCAAGCGCGATTCCTTCGCCCTCGCTGCCTAAGTAGCGACTTGCGAAGTGTCAGCCCGGGGCTGTTCCCGACCCGGATCCTGGCATCAGCTAGGGAACTAAACCTTGATCCCGGTCACGGGGTGAAGAGGGAAATCTAACAGTGACTGGGCCCGTCGGCGACTTGTTCGCGTGATCGCCGGGGCCGAGAAAATCACAGCGGACTGCACACGGAGAAGCCCTGATTCTGCACCGGTGGACGCGGGTTCGATTCCCGCCATCTCCACGATCGGGAGGCTCCCGGGCCTCCTTCACCCATGTGGGCAAAGGCCCTGTGACTTTCGAGTCGCGGGGCCTTCGTCTTGCCCGGCGCGCGCTCGGCGGCGAGGGAAACGGCCTCGCGTCCGCCAGCCGGCTCCGGCAGGATCGGGCCATGCCGACCGAGCCGGACCAGATCGAGCTGAACGAGCACGAGCTGCGGGAGATCACGGGGTACGCGGCCGCCTGCGCGAGCAGGGTGCTGGCGCTCTTCGAGCGGAGCCTGCCCGCCGATCCGCGCCCGCGCGACGCCGTCGAAGCGGCCCGCGCCTTCGCGGCGGGCGGCCGGCGCACGGGGGCGCTGCGGCAGAGCGCCTGGGCGGCGTACAAGGCGGCGGGGGAAGCCGCCGTCCCCGCCGCGGCCGACGCGGCCCGCGCGGCGAGCCACGCCGCAGCCGCCGCGTTTCTGCATCCCAAGGCCAGCGCTCACCAGGTGAAACACATCCTCGGCGCGGCGGCGCACGCGGCCCGCGCCGAGGAGCTGGCGGCGGGGGACGACCGGGACGCCGGTGCGCGGACGCTCGACTGGGCGGGGCGGCACGCGCCCGCCGCGGTCCCCGCCGTGCTCGGCCGGCTCCCCGCGGCGCCGTCCGGGGGCGGGCGCGTGGGGGAGATCATCCGCGCCCTGGACTCCGCGCTGCGCGGCTGAGGCGCCCGGTCCGGGCCGCGCACCGCCTGCTCACCGGCCGGACGGTCGTACACCTTCGCCGCCGGCCGGGGCGGCCTCCGGACGGGGAATCCGCTTCCGGGGAGAAGGCCCGGACCAGCCGTGCCGAGGGTGACGTCACACCGGTGACATCGGGCCGAACCGAGCGCGTCACGGCCCGTCGACAGGCTCGACCGGCGTGCCGGTCAGCCAGGAGAGCCCATGGAGGACGAAGAGCGGCAGTCCGGGCACGGGCCGCTGGCCGGGTTCACCGTGGGCGTCACCGCCGCGCGCCGGGCCGGCGAACCGGGCGCCCTGCTCCGGCGGCGCGGCGCCGCCGTCCTGCACGCGCCCGCCCTGCGGATCGTGCCGCTCTCCTCTTCGCCGTACTGCGGTTCGCCAACAGCAGCCGGTACGAGGGGTTCCGGCGCCCCCTCCGGGCGGGCACTGTGGGAGGAGAGGGACGGCACGGCTCCCTGCACGCTTTCGCTCGCTTCCTGCCCAGGCGGTGACTCGCACATGGCACTCGGTAGCGCCACGCCCCCGTACGAGCTGCGATTCGATGCCGGGCGGGTGTGTCTCGACCTGCTCGCCACGGCGCATCCGGACGAACGGCTCGACGGCCTCCCGGCGTTGCGCGCGTGGATCGGCGGTGCCGGGCTCGTCCCCGCCGGTGCGCCGCTGGACCACGCCGACGGGTCCTGGCCGGCCGGCTTCCGGGAACTGCGGGGGTGCGTCGGGCTGTTGGTGCGCGGTATGCGGGGCGCGGCGGCACCGGCGTACGGGCGGGCGCTGGAGCGGGTCAACGAGATGGCGCGCGGCGCGACACCGGTGCCGCGCGCCGTGCCCGGCGCCGACGGCTTGCTCGTACGGGAGTTGGCCGGCCCGCCGGACCGTGCCGCGCTGCTCGCCCTCGTCGCCCGGGACGCGGTCGAGCTGCTCACCGATCCCGTCGCGCGGGCCGCCGTGCGGGAGTGCGAAGGGGACAACTGCCCCCTGGTGTACCTCGACACGTCCCGCGGGCGGCGCAGGCGCTGGTGCTCCAGCGAGGTGTGCGGCAACCGGGAGCGGGTCGCCCGGCACCGGCGGCGGGCCGCGCTGTCGCGGGCGTGATTTCCGTAACACCGCGTTTGGATGCCCCGTACACGGGAATTGAGCGACCCCTCCGGCGATGTGTCGGAAATGTAAAGATCACACGGTGGGAATGTGCTCGCATGTCCCGCTCGTCACGTCACTCCCAAGAAATCTGTCACTCCGGTTTGAACGCCGGGCGGCCCCGCTGCGTACGGGTGGGCGAGCGACCGACTGGGGGAACCCCCGGACACCGGAGGTGGGCGTGCGCAAGGATGCGGCCGTGGCCAATGAACGTGGAGCGAGGGCCCGACATCGCATGTCCTCACAACAACAGCCCTCGGAACCTGATGAGGAGTTGATGCGTGCGCTCTATCGGGAGCACGCCGGACCTTTGCTCGCGTATGTCCTGCGCCTGGTCGCCGGTGACCGGCAGCGCGCCGAGGACGTCGTACAGGAAACGCTCATCCGTGCCTGGAAGAACGCCGGTCAGCTCAATCGGGCGACCGGATCGGTACGCCCCTGGCTGGTGACGGTCGCACGCCGCATCGTCATCGACGGCCACCGCAGCCGGCAGGCCCGGCCGCAGGAGGTCGATCCGTCGCCGCTGGAGGTCATCCCCGCGGAGGACGAGATCGACAAGGCGCTGTGGCTGATGACGCTGTCGGACGCGCTCGACGACCTGACCCCGGCCCACCGGGAGGTGCTCGTCGAGACGTACTTCAAGGGGCGTACCGTCAACGAGGCGGCCGAAACACTGGGCATACCGAGCGGAACCGTTCGTTCCCGGGTGTTCTACGCCCTGCGGTCGATGAAGCTGGCACTGGAGGAGCGGGGGGTGACGGCGTGATGAGCAACGGGTACGGGGGAATGCAGGGATTCGGACAGGGGGGTCCGGGTATGTCTGGGCCCATGAGCCCCAGTCAGGGATCTTCGGTGCCGAGCGAGCACGAGACCGTCGGCGCCTACGCCCTCGGGATCCTCGACGACGCCGAGGCGACCGCTTTCGAGGCGCATCTGGCCGGCTGCGAGTGGTGCGCCCAGCAACTGGACGAACTGGCCGGGATGGAGCCGATGCTGGCCGCGCTCGCGGACCTGCCGGGCTCCGGCAGCACGCCCGCGATCGGCGAGTCGCTCTCCGCCAGGCCCAGTCCGCGGCTGGCGGAGAAGCTGGTGGACGAGGTCGCCGACCGGCGTGCCCTCAAGCGCCGGCGCAGCTTCTACATGATCGCGGCGGCGGCCGCGCTGATCATCGCGGGCCCGCTGGCCGCGGTGGCGGTCAGCGGCGGCTCGGACGGCGGCAAGCAGGTCGCCGCCTCGCCGGTCCAGGAGACGTTCCGGACCATGTCCGACAAGAAGTCCGCCACCGACGCGTCGACCCGGGTCAGCGCGACCGTCGCCATGGCGCAGAAGGACTGGGGCACCCAGGCGGTCCTGGAGCTGAAGAACGTCAAGGGCCCGCTCAAGTGCTCCCTGGTGCTCGTCGCCAAGAACGGCCAGCGCGTGACCATGTCCTCGTGGTCCGTGCCGGACTGGGGCTACGGCGTCCCGGACGCCAGGACCGAGCGGGCGAAGAACCCCCTCTACATCGGCGGAGCCGCCGCCTTCCAGCCGGACGAGATCGATCACTTCGAGGTGGTGACGTTCGAGGGCAAGAAGCTGGTGCAGGTCGACGCGTAGCCTCGCGAGGCCCCCTTCGCGTACGGTTGACGGCTGCCCAGCACGTCAGAAGGGGGCCCGGTGGCCGCTCAGGTTCAGCAGTCCGCGGTCGGCTCGGTACAGGACGCACACGATTCCGTCCGTGACCGGGAGATCAGCGTCGAACAGGAACACCTGGACCGGGTGTACCGGCGACTCGAGGAGAAGATCCACGAGGCCGAGTTCCTGATGCACGACGCGGCCCAGCGCGGTCAGGTCGGTACTCCGGGCGCGCTGGCCGAGCGGGACGCCCAGGTCTTCCGGGCCGGTGTCCACCTCAATCGGCTCAACAACGAGTTCGAGGACTTCCTCTTCGGGCGGATCGACCTGCTCCTCGGCAAGGACGGGAAGAAGGGCCCCGACGGGGCCTACACCGCGGTGGAGCCCGCCGAGGGCTCGGTGCGCGCGGACAACACCGCCGACATCGCCGAGACCCTGCACATCGGCCGGATCGGCGTCCTCGACGAGGACTACTCCCCGCTGGTCATCGACTGGCGCGCGCCCGCCGCCGCGCCGTTCTACCGGGCCACCCCGGTGGAGCCCGGACGGGTGGTGCGGCGCCGGGTCATCCGCTCCAAGGGGCGCCGCGTGCTCGGCGTCGAGGACGACCTGATGCGGCCCGAGCTGACCGCCCTCCTCGACGGCCGCGAGCTGCCGGTCATCGGCGACGGCGCCCTGATGGCCGCCCTCGGCCAGGCCCGCGGCCACACCATGCGGGACATCGTCTCGTCCATCCAGGCCGAGCAGGACATGGTCATCCGGGCGCCCGCCGCCTCCATCACCTACGTGGAGGGCGGGCCGGGCACCGGCAAGACCGCCGTCGCCCTGCACCGCGCCGCCTACCTGCTCTACCAGGACCGCAGACGCTACGCGGGCGGCATCCTGATCGTCTCGCCGACCCCGCTGCTCGTCGCCTACACCGAGGGCGTGCTGCCCTCGCTCGGCGAGGAGGGCCAGGTCGCCATCCGCGCGATCGGCTCGCTGGTCGACGGCGCCGAGGCCACCCTGTACGACTCCCCGGCCGTGGCCCGCGCCAAGGGCTCGTACCGCATGCTGAAGGTGCTGCGGAAGGCCGCGAGGGGCGCCCTGGAAATGGGCTCGGCCGCTCCGGCGGGGCAGCTCGCGCTGGACGAGGACAGCGAGCGGCCGGCCTTCGACGGGCCGCCCTCCCGGCTCCGGGTCGTCGCCTTCGGGCGCCGGATCGAGCTGGAGGCGGGCGAGCTGGAACGGGTCCGCCGTACCGCCCTCGGCGGCACCGCGCCCGTCAACCTGCTCCGCCCGCGCGCCCGCAAGCTGCTGCTGGACGCCCTGTGGGCGAAGTCCGGCGCCACCGCCCGGCACACCGACCCGGAGCTGGCCGCCGAGCTGCGCTCGTCCTTCGACGAGGACGTCACCGGCGAGGACGCGTTCATCGGCTTCCTCGACGCCTGGTGGCCCGAGCTGACCCCGAAGGCCGTGCTCACCGCGATGGCGGACGAGCGGCGGCTCGGCCGCTGGGCCCGGCGGATCCTCAACCCCGGCGAGGTCCGCAAGGTCGCCCGCGCGCTGCGGCGGGACGGCCACTCGGTGCACGACATCGCCATGCTCGACGAGCTCCAGGCGATCCTCGGTGCCCCCGCCCGGCCCCGCAAGAAGCGCGAACTCGACCCGCTGGACCACCTCACCGGTCTGGAGGAGCTGATGCCGGTGCGCGAGGAGTCGCAGCGGGAGCGGGCCGAGCGGCTGGCCCAGGAGCGCACCGAGTACGCGCACGTCATCGTGGACGAGGCGCAGGACCTCACGCCGATGCAGTGGCGCATGGTGGGCCGCCGCGGCCGGCACGCCACCTGGACGGTGGTCGGCGACCCGGCCCAGTCCTCCTGGTCCGACCCGGACGAGGCGGCCGAGGCCCGCGACGAGGCCCTCGGCACCCGGCCCCGGCGCCGCTTCCAGCTCACCGTGAACTACCGCAACCCGGCCGAGATCGCCGATCTGGCCGCCAAGGTGCTCGCGCTCGCCATGCCCGGCTCCGAGGCGCCGTCCGCCGTACGGTCCACCGGGGTCGAGCCGCGGTTCACCGTCGTGCGGGAATCCCTGGAGCGGACCGTGCGGGCGGAGGCCGAGCGGCTGCTCGGCCTGGTGGACGGCACGGTCGGCGTGGTCGTCGCGATGAACCGGCGCGAGGAGGCCCGGCGCTGGCTGGCCGGGCTCGGCGACCGGGTGGTGGCCCTCGGCAGCCTGGAGGCCAAGGGCCTGGAGTACGACGCGACGGTCGTCGTCTCGCCCGCGGAGATCGCCGACGAGTCGCCGGCCGGCCTGCGCGTGCTGTACGTGGCGCTGACCCGGGCCACCCAGCAGCTGACGGTGGTGTCGGGGGAGCGGGACGACCCCGACGCGGCGGGGGTCGCGGACCTGCTGAGGGACTGACACCCCGGGAACTCCCGCCGGGGGAATGGGCTTGCGGCATCCGTTTGTTAGCCTGGGTGTGGCACCGGCCCGATCCAAGCCCCCGGGCCCAACCTTCGTCGCTACGAGCGACCACTTGCCGCGAGGCGAGCATGGCGGGTCGGTGTCATGAACGTGTGGGAGGCCCACGTCACGGATGTGACGTGGGCCTCCTTCTTTGTGTCCCGGGCCCCTTCCCCCGTCTGATCGATTCTCGTATGGTGGAAGTAGTTTTCCGAAACTGCGCACCTGGCGGGCACCCGGTGTGAACAAAACGTCCGCAATCCGGGGCGGCTACCGCGTACTCGGCGGTAGGTGCGACGATCGGACGGCACAACTCGCGACACGGTGAAAGCAGAGGAAGTCGGCCATGGCAACGGCGCCCAGCGTCTCCTACTCGATGACGATCCGGCTGGAGGTGCCCGCGAGCGGAACCGCCGTCTCGCAGCTCACCACCGCCGTGGAGTCCTCCGGGGGCTCGGTGACGGGCCTCGACGTCACCGCCTCCGGCCACGAGAAGCTCCGGATCGACGTCACCATCGCGGCCTCCTCGACCGCGCACGCCGACGAGATCGTGGAGAAGCTGCGCGGCATCGAGGGCGTCACGCTCGGCAAGGTCTCCGACCGTACGTTCCTCATGCACCTCGGCGGCAAGATCGAGATGCAGTCCAAGCACCCCATCCGCAACCGTGACGACCTGTCCATGATCTACACGCCGGGCGTGGCCCGCGTCTGCATGGCGATCGCGCAGAACCCCGAGGACGCCCGCCGCCTCACCATCAAGCGCAACTCGGTCGCGGTCGTGACCGACGGTTCCGCCGTGCTGGGCCTCGGCAACATCGGCCCCAAGGCCGCGCTGCCCGTCATGGAGGGCAAGGCGGCCCTCTTCAAGCGGTTCGCCGGCATCGACGCCTGGCCGCTCTGCCTCGACACCCAGGACACCGACGCGATCGTGGAGATCGTCAAGGCGATCGCCCCGGGCTTCGCGGGCATCAACCTGGAGGACATCTCCGCCCCGCGCTGCTTCGAGATCGAGGCCCGCCTGCGCGAGGCGCTCGACATCCCGGTCTTCCACGACGACCAGCACGGCACGGCCATCGTCGTGCTCGCCGCGCTGACGAACGCCCTGCGCGTCACGAACAAGGCGATCGAGAACATCCGGGTCGTCATGTCCGGCGCGGGCGCCGCGGGCACGGCCATCCTCAAGCTGCTGCTGGCCGCCGGTGTGAAGAACGCCGTCGTCGCCGACATCCACGGCGTGGTGCACGCGGGCCGCGAGGACCTGGTGGACGCCCCGGCCGACTCGCCGCTGCGCTGGATCGCCGACAACACCAACCCCGAGGGGCTGACCGGCACCCTGAAGGAGGCCGTGCGCGGCGCCGACGTCTTCATCGGCGTCTCCGCCCCGAACGTGCTGGACGGCGACGACGTGGCCGCCATGGCCGACGACGCCATCGTGTTCGCGCTCGCGAACCCGGACCCCGAGGTCGACCCGGCGGTCGCCCGGCAGACGGCCGCCGTCGTGGCCACGGGCCGTTCCGACTTCCCGAACCAGATCAACAACGTGCTGGTCTTCCCGGGTGTCTTCCGCGGCCTGCTGGACGCGCAGTCCCGGACGGTGAACACCGAGATGATGCTCGCTGCCGCGAAGGCACTCGCCGATGTGGTCAGCGAGGACGAGCTGAACCCGAACTACATCATCCCGAGCGTCTTCAACGACAAGGTCGCGGGCGCCGTGGCCGGGGCGGTCCGCGAGGCCGCCAAGGCGGCCGGCGCGACGGCCTGAGCGACGCGTGTCGTAGTGTGCGAGGGGCTGTGAGCATCACCACGGCGGCCCCTGGCACCGGCGCGTCGTGGAACCACCAGATGCCCGGTGCGCTCTAGGGTGACGGCCGAGCGGCGCTTTTCGTGTGACTCCCCAGGGTGTTCTCACGACTCCTACGGGTGCCGGATTGGCTTTCCCGCCGCAGGTAGGGGCAGGATGCGTCCCTGGGCGCGAGCGCATCGGCATCGCAGTGCCTCGGGCGGCTCCGCCGCGTGGCACACCCCAACGGCAAGAAAAACACGGGAGTAACAACATGAACCGCAGTGAGCTGGTGGCCGCGCTGGCCGACCGCGCCGAGGTGACCCGCAAGGACGCCGACGCCGTGCTGGCCGCGTTCGCCGAGACCGTCGGCGAGATCGTCGCCAAGGGCGACGAGAAGGTCACCATCCCCGGCTTCCTGACCTTCGAGCGCACCCACCGTGCCGCTCGCACCGCGCGCAACCCGCAGACCGGCGAGCCGATCAACATCCCCGCCGGCTTCAGCGTGAAGGTCACCGCGGGCAGCAAGCTCAAGGAAGCCGCCAAGGGCAAGTGATCTTGCCGCTCGTACGCCACGGGACGGCGTACGAGGCGCTCTGACGCGCGATGACGCCAAAGGGGCGGCCCTCCTTCACCGGAGGGCCGCCCCTTCGTCGTACGGCGTTCTGCGGCCTTTCGGCCCCGCCGGCCGGACCCGGCCCCCGGCGGCGCGGCCTTCACACCGGGTTCCCCGCCCGTTTCCCCGCCCTTCCGGCACCGGACCCCGGCCGGGAGCGGTGTTGCTCCGGCCGGGGGAACGGCGGTCAGGCGGTGGTGCCGGCCGGCCGGGGAGGGGCCGGGGCGGTGGTCAGCCGAGGGCCTTGCCCGGGAGTTCCACCTTCGCGCCGAGTTCCACGAGCTTCTCCATGAAGTTCTCGTAGCCGCGGTTGATGAGCTCGATGCCGTGGACACGGGACGTGCCCTCCGCGGCGAGGGCCGCGATGAGGTACGAGAAGCCGCCGCGCAGGTCGGGGATGACCAGATCGGCACCCTGCAGCTTGGTCGGGCCGGAGACGACCGCGGAGTGCAGGAAGTTGCGCTGGCCGAAACGGCAGTCCGAGCCGCCCAGGCACTCGCGGTAGAGCTGGATGTGCGCGCCCATCTGGTTCAGCGCCGAGGTGAAGCCGAGCCGGGACTCGTACACCGTCTCGTGGATGATGGACAGGCCCGTGGCCTGGGTCAGGGCCACCACGAGCGGCTGCTGCCAGTCCGTCTGGAAGCCGGGGTGCACGTCCGTCTCCAGGGCGATGGACTTCAGCTGGCCGCCGGGGTGCCAGAAGCGGATGCCCTCGTCGTCGATCTCGAACGCACCGCCCACCTTCCGATAGGTGTTCAGGAACGTCATCATCGAGCGCTGCTGGGCGCCGCGCACATAGATGTTGCCGCTGGTCGCGAGGGCCGCCGACGCCCAGGACGCGGCCTCGAGCCGGTCCGAGAGGGCGCGGTGGGTGTAGCCGCCGAGCTTGTCCACACCGGTGATGCGGATCGTGCGGTCGGTGTCCATCGCGATGATCGCGCCCATCTTCTGCAGCACGCAGATGAGGTCCTCGATCTCCGGCTCCACGGCCGCGTTGGACAACTCGGTGACGCCCTCGGCCAGTACGGCCGTCAGCAGCACCTGCTCGGTCGCGCCGACGGACGGGTAGGGCAGCCGGATCTTCGTGCCGCGCAGCCGCTGGGGCGCTTCCAGGTACTGGCCGTCGGCCCGCTTCTCGATGGTCGCGCCGAACTGCCGCAGCACGTCGAAGTGGAAGTCGATGGGCCGGCCGCCGATGTCGCAGCCGCCCAGGCCCGGGATGAACGCGTGGCCGAGACGGTGCAGCAGCGGACCGCAGAAGAGGATCGGGATACGGCTGGAACCCGCGTGGGCATCGATGTCAGCCACGTTGGCGCTCTCGACGTGCGTCGGGTCCATCACCAGTTCGCCGGGCTCCTCGCCCGGACGGACCGTCACCCCGTGCAGCTGGAGCAGGCCGCGGACGACCCGGACGTCACGGATGTCCGGAACGTTGCGCAGTCGGCTGGGGCCGCTGCCCAGCAGGGCGGCGACCATGGCCTTCGGTACGAGGTTCTTCGCACCGCGGACACGGATCTCGCCCTCCAGCGGGGTTCCGCCGTGGACAAGCAGTACGTCGTCAGAGCCGTTGACGGTCATGAATCTCGCGTTCCGATGAGTTGGTCAGGGGCCGGCCGATCACTGTGCGCAGGGGCCGGGAAGACAGGGTAATCGCCGTTCACCCCCCGCCCGTAAGCCCGAGGACCACCCAGTCGCGTCATAGCTGTGTCACAACACGAACCGTTCCCTGTCGGGCACGTGGGGTCACCGGCGCGGGGGCGTGCGCCCGTCCCGCCTCGGTACGTCCTGAGCTGCGTTCACTCCCGCGCCTCCGATGGGGTCCCCACACCGGGCGAAGATGCGGGATCATGTCTGGCATGACCGAGGTGTCCTCGCTCACAGGGCGGCTGCTCGTGGCCACCCCCGCCCTGGCGGACCCGAACTTCGACCGCGCGGTGGTGCTCCTTCTCGACCACGACGAGGAGGGCTCCCTCGGTGTCGTCCTCAACCGCCCCACCCCGGTGGTCGTCGGAGACATCCTGGAGGGCTGGGCCGATCTCGCCGGCGAGCCCGGCGTCGTCTTCCAGGGCGGACCCGTCTCGCTGGACTCGGCGCTCGGCGTCGCCGTCATACCCGGGGGCGCGAGCGAGGACGGGGCGCCGCTCGGCTGGCGGCGGGTGCACGGCGCGATCGGCCTCGTCGACCTGGAGGCGCCGCCGGAACTGCTCGCCTCCGCCCTCGGCAGCCTGCGGATCTTCGCCGGGTACGCCGGCTGGGGGCCGGGCCAGCTGGAGGACGAGCTGGTGGAGGGCGCCTGGTACGTCGTCGAGTCCGAGCCGGGCGACGTCTCCTCGCCGGCCCCGGAGCGACTCTGGCGCGAGGTGCTGCGCCGCCAGCGCAACGAACTGGCGATGGTGGCCACGTATCCGGACGACCCGTCGCTCAACTGATGCCGGTCGACCGCCGCCGGGCGCGAGCGCGAGCGCGGGTGCGGCGCGGGTGCGGACAATGGCCGCCGTCCGGTGCGAACCGTTGTGCACGCCTGGAGCCCGGACCTCCGGGCGGTTGATTACTCTTGCTGATATGAGCACTCTCGAGCCCGAGCGCGGGACTGGTACGGGGACCCTCGTAGAGCCGACGCCGCAGGTGTCCCACGGCGACGGTGACCACGAGCGCTTCGCCCACTACGTCCAGAAGGACAAGATCATGGCGAGCGCCCTCGACGGCACCCCCGTCGTGGCGCTGTGCGGCAAGGTCTGGGTGCCGGGCCGCGACCCGAAGAAGTACCCCGTGTGCCCGATGTGCAAGGAGATCTACGAATCCATGGGCAGCGGCGGCGACGGCAAGGGCGGCGACAAGGGCGGCAAGGGCGGCGGCAAGTAGGTCCCCGGTCCGTCCCCCCTCCCGGCGGTGAGATCCCCGGGGCGCGTTCTGGACGCGTCCCGGGGATCTCTGTGTTTTCCGGCCGCCAAGTGGTCCAGACCTCTTGTGGGCGCCCGGGTGCGGTGCCTAGCCTTCGAGACGTCGCGCATGCGTTGTGCATGAAGCAAAGCGCGTTGCGCACTGCGCAACGCGCCATGGGTGAGGGGCTGATGTCGTGGAACTGATTCCGGCGCCGCGCGCCGTAGGGAAGCCGCAAGGGTCCGCCGTGCCGCTCGGCCAGGGCACCACGCTGTGGGCCGGCCCGGGCACGGACCGCACCGAGCGCTGGCTGCGCGCCACCCTCGGCGCCTCCCTCGGCCTGCCGCTGCGCCCCGGACCGCGCGACGCCCCCGACTCCGTGCGGCTGCTCCTGGACGACACGCTGGAGCCCGAGGCGTACCGGCTCGACGCCGCCGCGGGCCGGGGTGTCGAGATCCGCGGCGGCGGGCCCGCCGGAGTGTTCTGGGGTGCGCAGACCCTGCGTCAGCTGCTCGGCCCCGACGCCTTCCGCCGGGCCCCCGTACGGCGGGACACCGCGCTCGCCGTGCCCTGTCAGGCCATCGAGGACGCCCCCCGGTTCCGCTGGCGCGGCCTTCTCCTCGACGTCGCCCGGCACTTCATGCCCAAGGAAGGCGTGCTGCGCTATCTGGACCTGATGGCCGCGCACAAACTCAACGTCCTGCACTTCCATCTGACGGACGACCAGGGCTGGCGGATCGAGATCGAGCGGTATCCGAAACTGACCGAGATCGCCTCCTGGCGGACGCGGTCGAAATTCGGTCACCGGGCCTCACCGCTGTGGGACGAGAAACCGCACGGCGGTTACTACACCCAGGACGACATCCGGGAGATCGTCGCGTACGCCGCCGAGCGGCATATCAGCGTCGTCCCGGAGATCGACGTACCCGGGCATTCGCAGGCCGCCATCGCCGCGTACCCCGAACTCGGCAACACCGACGTCATCGACACCACCGACCTCTCCGTCTGGGACACCTGGGGCATCTCCGCCAATGTACTGGCCCCCACCGACACCACCCTGCGTTTCTACGAAGGGGTGTTCGAGGAGGTCCTGGAGCTGTTCCCGGCGGACGCGGTCGAGTCCCCGGGATCCCCGGGGTTCTCGGGGTTCGTCCACATCGGCGGCGACGAATGCCGCAAGGAGCAGTGGACGGAGTCGGTGACGGCCAAGACGCGGATCGCGGACCTCGGCCTCACCGACGAGGAGGAGCTGCAGTCCTGGTTCATCGGGCACTTCGACGCCTGGCTCGCCGCGCGCGGACGCCGCCTGATCGGCTGGGACGAGATCCTGGAGGGCGGGCTCGCGCCGGGCGCGGCCGTCTCCTCCTGGCGCGGCTACGGGGGCGGCATCGCCGCCGCGCGGGCCGGCCACGACGTCGTCATGTGCCCCGAGCAGTACGTGTACCTGGACCACCGTCAGGCCCCGGGCGAGGACGAGCCCGTGCCGATCGGCTTCGTGCGCACCCTGGAGGACGTCTACCGGTTCGAGCCGGTGCCCGCCGGGCTCACCGAGGAGGAGGCGGGGCGGGTGCTGGGCACCCAGGCCAATCTGTGGACCGAGGCGATGGAGGACAGCGCGCGCGTGGACTACCAGGCCTTCCCGCGCCTCGCCGCCTTCGCCGAGGTCGCCTGGAGCCCGCTGCCCGCCCCCGGGGAACGGGACTTCGCGGACTTCGAGCGCCGGATGACCGCCCACTACCGGCGGCTCGACGCCCTCGGCGTCGCCTACCGGCCGCCCGCCGGGCCCCGCCCGTGGCAGCGCCGCCCCGGCGTGCTCGGCCGCCCGATCGAGGGGCCGCCCCCGAACCGGTAACCCGCCCGCCGCCCCCGGTTCATGTGATCGCCCGACTGTCTTCGGCCCTGTCACCGGTGAGCCGCCCGCCCGAACCCTCGAACAGGTAACGGGAAAACCCCTCCAGGATCACCGAAGAGTGGCAATCGGCGCGCACCGGTGATGCCGTACGAAAACGGACCATCTCCCCGATGAGGTGGGCGAATGCCTCCTAGCGGACCCCCGCGTTCGGGCCTTGCGAAGATGTGCCAGAGTTGCGTCGTCCGCCCTGTCAGCACGTACCGTACGGCAGCACAGGCGGGACCAGGTGGGGCAGCGGGAAGGGGCAGCCGGTTTGACCACGCACGCACCGCAGGCGGCGCAGTCCGTCACGTTGCCCACGACACTGGACGAGGCCGTGGCAGCCCTCGCCGCCATGCCCGCCGCCGTCCCCGTGGCGGGCGGCACCGACCTGATGGCCGCCGTCAACTCCGGCCAGCTCAGGCCCGCCGCGCTGGTGGGACTCGGCCGGATCAGCGAGATCCGCGGCTGGCAGTACCAGGACGGCCACGCGCTGCTCGGCGCCGGCCTCACGCACGCGCGCATGGGCCGCCCCGACTTCGCCGCCCTGATCCCGGCGCTCGCCGCCGCCGCGCGCGCGGCGGGCCCGCCGCACATCCGCAACGCCGGCACCCTGGGCGGCAACATCGCCTCGGCCGCCCCCACCGGGGACGCGCTGCCGGTGCTGGCCGCCCTGGAAGCGACACTGATCATCGTGGGCCCGGGCGGAGCCCGCCGGGAGATCCCGGTGTCGCACCTGCTGGCCGGCATGGAGCTGCTGCGCGGCGGCGAACTCATCGGCTTCGTGCGCGTGCCGCTGCTGCACGCGCCGCAGGTCTTCCTGAAGGCGACCGGACGCACCGGGCCGGGCCGCGCGCTGGCCTCCGTGGCGCTCGTCCTCGACCCCGCCCGGCGCGGTGTGCGCTGCGCCGTCGGGGCCATAGCGCCGATGCCGCTCAGGCCCCTGGAGGCCGAGCAGTGGGTGGCCGGGCTCATCGACTGGGACAACGACCGCGCCCTCGTCCCGGAGGCCCTGCACGCCTTCGGGGAGTACGTCGCGGCGGCCTGCATCCCGGACCCGGCCGCCGAGCCCGACGGCTCGGTGACCCCGCTTCCGCCCGCCGTACTGCACCTGCGGCGCACCGTCGCCGCGCTGGCCCGACGAGCACTGGGGAGGGCGCTGTCGTGACCGACGACCAGCACGGAGAGGGCACGCCCCCCGGCGGCGGACGCTGGAACCCGCTGCCCCAGGGCGACTACGACGACGGCGCCACCGCCTTCGTCAAACTCCCCGAGGGCGGCATCGACGCCCTGCTGTCCGGCGACAGCCCGCTGGCCGCGCCCGGACACGGCTATGTGCCGCCGCCGATAACGGGCGCGCACGGCGACGGCGGCCCGGGCAGCTGGCCCGCGCCGGACAGCGGCCAGTGGCCCGACCCGAACGCCGCACAGGTGCCGCCGCCGGCCGCGGACGACCGGTTCACGTACCAGCCCGGTACCACCCAGCAGTGGACCTTCGACGAGCCTGCCGCGCCCGGGTCCCCGGCCGTGCCGGGCCACGACGTCACCGGGCAGTGGTCCATCCCCGTCGCCGGGGGCGACCTTCCGGATGAATCGGGCGAGTTCACCACGTCCTCGCTGGTCGAGCAGTGGGGCGGCACCCCGCCGGCCACCCTGCCCGGCGGCGCCGCAGCGCCCTGGGCGACGGACGGCGCGGGCCACGTCTGGGACCAGGCACCGGCCGAGCCGGCCGCCCCCGGGCACACCGCCCTGCCCGGGCACGGCACGCTGCCCGACCACACCGGTGCCCACCCGGCGGGCGGCGCCCCGGACACGTACGCGCCGGACGCGCCGGACGAGCCGGACGGGTTCGCGGAACACGGACACGCCGGCGACGGCCATCCGGAGTCCGGTCACGGCCAGGCGGGGCACACCGGCGACGGCCATCCGGAGTCCGGTCACGGCCAGGCGGGGCACACCGGCGACGGTGACGGCGACACGCCCGGCGGCCCGGCCGCGCCCGACGACGCGTTCCCGCCCGCGGCTCCCGGTACGGCGCCGGAGGCGGACGCCCACGGCCTCGCCGAGGCCCCTGAACGCCCCGCTGGCGCCCCCGCGGGCCACGAACAGCCCGGGGACCCGGCCGCCGCGACCCGGGCCGCCACGACGGCGGCCACGGCCGGCCCGGCGGGCGCCGAGGCCCCGGCGGACCCCGACGACCCGCACGGCGACCCGGCGGACCCCGACGACCCGGCCGACCCGGACGCGTCCTCCGAAGGTCCTGAAGGCCCCGAGGGCGCGGTTGCCCCCGGGGACCCCGCGCCGGCGGCCGCCGCCCCCGAGGGCACCGAGGAGCCGGCCGCCGCGCCCCTCCCGCCGCACGACGACCACCCCCTCGCCTCCTACGTCCTGCGCGTCAACGGCACCGACCGCCCGGTCACCGACGCCTGGATCGGCGAGTCCCTGCTGTACGTCCTGCGGGAGCGACTCGGCCTCGCGGGCGCCAAGGACGGCTGCTCGCAGGGCGAGTGCGGGGCCTGCAACGTGCAGGTCGACGGCCGCCTGGTGGCCTCCTGCCTGGTGCCTGCGGTCACCGCGGCCGGCAGCGAGGTGCGCACGGTCGAGGGCCTCGCCGAGGACGGGCAGCCCTCCGACGTCCAGCGCGCGCTCGCCCGGTGCGGCGCCGTGCAGTGCGGTTTCTGCGTGCCCGGCATGGCGATGACCCTGCACGACCTGCTGGAGGGCAACCCGGCGCCGACCGAGCTGGAGACCCGGCAGGCGCTGTGCGGCAACCTGTGCCGGTGCTCCGGCTACCGGGGCGTACTGGAGGCCGTCAAGGAGGTCGTCGCCGAGCGCGAGGCGCCCCAGGAGGACCCCGGGACGGACGCGGACGAGGCACGCATCCCGCACCAGGCGGGCCCCGGCTCCGGCGGGGTCCACCCGTCGGCGTTCGAGGCGCCGGGCGCGTTCGACACCCCGCGGGCCGCCCCCGACGGCTACCCGGACACCCGGGGCGGCGCGTACGAGGCACCGGGCGACGCGTACGACACGCCGGGCGGCGCGTACGGCGATCCGTCCGGCCCGTACGGCGACCCGCCGGACCCGTACGGCGCACAGCCCGGACCGCAGGACCAGCACTACGGCCAGGACGGAGGCCAGGCGTGAGCAACGAAGCCGGCATCGCGACCACCGCGGCGGAACCCGCCCCCGCGGCCGAGCCGTTGCCGCACGGCCTCGGCGCCTCCCTGCCGCACGCCGACGCACGCGCCAAGACCGAGGGCACCTTCCCGTACGCGGCCGACCTGTGGGCCGAGGGCCTGCTGTGGGCGGCCGTGCTGCGCTCCCCGCACGCGCACGCGCGCATCGTCTCCATCGACACCACCCACGCGCGCGAGATGCCCGGCGTCCGCGCCGTCATCACCCACGAGGACGTGCCCGGCACGCCCCGCCACGGCCGGGGCACACCCGACCGGCCGGTGTTCGCCGCCGAGGTCGTACGCCACCACGGCGAGCCCATCGCCGCGGTCGCGGCCGACCACCCGGACACCGCGCGGATGGCCGCCGCCGCCGTCATCGTCGAGTACGAGGTGCTCGAACCGGTCACCGACCCGGAGCACGCCTTCGAGGCGGAACCCCTGCACCCCGACGGCAACCTGATCCGGCACATCCCGCTGCACCACGGCGACCCGGAGGCGGCCGGCGAGGTGGTGGTCGAGGGCCTGTACCGCATCGGCCGCCAGGACCCGGCCCCGATCGGCGCCGAGGCCGGCCTCGCCGTACCGCGCCCCGACGGCGGGGTGGAGCTGTACCTCGCCTCCACCGACCCGCACACCGACCGCAACACGGCCGCCGCCTGCTACGGCCTCTCCCCGGATCGGGTGAAGATCGTCGTCACGGGGGTGCCCGGCGCCACCGCCGACCGCGAGGACCAGGGCTTCCAGCTCCCGCTCGGCCTGCTCGCGCTCAAGACCGGCTGCCCGGTGAAGCTGACGGCGACCCGCGAGGAGTCCTTCCTCGGCCACGCCCACCGCCACCCCACGCTGCTGCGCTACCGCCACCACGCCGACGCCGAGGGCACGCTGGTGAAGGTGGAGGCGCAGATCCTGCTGGACGCGGGCGCGTACGCCGAAACCTCCGCCGAGGTGCTGGCCGCCGCCGTCTCCTTCGCGTGCGGCCCCTACGTCGTCCCGAACGCCTTCATCGAGGGCTGGGCCGTGCGCACCAACAACCCGCCCTCCGGCCATGTGCGCGGCGAGGGCGCCATGCAGGTGTGCGCCGCCTACGAGGCGCAGATGGACAAGCTGGCGAAGAAGCTGGGCCTCGACCCGGCCGAACTGCGCCTGCGCAACGTCCTGGCCACGGGCGACGTCCTGCCGATCGGCCAGACCGTGACCTGCCCGGCCCCGGTCGCCGAACTCCTCCAGGCGGTACGCGACCACCCGCTGCCCGCGCTGCCCAAGGACACGCCCGAGGAGGAGTGGCTGCTGCCCGGCGGACCCGAGGGTGCGGGCGAACCGGGTGCGGTGCGCCGGGGCGTCGGCTACGGCCTCGGCATGGTGCACATGCTCGGCGCCGAGGGCGCCGACGAGGTGTCGACGGCGACGGTCAAGATCAACGACGGGGTCGCGACCGTGCTGTGCGCGGCCGTGGAGACCGGTCAGGGCTTCACCACGCTGGCCCGGCAGATCGTCCAGGAGACCCTCGGCGTCGAGGAAGTCCATGTCGCCCCCGTCGACACCGACCAGCCGTCGGCGGGACCGGGCTGCCGCGGCCGGCACACCTGGGTGTCCGGCGGCGCGGTGGAGCGGGCGGCGAAGATGGTCCGCGCGCAACTGCTGCAGCCCCTGGCGCACAAGTTCGGCATGTCGACGGAGCTGCTCCAGATCACCGACGGCAAGATCACCTCCTACGACGGTGTGCTGTCGACGACCGTCATGGAGGCGATGGAGGGCAAGGAGCTGTGGGCCACGGCCCAGTGCCGTCCGCACCCCACCGAGCCGCTGAACGCCGCCGGCCAGGGCGACGCCTTCGTGGGCCTCGCGTTCTGCGCGATCCGCGCGGTGGTGGACGTCGACGTCGAGCTGGGCTCGGTCCGGGTGGTGGAGCTGGCGGTCGCCCAGGACGTCGGCCGGATCCTCAACCCGGCCCAGCTGGCCGCCCGGATCGAGGCGGGTCTCACCCAGGGCGTGGGCATCGCCCTCACCGAGAACCTCCGTGCGCCGCGCGGTCTGGTCCGCCACCCCGATCTGACCGGCTACGCCCTCCCGACCGCGCTCGACGCCCCCGACATCCGGATCGTGAAGCTGGTCGAGGAACGGGACGTGGTGGCCCCCTTCGGCGCCAAGTCGGTCAGCGCGGTCCCGGTGGTGACGTCTCCGGCCGCGATCGCCTCCGCCGTCCGCGCCGCGACCGGACGCCCCGTCAACCGGCTCCCGATCCGCCCGCAGGCGGCGGTGGTCACGGACCGATGAGCACGCCTGCCGGAGAACCGCGCCACGGGGAGCCGCGTTACGAGGCTCCGCCCAGCGTGGGCAAGCTGTTCCTGTGGATCCTGCTGTTCGCGGTGGCGGCGCTGGCCGTCGTGCTCGGCGGGATCTACCTCACCTGAGCCGGGCGGGGGCGATCCTCGCGAACGCGTGCGCAACGATCCGCCGGTGCCGGGCGTCTTTTCCCGTGCGGGCCGTTGTCAGTGGGGCCGCGTAGTGTGCTGAGCAGTGGGAGCACCTGCCCAGGGGCGGCGTACGAGGGCGTACGCACGTCCGTCACGCACGGGGAAGATCGCGGGGGAGCGATGAGCACGACGGACGCCGAAGTTCCGGCGATCACGCTGACCGAGGCGGAACTCGACCGCTACGTCACGCACGCGCCGACGCGCGGTCTGCTCGCGGGTGCGGGGCTGCCGGCGGAGACCGACCTGCTGACCTTCTCCCCGCTGCGCACGCACGGCCTGCGCACCCTCGCCGACGCCACCGGCAGCCCGTTCCAGGTGGCGGAGGACCTGCGGAGCCGCCTGGTGATAGGGGAACTCCTCACCCCGGCCGGGATGGAGCGCGAGTCGATCCTGCTCGACGGCGACACGGGCGAGATCACGACGGCCTACCTCTTCGACCCGTCCGACCCCCGCCCCTTCGCGCCCTCCCTGACCACCCTGCTGCGCTTCGCCGCGGTCACCGAGGAACTGGCGGGCCTGCGCGGCCGGTTCGCCTCCCTCGCGGGTCAGTACGGCCCCAGGACCGCCGCCGAGGCGTCCCGCCGGCTCCTCGCGCTCTTCGAGGAGGGCGCGGGCGGGCAGGTCCCGCCGTACTGGAAGGCGGCGGCCCTGATCCGCCCCCTCGCCCTGGTCGCCGGTCCCGGTGCGGCGCTCGGCCTGGCCCTCGACGTCCCGGCCCGCGTCCTGGACCAGGAGTTCGGGCACGGCAGGGTGGCCCGCTTCGAGGAGGTCGACTTCCCGGCGACGCTCACCCACGAGCCGACCCGCCGCTTCCTGCGCGAGACGGGGCTGCCGGAGGAGGCGGTCTTCTTCCGCACCGACACGGACGTGCCCCTGCCGACCCTGCGGGAGTACTTCACCCAGGAGCGCCCCGACCACCCCGTTCAGCAACTCCCGGCCCACTGCGACCACTTGATCCGCCTGGGCTGCCTGCCGGAGGAGAACAGCCTGGTGGTCGACGGCAGAACGGGCAGAGTGCTCACCTTCAGCGAGCCGGACGCGACGCTCCACTCCCTGAACACCGACGTCTCCACCCTGGCCTTCACCCTGTGGCTCGTCCACCACGAGCGGACGATCGACGGCCACCTGGGCCACGAACTGGCGACCCGCGCCTACGACCAGCTGGTGGCCGCCATGATCCACACCCTGAACACCCTGGACCCGACCGCCACCCTGCCCGACACGACCTGGCACTACTGGACGGAGCTCTTCCAGGACGAGGCGGGCGGCGTGTTCTGAGGCCTCCCCGGGAGCGGTGCTGTCACCCGCACTCTCCTCTGGGGTTCACCGGTGTCCAGGCCGACGGCCCTCGGGCACCGAGCGCCCGGACCTGGAAGCACTGCTTGGCCCCCGTGACGCCGGGGATGGTGTAGACGAATCCCGTCCTGTTCGGCGGGAGGGTCTTGGTGTTGTGGGTGAAGGTTTCGGTGACCTCGTAACCCGTTTCGTCGTCGGCTTCGTCCTCCCATGTCACCGAGACGTGCCGGGAATCCACCGGCCGGCTCGCGACCACGTGTGACGGCTCCGCGGGTGCGTCGGTCTCGGGTGTCGAGTGGGCCGCGTTGAAGGACGCGAGGGCCAGGTCGACCTTTATCTCCTCCTTGCTGATCGCCCCCAGGAAGAAGTCGCTGCTCTTGCCGGCGAATACGAGCCGGCCTGCTTCCTCATCGGATCCGTCGAGGTCTCCGTTGTCGCAGTCGCTCCCCTCGAAGAGCCTCAGCGTGGAGCGGACCGAAACGGCCTCGGAGCCCCGGCGCGTCAAAGCGATGCGCAGTTCGCCCCTTGACTCACCGCCGGCGCACTGCGTCACCTTGACCAGCTCCGTGGGGTGGCCGGTGCTGAGGGTCACGGACCGGTTGAATTTGCGGATCACCTTTTCGCTGGTGCCGAAGGTCTCGTAATTGTGCACTTCCAGCGTTCCGGCGAGGACGACGGTGTTGAGATCAGCCGCCGCCGCGGGGCCCGCCGTACCCGTGGACACGATGGGGGCGAGCAGGGCAGCGGTGGCGAGCGCGTACCCGAGTTTCATCTCGAAACCTCGCAGTCCAGCAGCCCGCTCCCGGGGAAACGGCTCTGCACGCAAGGGGATTGGAAGTCCGTGACACCAGATTCCCACTGCCGCGAAACTCGCGCATCTCGGGCTTGGCGCGGCGAAGACGCAGAGGCCGTGGCGGGAATCGAACCCACGTAACTCGCTTTGCAGGCGAGCCCCTAAACCACTCGGGCACACGGCCGTGTCCAGTTGTTGTTCTCGGCCGTGGCGGGGATCGGACCCGCGTGACTCCCCGCGAGCGGAGCTCGCTGATGGATGCAGCGCGGGCGAGCCCCTGAACCACTCGGGCACACGGCCGTGTTCGTGAGATGAAGGTAGGGGGCGGCGGGGGCGGGGCTCAAGGGATCGGGCCCGGGTGCAACGGGACTGCCATACGGCGTTCATGAAGCGGGGGGAGCGGGCGTACGACCAAGGGCGGAGGGAACGTCGGACTCCTGACAGGGGTCAAACTCGGTTGCGGACCTTACTCTGACGAGCATGAGTGCCCTCGAATCCCGCGATCCCGCCGTCCTCGATCCGCCCGCCGAGCAGGACGGCGGTGTGCTGAGCCGGACCTACCGGGCGCTCAGTGTCGGGATCGTGTCCGTCGTGGTGCTGATCGCCTTCGAGGCGACCGCCGTCGGGACCGCCATGCCGGTGGCCGCGCGCGAACTGGACGGTGTGGCGCTGTACGCGTTCGCCTTCTCCGGGTACTTCACGACCAGTCTGTTCGGGATGGTGCTGGCCGGGCAGTGGTCCGACCGCCGGGGCCCCCTGGGGGCGCTCACCACCGGCATCGGCGCGTTCGCCGCGGGGCTCGTCGTCGCCGGGACCGCCCAGGCCATGTGGGTCTTCATCCTCGGGCGGGCCGTGCAGGGACTGGGCGGCGGACTGGTCATCGTGGCGCTGTACGTCGTCGTCGGCCGTGCCTACCCGGAGCGGCTGCGGCCCGCGATCATGGCGGCGTTCGCGGCCGGCTGGGTCGTACCGTCCATAGTCGGCCCGCTCGCCTCCGGTGCCGTCACCGAGCACCTCGGGTGGCGCTGGGTGTTCCTCGGCATCCCGGTCCTCGTCGTGTTCCCGCTGGCCCTCGCCCTGCCGCAGATACGGCGCCGGGCGTCGGGCCCGGTGGACGAGGAGGCCGGCGCCGGCTCCTTCGACCGGCGGCGGATCCGGCTCGCCTTCGGGATCTCCCTCGGGGCCGGGCTGCTCCAGTACGCCGCCCAGGACCTGCGCCCCCTCTCCCTGCTCCCGGCGCTGGCCGGCGCCGCCCTGCTCGTGCCCGCCGTGCTCGGTCTGCTGCCGCGCGGCACCTACCGGGCGGCCCGCGGCCTGCCCTCCGTGGTGCTGCTGCGCGGACTGGCCGCCGGTTCCTTCATCGCCTCCGAGTCCTTCGTGCCGCTGATGCTGGTCACCCAGCGCGGACTGTCGCCGACGCTCGCCGGGTTCTCGCTCGCGGCCGGCGGCGGGACCTGGGCGCTGGGGTCGTACGCGCAGTCGAGGCCGGGCCTGGCGCCGTACCGGGAGCGGCTGATGACCGCCGGGATGGTGCTGGTCGCCGTCGCGATCGTGGCGGCGCCGAGCGTGCTCGTGCACGCGGTGCCGGTGTGGATCGTCGCCGTCGCCTGGGGCGTCGGCTGCTTCGGGATGGGCCTGGTGCTCTCCTCCACCAGCGTGCTGCTGCTGAAGCTGTCCGCCCCGGAGGAGGCCGGCGCCAACTCCGCCGCCCTGCAGATCTCCGACGGGCTCTCCAACGTCGTCCTGCTGGCGGTGGCCGGTGCCGCCTTCGCCGCCCTCGGCGGCGGCAGCACGGCGGCCGGCCCGGCCACCGCGGCCGGAGCCGGTCGTCCCGCCGCCTACGCGGCCGTCTTCCTGCCGATGGCGGCCGTGGCGCTCGCCGGTATCTGGGTGACCCGCCGACTGGACCGGCGGCCCGAGTAAACGCGCTGGTCGCGGGCGGGCCACCGGTCTACGGTGATCCGGGTGAACGATCTTTCGCCGAACGGTCCTCCGCTCGACCCCGCGACCCGCCACGCGCTCGCCGACCTCGCCGACGCCCAGGGGCGGACGGTCGAGGAGGTGGTCGCCGAGGCCGTACGCCGGTATCTGCGGGAGGAGGAGCGCAGCGTGCGCGAGGCCGCCGAGCGGCTCGCCCGCGCCCACGCCGACCTGCTGAGGAGGCTGGGACAGTGACCCGGGGCCGCAGGTATCTCACCGTCGCCGACGTCACCGGTCTCGCCGAGATCGCCTTCGGCGGCCGGGCGCCCGAGGCGCGCGAGCCCGGGCTGCTGGCCTCCGCCGTGCTCCGGCCCCGCGCCCGTATGTTCGGCACGGCCGCCTACGAGGACCTGTACGAGCAGGCGGCCGCCCTGCTGCACGCCCTCGCCGCGAACCACCCCCTCGTCGACGGCAACAAGCGCACCGCCTGGCTGGCCACCGCCGCTTTCCTCGCCGTCAACGGCGTCGATCTCGCCGGCGTCGACCAGGACACGGCGTACGACCTGGTCATCGACGTGGCCTCCGGCGAGGAGAGCGAGGTGGCCGTGATCGCGGGACGGCTGCGGCAGTTGTGACGTGGCTCCCACCCACGGGCGACCCGGCCTTGTTCGAGGGCTGACCCGGGGGCGGCGCCGGTAGGGTGGCCCGGTTGTCATACCCAGCCCCTCGACTCGACCGATCCACGGAGACCGTGACTACCACCGCCGCCTCCTCCGCTCACTCCCACCACCTCTCGCCCGCCTTCCCCGGCCGGGCCCCCTGGGGTACCGCGAACAAGCTGCGTGCCTGGCAGCAGGGGGCGATGGAGAAGTACGTCCAGGAGCAGCCACGTGACTTCCTCGCCGTCGCGACACCCGGCGCGGGCAAGACGACCTTCGCGCTGACGCTGGCCTCCTGGCTGCTGCACCACCACGTCGTGCAGCAGGTGACCGTGGTCGCGCCCACCGAGCATCTGAAGAAGCAGTGGGCGGAGGCGGCCGCGCGGATCGGGATCAAGCTCGACCCCGAGTACAGCGCGGGCCCGCTCGGCAAGGAGTACGACGGGGTCGCCGTGACGTACGCCGGTGTCGGCGTGCGGCCCATGCTCCACCGCAACCGGGTCGAGCAGCGCAAGACCCTCGTCATCCTCGACGAGATCCACCACGCCGGTGACTCCAAGTCCTGGGGCGAGGCCTGCCTCGAAGCCTTCGAACCGGCCACCCGGCGGCTCGCGCTGACCGGTACGCCGTTCCGGTCCGACACCAACCCGATCCCCTTCGTGACGTACGAGGAGGACAACGCGGGCATCCGGCGCTCCGCCGCCGACTACACCTACGGCTACGGCAACGCGCTCGCCGACCACGTGGTCCGGCCGGTCATCTTCCTCTCCTACAGCGGCAACATGCGCTGGCGGACGAAGGCCGGCGACGAGATCGCCGCCCGGCTCGGCGAGCCCATGACCAAGGACGCGGTCAGCCAGGCCTGGCGCACCGCCCTCGACCCGCGCGGCGAGTGGATGCCCAGCGTGCTGCGCGCCGCCGACCAGCGGCTGACCGAGGTCAGGAAGGGCATCCCGGACGCGGGCGCCCTCGTCATCGCCTCCGACCAGGACTCGGCCCGCGCCTACGCCAAGCTCATCCGTGAGATCACGGGGACGAAGGCCACCCTCGTCCTCTCCGACGACGTCGGTGCCTCGAAGCGGATCGACGAGTTCAGCGCGAGCGCCGACCGGTGGATGGTCGCCGTCCGCATGGTGTCCGAGGGCGTCGACGTGCCTCGCCTCGCGGTCGGCGTGTACGCCACCACCATCTCCACCCCGCTCTTCTTCGCCCAGGCCGTCGGCCGTTTCGTCCGGTCCCGGCGGCGCGGCGAGACCGCGTCCGTCTTCCTGCCGACCGTGCCCGACCTGCTCACCTTCGCCAACGAGATGGAGGTGGAGCGGGACCACGCCCTCGACAAGCCGAAGAAGGAGGGCGAGGAGGACCCGTACGCCGAGTCCGAGAAGGAGATGGAGGAGGCGAACAAGGAGCAGGACGAGGACACCGGCGAGCAGGAGCAGTTCTCCTTCGAGGCGCTGGAGTCCGAGGCCGTCTTCGACCGGGTGCTCTACGACGGCGCCGAGTTCGGCATGCAGGCCCACCCGGGCAGCGAGGAGGAGCAGGACTACCTCGGCATCCCGGGTCTGCTCGAACCCGACCAGGTGCAGATGCTGCTGCAGAAGCGGCAGGCCCGGCAGATCGCGCACAGCCGCAAGAAGCCGGACGAGGAGGCCGACCTCCTCGAACTGCCCGCCGAGCGGCGTCCGGTGGTCTCGCACAAGGAGATGATGGAGCTGCGCAAGCGGCTCAACACCCTGGTCAGCGCGTACGTCCACCAGAGCGGCAAGCCGCACGGGGTGATCCACACCGAGCTGCGGCGGGTGTGCGGGGGGCCGCCGAGCGCGGAGGCGACGGCGGGGCAGCTGCGGCAGCGGATCGAGAAGGTCCAGGAGTGGGCCACCCGGATGCGGTGACGCCCGGCCGGGTCCCGGCGAAGGTCCCGCCGGACGGCGTCCCCGCCGGGCGCTTCCGCGTGCGAGTCGAACGATTTTGCGAGATGCCGGGGCCGTGGCGGTGTGCGTATCCGGACGAATGCAGGCAGGCCGGATCTGGCCTTGCCCGGATTCTGGACTAAGACTTCCGCTCAGCGAACCGGCTTCGCTACTGTCCGGCTACGCACACGCCCCGTGGCAGCGCCGCCGCGGAGCGCAGCCGTGAAGCGACTCGGCCCGCAGCCGCCGGGCCGTTCTGCCGATCGGCGGCCTCTGACGCGCGTCGCCGACGGGACTCGGCGACGCATCCGCCGCTCAGGGGGCCGCCGACCTCACCGCCGAAGGAGTGGGCGTCGTGACCGCGGAGACCTCTCAGACGCTCGACCGGGGACTGCGCGTCCTCAAGCTGCTGGCCGACACGGATCACGGGCTGACCGTCACCGAGTTGTCCGCCAAACTGGGCGTGAACCGGACCGTGGTGTACCGGTTGCTCGCCACGCTGGAGCAGCACGCCCTCGTACGACGTGATCTGGGCGGCCGAGCCCGGGTCGGACTCGGGGTGCTGCGGCTCGGACGGCAGGTGCACCCGCTGGTACGCGAGGCCGCGTTGCCCGCGCTGCGGTCGCTCGCCGAGGACATAGGGGCGACGGCACACCTGACGCTCGTGGACGGGTCCGAGGCGCTGGCCGTCGCCGTGGTGGAGCCCACCTGGACGGACTACCACGTGGCCTACCGGGCCGGATTCCGGCATCCGCTGGACCGGGGGGCGGCCGGCCGGGCGATCCTCTCGGCCCGCCAGTCGCAGTCCGCCGACCCCGGGTACACGCTCACCCACGGCGAGCTGGAGACGGGGGCGAGCGGGGCCGCGGCGCCACTGGTCGGAGTCACCGGGGTGGAGGGCAGCGTGGGTGTGGTGATGCTGGTGGACTCCGTGCCGGAACGGGTGGGGCCGCGAGTGGTGGAGGCGGCGCGGGAGGTCGCGGAAGCGCTGCGCTGAGCCACGCCCCCGAGGCCGCTGCGCACCGGCCGCCGGCCCCGGCTGCCCGTGGCCGGAAGGAGGGGCCGGGTTAGATTGACCCCGTGCTCTCACGTCTCTCACGCCCCCAGGCCCTCGCCGTCTGCGGACTGCCCGTCGTGGCCCTCCTCGCCACGGCGGTGTTCGCACCGCTGCCGTTCTCGGTCGCGCAGCCGGGCATGACGGCGAACGTGCTCGGCGAGAACCAGGGCACCCAGGTGATCACCGTCTCCGGCGCGGCCACCCGGAGGACCAGCGGGCAGCTGCGGATGACCACGATCGCGGCGACCGGCCCGGATGCCCGGGTCTTCCTCGGTGACGTGGCCGGCAACTGGTTCCGCACCGACCGGGCGGTCATGCCGCGCGACGCGGTCTACCCGAGCGGCGACACCGTCAAGGAGATCGAGAAGCACAACGAGGCGCAGATGCAGGAGTCCCAGGACGCGGCGGCCCAGGCGGCGCTGAAGTACCTCGGGCTCAGCGCCGACAAGGTCAAGGTCTCGCTGAAGCTCGCCGATGTCGGCGGGCCAAGCGCGGGGCTGCTGTTCACCCTGGGGATCATCGACAAGCTGGACGGCGACGGCAGCGGCGGCGACCTCACGGGCGGGCGCACCATCGCCGGTACGGGCACGATCGACGCGGCGGGCAAGGTCGGGGCGGTCGGCGGGGTGGCCCTGAAGACGCGGGCCGCGCACCGGGACGGGGCCACCGTCTTCCTGGTCCCGAAGGCGGAGTGCGGCGACGCGAAGACGGAGCTGCCCAAGGGCCTCCGGCTGGTCCCGGTGACCACGCTCAAGGGCGCGGTCGACTCCCTGGTGGCCCTGGAGCGGGGGAAGGGCCCGGTCCCGAGCTGCTGAGCCGGGGCGGGGCCGGATCCGGGGCTGTGTCCGGAGCCGGGGCGGGGGCTATTTCACGAACCCCTCCTGCTTCATCCAGTCCAGCGCCACCTGGTGCGGATCCTCGCCGTCCACGTCCACCTTGGCGTTCAGCGTCTGCGCGACCGTGTTGTCCAGCTTCTTCGTGACGGGCCCGATGACGCCCGCGATGGCCGGCCACTTCTTCAGGACCTTCGTGTTGATCACGGGGGTGGCGTTGTAGTTGGGGAAGAACTTCTTGTCGTCGGCCATCACCACCAGGTGCATCGACCGGATGCGGCCGTCGGTGGTGAACACCTCGCCGTAGGTGCAGCTGCCCTTCGCCACCTGGGTGTAGATGATCCCGGTGTCCATCTGCGTGATGTTCCGCGCCGGCACGCTCATGCCGTACGCCTTCTCCATGCCGGGCAGCCCGTCGGCGCGGTTGGCGAACTCGCTCTCCACGCACAGGGTGACCGCGCCCGGGTCCCTCTTCGCCAGCGCGGCCACCTCGGACAGGGTCTTCGTGCGGTACTTCCCGAAGCCGGCCCGGTTCATGGCGAGCGCGTAGGTGTTGTCGAGCCGGGACGGCGCCAGCCAGGTCAGCCCGTTCTTCAGATCGGCGTCCCGTACGGCCTCCCACTGCCGCTGCGGATCGGCGATCGGCCTGCTGTTGCCGAGGTAGGTGATCCAGCCGGTGCCCGTGTACTCGAACTGCGCGTCCGCGTCGCCGTTCTTGACCGCCTCCCGGGAGCCGATGGACCCCTGGATCCCGGTCCGGTCCAGGACGTCCGCGCCGGCCGCCTGGAAGGCGATCCCCATGATCGCGCCGAGGATCAGCTGCTCGGTGAACTCCTTGGAGGTGACGGTGAGACGGGCGCCGGCGAGCGGCCGGCCGCGCCCGATCGTGCCGGGTGCGACATCGTCGACCATGGGGGAGCCGCTGGTCAGCCCGCAGCCGGCGGCCAGGACGAGCAGCGCGGCCGACAGCGGGCCGGTACGGCGTCTCATGTGCCGGCCTCCAGTCCCCGCGGTCGCAGCAGCACTTCCGCCAGCGAGGCCAGCCAGTCCACCAGCAGGGCGAGCGCCACGGTCAGCACCGAGCCCAGTACCAGCACCGGCATGCGCTGGGTGGTGATGCCGGTGGTGATCAGCGTGCCGAGCCCGCCGCCCCCGCCGAAGGTGGCGAGGGTCGCCGTACCGACGTTGAGGACCAGCGCGGTGCGCACCCCCGCGAGGATCAGCGGGACGGCGAGGGGGAGTTCGACCCGGGCGAGCAGGCCGAGCGGGGACATGCCGATGCCGCGGGCGGCCTCCAGCAGCGTCGGGTCGTTGGCCTTCAGCCCGGCGATCGTGTTGGACAGGACCGGCAGGACGGCGTAGACGATGATGCCGATCAGGGCCGCCTTCATGCCGGTGCCGAGCCAGATGACGAGGAGGGCCAGCAGGCCGATCGCCGGGGTCGCCTGGCCCATGTTGGCGAACACCATGGCCGCCGGGGTGGCCCTGCGGAACGCGCGCCGGGTCAGCAGGATGCCCAGCGGGATGGCGATGACCAGCACGAAGAAGGTGGAGATCACCGTCAGCTGCACGTGCTGCCACAGCGCCTTCGAGACCTGGCCGTTCGACAGCGCGTTCCGGGAGATCGTGTCCAGGTCGGCCTGCCGGAACCACAGCCAGGTCGCGAGCAGCACGGCGATCAGGAAGCCGGGCAGCACGGTCAGCCGCGGCCAGGACAGCCGGCGGCCGGGCGGGCGCGGGGGCGGCGGCGGGGCCTCCTGCTCCGCCTCGCCCTCGTCGCGGAAGGCGAGGCCCTTGACCTCGTGCTCGCCCTCGGGGCGCCGGGCGGTGTTCACGCCTTCCGCTCCCCTCCGTGGCCCTCCTGCTCGAAGTGGGTCTGCTGGGAGCGCGTCTCCTCCAGCTCGTGCTGGGCCTCCATGGCCTCGAGCCGGTCGGCCTCCAGCAGCTCGTGCACGGAGTTCATCAGGGTCTCCATGTCGACCACTCCGAGGTACTCGCCGCGCCGCCCGGTCACCGCGACCCGGCCCGCGTTGTCGGTCAGCACGGCCTCCAGGGCGTCCCGGAGGGTGCCGTCCCGGGTCACCGTGTCGTGCACCAGCGTGCCCGCGCGGGCGAGCGAGCCGCGGGCCCGCATCAGATCGCCGCGCCGCAGCCACTTGTAGGGCCGGCGTCGCTTGTCGAGGAGCAGGATCTCGCTGGTGCCGCTGGACCGCAGGTACCCGAAGATCTGCTGGAGCGGGGTGTCCACGGTCACCGCCGGGTAGTCCCGCATCTCCACGTCCCGCACCCGGGTCAGGTTGAGCCGCTTCAGGGCCGCCCCGGCGCCGACGAAACCGGAGACGAAGTCGTCGGCGGGATTGGTGAGGATCGCCTCGGGGGTGTCGAACTGGGCGATGTGCGAGCGTTCGCGCAGCACCGCGATCCGGTCGCCCAGCTTGATCGCCTCGTCGAAGTCATGGGTGACGAACACGATCGTCTTGTGCAGCTCGCGCTGGAGCCTGATCAGCTCGTCCTGGAGGTGATCGCGGGTGATCGGGTCGACCGCGCCGAACGGTTCGTCCATCAGCAGCACCGGCGGATCGGCGGCGAGTGCCCGGGCCACGCCGACGCGCTGCTGCTGGCCGCCGGAGAGCTGGCGCGGATACCGGCCGCGGAACTCGCCCGGGTCGAGGCCGACCAGGTCCAGCATCTCCTCGACGCGCTCCCGGATCCGCCCCTTGGACCAGCCGGTCATCCTGGGGACGAGGGCGATGTTCTGGGCGACGGTCATGTGCGGGAACAGGCCCGAGGACTGGATGGCGTACCCGACCTTGCGGCGCAGCCGGACCGGGTCGATGTCGGTGACGTCCTCGCCGTCGATGCGGATGCGCCCGCCGGTCGGTTCGATCAGCCGGTTGATCATCTTGAGCGTCGTGGACTTCCCGCAGCCGGACGGGCCCACGAAGATGACCGTCTCGCCGGCCTTGATCTCCATGCTCACGTTGTCCACGGCCGGCTGCGGACTGCCCGGGTACCGCTTGGTCAGGTTCTCCAGCTCGATGGTGGCGCCGTGCTTGGCGGCGGCCGGCGCGGCCCCGGATCCCCCGGAGTGCTCAGACACGGATCCCCCTGGGAATGGTCAGCCGCCCGATCAGGACGTACGCCGCGTCGAACAGCAGGGCGAGGACGATGATCCCGAGCGTGCCCGACAGCACCTGGTTCAGCGCGTTCTTGCTGCCCAGCGAGGCGAGCCCGCGGAAGATCTCGTTGCCGAGACCCGGTCCTGAGGCGTAGGCGGCGATCGCGGCGATGCCCATCAGCATCTGCGTGGAGACCCGGATGCCGGTCAGGATCGGCGGCCAGGCCAGCGGCAGCTCCACCCGCGCCAGCCGCATCGGCCCGGACATGCCGATGCCGCGGGCCGCGTCCACCAGCGCGGGGTCCACCCCGCGCAGGCCCACGATGGCGTTCCGCACGATCGGCAGCAGCCCGTACAGCGTCAGCGAGATCACCGTGGGCGGCACGCCCAGGCCGACGAGCGGGATGAGCAGACCGATCATGGCGAGCGAGGGGATGGTCAGCAGGGTGGAGGTGGCGGTGGTGGCGAGGTTGCCGGCCCACTCGCTGCGATAGGTGGCGACGCCGATGAACACGCCGATGAGGGTCGCCAGGACCATGCACTGGAAGACCGCGCTCGCGTGCTGATAGGCGTCCGTGAGCAGCTGCTGGTGCTGGCTGCCCAGGAACTCCCAGAAGCTCACCCGCGCTCACCCCACTCCGGCTAGGTCGTCCCGCTGTCCGCAGCGGCCTGCTCCACCAGCGGGATGACCCGCAGCGGGACGGGGTTCTCCATGACGATCGTCGTGGAGGCCCGGACGATGCCATCAAAACCGACGACCCGGTCGATCACCCGTTGAAGATCGGCGTTCGAGCGCGCCACCAGCCGGCACAGCATGTCCCCGGTGCCGGTGGTGGTCAGCAGCTCCAGCACCTCCGGCACGGTCGCCAAGTACGCCCGTACGTCCGGCCCTTGGCCCTGTTTGATCTGCAGCGTGGCGAACGCGGTGACCGGGTAGCCGAGGGCCGCGGGATCCACCTGCGGACCGAATCCGCGGATGACTCCGTTCGACTGAAGCCGGTCGAGCCGCGCCTGCACGGTCCCCCGTGCCACGCCCAGCCGCCGGGACATCTCCAGCACCCCGATGCGCGGCTCCTCGGCCAGCAGCACGATGATCCGCCCGTCCAGATGATCGATCGCCACGGGACCCCCTGAGATGGTCATCCTGTACAGAAAGACTGCCGATACGGCTCTACCGCTAAACAGATTGCCCAGCAGATCCGCGAACTATTGCGCACCTTGCAGAGCGGGGCCACCCTTCCGCTATGACGCAGACCACACAGCACACTCCCGAGACGACGACCCGGCAGGCCGACCCCTTCCCGGTCAAGGGAATGGACGCGGTCGTCTTCGCCGTGGGCAACGCCAAGCAGGCGGCGCACTACTACTCCACCGCCTTCGGCATGCGGCTGGTCGCCTACTCCGGACCGGAGACCGGCAGCCGCGAGACCGCGAGCTACGTCCTGGAGAACGGCTCGGCCCGGTTCGTCTTCACCTCGGTCATCAAGGCGAGCACCGACTGGGGCCGCTTCCTCGACGGGCACGTCGCCGAGCACGGCGACGGCGTCATCGACCTGGCCATCGAGGTCCCGGACGCCCGCGCCGCCCACGCGTACGCCGTCGAGCACGGCGCCCGCTCGCTCGCCGAGCCGTACGAGGTGAAGGACGAGCACGGCACGGTGGTCCTCGCCGTGATCGCCACCTACGGCGAGACCCGCCACACCCTCGTCGAGCGCACCGGCTACGACGGCCCGTACCTGCCCGGCTTCACCGCGGCGAAGCCGATCGTCGAGCCGCCCGCGCACCGCACCTTCCAGGCCGTCGACCACTGCGTCGGCAACGTCGAGCTGGGCAGGATGGACGAGTGGGTGGCCTTCTACAACAAGGTCATGGGCTTCACGAACATGAAGGAGTTCGTGGGCGACGACATCGCCACCGAGTACAGCGCGCTGATGTCGAAGGTCGTCGCGGACGGCACCCTCAAGGTCAAGTTCCCGCTCAACGAGCCCGCGATCGCCAAGAAGAAGTCCCAGATCGACGAGTACCTGGAGTTCTACGGCGGCCCCGGCGTCCAGCACATCGCGCTGAACAGCAACGACATCGTGGAGACCGTCCGCACCATGCGCGCGGCCGGCGTCGAGTTCCTCAACACCCCCGACTCGTACTACGACACCCTGGGCGAGTGGGTCGGCGACACCCGCGTGCCCGTGGAGACCCTGCGCGAGCTGAAGATCCTCGCCGACCGCGACGAGGACGGCTACCTCCTGCAGATCTTCACCAAGCCGGTCCAGGACCGCCCGACCGTCTTCTTCGAGATCATCGAGCGGCACGGCTCGATGGGCTTCGGCAAGGGCAACTTCAAGGCCCTGTTCGAGGCGATCGAACGCGAGCAGGACAAGCGGGGCAACCTGTAGTCACGGCCGACGGCCCCCTCCGGGCGGACGGCCCGGGGGCCCCTAGGGGTCCTCGGGCAGCGGCTCGTCCGGTACGTCGCCCAGCTCCTGGAGCGCCCGCCGGGCGTCCGGGGCCCAGAGCGGGGAGAAGTACGGGTTGATCCGCAGCGCCTCCTGAAGATGGCGCCGCGCGGGCCCGTACTTCTCCAGTTCCCCCTCGATCACCCCCAGGTGGAACGCGTACAGCGCGCTGCGCACCCCGCCCCCCTTCGTCTTGTCCGTCGCGGCGGACGCGTAGGTCAGCGCCTCCTCGTCGTCGCCGGTCCGGTGCAGCGCCCAGCCCAGGGCATCGGCCACCTCGATGCCCGGCTGCCGCTGCCACTCCTCCTCCAGCCGCTCCACGGCCTCCCACGGGTCCCCGTGGTCCGCCTCGTACCGCCCGATCAGCAGCTCCTCGTCGACCCCGCCGGCCACCGTCTCGCGCACCGTCTCCTTCAGCCGCGCGTACTGCTCATCGGCGAGCCCGCCCTGCCCCAGCGCGTCGTACAGCTCGCCCAGCTCCAGCAGGACGCCGGGGTCGGGCCGCTTCGCGACGGCCGCGCGGTACCCGGCCAGCGCCTCGTCCGTGCGCCCCTGCCCGGCCAGTGTCCGCGCCCGGCCGGCCTGCGCCGCCCGCTGATCGGGATCCAGGCGCAGCGCGGCCTCGAAGTGCCGCAGCGCGTCCGGCAGATCCCCGCGCTCCCACGCCAGCTGACCGACCCCGGCCAGCCAGGCGGCCTGCGCGGCCGGGGTGTCGGCGGCCGCCGCCGCCTCGGTCAGCTGGGTCACCGCGTCCTCGCGCCAGCCCCGGTCCCGGTACACCGCGGCGGCCTGCGCCATCACCGCGGGCCGCGCCGCCGCACCGGCGTGCAGCGCCAGCAGCTTGTCCAGGGCGGACCGGGCGTTCTTGTAGTCGCCGAGCCCGGTGTACGCGTCGATCAGCGCCGGATACGCCGACCACCGCCCGGGCGCCGCCTTCACCGCCTGCTCGCCGTACTGCTTCGCCGCCGGGAAGTCCCGGCGGGCGAGCGCCAGCGAGGCCAGGCCGTCCCACGCCTGCGTGTTGCGCGTGCCGCGCACCTCAAGCGAGGTCCGCAGCGCCCGCTCGGCCCGCGGATAGTCCGCCGCGTCACCCGTGCGGCGCCCCCGCTCCGCGTACGCCGACCCCAGCACCGCCCACGCCGCCGCGTCCCGCGGCCGGGCGCGCACCCGCCCCTCCTGCCGCCCGATGAGCGCCGTCAGACCCGGCAGCCCGGCCGGCACGCCGTAGGTCACCGTCGTCAGCGCCTGCGCCCGCTGCTGCGCCTGCGCACCCGCGGCGGGCGGCCGGACCGCCCGCCGCTGCTCCCGCTCCGGCAGCAGCGTCAGCGCCGTGCCCGCCACGACACCGCCGGCCAGCGCGGCGACCAGCACCCGGCGCAGCACCCGCCGGGGACGGCGCGGCGTGCCCGGCCCGGCGGTCAGGGACGTACCCGGCCCACTCCCTCGGTTGTCCATGGCGCTCACTGTGCGTCAGTACGACGAGCACATCCGGGTGGCCCAAGGGCGGCACGGACGGGGTTCACACCGATGGCCGCGAGTGTCACGCTGTGATCATGAGCCGTATCGAAGCACCGAGCGACGAGCACACGGGTAACCTCACCGACCGGCTCCTGGCCGGCCTGCCGCCCGAGGCCGTCCTGACCGACCCCGACGTCACGGCGTCCTACGCGAACGACATGGCCAGCTTCTGCCCGGCCGGCACTCCGGCCGTGGTCGTGCTCCCGCGCACCGTCGAGCAGGTGCAGCACGTCATGCGCACCGCCACCGAGCTGCGCGTCCCGGTCGTCCCGCAGGGCGCCCGCACCGGCCTGTCCGGCGGCGCCAACGCCACCGACGGCTGCATCGTGCTGTCCCTCACCAAGATGGACCGCATCCTGGAGATCAGCCCCGTCGACCGGATCGCCGTGGTCGAGCCCGGCGTGATCAACGCGAACCTCTCCCGCGCGGTCGAGGAACACGGCCTGTACTACCCGCCGGACCCCTCCAGCTGGGAGATGTGCACCATCGGCGGCAACATCGGCACGGCCTCCGGCGGCCTGTGCTGCGTCAAGTACGGGGTCACCGCCGAGTACGTCCTCGGCCTCGACGTCGTCCTCGCCGACGGCCGCCTGATGTCCACGGGGCGCCGCACCGCGAAGGGGGTGGCCGGCTACGACCTCACCCGCCTCTTCGTCGGCTCCGAGGGCTCCCTCGGCATCGTCGTCCGGGCCGTGCTCGCGCTGCGGCCCAAGCCGCCCCGGCAGCTGGTCCTGGCCGCCGAGTTCGCCTCGGCGAGCGCGGCCTGCGACGCCGTCTGCAGCATCATGACGGGCGGTCACGTCCCGTCCCTCCTCGAACTGATGGACCGTACGACCGTCAAGGCGGTCAACGACCTCGCCCGCATGGGGCTGCCCGAGACGACCGAGGCGCTGCTGCTCGCCGCCTTCGACACGCCCGACCCGGCCGCCGACCTCGCCGCCGTCGGCGCCCTGTGCGAGGCCGCCGGCGCCACCCAGGTGGTGCCCGCCGAGGACGCCGCGGAGTCGGAGCTGCTCCTCCAGGCCCGGCGGCTCTCGCTGACCGCGCTGGAGGCGGTCAAGGGCACGACGATGATCGACGACGTGTGCGTGCCCCGCTCGCGGCTCGGCGCCATGCTGGAGGGCGTCGAGCGGATCGCCGCCAAGTTCGACCTCACGATCGGGCTCTGCGCGCACGCCGGCGACGGCAACACCCATCCCACCGTCTGCTTCGACGCCCAGGACCCCGAGGAGTCCCGCCGGGCCCGCGAGTCCTTCGACGAGATCATGGCCCTCGGCCTCGAGCTGGGCGGCACCATCACCGGCGAACACGGCGTCGGCGTGCTGAAGAAGGAGTGGCTGGCCCGCGAGATCGGCCCGGTCGGGCTGGAGATGCAGCGGGCCGTGAAGCAGGTCTTCGACCCGCTGGGCCTCCTCAACCCCGGCAAGGTCCTGTGAACCTCCCGGTACGGACCTCACTGGGCGAGCAACTGGTCGAGCGCGTCGTCGATGCCCAGCCGTCCGCCCTCCGTCCCCGGCGGCACCGCCCGCAGCGTCCGCTCCAGCCAGGCGGACACCTGCGGGACCGGCGCCTCCAGCAGCGCGTCGCCGTCCGGTGAACTCAGCGCCATCAGGACGACGCTGCGCCCCTCCGCCTTCGTCGGCCACACCCGCACGTCCCCGTGCCCGCACGGCCGGAACACCCCCTCCACCAGCAGGTCGCGGGCGAACGTCCAGTTGACGGGGTGCTCGGAGTTGATGTGGAAGGCGATGTGGACGGCGAAGGGGTCGTCGGAGCGATAGCCGAGCCGTGCCGGCACCGGGACGCTCCGCTCCGGTGACAGGACGAGTTTCAGCTCCAGCTCCCGTTCCACCACGGTGTGTTGCATGACCTGCGTGTCCTCTCTTTTCGGGCCTTCGGGCCTTCGGGCCTTCGGGCCTTCGGGCCTTCGGGCCTGTCGGGTCTGTCGGGTCTTTTCGGGTCTCGTGGGGCCGCTCGGTCCGGGCCCGCACCAGGGAGAGGGGGCGGCGGCCCGGCCATTACGCGAGTCGGGGGAAATTCTTTTCGCGAGCCGGGCCGGGCCGGTGCGGTGTTGCCCGGAAAGGGGTCGGTCCGGCGGGACTGGCGGTGGGGGGTGCCCGGGTCTGATAGATGTGGAGGCCCCCATCCCACCCCCGAGCAGATACGGGACGACGGACATGAGCGCCCCAACCCCGGCCCCAGGTGACGACCGGCCCCGCGAGGGCTACTACCCGGACCCGTCCATCCCCGGCTACGTCCGGTACTGGAACGGCGCCTCCTGGGTGCCCGGCACCAGCCGCCCGGCGCCGAAGGACGGCGAACCGCTCACCCCGCCGCCCGGCGCCCACCCGGCACCCGCGTCCGTGGAGGAGACGGGCCCCCACTTCTTCGACGAGGACCCGCTGGACCCGGACCCCCAGGGCGGCACCGGCCGCCCGGGCGAGGCCGGGCAGTGGGCGGCGCAGCCGGGCCGGACCGCCCAGCCCGCCCAGCCCGCGCAGGGCGCCCAGTGGGGCCACCCGGACCAGCAGGGCCGGCCGGGCACACCGGGTCAGCCGGTGCAGCCCGGTCAGCCCGGCGGGGCCGGGCAGTGGGACGGTTCCGGTGCGGCGGGGCAGGGCGCCCGGCCCGGTGGGCCGGGTCAGGCGTCCGGGTTCGGCGGTGACGCGGGCCGGGGCGGCCCCTGGGGTGCCGACCCGCGGGTGCCGGCGGAGGCCCAAGGGCACTCCGACGGCCCGGCCACCGGCCGTTCCGACGGCAGCGCGACGGTCCCGCCGGCGCGGGACGAGGCCCCGGACCCCGGCACCTTCATCTTCCGCCGCCCGATCCCGGGGCCCGCGGCGGCCCGTGCCGACGAGGGCACGATGACCTTCCGCCCGGTGCCGTCCGGCCCGTCCGCCGACGAGGCCGGTGCGGCCGGCGCTTCGGGTGCGCCCGGTACGTCCGGTGCGGCCGGCTTCGGCACCCAGGGGCCGGTCGGCGCCCCCGCGAACTCCGGCTTCGGCGCCGGTAAGGCCGCCGCGGCCCGCGCCGCCGCCGCCCAGCCGCCCCAGGCGGCCCAGCCGCCGCAGGCCCCGCAGACGCACCAGTCCCCCCACACCCCGCAGCCCGCCCCGGTGCCCCCGTCGGTGCCGCAGCAGGCCGGCCCCCCGCAGGCCGCCGCTCCCGGCACCCCGCTGACCAGCGGCCCCGGGGGCGGCCAGGCCTCCTGGGCGCAGCAGGTGCACCAGCTGGCCGGCGGCGACGAGCAGCCGGTGGCGCCCTGGAAGCCGCCGGTGGAGGACCTCTTCCAGGCCGCCGCCCGCCGGCAGGCCGCCGCCCGGCCCGCCGCACCCGGCAAGCGGCTCGCCGCACGGCTGATCGACCTGCTGGCCCTGGGCGCCGTGACGGCCGCCGCCGCCGTCCCGCTCGGCATCCGGGCCGCCGACCACGTCCAGGAGAAGATCGACGCGGCCCGGCTGTCCGGCCGCGAGGTCACCGTCTGGCTGCTCGACGGCACGACCGGCACCAGCCTCGGCATCGTCCTCGCCGTGCTGCTCCTGGCCGGCGTGCTGTACGAGGTGCTGCCCACCGTCAAGTGGGGCCGCACCCTCGGCAAGAAGCTCTGCGGACTCCAGGTGCGGGACATCGAGGGCCACGAGCCGCCGGCCTTCGGCCCCGCGCTGCGCCGCTGGCTGGTGTTCAGCGTGCCCGGGCTGCTGGCCATCGGGATCGTGGGCGTGCTGTGGTGCCTGTTCGACCGGCCCTGGCGGCAGTGCTGGCACGACAAGGCGGCCCGCACCTTCGTCGCCGGCTGACGTCCGCGGCACGGCCCCGGGGCCGCGCCGCGCGGGGCCGGTACTCCGTACGGCCGCTCGCCGGATGCGGTGCCGCGATCTTCGGGTTCCACTCGGGCCATGAGCAGCGAACCGCCTCCCGGCTCAGGAGAGCAGCCCCCCGAGGACGACCCGTTCAGGAAGCGGCCCCCGTCGGACCAGGGGTCGGGCTCGCCGTACGACACCCCGTACGGCGGTGCCCAGCAGCCCCCGCCGCCCGGCGGCGGCCAGCAGCCCCCTCCCTACGGGGGCCAGCAGCCGCCCCCGTACGGCGGCGGCCCCTACGGCGGAAGCCCCTACGGAGCCGGGGCCGGCGGCTATCCCGCCGACCCGCTGGCGGGCATGCCCCCGCTCGCCGACAGCGGCAAGCGGACGATCGCGCGGATCTTCGACCTGATCCTGGTCGGCATCGTCGTCTGGCTGCTCACCTGGGCGTTCGGAGTGCGCGAGTACACCGTCGACGGCGACCGCATCGAGGTCTCCAAGTCCATCGCCCAGTCCCTCATCGCGGCCGTGCTCTACATCGCGTACGACACCGTCATGATGAGCCGGTCGGGGCAGACCCTCGGCAAGAAGCTGTTCAACCTGCGGGTGGCCAACCTGGACAACGGGGCCACCCCCTCGGTGCAGACCATGCTGGTCCGCTCCCTGGTGCTGTGGGTGCCGTTCGCCTTCTGCTGCGCCTGCATCTGGACGGCGATCTGCGGCGGCTGGAGCTACTTCGACAAGCCGTACAAGCAGGGTCTGCACGACAAGGCGGCCAAGACGGTGGTGGTCAGCACCCGCTGAGCGCGGCGCACACCTCGGTCACAGGCTGGTGGCCACGCGCTCCTCGTCCGGGACGGGCTCGGCGGGCGCCGGTGCCCTGCGCGCCCCCGGGCCGGGAGCCGTCAGGGCGACCAGCAGGCCCAGCGCGAGCGCCGCGAGGGCGATGACGGTGATCCCGATGCCCGAACTCGTCTCGGACAGCAGCAGCATGGCGAGCGTCGAGAAGATCACGGTGCAGGAACCGTAGGCGAGCTGTGCGGCGGTCGGACGAGGCATGGCAATCGTGTCCTCGGCAGTCTTCGGGGGCGGGGTGCCGTGCGACTCTCTGGGCGGGCGGCTCTCCTGGCGTGCATGCCCGAGCGGGACACCCGGTAAGCGTGACCTAACCCACGGTACCGTTGCACAGGGGGCGCACGGAGTCACCGTCCGGCCAAACGGCCCGGTTGCTGCGCCCGTTCGGAGAGCCGTCATGTGTTCGCAAAGCGAACGCCACCTCCGCATAGTGCACTTGTCCTGCTCAAGTCAAGGTCTGTCTTTTCCGCTAAACCTCTAGTCAAATGTCGTCACTTGATTACACGCGTTGATCGTGCGCGCACGGATTCCTCCATGACCCGGAACCCCCTGTCCGTGTGCGCGGCGCGGGGGAGGAACTCAAGTGACCAGCAGATCCTGGACGTTCAGAGCTGCCGCCATCGGCGTGACGCTCGCTGCGGCCTCCGCCACATTCGCGACCTTCGCCGTCGCGGAGGCGAGCACCCCGGTTCGGTCCGCCGCCGCGAACCGGCACGACCCGGCCCCGGTGAAGCAGCAGAAGCACGACCTCGACGGCCCGCTGAGCAAGACGCAGGACGCCCAGCGCGAAGAGGCCCTGAACCAGCTCATATCGGGCAAGGCCAAGGCGGAGGAGCGCAACGGCTCCAAGGTCGTCAAGCTCAAGAGCCGCAAGGGCCAGAGCAAGTACGTCGAGCTGAGCCGCGAGAAGACCGACAAGATCTTCACCATCCTGGTGGAGTTCGGGAACCAGAAGGACCCCAAGTTCGGGGGCACCGACGGCCCGCTGCACAACAAGATCGCCAAGCCGGACCGCAAGAAGGACAACTCCACGGCCTGGCAGAAGGACTACAACAAGAAGCACTTCCAGGACCTCTACTTCGGCACCGGCAAGAACACCGAGTCGCTGAAGAAGTACTACGAGAAGCAGTCCTCGGGCCGCTACTCGGTCTCCGGTGAGGTCACCGACTGGGTCAAGGTCCCGTACAACGAGGCCCGTTACGGCAACAACGCCTGCGGTTCCAAGAACTGCCCGAGCGTGTGGAACGTCGTCAGCGACGGTCTGACCGCCTGGGTCGCCCAGCAGAAGGCGGCCGGCAAGACCGACGCCGCGATCAAGGCGGACCTGGCCAAGTACGACCAGTGGGACCGCTACGACTTCGACGGCGACGGCAACTTCAACGAGCCCGACGGCTACGTCGACCACTTCCAGATCGTGCACGCCGGTGAGGACGAGTCCGCGGGCGGCGGCGCCCAGGGCGAGGACGCGATCTGGGCCCACCGCTGGTACGCCTTCGGCACCGACGCCGGCGCCACCGGCCCGTCGAACAACAAGCTCGGCGGCACGCAGGTCGGCGACACCGGTGTCTGGGTCGGCGACTACACCATCCAGCCGGAGAACGGCGGCCTCGGCGTCTACGCCCACGAGTACGGCCACGACCTCGGTCTGCCGGACGAGTACGACACCGCCGGCGGCGACAACTCCACCGGTTTCTGGACCCTGATGTCCTCCGGCTCCTGGCTCGGCACGGGCAAGGAGTCCATCGGCGACCTGCCCGGCGACATGAACGCCTGGGACAAGCTCCAGCTGGGCTGGCTGAACTTCGACACCGCCGCGGCCGGCAAGCAGTCCACCCACAAGCTGGGTCTCGCCGAGTACAACACCTGGGACAAGCAGGCCCTCGTGGTGAACCTGCCCGCCAAGGCGGTCACCACCACGATCACCCAGCCCGCCGAGGGTTCGGCCCAGTGGTGGAGCGGCAGCGGCAACGACCTCAAGAACACGCTGACCCGCTCGGTCGACCTGACCGGCAAGTCGTCGGCGAAGCTGGACCTGGACGGCTGGTGGGCCACCGAGGACGGCTACGACTACGTCTACACCGAGGTGTCGACCGACGGCGGCGCCAACTGGACCGCCCTGGACGGCACGGCGGACGGCCAGGCCCTCCCGCGTGACGCCAGCGGCAAGCCGGCGCTGAGCGGCTTCTCGCAGACGCACAAGAAGCTGTCGTTCCCGCTCGACGCCTACGCGGGCAAGAAGATCGACCTGCGCTTCCGCTACGCCACCGACGGCGGTGTCGCGGAGAACGGCTTCACGGCCGACCAGATCACCGTGACCGCCGACGGCACCCCGCTGTTCTCGGACAACGCCGAGACCGCGGACTCCGCGTGGACCGCGAACGGCTTCTCCCGCATCGGCGCGTCCTTCACCAAGGACTACAAGCAGTACTACATCGCCGAGAACCGGCAGTACGTCTCGTACGACAAGACGCTGAAGACCGGCCCGTACAACTTCGGTTACCTCAACACCAACCGCCCCGACTGGGTGGAGCACTACCCGTACCAGAACGGCCTGCTGATCTGGAAGTGGGACACCTCCCAGGCGGACAACAACACCAACGCGAACCCCGGCGGTCACCCGGGCACCGGTCTGATCCTGCCGGTCGACGCGCACCCGAAGGCGCTGAAGTGGTCGGACGGCACGCTGCTGCGCAACCGCATGCAGGCCTACGACTCGCCGTTCAGCCTCGGGGCCACGGACGGGCTCACCCTGCACCAGGCCGGGGTGGCGACCAAGATCAAGTCGCAGAAGGGGGTGTCGGTCTTCAACGACCACGCCAGCACCTACTACGACCCGTCGAACCCCACGGGTGGCGTGAAGGTCACTGACACCAACACCAAGATAACGATCGTCCAGGAGGCCAAGGACGGCTCCACGATCCAGCTCAAGGTCGGCCCCGCGGTGAAGTAGTCCACAAAACCGCAGGTCAGACGCGTATCGGCGGCAGCCCCTTGGCGGGCTGCCGCCGATCGTGTTTAGGTGCGTCCTGTGGATCGCTTATTGACACCGACCAGAACGGGGATGTGACCGCATGGCCGCTGGAGGCTTCTGCAAGCTGCCGAACGACACGGTGGTGGTGGCCCTGAACCTGCCGAGCCCGGCCGGGCGCGCGGGCGGGGTACGGGTGCTGGTGCACGCCAAGAACCGGGCGCGTGCCCTGACCAGGCTGCGCAACCTGGGGTTGCGGGCGGTGTATCTGCGGGGCAACGCGGAGCCTCCGACGCTGGACGAGATCACGGCCGTGCTGCACCATCCCGACGGCCTCATATGGCGCACGGCCCCGGACAACGGTGTCACCGTGAACGAGCTGTGGCACCCGATCCGGGCGCTGCTCCGGCAGCCGATGACGCAGGCATGACATCAGGCCCGCCCCGAAAGGGGCGGGCCTGATGCGGGCCGGACGGCCGCCGCCGCTTCGCGGTCCTGCGCGCGTGCGCTACTTCGCGGTCTTGTGCGCGCCCGCGCGCTGCTTGGCGGCGGCCACCTTCGCCGCTTCCTTCAGTCCGGCCACGGTCGTGCGGAGCCGCTCGGGCCGGGACGTCCCGGAGGCGGCGCTGAGCTTCTTCTTCGCCTCGGTGTTCGTGAGGGCCACGATGTTGGCCGAGGCGGGCTGGACGGTGCCCTTGCCGACGAGGAAGATCCCCTGGTTGCCGCCGACCGGGATCCAGAACGTCGGCACGGACGTGATGCCGGGGTGGTCGGGGGCGGTCAGCTGCCGCAGGTAGAGCGCGTACTGCTTGCCCACGGCGAGCGGGGTGGTGCCTTCCATCGTCACCTTGTCCGTGTCGATGTTGCCGATGACGATCTCGTCGCCCTCGGAGACCCCGAAGCCGCGCTTCATCATGCCGGCGACCCGCACCTTCAGGAAGACCATCGGCATGCACTCCGCGCCGCCCGCGCCGTCACCGGCGATGCCGGAGGGAGTCGCCGTCGGGGCGGGGGAGTCGGTGGCCGAGGGGTCCGGGTTGGGGTCGGTGCTGTCGTCCGCCGTGGGGTCGATGGCGGGCTCGGTGGCGGTGTCGCCGCCCTCGTCGCACTCCCGCGTCTGGATGCTGAGCACCGGCCCGGTGATGGCGATGTCGGCGACGCCGCTGACGTCCTCCGCGCTGCTGTAGTAGGCGTAGTCCGCCTCGACGTGCATGCGCCCGTCGGTGTCGGCGGAGCCGGGTCCCGAGCAGGCCGTCAGGCAGGCGAGTGCCACGGCGGCGGCCATGGCGGCACAGGTTCTGGTTCTCATCGCTTCGTGTTCTCCTCGACCGCTCAGTACTTCGCCTTGACGCCCTTGACGTCGTCGTACCAGGGGCCGTCGCTCCCGCAGGAGAACTTGCCCTCGCCCTGACGCATCACGGCCGGTCCCGGGTTCGCGCAGGTGTAGTACTCGTGGTCGAGGCCGTAGGCGTGGCCCAGCTCGTGCTCGGCGACCAGCTTCTTCTCCCGGGCGCTCAGGCCGCGCATGGTGTTGGTGTTGAAGACGATGTACGTCTCGTCATAGCTCCAGTAGCCGAAGGTGCAGCCCTGCCAGCGGGTCTGCGCCCAGGCGTCCCAGGCGTGCGCCTCGTCGCGGACCTCGACCTCCGGGTCGCCGTTGTTCTTCTCGTACCGGAAGTAGCCGGGGGCGCTGGTGGCGTCCCAGCGGCCCTGGGCGCCGTTGAAGGCGTTGTAGTACGTGGTGGTGATCTTGTAGTACCGGTACGAGATGGGGTCGTTGCCATCGACCCCGTAGAACTTGCCGCACAGGTGGTGGTAGGCCTGGGCCGGGGCGGCGGTGCTGAAGTGGATCGCGACGAACGAGGCGCAGAGCAGGAACACCTGGAGCAGTCTGGGCAGGGCTCTGAGTCTGCGCCGAGGCAGCGGTTCGGACATCGATGCGGCTCCTGTGCGAAGAAGGAATTCGACGACGGGAGCAGTGCTATGGCCCGGACATGACAAAGCAGACCGCTGCGCGACTGGCAGTCTCTTTACCGCCCCCCGACGCGGACATTACCCAGGTGATCCACAGGATGTAAGAGGTGTGGTCGAAATGCGGTGATCTTGTGTGTGTGCGGAGGAGTACGGGAGAACCCCAGCTCAGCCCCGTGCGCTCAGGAGGAGACGACCGGCTTGCCCGCCAGTTCCACACCGGCCTCCCGCAGCTCCTCCAGGGCCCGCTCGGTGGTCTCCGCGGCCACCCCGGCGGTGAGGTCCAGGAGGACCTGCGTACGGAAGCCCTCGCGCGCCGCGTCCAGGGCCGTGGCCCGCACGCAGTGGTCCGTGGCGATGCCGACGACGTCCACCTCGGTGATCTCCCGCTCCCGCAGCCAGTCGGCGAGCGGCACCCCGTTCTCGTCGGTGCCCTCGAAGCCGCTGTAGGCCGCCGAGTAGGCCCCCTTGTCGAACACCGCGTCGACCGCTCCGGAGGCGACGGCCGGGGCGAAGTTCGGATGGAAGCCGACGCCCTCGGTGCCCGCGACGCAGTGCGCGGGCCAGGAGCGGACGAAGTCGGGGTTGTCCGCGAAGTGACCGCCGGGCGCGATGTGGCGGTCGCGCGTGGCCACCACGTGCCGGTACCCGGTGCCCGCCGCCTGGCCGATCAGCTCGGTGACGGCGGCGGCCACATCGGCGCCCCCGGCCACCGCGAGGCTGCCTCCCTCGCAGAAGTCGTTCTGCACATCTACGACGATCAACGCGCGGCGCATGGTGGATGTCCTTCGGCTGAGAGTCCGAGTAACCGAGCCTAGAGACTTCCGGGCCCGTGCGGGAGGGGGCGGTCGAGGGGGCGGACGGCGGTCCCGCTCTAGCTACCCGAGCGCCCGTGGACGTACTCCGTCGGAATGACGGGTTCCCCCCGGGAGAGCTGGATGGCGGAGAGCGGCAGACTGGCGCGGGCCGCGCTGTGCCGGTCCCGGGTCACGTCCAGCGGCTCGCGGGCGACCACCTCGCCGCCCTTGACCAGCTCGACCAGCAGCTGCCGGTCGGCCAGCCCGGCCGGGACCGGCCCGGTGCCGACGACCTCGGCCTCCGCGACCCCCTCCGCGTCCAGCCGGCGCGCGGCCCACTTGCGCCCGCCGACGGAGGTCTTGCCGCCGCTGGACTTCTTCGCGACCGGCACCAGCGGTGCGTCCGGGTCGGCGGACTCGGCACGGGCGACCAGCTTGTACACCATCGAGGCGGTCGGATGCCCGGAGCCGGTGACCAGCTGGGTGCCGACGCCGTACGCGTCCACCGGCGCGGCGGCCAGCGAGGCGATGGCGTACTCGTCCAGGTCGGAGGTGACGACGATCCTCGTCCGCGTCGCGCCCAGCTCGTCCAGCTGCTGGCGCACCCGGTGGGCCACCAGCAGCAGGTCGCCCGAGTCGATGCGGACGGCGCCGAGCTCGGGGCCCGCCACCTCCACCGCCGTGCGGACGGCCTCGGCGACGTCGTAGGTGTCCACCAGCAGGGTCGTGCCCCGGCCGAGGGTGTCCACCTGGGCCTGGAAGGCGTCCCGCTCGTGGTCGTGGAGCAGGGTGAAGGCGTGCGCCGAGGTGCCGACGGTCGGGATGCCGTAGCGGAAGCCGGCGGCCAGGTCGGAGGTGGTCGCGAAGCCGCCCACGTAGGCGGCGCGGGCGGCGGCCACGGCGGCCAGCTCATGGGTGCGCCGGGCGCCCATCTCGATCAGCGGGCGGTCGCCGGCCGCCGAGGACATCCGGGAGGCCGCGGCGGCGATCGCGGAGTCGTGGTTGAGGATGGAGAGGATCACCGTCTCCAGCAGGACGCACTCGGCGAAGCTGCCCTCGACGCGCATGATCGGCGAGCCGGGGAAGTACACCTCGCCCTCCGGGTAGCCCCAGATGTCCCCGCCGAAGCGGTAGTCGGCGAGCCACTGGAGGGTCTCCTCGTTGACGATCTTCCGCTCGCGCAGGAAGCCGAGGACGGCGGGGTCGAAGCGGAAGTTCTCCACCGCGTCCAGGACGCGTCCGGTGCCGGCCACCACGCCGTAGCGGCGCCCGTCCGGCAGCCGCCGGGTGAAGACCTCGAAGACACTGCGCCGTTCGGCCGTACCGGCCTTCAGCGCGGCTTGCAGCATCGTCAGCTCGTACTGGTCCGTGAAGAGCGCCGTCGAGGGAACGTCCACCGGCAGCCCAAGGTCCGCTGTGTTCATGACTGGAGAGCGTACTCCCTTTTCGTCGGTGTGACGATTTCTGGGCTCCGTGGCAGCATGGGCTCTGTGACGTCACCCGCTCCCGTAGAGATCGAACGCACCGAGTCGGCGGAGGAGGTCTTCGCCGTACCCGAGCCCGACGTCCCCTGGGTCACGATCGTCCACAACGACCCGGTCAACCTCATGAGCTATGTGACGTACGTCTTCCAGACGTACTTCGGCTACACCAAGGACAAGGCCACCAAGCTCATGCTCGACGTCCACCACAAGGGCCGGGCGGTCGTCTCCAGCGGGAGCCGCGAGGAGATGGAGCGCGACGTGCAGGCGATGCACGGTTACGGTCTGTGGGCCACCCTCCAGCAGGACCGGAAGTAGCGACCGACTCAGATGCCCGGACATTTCGAACCGCTCCCCGGCGGCGGCGCGGCCGTCGCGCTCGACGACGTCGAGATCTCCATCATCCGGTCGCTGGCCGTCCAGCTGCTGGAGCTGATCGGACCGGGACCCGGCGCCGACGCCCCCGACGACCCGCTCGCCGAGCTGTTCGCCGAGGGCCCCAGCGAGCCGCCCTCCGACCCGGTGCTGCGCCGGCTCTTCCCGGACGCCTACGGCGACCCGGAGCTGGCCCCCCGCTCGCCGGCCGACGCCGACCAGGAGCGGGCGCACTCCGCCGAGTTCCGCCGCTACACCGAGAACGACCTGCGCACCGGCAAGCGGGAGAACGCGCTCGGCGTGATCCGCAGCCTGGACGCGCTCGCCCCGGTCGACGAGGGCGGGGCGGTGCTCAAGCTGTCCGCGCAGGAGTCCCGGCAGTGGGTCGGCGCCCTCAACGACCTCCGGCTGGCGATCGGCGCCCGGCTGGAGATCACCGAGGAGGAGGACACCGATCTGCTCTTCCGGCTTCCGGAGGAGGACGCGCGCAAGCCGATGGTGCTGGCCTATCTCTGGCTCGGCGGGCTCCAGGAGACCCTGGTGACCACCCTGATGCCGTAGGCCGTACGGTGTGACCCTGACACGTTTGCCTCGGGCGACTGTTCGCTCAGAGGACGCTCAAATCCGGATAACGATCCCGTCACCTTTGTGGCCTGATTTGACGCGTTTGTACGTTCTTTGTCCGCTTCTTCCTGTGTGATGGCCCACATCCCGCCTCTGTGATCAATGTTGCGGCCGTGATAAATCTTCACGACCGCCCGGCCAACACCACCCATGTTCGGCCGGGTGCGCCACCGAGCCGACGACCGTCGGCCAGGCAACAGCTCCATCATCCGGGGGGATCGAGACCCGATCCGAGGCCGACGCCAGGCCTGGGTCGGCATGGAGAAAGGCGCACCACACATGACCTCAGCGCAGGTCGACCAGCATCACGACGGCAATGAGGCCGTGCAGGCCGAGGGCGGCGAGGGATACCAGCGCGGGCTCGGAGCCCGGCAGATCCAGATGATCGCCATCGGCGGTGCCATCGGCACCGGCCTCTTCCTCGGCGCGGGCAAGGGCATTTCCAAGGCCGGCCCCAGCCTGATCCTGGCCTACGCCGTCGCGGGCCTCGTCATCTTCTTCATCATGCGGGCACTCGGCGAGCTGCTGATGTACCGCCCGGTGTCGGGTTCCTTCTCGGAGTACGCGCGTGAGTTCATCGGCCCCTTCGCGGGGTTCGTGACCGGGTGGACGTACTGGCTGTTCTGGGTGGTCACGGGCATCACCGAGGTCACCGCGGCAGCCGCCTACATGACGTACTGGTTCGACATCCCGCAATGGGTGTCGGCCCTGATCTTCACGGTCGTCCTGTACGGCGCCAACCTGATCTCCGTGAAGCTCTTCGGTGAGCTGGAGTTCTGGTTCTCCATGGTCAAGGTCACCGCCATCATCGGCATGATCCTCATCTGCGTCGGCATCCTGACGGTCGGCTTCTCCGACGCCGGCGACACCGCCTCCGTGTCCCACCTGTGGAACCAGGGCGGCTTCTTCCCGCACGGCGTCGGCAGCACGCTGATGACGCTCCAGATGGTCATGTTCGCCTTCCTCGCCGTCGAGCTGGTCGGTGTGACCGCCGGCGAGTCCAAGGACCCCAAGACCGTGCTGCCCAAGGCGATCAACACCGTGCCGTGGCGCATCGCCGTCTTCTACGTCGGCGCGCTGATCATGATCCTCTCGGTCGTGCCGTGGACCAGCTTCCACCCCGGCGTCAGCCCGTTCGTGGCCGCCTTCGAGAAGATGGGCTTCGCCGCCGGCGCGGGCATCGTCAACTTCGTCGTGCTCACCGCCGCGCTGTCGTCCTGCAACTCGGGCATGTACTCCACCGGCCGCATGCTGCGCGACCTCGCGCTCAACAGCCAGGGCCCGAAGGTCTTCACCAAGCTGACGCGCAGCGGTACCCCGCTGGTCGGCACGACGTTCTCCGCCGCGCTGATGCTCGTCGGCGTCTGGATCAACTACCAGTGGCCGGGCAAGGCGTTCGACTACGTGGTCTCCTTCGCGACCATCTCCGGCATGTGGGCGTGGATCGTGATCCTGTTCTGCCAGATCCGCTACCGCGCCAAGGCCAACCGCGGGGAGCTGCCCCAGTCGGAGTTCCGCACCCCGGGTGCGCCGTACACCAGCTGGTTCGCGCTCGCCTTCATCGGCATGGTGATCGTGCTCATGGGCATCGACAAGGACGCCCGGGTCTCGCTGTACTGCGCGCCGCTGTGGGGTCTGGCCCTCGCCGTCGCGTACCTGGTGCTCAAGCGCCGCAACCCGGAGGCCGCCGCCTTCCGCAAGCGCTGACGCGGCGGCCGTACGGCCACCGCCAAGGACACCCTCCCCAGGACGTCCGGCCGCCGGGAGCACTCGTGGCGCCCCCGGCGGCCGCCGCTCAGGACGTCCAGCATGCGGGCCGTCCCGTACCAACCATCGGTACGGGGCGGCCCCACTGCTTATCCTGGCCGACATGCTGACCATCACCCAGGAACTCGTCGACCGGATCGTCGCGCACGCCCGCGAGGACCACCCCGACGAGGCGTGCGGCGTCGTCGCGGGCCCGGCCGGCTCGGACCGCCCCGAGCGCTTCATCCCGATGCTGAACGCGGCGATGTCGCCCACGTTCTACGAGTTCGACTCGGGCGATCTGCTCAAGCTCTACCGCGAGATGGACGACCGCGACGAGGAACCGGTCGTGATCTACCACTCCCACACGGCGACCGAGGCCCACCCCTCCCGCACGGACATCTCCTACGCCAACGAGCCCGGCGCGCACTACGTCCTCGTGTCCACCGCCGACACCGACGGCCTCGGCGAGTTCCAGTTCCGCTCGTTCCGGATCCGGGAGGGCGAGGTCGCGGAGGAGGAGGTGCGGATCGTCGCGGCCTACTGATCCCACACCGCCGCCCATCTCACTACGTGGTTGAAACCAGTCCGGCATCTGGAATCACACTCCGGGAACCGGAGGGGGAATCGATACGATGAGCCCATGGTTTTCCACGACGTGAGCGACAAGACGCCGGGCACGCTGCTCGTGGCGCGGCTGCACGTCGACCTGTGCAGGCTCGCCAGCGCCATCTGTTGACGCCGGCCTGCCGCCGTACGGCCGTGAGCCGTGGCGCCCAGACCCGCGTACGCCGCCCGTGCGCTCCGCGCCGCCGCGCGCCCACCGACCAGTCATCTTCCGACAGGAGCCCTGAGCCATGGCCATCGAGGTCCGCATCCCGACCATCCTCCGCCAGTACACCGACGGCCAGAAGGCGGTGGACGGCAGCGGGAGCACCCTCACCGAGCTGTTCGCCGACCTCGAGACCCGGCACGCCGGCATCCAGGCCCGCATCGTGGACGGCGACCAGCTGCGCCGCTTCGTCAACGTCTACCTCAACGACGAGGACGTCCGCTTCCTGGACGGCATCAACACCAAGCTGTCCGACGGCGACAGCGTGACGATCCTGCCGGCCGTGGCCGGCGGCATGCGCTGATCGGTCGCTGAGCAGCGATGCGCTACGACTCCCCGCTGGCCGCGGTGGGCAACACCCCTCTGGTGCGCCTGCCGCGGCTGTCGCCGTCCCCGGAGGTCCGCGTCTGGGCCAAGCTGGAGGACCGCAACCCCACCGGCTCGGTCAAGGACCGCCCCGCCCTGCACATGGTCGAGCAGGCGGAGAAGGACGGCCGGCTCACCCCCGGCTGCACGATCCTCGAACCCACCTCGGGCAACACCGGCATCTCCCTCGCCATGGCGGCCAAGCTCAAGGGCTACCGCATGGTGTGCGTGATGCCGGAGAACACCTCGCAGGAGCGCCGGGACCTGCTCGGCATGTGGGGTGCCGAGATCATCTCCTCGCCGGCCGCCGGCGGCTCCAACACCGCCGTGCGCGTGGCCAAGGAGCTGGCCGCCGAGCACCCCGACTGGGTCATGCTCTACCAGTACGGCAACCCGGACAACGCGGGCGCCCACTACGCGACCACCGGCCCGGAGATCCTCGCCGACCTCCCCTCGATCACCCACTTCGTGGCCGGCCTCGGCACCACCGGCACCCTGATGGGCGTCGGCCGCTATCTGCGCGAGCACAAGCCGGACGTGCGGATCGTCGCCGCCGAACCGCGCTACGACGACCTGGTCTACGGGCTGCGCAACCTCGACGAGGGATTCGTCCCCGAGCTGTACGACGCCTCCGTGCTCACCACCCGGTTCTCGGTCGGCTCGGCCGACGCGGTCACCCGCACCCGCGAGCTGCTCCAGCAGGAGGGCATCTTCGCGGGCGTCTCCACCGGCGCCGCCCTGCACGCGGCGCTCGGCGTCGGCAAGAAGGCCGTGAAGGCGGGCGAGAGCGCCGACATCGTCTTCGTCGTGGCCGACGGCGGCTGGAAGTACCTCTCCACCGGCGTCTACACGGCGGCCACCACCGCGGAGGCCATCGAGACGCTCCAGGGCCAGCTCTGGGCCTGACGGCGGACCGGCCGGCGGACCCCGAGGGATCCGTTCGCGCCGGTGGTACGTCTCATCTGCACCAGGCTGCCGGGCCGCCCGGCCCGGCAGCGGACGGCAGAAAGGCGGAAAACCCATGCGCCGTACGACGCCCCTCGCCCTGGCGGCGGCCGCGCTGCTGCTCGCGGGCTGCGGCGCCCAGAAGGACACCGGGAGCAGTGACAAGGTGTCGGCGCCGCCCCGCGGCGGCACCCCGTCGCCCACCCGCCCGGCCGGCGGCTGCACCGCGCGCTCCGAGCTGACGGCGGCGGATCACGGCCGTACCGTCTGCCTGCGCGAGGGCGGCGAGATCCGGCTGACCCTGGACGGCACCGCGGCCCGCCCCTGGAAGCCGGTCGCCGCACGCGGCACCGGCCTCAAGGCGGTCAACAGCGGTTTCGTGCTCCGGCCCGGTGACGCCACCGCCGCCTACCGGGCGGTGTCCGCCGGCACGGTGGAACTCACCTCGTCCCGTCCGCTGTGCGCCCAGCCCACCGCGCCCGGACAGGTGTCCTGCAAGGGCATCGAGGAGTGGGCGGTCACCGTCCGGGTGAGCCAGGGCTGACCTAACCGGCCAGGTGCCGTACCTGGTCCCACAGGACCGGGTCGACCACGCCCACCCGGCGGCGGAAGCCGTCGACCGGTACCTCGCGCAGCTCATCGGTCTCCAGGAAGCTGGGCCGGCCCTGGGCGTCGCCGACCGCGCCGGGCGGCAGCGGGATCACCCCGCTGCGCTCGTCGTGGTACTTGCTGGTGATCTTCGCGACCGTGGCCCGGTCCCCGCGCACGGCCAGCACCAGACACGGCCGGTCCTTGACACCGGCCCGGTCCTCGTACGGCACGTTCGCCCACCAGATGTCCCCGGGGGCGGGCAGCGGCGTGCGCGCCCCGCGGGTGCCCGCCCGGCCGGGCGGCCTCAGCCGCCGCCCGCCGGGCCGGCTGCCCCGGCCCCATCCGTCGACGAGCGTGGCGACGAGCGCGAGCAGCACCACCGCCGCGAGCGCCAGCCACCATGACGTGTCCATACGATGACGTTACCGGCGTGCGCCGCACATCGCGCGCCCTCTCGGATCCTTGTGCGCCCTCGGTCCAGCCGAACCGGTGACAGCACAGGTGAGTTCGCCCACAACGGCCCCTGGCGGAGGAGCGACCCGCGCTCTCGCGCCTTACGCTCGACGAACCGCACGACCCCCGACAGCCCTCATCCCGAGTGGCCCCTCCTCCCGCCCATTCGCTCTCCCGCCAACGGAGGTTTCTGCTTCATGAAGCTCACCGTCGTCGGCTGCTCGGGGTCGTTCCCGTCCGCGGAATCGGCCTGTTCGAGCTACCTCGTCGAGGCCGACGGCTTCCGGTTGCTTCTCGACATGGGCAACGGCGCCCTGGGCGAGCTGCAACGCCACTGCGGTCTCTACGACCTCGACGCGATCTTCCTCAGCCATCTGCACGCCGATCACTGCATCGACATGTGCGCCTATTTCGTGGCGCGGTACTACCGCCATGACGGCGGCCGGTGCGCCCCCATCCCGGTCTACGGCCCCGAGGGCACCGAACACCGCCTGACCACGGCCTACGCGGACACCCCCTCCGCCTCCTCGATGAGCGAGGTCTTCGACTTCCACACGGTCAAGCCGTCCACGTTCGAGATCGGCCCGTTCACCGTGCACACCGAGCGGGTCCGCCATCCCGTGGAGGCCTACGGCATCAGGGTCGAGCACGGCGGGAGGTCCCTGACGTACTCCGGCGACACGGGCGTCACCGAGGCGCTGGACGAGCTGGCCCGGGACACGGACCTGTTCCTGTGCGAGGCCGCGTTCACGTCCGGCAAGGAGACCATTCCCGACCTGCACCTCAACGGCCGCGAGGCGGGGGAGACCGCGGCCCGCGCCGGTGCGCGCCGGCTGGTCCTCACGCACATCCCGCCGTGGACCGACCCCCAGGCCAACCTGCGCGACGCCCGCGAGACCTTCAGCGGTCCCGTGGAGCTGGCCGCGCCGAGGCAGGCGTACGAGATCTGACCCCGGACAGGCACAAGGCCCCGGAACCGCGACGGTTCCGGGGCCTTCGGCGTTTCGGGTCCGGGCTACTTGGCCTCGGCCTTCTGCAGTTCCGCCAGCTCCTCGTCGGACTCGCGGCCCGGGGTCGGCAGATTGAACTTGGTGATCGCGAAGCGGAAGATCACGTAGTAGACCGCCGCGAAGCACAGGCCGACCAGGACCAGGCCCCACGGGTTGCTGGCGATGCCCAGGTTCAGACCGAAGTCGACCGCGCCCGCCGAGAAGCCGAAGCCGTCCTTCATGCCCAGCGCCCAGGTCAGCGCCAGCGAGACACCGGTGAGCACGGCGTGGATCGCGTACAGGACCGGCGCGATGAACATGAAGGTGAACTCGATGGGCTCGGTGACGCCGGTGACGAAGGACGTCAGCGCCAGCGAGAACATCATGCCGCCGACGACCTTGCGGCGCTCGGGGCGGGCGCAGTGCACGATGGCCAGGCAGGCGGCCGGCAGGGCGAACATCATGATCGGGAAGAAGCCGGTCATGAACTGGCCCGCGGTCGGGTCGCCGGCCAGGAAGCGCCCGATGTCACCGCTCTTGCCGTGGTACTCGCCCGCCTGGAACCACGGGAACGAGTTGAGCAGGTGGTGCATGCCGATCGGGATCAGCGCGCGGTTGGCGACACCGAAGATGCCCGCGCCGACCGCGCCCGACTTCACCAGCCACTCGCCGAAGTTGTGCAGACCCGTGCCGAGGACCGGCCAGATGTAGCCGAAGACGATGCCGATGAGCAGACCGGCGAAGGCCGACAGGATCGGGACGAGACGGCGCCCGCCGAAGAAGCCCGCCCAGTCGGGCAGCTTGGTGCGGTGGAAGCGCTGGTACAGCAGGGCCACCACGAGGCCCATCACCACACCGCCGAGCACCTTCGCGTCCACCGGGGCGTCCATCATGACGACCTTGCCGTCGACGGCGGTCGCCACCTTCGGCAGGTTCTTGTCGGTGAACGTGCCGAGGACGTTCTTGAAGACCAGGTAGCCGACGACCGCCGCGAGGGCCGTGGAACCGTCCGACTTCTTCGCGAAGCCGATCGCGATACCGACGGCGAACAGCAGCGCCATGTTGTCGAGGATCGCGTTGCCGCCGGCCGCCATGAACCCGGCTATCTTCGTCAGGAACGTCGGGAACGACGGGCGGCCCAGCATGTCGCTGTTGCCGAGGCGCACCAGGAGGGCGGCGGCCGGCAGCACGGCGACCGGGAGCATCAGGCTGCGGCCGATACGCTGGAGCACAGCCATCACTCCCGCGCCCTTCTTCTTGTCGGCCGCGGGAGCGGCGCTGGCCGTGGTCACAACTTCCTCCATGTGGGCAGGGCGCCGCCCGGGAACCATGGAAGGGGACGGCAGCGTCTCTGGTCTACACCACTCAGTGGTGTAGACCTGTTGTAGCACGATGAAGGCGGGATAAGGAACCCACGAATCCGCTACCGCTGCGCTACGCCGCGTACTCGCCCGCGCGGGCCGGCAGGGCCGTCCCTACCGGACGTTGTCGCGCTCCATCTCCTCCGCCGTCTCCGGCGGTTCCCGTCCCGGCGTCCGCAGGTCGAACCGCGTGATCGCGAAGCGGAAGACGGCGTAGTACACGGCCGCGAAGCACAGGCCGATCGGGATGACCGCCCACGGCCGCCTCGCCAGGTGCCAGTTGATGACGTAGTCGATCAGGCCCGCCGAGAAACTGAACCCGTCGTGCACCCCGAGCGCCCAGGTCACCGCCATCGAGACACCGGTGAGCACGGCGTGGACGGCGTACAGCGCGGGCGCGATGAAGAGGAACGAGTACTCCAGCGGCTCGGTGATGCCCGTGACGAACGAGGTCAGCGCGACCGAGAGCATCAGGCCGCCGACCTCCTTGCGGCGCTCGGGGCGGGCGCAGTGCGTGATGGCGAGCGCCGCGGCCGGCAGCGCGAACATCATGATCGGGAAGAAGCCCGAGGTGAACTGGCCGGCGTGCGGGTCGCCCTGCAGGAACATGTTGATGTCGCCGTGCACCACCGCGCCGTCGGGCGTGGTGTAGCTGCCGAACTGGAACCAGATGGGCACGTTCAGGAACTGGTGCAGGCCCACCACCAGCAGCGCGCGGTTGGCCAGACCGAAGACGCCCGCGCCCCAGGAGCCCGCGTCCCGCAGCCACTGGCTGAAGCTCTCCAGGGCGCCGCCCACCGGCGGCCAGACCCACAGGCACAGCACCGCGAACACGATCGCGACGAAGGACATGATGATCGGCACCAGCCGGCGCCCGTTGAAGAAGCCCAGCCAGTCCACCAGCCTGGTGCGGTGGAAGCGGACCCAGAAGAAGGCCGTCAGCAGGCCCATGACGATGCCGCCGAAGACACCCGGGTTCTGGAAGGTGAAGGCCGTCACCTTGTCCGCCCCGGTGTCGACGACGACCTGGCAGCCGACGTCCCGGACGGTCGTGGCACCGCCCGGGCACCCCTCGGGGAACTGGTGCAGGACGCCGTAGTAGACGAGGAACCCCGCCACCGCCGCCAGCGCGGTCGAGCCGTCCGACTTCTTGGCCATGCCGATCGCGACGCCCACGCAGAACAGCAGGGGCAGGCCGAGCGAGCCGTCGAGCAGCGCGCCGCCCGCGCCCTTCATCACCCGCGAGACATCGGTCCAGCCGAGGCCGTCGGCCCCGAACACATCGGGCTGGCCGAGCCGGTTCAGGATGCCCGCCGCCGGGAGCACCGCGATGGGCAGTTGCAGGCTCCGGCCCATCTTCTGCATGGCCTGGAACAGCCCGTTCCAGCGGACCCGCGCGGGGCCGGCCGTACTCTCGGCGCTCATGGGCGTCCCTTCCCGGCCGCCCGACCGGGACGCGGTTTGGCGACCTTCCCCACGGTGGTGTAGACCAGTCGGCGGACGGTTCCGCTGTCGTGATCGCCATCATCCGACACGTACGGCATGACCGCTCGCGAAGATGGGCCAACTGTGGGTTACTGCGACAAAGCGGTTCGGAGCAGGGAGAAGGAACATGGCCAGCAAGGCTGAGAAGATCGTCGCCGGGCTCGGCGGCATCGACAACATCGAAGAGGTCGAGGGCTGCATCACCCGGCTCCGCACCGAGGTCAGCAACCCCGACCTCGTCGACGAGGCTGCCCTGAAGGCCGCCGGCGCCCACGGTGTCGTCCGGATGGGCACGGCCGTCCAGGTCGTCATCGGCACCGACGCCGACCCGATCGCCTCGGAGATCGAAGACATGATGTGAACCCCCCGGTTCACCGGTGAACACGGTTCACCGTCAGGGGGCTCTTCCCGACGCGGGAGGAGCCCCTTCCGTATGTCCGGATAGGCTCGGCGGCATGTCTCGCATCGACGGCCGTACCCCCGAACAGCTCCGCCCGGTCACCATCGAACGGGGATGGAGCAAGCACGCCGAGGGCTCCGTCCTCATCTCCTTCGGCGACACGAAGGTCTTCTGCACCGCCTCCGTCACCGAAGGCGTCCCGCGCTGGCGCAAGGGCAGCGGCGAGGGCTGGGTCACCGCGGAGTACGCCATGCTGCCCCGCGCCACCAACACCCGCGGCGACCGCGAGTCCGTCAAGGGCAAGATCGGCGGCCGCACCCACGAGATCTCCCGGCTCATCGGCCGTTCCCTGCGCGCCGTCATCGACTACAAGGCCCTCGGCGAGAACACCATCGTCCTCGACTGCGACGTCCTCCAGGCCGACGGCGGCACGCGGACGGCGGCGATCACCGGCGCGTACGTGGCACTGGCCGACGCCGTGGCCTGGGCCCAGGGCAAGAAGCTGATCAAGGCCGGCCGGCAGCCGCTCACCGACACCGTGAGCGCCGTCTCCGTGGGGATCGTCGGCGGGGTCCCGCTGCTCGACCTCCGCTACGAGGAGGACGTGCGCGCCGAGACCGACATGAACGTCGTCTGCACCGGCGACGGCCGCTTCGTCGAGGTCCAGGGCACCGCCGAGGCCGAGCCGTTCGCCCGCGAGGAACTCAACGCCCTGCTCGACCTCGCCGTCGCCGGCTGCACCGAGCTGACCGCGATCCAGCGGGCGGCGCTGGCGGCCACGGGCGCGTGACGGCGGGCGCTGACACCTGACGGCGGGCGCTGACGCCGGCGCCTGACGGGGCGCCTGACGGGGCGTATGCCGGCGGACGCCGGCGCGTAAAGAAATCCCCAAGGCCCGGGCAACCTGCCGGGCCGTCCCGGCGTCCCTGTGGTTACGGGCGCGCGACCCACCAGCGTGCGCCCGGCCAGTCGTCCCAGGGGAGGGAACACGTCATGTCCGCCAGCCGACGCGCACGCCGGGGCCGGTTCACCGCCATCGCCGCCGCCGTGGCCGCCGCCGCACTCACCGCCGGCCTGACCACCGGCTGCGACGCCGTGGACAAGGCACTGGACTGTGTACAGACCGCCGATGCCATCGCCGACAGCGTCACCGACCTCCAGCAGGCCGTGGAGAACGCCGCGAACGATCCCTCCCAGGCCGACGCCTCGCTCGACTCCATCGAGAAGAGCTTGGGCAAGCTCAGCGACAAGACGGACAACACCGACGTCAACAAGGCCGTGGACGATCTGGACAAGGCCGTCGGCAACGTCCGTGCCGCCATCAAGGACGGCGACAGCACGCCCGACGTCGGCCCGGTCACCAACGCGGCCGGCGAACTGACGAAGGTGTGCACGAGCTAGCCGGAGGCCGGCGCCGGCCGCCGGGGCGGCCGGGCGGTCTCAGTACTCCCGGTCGCGCCGGCGCTTGCGCTCGGCGGACCGCTCCCGGTGCCGCTCGAACAACTCCTCGTGCCGCTCCAGCTGCCGTCCGAGGCGTTCCTCGTGCCGCTCCCGGTGCCGCTCGTAGAGCTCCTCGTGCCGCGCCCGGTGCAGTTCGTGCCGCTCCGCGCGCCGATCCAGCTGCTCCTGGCGGCGCTGCTCCTTCAGCCGCCGGCGCTCCGCGCGCGGAAGCTTGCGCTCCACGCCGACCCCGCCCCAGAACGCGAACCCGCCGATGACCACCCGCGGGGCACCCGGCTCCGGCGGCCCGTCGTCCCTCGGGTGCTCGAAGCCGCCCATCACACCGATGCCGCGGACCACCACCTCGACCCCCGGCTCCACGATCACCTGCACACCGCCCATGACCGCGACACAGTTGATCTCGACCTCGCGGTCCGCGAAATCCGCGTCCCTCAGGTCCACTTCGCCGCCGCCCAGGAAGGCGAAGCAGGAGAACCGCTTCGGCACCGTCCAGCGGCCCTTGCGCTCGAACCCCGACAGGATGGCCACCGCCCCCGTCGAGGACCCCTCGCCGCCGGTGATCCGGCCCGCCCACCCCGTGCCCCGCACCGGCTCCTTGACGAAGGAGACCGGGACGGGCGGGGCGGCGGCCCCGGCGGCCGGCAGATCACGGGTCAGCGGAGCCAGTTCGCCGTACGTCCGCGCCGTGTAGGCCGCCTCGAGACGCTCCTCGAACTCACCCATGTCCAGCCGGCCCTCGGCGAGGGCGTCCCGCAGGACCTCGGCGACCCGCTCGCGGTCGGCGTCGGACGCCCGGAGGTCCGGGGCTGCGTCGTCGCTCATGCCAGCAGCCTACGAGACCGCCTTCTCCGCGTACATCCTGGCGATGACGGCCTCGATGTCCGGCTCCCGCACCGACAGGTCCACCAGCGGCCAGCGGGCCGCCAGATGCGCGACGAGCGGCGCCGCCGACTGCCCCGCCGGGAACGCCAGCCACTGCCGCGGCCCCTCCACCCGCACCACCCGGGCCCCCGGCACCTCCACCGGCGGCAACTCCCGCTCCAGGTCGACCACCAGCGTCCGCTCGCTCTCCCCGGCCTCGTGCAGCCCCGCCAGCGGGCCGTCGTACATCAGCCGCCCGTGGTCGATCACCATCACCCGTGAGCACAACTGCTCGATGTCCTGCAGGTCGTGCGTGGTCAGCAGCACCGTCGTGCCGCGCTCGGCGTTCAACTCCCGCAGGAACTCCCGCACCTTGGCCTTCGAGACGACGTCCAGACCGATCGTCGGCTCGTCCAGGTACACCACGTCCGGATCGTGCAGCAGCGCCGCCGCGATGTCCCCGCGCATCCGCTGCCCCAGCGACAGCTGCCGCACCGGCACGTCCAGCAGACTGTCCAGCTCCAGCAGCGCCACCATGCGGTCCAGGTTCTCCCGGTACCGCGCGTCCGGGATCCGGTACATGCGGTGCGCGAGCCGGTACGAGTCGATCAGCGGCAGATCCCACCACAGCGTGGTCCGCTGCCCGAACACCACCCCGATCCGGTGCGCGAGGCGGGTCCGCTCCCGCGCCGGGTCGATGCCCGCCACCCGCAGCCGCCCGGCACTCGGCGTCAGGATCCCGGTCAGCATCTTGATCGTGGTCGACTTGCCGGCGCCGTTCGGCCCGATGTACCCGACCATCTCCCCGCGCGGCACGGTGAACGAGAGCGAGTCGACCGCCCGCACCTCACGCCGCTCCCGCCTGAGGAATCCCGTCTTGCGGCGCACCTCGAAGACCTTCTCGACCTTCTCCAGTGCGATGAAGTCACCCACGCTCAGCTCCCTGTGCTGCGGTACGAACGAAGCCCCACCCGCCACGCGAGACCCGCCAGGGCACAGCACCCCGCCGCCACCAGCGGCGGAGTCCACGCCACCCAGTGCGGCAGCCCCAGCGGGTACGGCCGCCCCAGCACATAGGTCGCGGGCAGCCAGTTGACGAAGGCCAGCGGCAGCACGAACGTCACGCCGCGCACCAGCTCCTTCGCGAACACCGTCGGCGGGTACTGCAGCAGCGTCGTACCGCCGTAGGTGAAGGCGTTCTGCACCTCCGAGGCGTCCTGCGCCACGAACTGGAACGCCGCCCCCGCCACGAACACCGCGCAGAAGATCCCGCAGCCGCTCACCAGCATCACCGGCATCAGCAGCAGCCTGTCCGCCGTCCAGTCGATGTCGACCCGGCTCAGCGACCAGCCCAGCACCAGCGCCCCCTGGGTCACCCGGCCCAGCCGGCGCAGCGCGAACCGGTCGGCCGCCACCTGCGCGAGCACCGGCGCCGGCCGCACCAGCAGCGTGTCCAGCGTGCCGTCCCGCACCCGCCGGCCCAGCCGGTCCATCGACCCGATCAGCAGGTCCGCCAGCCCGAAGGAGACCGCGGACAGCCCGTACAGGAACGCCACCTCGGCCAGCGGGTAGCCGCCCAGCGCGTCCACCCGGGAGAACATCAGCATGATCGCGACGAAGTCGAGGAAGGTCGCCGCGAAGTTCCCCACCGTGGTCATGACGAAGGACGCCCGATAGGCCATCGTGGACCGCACCCACATCGCCGCGATCAGCCGGTACGTCCGCACCCCCTCGGCCAGCCGGTGCCCCGGCGTCCGCTGCGCCCGCGCACTCCCCTCAGCCACCCTGCACCACCACCCGGCGCGTCGCAGCGGCCTGCACCAGCCGCCCGGCACCCAGCAGCGCCGCCGCCCAGCCCGCCTGGAAGAGATACGTCCGCAGCGGGTCGCCGTGCCCGAGCAGCAGATCCGCCGGCGCCTGCAGCAGCGAGGACCAGGGCAGGGCCCGTACGACCTCGCCGAGCATGCCCGGGAAGACGTTCAGCGGCAGCAGCATCCCCGAGCAGAAGAACCCCGCCAGCCACGCCATCTGCACCACACCGGCACCGTCCAGCAGCCAGAACGCGCTCAGCGCCACCAGGTACCTGATGCCGAAGCCGACCAGCATCGCCAGGACGACGGAGACCAGGAAGGCCGCCCAGGTGCCCGCGTCGGCCGGCAGGTACAGCGGGAAGAACAGCGCCCCGAACAAGAACGGGACGGTCCCCCGGCCCAGCAGCTGGAAGAACGCCCGGCCCAGATCGGCCGCGAGCCACCACAGCTGCAGATCGGCCGGCCGGTACAGGTCGATCGCCACGTCCCCCGTACGGATGCGTTCCATCAACTCGTCCTCGACGCCGCCACCCCCGATCGCGAGCGTCGAGAGAAGGGCCTGCCCGAGCCATACGTACGTCACGGCCTGGGCCTGGTCGTACCCCCCGAGGTGCGGCTTCTCGCTCCACAGCGCGAGGTACGTGTACACGAGAATCAGCCCGAAGACCGTGTTCGTGAAGACCCCTGCCGCAGTGGCGGCCCGATAGGTCGCGTACCGTCGGAACCCCCCTGCCGCGACGGCCGCGTACAACCGTCCCGCACCCACGCGAGTCCACCTCCTCGGACGCTCGACACCGAAGCGCAGGAGCCTAGTCCGACGGCCCGGTGGCCGGCCACGCATTTTCCGTGGAACCGTGCCGGAATCCGGGAACGGAACGCCAGGTGCGAGAGTCTTCACACAGGGGGAGCGCAGAAGCGTACGAGGCGTACGGGAAACGTACGACGCGAAACAGGAGTCCGTGCACGACATGAGCGACGAGCCGCAGCCGCAGCAGCCGAACGAAGGCGTGGCACCGAAACGGCCGCTGCCGGCTGAAGGGCCCGGGAAGCCGGGGGGCCGCGAGGACACGGCCGCCGAGCCGCGTATGGCAGAGAAGGGCGACAAGGGGGTGGACCCCGGGGCATCCCGGAAGGGCGACACGGGCACCGGCGCCCGGCCCGGCGACGGGGGCGCGAGCAGCGCGAGCACCAAGCGCGCCGAAGCCGCCGGCCGCCCCGCCGACGGCGACCGCGGCGACGCGGCCGAGCGCGGTGCCGGCCGGCCGGACGCGGCGGCGCAGGACCGCACGGCCTCCATGGCACGGGCCCGCCAGGCGTCCCGTGGCGCCCGGAACGAGCAGCCGGCCGCCCCGGACGGGCCCACCGGCACGGCCTCCGGCACCGGCCAGGCCACGGCCGGCGGCGCTCCGGCACCCGGTCGCGGCTCGCGGCCCGGCGGCGCCCCGGCACCCGGCAAGGGTGGCGGGGGTTCCGCGTCCTCCGGCACCGAGAAGCCCGCCTCCGCCGGTCCCGAGGAGGCTCAGCCGGCCGAGAGCACCCAGGTGCTCCGGCGTATCACCCCGCCCAGGAAATCCGAGGCCGCCCCGTCCGCTCCGGCGGCCGGCACCTCCTCCGGCACCGGCAAGGGCGGGGCTTCCCCCGCCGGCGCCGGGAAGGCGCCCGAGACCACGCAGGTGCTCCGGCGGGTCAGCGCACCGCGCGCCGGCGAGCCGGGCGCCTCCGGCACCGCCGCGGCCTCCTCCGCCGACGCCCCGAAGCCCGCCGGCCGCGCCCCCGGCGCGTCCGTCCCCCGCCCCGCGGGCCCGGACCGCGCCGCACGTGCCGCCCGCGCCGCCCGCGCGGCCGGTGCCGCCGCGGGCGCCTCCGCTGCCGCCACCGCCTCCTCCGCGCCGGGCTCCGAGGCCGCGACCACCGCCCTCGCCGCCGGTGCCACCGGCACCGGCAAGGGCGGCGGCAACGGCGGCGGCACCGCCACACCCACCGCCACGGCCACCGGCGGCGGCAAGGGCAAGAAGGGCAAGCGGCCCAAGCGCACCGGGTGGCGGCGGATCATCCCGACCTGGCGCATGGTGCTCGGCACCTTCGTCATCGGCGTACTGCTGCTGATCGGCCTCTTCTTCGTCGGCTACTCGATGGTGAACATCCCGCCGGCCAACGCTCTGGCCACCAAGCAGGCGAATGTCTACCTGTACGCCGACGGCTCCCAGATCGCCCGCGACACCCGCGACAGCCAGGTCAACCGCGAGAACGTGGATCTCGCCGAGATCTCCAAGGACGCCCAGCACGCCGTACTGGCCGCCGAGGACCGCGACTTCTACACCGAGTCCGCCGTCGACCCCAAGGCGATGGTCCGCGCCGCCTGGAACAGCGCGACCGGCAAGGGCAAGCAGTCCGGCTCGACGATCACCCAGCAGTACGTGAAGAACTACTACCTGGCCCAGGAGCAGACGCTCACCCGCAAGGCCAAGGAGTTCTTCATCTCGATCAAGCTGGACCGTGAGAAGTCCAAGGACGAGATCCTCGAGGGCTACCTCAACACCAGCTTCTTCGGCCGCAACGCCTACGGCATCCAGGCCGCTGCCCAGGCCTACTACGGCAAGGACGCCGTCGACCTCGACCCGGCCCGCGCCGCCTACCTCGCCGCGCTCGTCAACGCGCCCAGCGAGTACGACGTCGTCGCCCACCCCGAGAACAAGAAGGCGGCCCTCGCCCGCTGGAACTACGTCCTGGACGGCATGGTGAAGAAGGGCTGGCTCAGCCAGGCCGAGCGCACCGGCATGAAGTTCCCCATGCCCAAGGAGCAGATTCTCTCCACGGGGCTGTCCGGTCAGCGCGGCTACCTCGTCGAGGCGGTCAGGCATTACCTGATCACCAACAAGATCGTCACGGCCGATCAGCTGGAGGCCGGCGGCTACCGCATCACCACCACCATCCAGAAGAACCGGCAGGACGCCTTCGTCAAGGCCGTCGACGACAAGCTGATCTCCCAGCTGGACAAGAAGAACCGCAAGGCCGACACCTACGTCCGGGCCGGCGGCGCCTCCGTCGACCCCAAGACCGGCAAGGTCGTCGCCATGTACGGCGGCATCGACTACGTGAAGCAGTACACCAACGGCGCCACCCGGGGCGACTTCCAGGTCGGCTCCACCTTCAAGCCGTTCGTGTTCACCTCCGCCGTGCAGAACGGGTCCACCACCCAGGACGGCCGGACGATCACCCCGAACACCGTCTACGACGGCACCAACCAGCGCCCCGTCCAGGGCTGGAGCGGCGGCGCCTACGCCCCCGAGAACGAGGACCAGAAGTCGTACGGCGACATCACCGTCCGCAAGGCCACCGACCTGTCGGTGAACTCGGTGTACGCGCAGATGGCCGTCGACGTCGGCCCCGCCAAGGTCAAGCAGACCGCGGTCGACCTCGGCATCCCCTCCGACACCCGCGACCTGCAGCCGTACCCGTCCATCGCCCTCGGCACCGCCACCGCCAGCGTGCTGGACATGGCCGAGGCGTACGCGACGCTCGCCAACCACGGCAAGCACGGCACGTACACACTGGTCGAGAAGATCACCAAGAACGGCAGCGACGAGGTCAAGCTGCCCGACGCCACGGCCAAGCAGGCCGTCAGCCGGGAAGCCGCCGACACCACCACGTCCGTCCTGCGCAGCGTGGTCCAGAGCGGCACCGCCACCGCCGCGCAGGCCGCGGGCCGCCCGGCGGCCGGCAAGACCGGTACCGCCGAGAGCGACAAGGCCGCCTGGTTCGCCGGCTACACCCCCGACCTGGCCACCGTGGTCTCCGTCATGGGCCAGGACCCGGTCACGGCCGCGCAGAAGCCGCTGTACGGCGCGCTCGGCCAGCCCCGTATGAACGGCGGCGGCCCGCCCACCGAGATCTGGGCGCAGTACACGCGCGACGCGCTGAAGGGCAAGCCGGTCGCCGACTTCGACCTCCAGCTCCAGGAGGGCGCCGACCGGATCCAGGAGCCCCCGGCCAGCAGCACGGCCAAGCCCGGCACCGACGGCGGCCAGAACGGCGGCACCACCACCGGCGACGGCGGCGAGCAGAACGGCGGCGCGACCGCCACCCCGACCACCGGCGGCACCACCGGCACCCCGGCCGACGGCGGCACGACCACCGACGGGGGCGCCACCACCGGCGGCGGCGCCACCACGGACGGCGGCGCCGCCACCACCGGCGGGGACACGACCGGCCGGCAGACCGCCGACGGCGGCGGCACGGGAAGCCCCACCACCGGCGGCCAGACGACCACCGCCGGCGGAACGGGCGGCCCGGGCTCCCCGACCGGCGGGGACACCGGCCCCGGCGGGGACATCGGCGGAGGCCCGGGCACCTGATCAGTGGCCGCTGGTCGCCTTCAGCCCCACGACGGCCACCAGCAGCAGACACACGAAGAAGATCCGGGCGGCGGTGACCGGCTCACCCAGCACCACCATGCCGAGCACCGCCGCACCGGCCGCGCCGATGCCCACCCACACGCCGTAGGCCGTACCGATGGGCAGGGACTTCGCGGCGTACGACAGCAGGACCATGCTGGCGACGATGCCGGCGCCGGTGAACAGACTGGGAACCAGCCGGGTGAAACCCTCGCTGTACTTCATCCCGATCGACCAGCCCACTTCCAGCAGACCGGCGACGACGAGCAGAACCCACGCCATGACAGGCACCTCCGAGACGTAGCGGCGTCCTCGCCGCGTTCTTCCTGGGGTGCGTCGTCTTTGCCTTCGACCCGGTACGGCGCGTCTCGTCGGGTTCCTTCCGAACATAGCAAAGGCACGACGAAGAGGGCCGGTGACGATGGTCACCGGCCCTCTTCGTGCCTGTTTCGAAGATTCAGCGGCCGCTCAGAGATACAGCCCCGTCGAGTCCTCCGACCCCTCGAACCGGTCGGCGGCCACGGCGTGCAGATCACGCTCGCGCATGAGCACGTACGCCACGCCCCGCACCTCGACCTCCGCCCGGTCCTCCGGGTCGAACAGGACACGGTCGCCGGGCTCCACCGTCCGGACGTTCTGCCCGACCGCGACGACCACGGCCCAGGCCAGCCGCCGGCCGACCGCCGCCGTGGCGGGAATCAGAATCCCGCCCCCCGACCGCCGCTCGCCCTCACCGGCGTCCTGCCGCACGAGAACCCGGTCGTGCAGCATCCGGATGGGCAGCTTGTCGTGGTGGGGAGTGCTGTGCTCGTTTCTGTTGGCGCTCACGGCTCGAACCTACCTGCCCCGGTCAGCCCTTGCGCCGCCGGGCCCCGAGGGCGAGCAGCCCCACGACGCCGACGGCGACCAGCGCGACGGGCACCACCCGCTCCATCCGAGGCGCCCCGCCCTCATCGACGAACTGCGCCCGGACATCGCTCACGAGTCGGTTGACCTGCACATACGCTCGCCCGATCGTGTGATCGACATTCGCGGCGACCTTCGCCTTCGCATCGCCGACGATGGTCTTCGGGTGCACCCGCACCCCGATCTCGTCGAGCGTCTCCGCCAGCACTTCGCGGCGGCGCTTGATGTCCGCCTCGATCTGCGCCGGGGTTCTGGTGTCCGACGTGTCCGCCACCGTACGGCCTCCGAAGTCTGCCGAAGTCTGCTGATCCTGTTCCGGACAGTCTGTCAGCTCATGAGCGCATCGCACCGCAAGGCCCCCCGGTTACGCTAGTCCGATGAGCGAGCGACTCCAGCCCGGGGACGTTGCCCCCGCCTTCAGCCTCCCCGACGCCGACGGCAACGAGGTGTCCCTGTCGGACCACAAGGGCCGCAAGGTCATCGTCTACTTCTACCCGGCCGCCCTGACCCCCGGCTGCACCAAGCAGGCCTGCGACTTCACCGACAACCTGGACGTGCTGGCCTCCGCCGGCTACGACGTCATCGGCATCTCGCCGGACAAGCCGGAGAAACTCGCGAAGTTCCGCGAGAAGGAGTCCCTGAAGGTGACCCTCCTGGCCGACCCGGACAAGCAGGTCCTGGAGGCGTACGGCGCCTTCGGCGAGAAGAAGCTGTACGGCAAGACGGTCGTCGGCGTCATCCGCTCCACGATCGTCGTGGACGAGGACGGCAAGGTCGAACGAGCCCTCTACAACGTCAAGGCCACCGGTCACGTGGCGAAGATCCTCAAGGACCTGAAGATCTGAGCCCCACCCGCATTCCGCCCCCAGACGGCTCGCCCCGGAACACCCCGGGGCGAGCCGTTCTTTCCTGCCACCGGGCGTGACCGCGCTCCGGGTGACTCGTTGATCCGTACGAATGGCGAACGCATGCCTGAGCGGAGGGGGCTCGATGAGGACCAGTGCGTACACCAAGGACCGCCTGGAGACGGCGGCTCGCGGAGCACGGACGCTGACGGAGGCGCTGGAGAGGCTGGGGGTGGATCCGAAGAGCCCGTCCCGGCGGTACGTCCTGCAACGGATGAGGAAGCTCGGGGTGGACGTCTCGCACTTCGAGAGGGAGGGGGTGAAGTGGACGAAGGACGTGCTTGAGGAGGCAGCGGCTGCCTCCACGAACATGTGCGAGGTGCTGCGCCACCTCGGGCTGGAGGTCGTCGGGGGCCACCACACGCACATCACCCGCCGGATCAAGGCGTACGGGATCGACATCTCGCATTTCCAGGCACCGACGAGGCGCGGCGAACCCTGGCGGGCCCGGAGGCCGCAGACGCTGCTCGTCGAGCAGCCGGCCGGAGAGGCCCGGCGGGTCCCGGGTGACCGGCTCAAGCGGGCGATGGCGGCGGAAGGTGTACCGGAGTGCTGTGCCCGCTGCGGCACGGGGCCGGTGTGGCGGGGCCGTCCGCTCCCGCTGGAGGTCGATCACATCGACGGCAACTGGCGCGACAACCGGATCGAGAACCTTCGGCTGCTCTGCCCCAACTGTCATTCGGCCACGGACACGTACCGGGGGCGCGGCAAGCACCGTTCCCGGGGCGGCGCCGGATGAGCACAGGCGTCCGGTACACGCGCGACCGGCTGGCCGAGGCCGCCGAGAAGTGCACGAGCCTTGACGAGGTCATCGCCTTCTTCGGCACGCGTCCCTACGACAAACTCCGCCGCTATCTCGTGCGGCGATTCGCGCACTTCGGGATCGACACCTCGCACTTCTCCGGCTCCGGCAGGCCTGCCCGCCCCGCACCCGAGGAACTGCGCGCCGCGGTCACCGAATCGGTCTCCCTCGCGCAGGCGCTGCGCCGCCTGGGGCGCCCGGACACCGGCACCCAGCGTGCGCTGCTGCGACGCTGGGTCGTCGAGGACGGTGTGCCGACGGTGCACTTCCTCGGTCAGGCGCACCAGCGGGGCGCGACGCACACCGCGTGGGCCAAGCGCCCTGAGGACGTCCTGGTCCGGCACAACGGCCGCCGCCGGACGCGAACCCGACTCCTGCGCCGTGCGCTCGCGGAGGTGGGCGTGCCGGAGGAGTGCGCCGAGTGCGGCGTCGGGCCGGAGTGGCTGGGATGGCCGATGACTCTGGAGGTCGACCATGTCAACGGTGACTGGAGTGACGACCGCCGCGAGAATCTTCGGCTGCTCTGCCCCAACTGCCACGCGTCCACGAGTACCTGGTGCCGAGGAGGCGGACGGCGAAAGGCGGCGCCCCGTACACTGGGCGGCGTCATGCGGCCTGCGAGTGAGTAGTGTCCGTTTTGGGGCGGTCGTGGCGAAATAGGCTATACGCGCGGGTTTTAGGTGCCCGTGGGAGAAATCCCGTGTGGGTTCGAGTCCCACCGACCGCACAGGTGAGGGGCCGTCCGGCAGGGCGGCCCCTTTTGTGTTGGTCAGCCCAGCAGGGTGCGTACCACCGGTACCAGTGCCCGGAACGCCTTTCCGCGGTGGCTGATCGCGTTCTTCTCGGCCGGGGTCAGTTCGGCGCAGGTCCGGGTCTCGCCCTCCGGCTGGAGGACCGGGTCGTAGCCGAAGCCGTGCGTGCCCGCGGGGGCGTGCCGCAGGGTGCCCGGCAGCCGGCCCTCCACCACGCGTTCCGTGCCGTCCGGCAGGGCGAGGGCCGCCGCGCAGGCGAAGTGGGCGGAGCGGTGCTCCTCGGCGATGTCGGAGAGCTGGGCGAGCAGCAGGTCCAGGTTGGCCTTGTCGTCGCCGTGCCGGCCGGCCCAGCGGGCGGAGAAGATGCCGGGGGCGCCGCCGAGGACGTCGACGCAGAGGCCCGAGTCGTCGGCGACGGCGGGGAGGCCGGTGGCCTGGGCGAGGGCGTGCGCCTTGAGCAGGGCGTTCTCGGCGAAGGTGACGCCGGTTTCCTTGACGTCGGGGATCTCGGGGTAGGCGTCGGCGCCGATCAGTTCGTGCGGCAGGCCTGCTTCGGCGAGGATCGCCCTCAGTTCGGTGATCTTTCCGGCGTTGCGGGTGGCGAGGATCAGGCGGGTCATGTCCGACAGTATTCCTCGCCGCCCGGTTACAGCTCCGCCTGCCCCGCGCCCTGCAGTGCGCGCAGGTCGAAGGTCTCGGCCATGGTGCGGTAGCCGAGGTCGCTGGGGTGCAGATGGTCGCCCGAGTCGTACTCGGGGCGCAGCCGGCGCGGGTCGTAGGGGTCCCGGAGGGCCTTGTCGAAGTCGACCACGGCGTCGTACACGCCGCCGGCGCGGATCTCGGCGTTGACCTGCTGGCGTACGGCCTCCCGGGCCGGGGTGAAGCCGCGGTGGCCCTTGAAGGGCATGAGGGTGGCGCCGACGACCTTCAGGCCGCGGGCGTGGGCCTGGCGGACCAGGGTGCGCAGTCCGGTGACGATGCGGTCGGGGTCGGCGAGCCTGGGGTTGCGCAGGATGTCGTTGATGCCGAGTTCGACGACGACGACCTTGGCGTTGGTGCGGGAGAGCGCGTCGCGGCCGAGGCGGCCGAGGCCGCTCTGGTTCTCGGCGATGGGGGTCCCCCCTGCACGAGTATGTTCGAGCGCTTGGGGGATGCCGAGGCCGTCGGTGAGGACCTGGTTGCCGCTGATGCCCTCGTTGACGACGCTGTAGCGCGGCAGTCGCTGTCCGGTCTCCAGGGCGCCGCGGAGCCGGCCGGCGAGGACGTCGGGCCAGCGGTGGTTGGCGCCGACGGTGGAGGTGATGCCGTCGGTGATGGAGTCGCCGAAGAAGACGATGGTGCCGGCGGCCTCGTTGCTGAGGACGTCAAGGGCCGTCAGGTACCGCCAGTACGGGGTCTGTTCGGTGTACGGGGTACCCGTGGTGTCCTCGGTGCGGTCGCCGGAGGCGACGTACGACAGCTGGCGGGCGTGCGGGTGGTAGGTGACCGGCCCGGAGGGGGTGGGGGAGTAGGTGGTGACCAGGACGTCGGTGTCGTGCGGGAGGGTCACGCGTACCGGGTCGCTGACGGTCTGTCCGCCGGCGGGTATGACGACGCTGGTGCTGCCGTTGAAGGTGAGCCGCCGCATCGTTTCCGCGTCGGCGGCCGCGGTGCCGTCGCCGGTGGACAGCGCGATGGAGGCGTGGGTGAGGGTGAGGGGTGACTGGCCGTAGAGATTGGACAGGGTGACGCGGGCGCCGGTGCCGCCGGTGCTGGTGTGCACCACGTTGCGGACCGAGTGTCCGGCGAGGCCGGCGGTCTCGGTGCCGGGTTCGCCGCCGACGGGGGCGGTGGCCCAGGCGCCGACCCAGGTGCCCGCGGAGGCGGGTGCGGCGGCGGGGTCGCGGTGCGGGCGGCTGTCGGCGAGCGCGCCGCGGGGGGTGCCGGCGTCGGCCGACACGGTGACGTAGATGGCGGCGCACAGCGCGACGACCAGGGCGATCAGCGCACCGAGCACCCCATAACCATGACGCTTGGTCACGCTTGTGTTGCTCTCCTCGGGAGATGGGAGCCCGAGGCTCCGATCTTGTGGAACCCATGATGCGTCATGGGCCGGAGAGGTCTGACAGGAACCTGCCCACGACCCCGCTCAGACAGACGCCGGGAACTCCTGTTCCGTTCCGGGAGTCGGTCAGGAAGGGACAATTGTGTGCGGGATCACCGAACGGGTGGAGCTGATGGAACCTAGCGAGAGCGGAACACCGGTGCGGGCCGCGTCGTACCGCACGATGACGGCGTTCACCCCGGCCGACGAGGAGCGCCGGCGCGGGGTGCGGCGGATGAAGCTGACGGCGACGGGCCTGCTGCTGGTGGTGGCGGTGGTCTATGTGCTGGCGAAGGCGGCCGGGCACGCGGGTGCCGGGGCGTGGACGGGGTATGTGGCGGCGGCGGCCGAGGCGGGCATGGTGGGCGCGCTGGCCGACTGGTTCGCGGTCACGGCGCTGTTCCGGCATCCGCTGGGGCTGCCCATCCCGCACACCGCGATCATTCCCACGAAGAAGGACCAGCTGGGTGTCTCGCTGGGTGAGTTCGTGGGGGAGAACTTCCTCTCCGAGGACGTCGTACGGCAGCGGCTGCGCGCGGTCGGTATCGGCAGCAGGCTGGGGGCCTGGCTGGCCGAGCCGGAGCATGCCGACCGGGTGACGGCGGAGCTCGCCACCGCGCTGCGGGGGGCGCTGACCGTGTTGCGCGACTCGGATGTGCAGGCGGTGGTCGGCGAGGCGATCACCCGGCGGGCCGAGGCGCAGGAGATCGCGCCGGGTCTCGGCGCGATGCTGGAGAAGATCGTCGCCGACGGCGGGCACCGGCGGGTGGTGGACCTGGTGGTGGCCCGTGCGCACGACTGGCTGGTGCTGCACCGGGACGACGTGATGGTCGCGGTGGAGGGCGGTGCGCCCGGCTGGACGCCGCGGTTCGTGGACCGGAAGGTCGGCGAGCGGGTCTACAAGGAGTTGCTGCGGTTCGTCACGGAGATGCGGGACATGCCCGCGCATCCGGCGCGCGGGGCGCTGGACCGGTTCCTCGGCGACTTCGCGTCCGATCTGCAGTCCGACACGGAGACGCGGGCGAAGGTGGAGCGGCTCAAGGGCGAGGTGCTGGGCCGGGGCGAGGTGCAGGATCTGATCGCGTCCGCCTGGACGGCCGTACGGTCGATGATCGTGACGGCGGCGGAGGACGAGCACAGCGAGCTGCGGTTGCGGGTGCGGGCGGCGCTGCTGTCGCTGGGTTCGCGGATGGCGACGGAGCAGAAGGTGCAGGGCAAGGTCGACAGCTGGGTGGAGGGCGCGGCGGTGCATGTCGTGACGACGTACCGCACGGAGATCACCTCGCTGATCACGGACACGGTGGCGGGCTGGGACGCCGAGCACACCACCCGGAAGATCGAGGCGCACATCGGCCGCGATCTGCAGTTCATCCGGATCAATGGCACGGTGGTGGGGTCCCTGGCGGGGCTGGTGATCTATACGGTCTCGCGGGGGCTGGGGGCCTGACGGGCGCTTCCTGCGGGGCTGCGTGGTTCCGGGCGGGGCGGCGTGGCGGCGTGGTCCTGGTGCCGTTCGGGCGTGGGCGTCCGGGCGGCCGGTGCCGTTCAGCCGGTGCCGTTCGGGCGTGCGCGTTCGGCCGGCCGGTGCCGTTCGGGCGGGGCCGGTCACCCGATCGGATTGTTCCGGCGGACTGTTCCGGCGCGGCCGGGGCACCCGATGAGCCGTCCTTCGGGATGGTCTGTTCTCCGGAACGGTCCCTGGGGACGCCCGTTTTCCGGCAGGAGCCGTTCTTCGGCGAGGAGGAGCGCATGAGCACAGCCGGGGCCGAGACCGGCCGGACCCTCACCACCGACATTCCCGCCCGGCTGGACCGCCTGCCCTGGTCGCGCTGGCACTGGACGATCGTGATCGGTCTGGGCACCGTATGGATCCTGGACGGCCTGGAGGTCACGGTCGTCGGCAACATCGCCGGCCGGCTCTCCGAGCCGGGCAGCGGCCTGTCGATCTCCTCCGGCCAGGTCACCGGTGTCGCGGCCGCGCTGTATGTGGCCGGTGCCTGCATCGGCGCCCTGTTCTGGGGCCGCCTGACGGACCGCTGGGGCCGCAAGAAGCTCTTCATGATCACGCTGGCGGTGTATCTCGCGGCGACGGCGCTGACGGCCGTCTCCTGGGAGGCCTGGTGGTTCTTCACGTTCCGCTTCCTCACCGGCTTCGGCATCGGCGGTGAGTACGCGGCGATCAACTCCGCGATCGACGAGCTGATCCCCTCGAACTACCGCGGCCGGGTCGACCTGATCATCAACGGCAGCTTCTGGCTGGGCGCGGTGGGCGGTTCGCTGCTGTCCATCGTCGCGCTGAACACGGACCTCGTGGCCGAGAACGTCGGCTGGCGGCTGACGTTCGCCCTCGGCGCGGTCCTCGCGCTGGTCATCCTCCTCGTACGGCGGCACGTCCCGGAGAGTCCGCGCTGGCTGCTGATCCACGGCCGGGACGCGGAGGCGGAGGAGATCGTCACCGGCATCGAGCGGCAGATCGAGGCGGAGAGCGGCGAGCGGCTGCCGGAGCCGCAGGGCGAGCTGGAGATCCACCAGCGCAAGAGCGTGACGTTCATGGAGATCGCCCGCACGGTCTTCGGCCAGTACCGCAAGCGCGCGGTGCTCGGTTTCTCGCTCTTCATCGGCCAGGCGTTCCTGTACAACGCGATCACGTTCGGCTTCGGCGCGATCCTGACCAAGTTCTTCGACGTGCCCACGGACCGTACGGGCTACTACTTCGCGGTGATCGCGGTCGGCAACTTCTGCGGCCCGCTGCTGCTGGGCAGGCTGTTCGACACGGTGGGCCGGCGCATCATGATCTCCTCCACGTACCTGCTCTCGGGCCTGCTGCTGTTCGGCACGGCCTGGCTGTTCGGCCGGGGCTCGCTGAGCGCGCTCACGCTGACGGCGTGCTGGTGCGTGGTCCTCTTCTTCGCCTCGGCGGGCGCGTCCAGTGCCTATCTCACCGTCTCGGAGATCTTCCCGATGGAGACGCGGGCGATGTCGATCGCCTTCTTCTACGCGCTCGGCACGGCGGCCGGCGGTATCAGCGGCCCGCTGCTGTTCGCCGACCTCACGAGTACCGGGAAGGTCGGCGACACGGTCCTCGCCTTCTCGATCGGCGCGGCGCTGATGTGCGCGGCCGGCCTGGTCGCGGCGGTCCTGGCGGTGGCGGCCGAGCGCCGTTCCCTGGAGGACATCGCGCGCCCGCTGACGGCGGTGGCCGGCAAGGCGAAGGCCGCTGTGCGGAACGCCGCGCCGGGAGGCGGGGGCCGGGGTCAGGGCCCCACGGCACCACCGGCGGCGAGCAGCCCGTGACCGCGTAGCTCTGTCCTTGCTCTCGCCTACGCCCCCGTCGTGGAGCCGGGCCGCACGATCATCAGGACCGTCACGGCGGCCCACAGCAGGTTGAACAGTCCGGTGGACATCGCGAGGCGGGCCGCCAGCCGGGGTTCGGCGGCCCCTTCGACGAACGCGGTCTGGGCCGGCAGCACCAGCGCGGCGAGGACGAGGGCGGCGAGGGCGGTCAGCGCGATCGACACGATCAGCCAGGCACTGCCGAGCACCCCCATCCGGCTCGCGGTGGCGAACCCGAAGACCGGGACGACGACGCCGACGACGGCGTAGACCCGGCAGATCCGGTGCAGCAGCTGAAGCGATGCGGCGGCGACGGGACCGTCGGGACCGGTAGGACTCCCCGAGCTACCGCGGCCGGCGGGCCCGGCGGCGGCCAGGGCCCGGCGGGCGACGGGCGGGAACATGCTGGCGGCGACGGCGACGGGGCCTATGGCGAGGATCGCCGCGATGACGTGGACGGCGAGGAGGAACTTGGTCACGGAGGGACGGTAGGGGCCGCCGGGATCCGCCACCAGTGGCCGGACTGCCACCCTTCAACGGATTTCCGCCACGGCGCTCACGCGGCCACTCCCCCCTCGCGAGCGCTGCTGGAACGGCTTGGCGAGACTCCGTCGTACGGCTAGATTCCCGCCATGCACACCGTGGCCGTACTGGCACTGGAAGGCGTCATCCCGTTCGACCTCTCCGCCCCGGTCGACACCTTCGGCCGGGCGCGGCTGCCCGACGGCCGGGAGCCGTACCGGGTGCGGGTCTGCTCGGTGCGGGAGGAGGTGGGCGCGGGGGCCTTCACGGTGCGGGCGCCGTACGGCCTCGAAGCGCTGGCGGAGGCCGACACGATCATCCTGCCCGGGGTCGCGGAACCGCCGCGGACACTGCCGCCGGGGGTCGCCGAGGCCCTGCGCGCGGCGGCGGCGGACGGCACGCGTATCGCCTCGATCTGCGTCGGCGCGTTCCTCTTCGCGGCGACGGGCCTGCTGGACGGGCTGCGCGTGACGACCCACTGGATCGCGGCCCCGGAACTGGCCCTGCGCCACCCGGAGGTGACGGTCGACCCGAACGTCCTGTACGTCGACAACGGCCAGTTCCTGACCTCGGCGGGGGCGGCGGCGGCCATGGACATGTGCCTGCACATGATCCGCAGGGACTTCGGTTCGGCGGTCGCGGCGCACGCGGCCCGGATGTCCGTGATGCCGCTGGAACGGGAGGGCGGGCAGGCTCAGTTCATCGTCCGCGACCTGCCTCCGGCGCCCGCCGGCGCGACCCTCGAACCGCTGCTGTCCTGGCTGGAGGACCACTGCGACCGCGATCTGGCACTGGACGAGATCGCGGCGCGGGCCGGCATGAGCACCCGTACCCTCAACCGCCGCTTCCGCGACCAGACCGGTACGACACCGCTCCAGTGGCTGCACCGGGCGCGGGTGCGCCGGGCCCAGCACCTGCTGGAGACGACGGACCGCGCGGTGGAGCGCATCGCCGCCCAGACGGGCTTCGGCTCGCCCACGGCGTTCCGGGACCGCTTCCGCCGGGTGGTGGGGACGAGCCCGCAGGGGTACCGGAGGGCTTTCCGGTCGGGCGAGCGGGTGTCGTAGGGGCGCTGGGGCTGCGGGGGCCTCGCAAGGGGAGGGCGCTGCGGGGCGGCTATCCGTTGCGGTCGGCGACGACCCAGGAGGCGAGGGCGACGGCGCCGGCGACACCGAGGACGGACGGCCAGGCGCCGACCTTCTTGGCGAGGGGGTGGGACCCGGCGAACGCGGCGACGTACGCGGCGCTCAGCGCGCCCGCGGCCTTCCCGCCGGCCTGCCTTCGCCACTGCTGCGCGGCAGCGGCCCCGGCGACGGCCAGCACGGCCCCGCCGAGCTGCCGCTTCTTGGTCCAGCGGGCGACGCCGTACCCGCCGACGAGCCCGGTGGCGGCGACGACCGCGCTGGGAATCCTGGCCATGATTGCCTCCTCGTATCCGCTGTCCGATATCCCTTATGTCTGCCCTGAGGCTAACGCCGGGACCGCGGGGCGCCCCGGACTTGAGTCGAGGCATATCAAGTTTCCCCGGGGCCGCCAGGCGCCGTCAGGGGCCACACGGGACACACATTGGCCGAACTCTTTCCCATGCGGGTGCGGTTACGGGGTATCGGCGTTCCGGTGCCCCAAGCATCCCGGAGAAGGAGCCAGCCCGATGACCGTGACGACCCCGCAGCCGACCACCACCACCCTCGCCCCGCCCCCGAGTCCCCGTGAAGACGCCGACTGGCTGGAGCTGACGGAGGCGGTACGCGAGGCGGGCGAGTACCCGACGAGATCAGAAGCGGAACGGGTGACCCGCGCGGTCCTCACGGCCCTGGGCGCCCAGGTGTCCGGCGACGAACGCGTGGCCCTGGCCCAGGCCCTCCCGAGTGAGGCGGGCCGGCTCGTCGCATCCCGGATCCCCTCCCTCCACGCCCTGACGGCCCGGGAGTTCGTCGACGCGGCGGCGACCGACATCGAGGACTCGACCCCCGCGACGGCCCGCTGGCACGTCAGCTCGGTCCTGAGCGTCCTGCCATCCCGCCTGGGCGAGCCCCTGACGGCCGACCTGCTGTCACAACTTCCGCCGGGGTATGCGCTGTTGTTCGGACGGGCGGATCTGGCGGCGGCGGCGTAGGCCTTATGTGACGGTGCCATCTCCAGCCTGCTTTCGGTCACCCTAATGCGCGGCTGACATGGCTGAAGATGAAGGCAGTGCGAAGTAAGGCGTGGACCAATCTACTGAACCATCCGAATCGGCTTGAGCTACATGCTGCAACAGAAGGGCTGTGGGGTCCTGTATGTCGACCTCAGCTCCCTTTCCTAGCAGGCGAGCTGTGACTGGTATGGATGGATAGGTTATACCCAGTACGCGGCATATGTGCTCGAATTCATCGTTCTTGTTTTCCTCTCCGAGATTCCCGTTGAGGTAGTCACGTAGGCGAGAGCAGACATCGAGCATGGCATTTCTACTCTCGGTGACTTGATAAATGCCGCCCTGGAGGCTCTCGCTTTCGAGGAACCCGATGATAAAGAGTCGTTCGGTTTCGTACTTCAGGGCATTCAGGTTTGTGTCGAGAGTCATGGCTGTGTGCTTATGGCTGCGATAGCCGTGCTTCTTGACGTGCGAAAGGATCGCAACGGGGAGGCCCGGGCGCCTAGAAGAGGAGAAGCGTAGTACGTCCCGCGGGCTGAGACCGCCAAGTGTTACGTGAAGGAGGAGATCTTTCGTCATCTCCTCCTTCAGGGACGCATAGATGGACTCGGTGACTCTGTCGTCGCCCACCTTGAAATCCGCCGGTACCCAGAAGACGCGCAGACGAGAGAGGCGGCCCCGCATCGGCGTGTCAAGGTAGGACTGAGTCACCTCAGCAAAACGAGCGCGGAGGCGGCTTTCATGTCGCGCTATGTATACGGCAGCCGCGACATCCCGCTCGTTGAGGAGCGTTCTAAGATCCTTGTCGATGCCGTCGCCGCCGTGCTTCCAGAGCGTCTGTCCTACGACTACCTTCGACCAGTCCTTCTTGAGGTCGCACGAGAAGTCGAAGAGCTTACGCTGCCCCTCCGTGTAGCCGAACAATCCAGAGTGTGAGGCGCTCTCCATGATGCGAAGTGCCGCATTTGATAGATATTCATGCTCTCGCGATGTTGCCACGGCTGCTCCAGGAGGTAATGGGAAGTGCGTTACTTGGCTGGAATCCTTACGTACCCGCTGTCATCTCGATACACGAGATCGATTCCTTCTGTGCGAAGAAGGCTCGCCAAGTCGTCCTGCGGCTTGCCTGGAAGCAAAGTGACCAGTCTAGGATTTTCTGGCCGTATGTGCCGTACGTAATCCTTGAGTTGACCTATCGCTGTGCGTACTTCGTCGCGACTGCTTTCTCCGCGTACCGAGTACAGCTCATGTGTGGTGGCGTCGTACAGATCTGTCGTTAGAATGGTTGTTGTGCCGGCTATCTTTATTTGATACGCATAGACTTTGTGCCCTTGCTCTGCGAGACCCTTGAGGTATGCCTCTCGGAGGTCCGACTGGCGGTGCTCTGCTATGACGCTAGGTTGGGCTGCGCGTCTGCTCTCCGACACTCGCTTCTTCTTCGGCGCCACCATTTTCGGCTCGGGCATCTTTGGCGTGGCTACGGTCGCCAAGACCTTTTGAGCGTACGTCTCGCCAGCGCGCGTGACGTTGTCCTTGGTTAGGCGCTCGAACTCACCCGTGGGCCGCAGGCGGAAGACGATGATGAGCCGCCGCTGGCCATGAATGTCAAGCGCCTCGCGTACGGAGTACGGCTGCTTTGAGTCCACTGCGAATTCGCCGATGTAACGTTGCTGCTTGGCGCTGGATTTAGGGTCGGGGACCTTCCCGTCTGCCATGAAGACTCGTAGCGACTTACCGGCGTCCGCGTGGTACAGCACGGCGGCGTTGCGCGCCCCCTGCGTGCGCAGGAACGTCTGGTTCCCGCTAGGGCCTTGACCTGTGTACTCGAAGATCGGCCCGAGCTCGTCTTCCTCTGCTAGCCAGCCGTCCTCGTAGCCGTACCGTTTACCGCTCTCGTGGTCAACGTAGATCAGGATGTTGGGAGTGGTGGTGGAGGGGAGGATCCCTGCCTGGTTCCCCCCTCCAAACAGCTTGTCCATCTCCGCTCGGGTGGTCAGGAGCCCCGGAGTGATCGCAGGTATGCCCATACCTTGACGTTAGCTGATCACACTGACATCCATGTTGCTCAACTAGCCTGCGTTGATGGCCGCATAGGTCCACACATCGGCCGGCAGCTCATGCTCTAGGCGCCACGAGATGGCCATCGGCTTGCTGCCGGTGTGGCCCTCATAGGTGGCCGGCCCGAGGAGCATCCACGGCTGGGACTTGCCGATGTCGGTGTTCTTGTAGCGCCGCATGAACAGCAGGACATGGCTGCCGCGATCCTTGTGCTGCTGGTAGCGCAGGCCGGTGGGGGAGTCGACTGCTGTCGCGTTCTGGGACTCCCAGTGGAAGAGCGTGGGGCTCAACGCATAGTCCTTGTACCGGATGGTGGGCGAGAAGTCCTTCTCGTTCTTGTCCAAGGTGATGAGAAGGGCGTCCGTCTTGAGCTCCTCGACCCATTGCACGCCCTGTGCGAAGGAGCGGGGCATCTGACCACCGAAGCGAGCCACGTCGAGGGCGGCGAGGATCTCGGAGCGGTTGTAGGCGCTATGAACCTTCAGTGGGACCTTGCTGAGGGGACCAGACAGCGGGTGGGGGAAGTGGTCGGCCTGCTCCATGACATGTGAGATCACCTGACGCAGCTCGTCGCGGAACGCCCGCTGGGTACGCAACGATTCCAGCCCCTCCTGAAAGCTGGTGAAGCCACCTGCGTTGTCCCAGATGTTGAAGAACAGCATGCGCGCGTAGGTCTGGTCCGTGGGACTCAGATCGTCGTACAGCGGAGCGTCGTCCTGGAGGAGGCGGTGATAGGCATCCGCGCGCTCCGGGTCGTCAACGTGGAGGAACGCGTGGACTCTCTTGAGTAGCGCGGCCTCGCTGGGGTGTGCGGGTTCAGCAGTCAGGCCCGCGCGGCGCAGGACCGTCGTCCACGAGTTGTCGCTCTTGTACAGCTCCTTGATCTCCCGGCGGCTCTCTCGGAGATAGTCCGTGAGGTGGGGGGTGCCGTAGCTGCTGACCTCCTTCACCAGAGTCTTCACCGTGGCGCCCAACTGGGTCCGGATGTTGTTGATGACGAGGTCTTTGGCCTTGTCTTCCAAGATGATCTGGCAGCCGGACGGCAGCTGGGGGAAGTCATGCTCGACGTGGTCGAGGAGTCGGTTGCGCGACAGATTGGTCAGGGCGCGGAACTGTTCCTCGAAACGGAACTCCGCTCGGTGCTGTCCGATGAAGTCGAGAACGGTGAGTACCGGCTTCGATTCGGTTCGCCTCAGTCCCCGCCCCAGCTGCTGGAGGAAGACCGTGGCGCTGTTGGTGGGACGCAGGAGGAGCAGCGTGTCGACGTCGGGGATGTCGAGACCTTCGTTGAACAGGTCGACTGAGAAGATCACTTGCAGCTTTCTGTCCCGAAGGTCGGACAGTGCTTGGGCGCGCACATCAGGGGATGAGTCACTGTCCAGAGCGACTGCCTTGAAGCCGACCTGCCGGAAGAACTCCGCCATGAAGTGGGCGTGCGCCTTGGTCACGCAGAAGCCCAGTGCCCGCATGGCGCCCGGTTGAGGGATCTTGTCCTGGATCTGCTTCACCACGATCCGGGAGCGCGCGTGGTTACCGGTGTAGAGATGGTCGAGTTCCTGCTCCGCGTACGAACCCTTCTGCCAGCCAAGGTTCGTCAGGTCCGTGCCGTCGGGGATGCCGAAGTAGTGGAAGGGACACAGCAGGTCGTTCTCCAGAGCCTCCCAGAGCCGCATCTCAGCGGCGATCCGGCCGTCGAAGAACTCGTCCTGGACGTTCTGCCCGTCCATACGTTCTGGGGTGGCCGTCAGCCCCAGCAGCTCCTTCGGCGTGAAGTGGTCGATGACCCGTCGATAGGTGGTGGCTGTGGCGTGATGGAACTCGTCAATGACGATGATGTCGAAGTGATCGGCGGCCAACTGCTCCAGACGCTGCACATTGAGCGATTGGACGCTGGCGAAGACATGGTTCCACTCGCCCGGCTCCTGCCCTGCATGCAGGAGCTCTCCGAACGATGCATCGTCCAGCACCTCCCGATAGGTGCGCAGCGATTGCTTCAGGATCTCCTTGCGGTGGGCGACGAACAGCAGTCGTGGGCGCCTGCCTTCCGACGTGCTGCACAGGTAGCGGTAGTCCAGCGCGGCCATGACTGTCTTTCCCGTTCCGGTCGCCGCGACCAGAAGATTGCGGTGTCGCCCGCGGAGCTCCCGCTCGACGGTGAGTCGCTCCAGCATGTCCCGCTGGTGGGGAAAGGGGCGTACCTCCAGACCGGAGAGGCTGATCTTCAGGTCCGTGCTGGAGCTCGATCCACTCGCCTGGGCCAGTGCTTCATCGAGGCGGACGCCGTGGAGGTCCGGGTCGTACGTTTCGAAGGCGATGTCGTTCCAGTAGGCGTCGAAGGTTGCCTCGAACTTGTTCAGTACGGCAGGTGTTGCGACGGACGACAGTCGCACGTTCCACTCCAGGCCGTCCAGAAGTGCTGCCTTGGACAGGTTGGAACTGCCGACATACGCGGTATCAAAGCCTGTTCTCCGTCTGAACAGCCACGCCTTGGCGTGCAGACGTGTGGAGCGGATCTCGTAGTTGACTTTGACGGTCGCACCGAAGTCCCGGACTAGACGGTCGAGCGCTTGGCGGTCGGTGGCGCCGATGTAGGTAGTCGTGATGACCCGAATCGGTACGCCTCTGTCTCTAGCGGCGCGCAGTGCGTCTTCCAGGACACGAATGCCGTACCACTTCACGAACGCGCAGAGCAGGTCGATGCGGTCTGCCGTGGCCAGCTCTGCCCGGAGTTCGGCACCGAGACTCAGGTCCTCGGGTGAGTTAGTGATGAGCGAGGTCTCGGACAGGGGCGTCAGCGGGCGCAAGGCGTACACGCCCGGGGCCTCTTGCCGCGCGAGAGTCAGCAGCTGTCGTGGGCCTTCGACGATGGCGTTGACTGCGTCGCCGTCACTCGACTCGGGAGCATCTGCGGTGGCCAGGGCCTGAAGGATGCGATTGGCGACCTTGACTCGTTCGTCGGCCGGAAGCTGGGCCAACCGTTGCCCGACAGTGTCACCGATATAGCGAGCCAGGACGTGGGGAGCCGATTCAGCGCTGACCTCGGCGTCGACGGCCTGCCAACCGGCTGCCTCGTGCCGTTCCAGCTCATCGCGTACGTCGCGTGTGATCAGCTTCTCGTAGACGCCCGCGATCGGCTCGGATAGGCCCATCGGTTCTGTCACGGCTGCTCCCCCTGACCCCTTGTGATGCTCGTGCACGACTTCGCGCGCCGATAGGAATCAGTTCTAACAGCAGCCTCAGACAAGCGATGGCTATGGGCCGAGAACGAAGGCTAGGGGGCGAGTACGAGTCAGCCGCTGGGGTCTTGTAGTAGCCGTGAAGGCCGCCCGCATCTCAACGTTGTCGTCCTAGCGCGGTGGACGAGCGGGCGGGCGGCCCCGGGGTTGCGGCATTTAGGCGCGTGGCCATTCCATGGTGGCGGCCAGTTTCCGTTCCTAGGCTCCGTGGCAGGTGTCGTAGGCCCGAGTCGACCCGCACCAACACCCCGCCCCCCGCTCCGGCGGCCAGGCCACCGCGCGTCCCCGTGCTGCCAGTGTCGTCGCGTACTGCGGCAGCAGTGTGGCGTCTGTCGGGGGTGTGCCCTCCGAGGCTGCGAAGGCTTCGTAGGACGGGACCGTGCCGGTCACGATGCCCAGGTTGGGGGTGCCGGAGGCGGAGAGTTCGCGGAGGGAGGACTCTATGGTCGTCAGGTGGTCGGCGTGGGTCGGGTACTCCGTGGACAGGGTCGGGTACGTCGACAGGAGTTCCGTCAGTTCCGGGGCCGGCCAGTGCAGGACCGCCACCGGGAACGGGCGGGAGAGGGCCTCCCGGTAGGCGCCGAGTTCCGCGCGCAGGCGGGAGATCTCCGCTTCCAGTTCCGCCGGGTTGTCCGAGCCCAGGGACCAGACGCGTTTCGGGTCGTGGAGTTCGTCCAGGGTGACCGGGGAGGTGTGGAGGGTGTCGGCCAGGGCGTCCCAGTCGTCGTGCGGCAGGCCCAGCATGCGGCGGACGCGGTGGCGGCCGTAGAGGAGGGGGTGGGTGGGGGACGGGGGCTCCGCCGTGTCCGCCAGCAGGAGGCGGGCTCCCTCGGTGAAGGTGTCCGCCGCCGCTTCCAGCTCGTCATGGGATTCGAGGGCCTCGGCCACGATCACCCAGGGCGCGGGGTCCCGCGGGGCCGTGGCGCGGATGCCGTCGATGATCGCCCTGGCCTCCGCCTCGTGGCCGTACTCCCAGAGGTTCGACGCCTTCAGGGCGCGTACCAGGTGGGGGTCGTCCAGGCCGGCCGCCGAGCTGAGCAGGCGGTCGTAGAGGGTCGTCGCGGCCGGGCGGTCGCCGGACAGTTCCAGGTGGGCCGCGGCCCGCAGGAGGAGGGTCTCGGCGTCCTCGGGGTACAGGCCGGCGGTCCGCTCCAGGCGTGCCGCTTCGGCGGTGTGGTCGACATTCTCGGCAGGCGTGTCGGGGCGCATGGGGGACACCGTACTGCCGGGCGCCGGTGAATGTGAGGCGTGGTGGGGGTGTGAGAGGCGCCACCGACCTCCCCGGGGCGGGCCGTCGCGCTACGGATATCTTCGTGCCGACATCTACACGCGGAGTCGGGCATGCGGAAGACCGGTGGGCTGGTCCAGGGACATGTCCCGGGGCATGCACAGGGGCACGCGCACGGGCATGTGCGGGGGCGTGGACCGGGGGGTGCGGCGGGGGAGGCGGCGCCGCCCCGGTACTGGCCGCTGCTGCTCGTCGGGGCCGCCGTCGTGCCCGGGGCCGTGCTCTTCCTCCTCGGGCGGTGGGGCGACGCCCCGGCCGTGCAGGCGTGGCGGACCGTGTGTCTCGCCGTGACCGTGCAGGCCCTGCCCTTCCTGCTGCTCGGTACGGCCCTGTCCGGCGCGATCAACGCCTTCGTGCCGGAAGGGGTCTTCCAGCGGATCCTGCCCCGGCGGCCGGTACTCGCCGTGCCGGTGGCGGGAGCGGCGGGGGTCGTCCTGCCCGGCTGCGAGTGCGCCTCCGTGCCGGTGGCGGCCAGCCTGATCGGGCGCGGGGTCGCCCCGGCCGCCGCCTTCGCCTTCCTGCTGTCCGCGCCCGCCGTCAACCCCGTCGTGCTCACCGCGACGGCGATCGCGTTCCCCGCCAGCCCCGCCATGGTGCTGGCCCGGCTGCTCGCCTCGCTCGCCACCGCCGTCGTCATGGGGTGGCTGTGGCTGCGGTTCGGGCGGCCCGAGTGGTTGCGGCCCACGCCTCGGCACACCGGTCACCGGGCGGGGCACAGCCGGTGGGACGAGTTCCGGCGCGGGTTCCAGCACGACTTCCTGCACGCCGGCGGCTTCCTCGTGCTCGGGGCGATGGCCGCGGCCACCTTCAATGTCGCGGTGCCGCGCTCCGTGCTGGACACCTTCGCCGCCGCGCCCTGGCTGTCCGTGCTCTTCCTCGCCGGGCTCGCCGTGCTGCTCGCGGTGTGCTCCGAGGCCGATGCCTTCCTCGCCGCGTCGCTGAGCGGGTTCCCGCCCGTGGCGCGGCTGGCGTTCATGGTGGTGGGGCCAATGGTCGACCTGAAGCTCATCGCCCTGCAGGCGGGGACCTTCGGGCGGGCCTTCGCGGTGCGGTTCTCCGCCGCCACCGTCGTCGTCGCCGTCGCGTGCAGCGCGCTGATCGGCTGGGGGCTGCTGTGAACCGGGGGGCTGAAGTGAAACGGAGCACGCTGTGAAACGGAGGACGCTGTGAAACGGTCGCTTCAGGCGGGGCTGCTCGTCCTCTGCGGGCTGGGGCTGCTGCACGTCTCCCTCTTCACCGACCTCTGCCTGCGGTACGTCAAGGAGGGCATGCGGCCCCTGCTCGTCGTCTCCGGCGTCGTCCTGCTCCTGCTGGGGCTCGCCGGCGCCGTCCTCGACCGGGGCGAGGAGGAGCGGGACGGGCACGGGCACGACCACTCCGGCCTGCCCCGGGTCGCCTGGCTGCTGCTCCTGCCCGCCCTCAGCCTGCTCTTCTACGCCCCTCCCGCCCTGGGCGCCTTCACCGCCTCCCGGCAGCCGCCCCGGCCCGTCACGCACACGGACGACTTCGACCCGCTGCCGCGCACCTCGCCGCTGCCCATGACCCTCTCCGACTTCACCAGCCGGGTGCTGGAGGACCGGGGACAGGCCATCAAGGGGCGCGGCATCCGGATGACCGGGTTCGTCACGCCCCTGTCCGGCGGGAAGGGCGGCTGGGAACTGACGCGGATCATCCTCAACTGCTGCGCGGCGGACGCCCAGTCGGTGAAGGTGCGGATCTACGGCGGGCCCGCCCTGCCCGCCGACACCTGGGTGGCGGTCACCGGGACCTGGCACCCGGGCGGCACGCTGGGCACCGGGTCAGCGCCGGTCGCGCTGGACGCCCGTACCGTCGTGAAGATCGCCCGGCCGTCCAACGGCTACCAGGACGCCCTGCCGCTGGGCTGAACCCGCCTGCCGGTGTTCCGCGCCGGCTCTGGCCAGTTGAGGGCGGTGCGCCTATCGTGCGGGCGGCTCCGGCGGGAGGTGGCGCGGATGCGGACGCGGGTGGCGGCGGGGGTGCGGGTCGTACGGCACGGGGACCGGCGCAGGCGGGCCCGGCGCAGACGGGTGCTGTGGAGCGGGGGCGAGCTGCTGGTGACGGCCGGCCTCGTGCTCCTGCTGCTGGTCGTGCACCAGCTGTGGTGGACCAACCGCGAGGCCCGGCGCGGGGCCGAGCGGGAGGTGTCGGCGCTGGAGCGGGAGTGGGGGAGCGGTACGGCGAGCGGCGGGGGCGGTGCGGCGGATCCCGGCGGCGGGTCGGACGGCGGTGCGGCCGGCCCGGGCGCGGGCTCCGGAGCGAAGCCGGGCGGTTCGGGGAAGTCCCGTGCGGGCCGGGGCCCGTACCCGCCGGCGGCGCCGCCCCGGCGGTCCCAGGCGTACGCCGTCCTCGCCATCCCCCGGCTGGGTCTGCGGGTGCCCGTCGCCGAGGGCGTGAGCAAGGCGGAGGTGCTGAACAGGGGGTACGTCGGCCACTACCCGGGGACCGGGCAGCCGGGGCGGGCCGGGAACTTCGCGCTCGCCGGGCACCGCAACACGCACGGCGAGCCCTTCCGCTACCTGCCCCGGCTGCGGCGGGGGGACGACATCGAGGTGGAGACCCGTTCGGCGACGTACACGTACGACGTCGACCAGGTGCTGCCGCGGACCTCGGCGGCGGACTCGGGGGTGGTCCGGGCGGTCCCGCGCTCCCGGGTGCGCCCCGGGTACGGCTACGACGAGCCGGGCCACTACCTCACCCTGACCACCTGCACCCCCGAGTTCACCTCGCGCTACCGCCTGGTGGTGTGGGCGAAGCTGGTGTCCGTGCGGCCGAGGTGAGCGAGGGGAGCCGGCCCTGCCCCGCGGCCGGTCCGCGGGCCCCTGCGCCCCGTCAGCCCCGGTCCCGCAGGGTCAGGACGCTCGCCGCGCCCACCACCGCCAGGCCCGCCGACACCAGCAGGGCGATGTTCGTGCCGCGGGCCAGGTCGCCGGAGGAGGTGGCGAGGGCGATGGTCAGGGCCACCCCGGCGCAGGAGCCGATGTAGCGGAACGTCTGCTGGGCGCCGGAGCCCATCGCGGCCCGCTCGCGCGGTACCGACTCGACGGCGAGCAGCGGCAGCGCGCCGTTCAGCAGGCCGCTGCCGACGCCCCCGACGATCAGGCCGGGCAGCAGCCGGGCCCAGGAGCCGGAGCCGATGGCGCCGAGCATCGTCACCACGGCGATCGTGTGCAGGGCGAAGCCGAGGGCCAGCTGGCCGCGCGGGGCGATACGGCCTGCCAGGTGCTTGACCTGGAGGGCGACGGCGAAGCTCAGGCCGGACCAGAGCAGCAGCAGCCAGGCCGTGGACAGCGGGGAGAGCCGCAGCGTCTGCTGGAGCAGCGCCGGCAGGAAGCTGAACATGCCGATCACGGCCAGGCCGGTGAACAGGCCGCCCGCCGAGGAGGCGAGGAAGCGGCCGTGGCGCAGCAGCCCGAGGTCGATCATCGGGGTGCCGGTGCGGCGCTCCACCGCGACGAACGCGGCGACGAGGAGGACGGCCGCCGCCAGGAGCAGGCCGACCGGGGCGCGCAGCCAGCCGTCCCGGCCCAGGGTCAGGGCGGCGACCAGGGAGACCAGGGCGAGTCCGAAGGTGAGCGCGCCGAGCACGTCAGGACGGCCGCCGCGCGGGGCGCGGGACTCGGCGAGGGCCCGGGTGCCGAGCGCGGCCACGAGGAGGGCGGCGGCGCCCAGTACGCCGTAGCCCACCCGCCAGTTGGGCAGCGCGCCCGCGAGGAGCGGGCCCGCTGCGATGCCGCCGCTGACGAAGGCGCCCCACATGGCGGTGGCGTGCAGCCGGCCGCGCGGGCTCGGGAAGGCGTGCACGATCAGGCCGAGGGAGCTGGCGAGCAGGGCGGCGCAGGCCGCGCCCTGGGCTATGCGGGCCAGGGTGAACTGCCAGGTCGACGTCGTGAAGGCGCCGGCGGCGGTGGTGAGGCCGAGGGCGAGGGTGCCGGCGAGGAAGAGCCGGCGGCGGCCGTAGTCGTCGGCGAGGCTGCCGGCCACCAGGAGGAGCGCGGCCAGGCCGAGGGGGGTGCCGTTGAGCAGCCAGGCCTGCGCGGAGAGCGGGGTGTGCAGGGCCGCGGCGGTCTCCGGCAGCGTGACCATCGGGGCCGTGTACGTCATGAGGGCCACGGCGGTGGCCGCGCTGGTCAGGGCGAGGGTGGCGCGGGGGTTCGCGGGGGCGTCCCGGGAGGTGGCGCGGCGCACAGAAGCGCGGGTGCCGGCGGTGGCGGTACCGGAGTCGAGCCGGGTCATGGCCTGTCCTGTCCTGTGCTTACGGGCCCCGGTCCGGCGGAGCCTGCGGCCTTCGGTTCGGTCATTGAACTGACCGGTCGTCCTCACCGTAGCACCGTTGGTTCGTTCATTGAACCAACTTCTGGGCAGTGGTTACAGTGGACGGCATGGCACTGGGCAAGGACTACGTGACGCAGGAGTGCTCGATCGCCCGCGCGCTGGAGATCGTCGGCGAGCGGTGGACGCTGCTGGTCGTGCGCGACGCGATCTACGGCGTCCGGCGCTACAACGACTTCCTCGGCCACCTCGGCATCCCGCGCGCCGTCCTCTCGGCCCGGCTGCGCACGCTCACCGAGGAGGGGCTCCTCGAAAAGCGCCGGTACCAGGAGGCGCCGCCCCGCGACGAGTACGTCATCACCGAGCGCGGCGCCGCGCTGTGGCCCGCGCTGCGCGCCCTGGGCCAGTGGGGCCGTGACCACATCGACGAGAGCCGGCTGCGGACCTTCCGGCACGTGGACTGCGGCGGGAGGGTCGAGTCGTACGGAACGTGCGCCGCATGCGGAACTCTCGTGCCGGTCGCGGACGTTGTCATGATGCCGGGACCGGAGCTGGACTCGGCCCCGACGGATCCGGTCAGCAGGGCGCTGCTGCGGCCCAAGCGGCTGCTGGAGCCCCTGGAGGTCGATCCGGCACCCATGGCACACTGACGCGGAAGCGAGCGGGAGGGGGGGAGTGATGATGGGCAGCCGTGTCGCCACGCGTCCCGCGGTCCCGGCCGCTCCGCGCGCACCGCTGGCCCCCCTTGCCGCCCTGCTGCTGCTGGCGCAGCTGCTGGTGCTCCAGGCGGCCCTCCTCGGCACCGGCGGTCTCGGTACCGCCGTCGCCCTCGCCGCGACCGCCACCACCGCGGCCGCCCTCGCGTTCTGCGCCCTGCTGGCCGCGCGCAGCGTGCCCGCCGTACCCCCCACCCGCGTCCGCACGGCGATACGCGACCGGGCCCGGCGTACGGCCTTCCTGCCCCAGCGCGATCCCGACGCGCCCGGCCGGCGGCGGCCCAGAGCACCCGGACACGCCCGTCCGGCGACCGCCGCGCAGGGCACGTCCGCACCTTCCTGAGTACGTGACCCCGTGCGGGTCGTCATGCCGATCTCCGCTCACTTCCGGCACGACGAGACCCCTCGGAGGGCTCACCCATGTCTGTCTTCGCCCGCCTGGTCGAGCAGCTCGCCGACCTGCTGACCCCGCTCTTCCACGCCTCCGCGGCAGCCGCCGCGATCATCCTGTTCACCGCGCTGGTGCGGCTGCTCGTCCACCCGCTGTCCCGGGCCGCCGCCCGCGGCAGGCGGGCCCAGGCCGCACTCCAGCCGCGCATCGCCGACCTGCGCAAGAAGCACGCCAAGGATCCGCGGCGCTTGCAGCGGGCGGTGCTGGAACTGCACACGCAGGAGAAGGTCTCGCCCTTCGCCGGCGTCCTGCCCGGCCTGCTCCAGCTGCCCGCGTTCTTCCTGCTCTACCACCTCTTCTCCGGCACCTCGATCGGCGGCGGGAGCAACAGCCTGCTCGACCACCGGCTGCTCGCGGCGCCGCTCGGCGGACGCTGGGCCGACGCGCTGTCCAACGGCGGGGTGTTCGGCGCGGCCGGCCTGGTCTACCTCGGCCTGTTCGCCGTCGTCGCGGCCGTCGCCACCGCCAACTACCTGCGCGCCAGGCGGACGACGGCCGCACGGCCGGCCCCGGCCGCCGCGGGTGACCAGGTGCCCGGCCTCGCCGCGGTCACCCGGGTCACCCCGTTCCTGTCCTTCTTCACGCTCGTCACCGTGGCGGTCGTCCCGCTGGCCGCCGCGCTGTACCTGGTCACCAGCACGGCCTGGAGCGCGGCGGAACAGACCCTGCTGTACCGCTGAGCGAGCGCGCCGTACCGCTGAGCGGCGCGGGTTACGGTCCAGTACGTGAACAGGGTCTTGCGGAGTGGACGGCGTGATTGGAGGATCAGCCAGTCCTCCGATGGCTGCACCCGTCGGGCGGGCGCCCCGCTATCGAGGGAGACGGTGACCATGAAGCTGCTGCGAGTCGGTACGGCGGGGGCGGAACGCCCCGCACTGCTCGACGCCGAGGGAACCCTGCGGGATCTGTCGGGCCTCGTGGACGACATCGACGGCGCGCTCCTCGCCGACGACTCCGCGCTCGCCCGGGTACGGGCGGCGGCCGAGGCCGGGGAGCTGCCCGCGCTGGACGCTGCCGGACTTAGGATCGGGCCCCCGCTCGCCCGGATCGGGAAGGTCGTGTGCATCGGGCTCAACTACCACGACCACGCCCGCGAGACGGGCGTCGAGGCGCCCCCGGAGCCGGTGGTCTTCCTGAAGGCGCCGGACACGGTGGTCGGGCCGAACGACACCGTGCTGGTGCCGCGCGACTCGGTCAAGACCGACTGGGAGGTCGAACTCGCCGTCGTCATCGGCCGTACGGCCCGCTATCTGGACTCGGCCGAGGAGGGCCTCGCGCATGTCGCGGGGTACGCGGTGGCGCACGACGTCTCCGAGCGGGAGTTCCAGATCGAGCGGGGCGGGACCTGGGACAAGGGAAAGAACTGCGAGACGTTCAACCCGCTGGGGCCGTGGCTGGTGACGGCGGACGAGGTGCCGGACCCGCAGCGGCTCTCGCTGCGGCTGTGGGTCAACGGCGAGGTGAAGCAGGACGGTACGACGGCCGAGCAGATCTTTCCCGTCGGCGAGGTCGTGCGCTATCTGAGCCGCTTCATGACGCTGTACCCCGGGGACGTCATCAACACGGGGACGCCGGCCGGGGTGGCGATGGGGCAGCCCGAGCCCAAGCCGTATCTGCGGGGCGGGGACGTCGTCGAGCTGGAGATCGAGGGCCTCGGGCGGCAGCGGCAGGAGCTCAAGGACGCCTGACGGGGCGGGGACGCGCGCGTACGGCGGCCGCGGGCCCGTCATGGTCCCGCGCGCCATTCCCCCCGCCCCTCCGGGCCGGTCCCCTCACGCGAGCAGGGCGGCGAGGGTGCGCCACTGCTCCCTCGGGAGGCTGTCGCCCGTGCCCTGCGTCACCACCTGGAGGGCCACATGGTCCGCGCCCGCCTCGTGGAAGGCCGCGACGCGCTCGCGGATCCGGGACTCGTCGCCCCAGGCGAAGACCGCGTCGACGAGGCGGTCGCTGCCGCCGCCGGTGACATCGGCCTCCGTGAAACCGAGGCGCAGAAAGTTGCCGGTGTAGTTGGGGAGTTCCAGATACCGGGCCAGACCGGCGCGGGCGGTCTCCCGGGCGCGGGCGGGGTCGGACTCCAGGACCACCTTGAACTCCGGGGCCAGCAGCGGACGCCCGCCCAGGATCTCGCGGGCCCGCGCGGTGTGCTCGGGCGTGACCAGGTAGGGGATCGCACCGGCCGCGCGGTCCCGGGACAGGCCGAGCATCTTCGGGCCCAGCGCGGCGAGCACCCGGCGCCCGGCCGGCACGCCCGCCGCGTCCAGCTCGTCGAGGTAGCCGGTCATGGCCGCGTAGGGCCGGCGGTAGTCCTTGACCATCGGGCCGTGGCTGACGCCGAGGCCCAGCAGGAAGCGGCCGGGGCGGGCCGCCTCCACCGCGGCGAACTCCGCCGCCGTCGTGGCCGGGTCCTGCTGCCAGACGCTCTGGATGCTGGTGCCGACGACGAGGCGGCGCGTCGCCGCGAGGAGCGGGGCCGCCTGGGCCGCCGTGCTGTTGCCGCCCAGCCAGACGGCGCCGAAGCCGAGTTCCTCCAGTTCGGCCGCGGCCTCGTCCAGTTCGCCGCGCCGGGCCGGGTCCTCGGAGCGCAGCTCGACGCTCCAGACGCCGTACCGGCCGACGCTCTCCTTCGCTGAGGTGGTCATCGGGTCCGATCCCTCCGGGGGTGGGCTGTGCCGTGATCATCACGTCTTCGGCCACTGCCGGCCGGAGGGCGTCCCGGGTCGGTTCCCGCCGTTCGCTCAGTCGGCCGAACGGCTCAGGAACCGCTCCAGCGCCTCCACCACGAGCCGGTGGTCCTCGACCTGGGGCAGGCCGGAGACGGTCACCGCGCCGATCACACCGACACCCTCGACCGTGAGCGGGAAGGAGCCGCCGTGGGCCGCGTAGGTGTCCGGGTCGAGCCGGGAGGACTCCTCGAACGTCGTGCCCTTGGCGCGGAACCGGGCGCCGACCAGGTAGGAGGCGGCGCCGTAGCGCCCCACCACCCGGCGCTTGCGGGCGATCCAGGCGTCGTTGTCCGGGGTGGAGCCCGGCAGGGCGGCGTGGAAGAGCTGCTGGCCCGCCCGGTGGATGTCGACGGCGACCGGCGCCCGGCGCTCCCGGGCCAGTTCGACCAGCAGCGAGCCGAGGGCCCAGGCGTCGTCGTGGGTGAACCGGGGGAGGACCAGCCGGCGTTCCTGGTCCTGGAGTTCCTCGACGGTCGGGGCCGGCGCGGGGGTGGTACCGGGCATCAGAGGGTCACCGTCACCTTGTCACGGGCGGACCTGCGGGCCGCTTCCAGTACGTCGAGCGCGGCGGCGGCCTCCAGGGCGGTCACCGGGTTGGGGCCGGCGCCGCGCAGGGCGGCGGCGACGGCCGCGTAGTAGGCCGGGTAGTCGCCCGCCAGGGTCGGTACGGGGGTGCCGCCGCCGGTCAGCGGGGACTCCCCGGAGCCGATACGGCCCCACAGGGACTCCTCCTCCACACCCCAGGCGGCGCCGGTGCCGGGGCGGTCGCCCTCGCGCAGGGCGGCCTCCTGGGGGTCGAGGCCGTACTTGACGTAGCCGGCGCGCGAGCCGAGGACCCGGAAGCGGGGGCCGAGCTGGGCGGTGGTGGCGGAGACGTAGAGGTGGGAGCGGACACCGCTCGCGTGGGTGAGCGCGATGAAGGTGTCGTCATCGGCCTCGGCGCCGGGGCGGCGGACGTCCGTCTCCGCGTACACCTCGGTGGCCGGGCCGAAGAGGACCAGGGCCTGGTCTACGACATGGCTGCCGAGGTCGTAGAGGAGACCTCCGATCTCTGCCGGGTCGCCGGACTCGCGCCAGCCGCCCTTCGGCTGGGGGCGCCAGCGCTCGAAGCGGGACTCGAAGCGCCAGGCGTCGCCGAGTTCGCCGTCGGCGAGGAGCCGGCGGAGGGTCAGGAAGTCGTTGTCCCAGCGGCGGTTCTGGAACACCGAGAGCAGCAGACCGCGCTCCTCGGCGAGGGCGGCCAGCTCGCGGGCCTCGGCGGCGGTGCCCGCGACCGGCTTGTCCACGACCACCGGCAGACCGGCCCGGAGGGCGGTCGTGGCCAGCGGGACATGCGTCTTGTTCGGGGAGGCGATGACGATCAGGTCCAGTTCGGCCGCGCGGCCGAACAGCTCCTCCGGGGTGGCGGCGATCCGCACGTCCGGGAACTCGGCGCGGGCCTGCCGCTGCCGTTCCGGGCTCGACGTGACCACGGTGTCCAGGGCGAGGCCCTCGGTGGCGGCGATCAGCGGGGCGTGGAAGACGGAGCCGGCGAGGCCGTAGCCGATCAGGCCGACGCGGAGGGGGGTAGCAGTCATGCCCTCCACTTTGGCAACGCTGTTGCGAAAGTGCAAGCGGTGGAGAGAATGGGTGGGTGAACAGGACCAGGGCGACGGCGAAGGCCACGGCGGGCACGGCACCGGGGGCGACGGCACGGACGGCGGCGCGGGGCGGCGGGCCGGCCGGGGCGAATCTGGGCGTGGTGCGCAGCCACAACGCCGCGCTGGTGCTGGGGCTGCTGCGGGATGCCGGAACCGAGGGGATCAGCCGGCTCGAACTGGCCGAGCGCACCGGGCTGACCCCGCAGGCCGTCAGCAAGATCACCGCGCGGTTGCGGGAGCAGGGGCTCGCCGCGGAGGCCGGGCGGCGGGCGTCGACCGGCGGCAAGCCGCGCACGGTGCTGCGGCTGGTGCCGGAGGCCGGGCACGCGGTCGGGGTGCACCTGGACCGCGACGAGCTGCGGGCGGTCCTCGTGGACCTGGACGGCACCGTGGTGGCCGAACGGCGCGGGGAGCTGGATCTGGGGGCGGGCGCCGAGGCCGTGCTGGGTGCGGTGTGCGCGGCGGTGCGCGGGGTGGTGGAGGAGGAGCTGGGGACCGGCGTGGGGCCGGAGGACGAGGGCGGGCCGGCGACGGCCGGCCGGTCGGTCGGCGGCGCTGGGTCCGGCTGCGGGTCGGAGTCCGCTGGGGCGTCTTCGGCCGGCGGGGCGGCCGGTGAGGGGTCCCCGGCCGGTGGCGGGGGGCCGGGGCTCGGCCGGGCCGGGTCGCTGGTGGGGGTCGGCGTCGCGCTGCCCGGTCCGCTGGACCACGCGCACGGTGTGCTGCACCGGGTCACCGGGTTCCCGGGGTGGGACGGCTTTCCGCTGCGGGACGCGCTCGCGGAGCGGCTCGGGGTGCCGGTGGTGGTGGACAAGGACACCAACGCGGCGGCGCTCGGCCTCGCGGTCGGGGGCGAGGAGGACGTGGCGGGCGGCTCCTTCGCCTATCTGCACCTCGGCACCGGGCTCGGCGCCGGACTGGTGATCGGCGGGAGCGTGCACCGCGGGGCGCGGACCGGGGCGGGTGAGTTCGGGCACCAGGTGGTCCAGCTGGACGGGCCGCTGTGCGAGTGCGGGAACCGGGGGTGTGTGGAGGTGCTGTGCCTCGGGGCCGTGGCACGGGGCGAGGTGGCCGAGGCGGCACGGGTGCTGGGGGTGGCGGCCGGGAACCTGGTGGGGCTGCTCGACATCGATGTGGTGCTGCTCGGCGGGCGGACGGTCGCCGGGGCGCCCGAGGCGTATGTGCGGGGGGTCGGGGAGGTGCTGGGGGCGCGGGCCCGGCGGGAGGGAGCGCGTGGGGGCTCCGTGCCGGTACGGGTCGCTCCGCGCGGGGAGCGGGTGGTGGCCGAGGGCGCCGCGCAACTGCTGCTGGCGCCGCTGTTCGGACGGGGGGACGCCTGACGCGGGCCGGTGTGCGGGTGCCGGTGCCGGGCCGGAGGCCGGGACGCTCGCCCGCGCTCGCGGGGTGCCGCCGCGCCCGCCCGTGCCGCCCCTTGCGGTACGACCGCCCGCGGTCGCAGGCCGCGGTCCGCCCGGTCCGCCCGGTCCGCCCCGGTCGCCCGGCCGGTGCCCGCCGGTCGGGCGGACTTCTCCGGCGTCCCCGGTGTGGTGCCGCTCATCCCCCCGCCCACCCGGCATGGTCATGTGTTTATGCGACTGTGCCCGCCCTTGTCCCTCTGCCTTGCCGCAGCCGCCGCCGTCATCGTCGTCCCCGTAGCCGTCCTCGTATCCCCCGTGGCACCGGATGTCGCCCACGCCGACACGACCCCGTCCTGCGCCGGCACCGACACACGGGACTTCCCGCTGACCGCCCGGATCCGGGGCGGCCCCGAGTCCTACGAGGCCGGCGGCGGACGCGGCACCTGGTACATCGACCTCACCAACGGCACCCGGCGGACCTGCGCCGGCGTCCACCCGGTCGTGGTCCTCGTCGACGACCAGCGCGCCCTGCGGCCGAACCAGCCCCACCTGGACTTCTCCGACGGCTCCCGGACCCGGCCGGTGACCTTCGAGAGCACCGACGAGCAGGAACTGGTCGGCGTGCTGGACGGCGCCGGGTTCGCCGGGTTCACCGTGCCGCCCGGCAGGACCGTCAGCGTCCGGGTCCGGCTCGCGCTCGCCTCCGACACCGCCCTGGGCCAGGTCACCGCCAGTGCCGCCGTCGTCCAGCGGCGGGGCCAGGACGGGGACTGGGTCGGGGAGTCGAACGCCTACCGCTTCGGGGTCGAGGAGAAGAAGGAGGGCGGGAAGGAGGAAAAGGAGGAAAAGGAGGACGCGGGAGAAAGGGACGGTGACGCCCAGGAGGTCCAGGAGAGCCAGAAGTCCCAGGAGAGCCAGGGCACTCAGGAGTCCCAGCAGCCCCGGCAACCCCTGGAGACCCGAGCCGCGCAGGACGCCTCCGGCATTCCGGTCGTCCCGTCCGCCCCCGGCGCCGCCACCCCCGCCTCCGCCCCGCCCGGCACCGCCACCGACCCCGACTCGGCCCCGCCCTACGCCGCCGAGGCGGCGGACGCCGGCGAGCGGGCGCGGGAGCTGGCGCGGACCGGTCCGGGCCTCGCGCACGGGCTCGTCCTGGCCCTCGCCCTGCTGCTCGGCGCGGCCGGCGGCGCGTTCCTGCTGGCCCGGGGCCGCCGCCGCTGAAGCCGGGTCCGGTCCCCGGCCGTCCGTCCCGTCTGCGACGATCCCTGCGTGGACTACCCGAACGACCAGGCCCCCGGCGCCCCCGTCCGCTCCGGCATCCCCGAGCACGGGCGCATCCCCAAGTACTACGCGGTGAAGGCGCGGATCGCCGCCCTCCTGGAGGAGCTGGGGGAGGACGGCGTCATCCCGACCGAGCGGGACCTCGCCGAGCGCTACGACGTCGCTCGCGAGACCGTGCGGCAGGCCGTACGGGAGCTGGTGTTGGAGGGGCGGCTCCGACGCCGGGGCCGGGGCACCGTCGTCGCCGGGCCCAAGCTGGCCCAGCCGCTCTCGCTCGCGAGCTACACCGAGGGCGTGCGGCGGCAGGGCCGTACGCCCGGCCGCACGCTCGTCACCCTCGACCGCTTCCCCTGCCCGGAGCCGCTCGCCGCCGAGACCGGGCTGACCCGGGGCGAGCCCGTCTGGCACCTGGAGCGGGTGCTGCTCGCCGACGACGAGCGGGTCGGCCTGGAGAGCACGTACGTCGCCGTCGCGCTGCTGCCCCGGCTGGACACCGACTTCGCGCCCGACTCCTCCTTCTACGCCTACCTCAAGTCCCAGGACGTCGTCTTCGCCGACGCCGACGAGCGCATCGAGACCGTGCTGGCCACCCCACGCGAGGCCCTGCTCATCGGCACCCCGCCGGCCCTGCCCATGCTGCTGATCCACCGCCTGTCCCGGGACACCGAGGGCCGCCCGCTGGAGCGCGTGCGCACCCTGTACCGGGGGGACCGGTTCTCCTTCACGGCCCACCTCACCGGCTGAATCCGGCCGGAAATCGCCCGTTATCGCCCGCTTGGAGTATCACGAGAAGATAACGGGTCTAGCCCAAACGTGATGGGTCGTTCACGCTCTCGTTGTCAGCCGGACCCTTCCGGTTCCCCGATCCCGAGGAGCGTTGCCGTCGTGAGAGTGACAGTCGTGGGAGCAGGCGTGGTGGGCACCATGCACGCCTGGCAAGCAGTGCAGCGCGGCCACCAGGTCGTCCAGATCGAGCGTGAGGCCGAGGCGCGCGGCGCCTCGCTGCGCAACTTCGGACAGATCTGGGTCAGCGGCCGTGCCGGCGGAGAAGAGCTGGAGACCGCGCTCAGGGCGCGGGAGCTGTGGGAGGACATCGGCGGGCAGGTGCCCGGGCTCGGCTTCCGCGCCAACGGGTCGCTGACCCCGGTGCGCGGGGACCTCGAACTCGCCGTCGCCGAGGCCGCCGTCGCCCGCCCGGACGCCGCCGACCGCGGCTACAAGCTCCTGACCCCCGCCGAGGCCCGAGCGCTGAACCCCGCCCTGCGCGGCGAGTTCACCGCGGCCCTGCACTGCGAGCGCGACGCCGCCGTGGAGCCGCGCACCGCCCAGCTCGCCCTGCGCGAGGAGCTGCTGAAGTCCCCGGACTACACCTTCCTGCCGGGCCGCGAGGTGCGCGACGTGGTCGGCACGGGCGCCGTCCGCGACGACCACGGCGACGTCCACGAGGCCGACGCCGTCGTCCTGTGCACCGGCGCCTGGCTCGGCGGACTCGTCCGCGAGCTGGCCGGACCCGGCCTGCCCGTGCGCCGCGTCCGCCTGCAGATGATGCAGACCGCCCCGCTGGGCGAGCGACTCACCACCTCGATCGCGGACGCCGACAGCTTCCGCTACTACCCGGCCTACGCCTCAGCGGCGCTGGACGCGCTCAACGCCGGCCGGCCGCAGCCGCGGACCGCGGCCGAGCACAAGATGCAGCTGCTCATGGTGCAGCGCGCCGACGGCGGCCTGACCATCGGCGACACCCACGAGTACGAGCACCCCTTCGCCTTCGACACCCTGGAGGACCCCTACGACCACCTCACCGGGGTCGTCGAGTCCCTCCTCGGCCGTCCGCTGCCGAAGATCCGCCGCCGCTGGGCCGGCGTGTACGCGCAGTGCACCGACACCAGCCGGGTCGTCCACCGCCAGCAGGTGAGCGACGGGGTGTGGCTGGTCACCGGGCCCGGCGGGCGCGGCATGACCTGCTCCCCGGCGATAGCCGAAACCACCGCGAACGAACTGGGCTGGTGAGGAACATGACCACAGACACCCGCGACATCCGTCTCGTCGTCCTCGACATGGCCGGTACCACCGTCGCCGACGGCGGCCTCGTCGAGCGCGCCTTCGAGGCCGCCTCCGCCGAACTGGGCGTCGAGCCCGGCTCCGCCGAGCACACCGAGCACCTGGCCTACGTCCGGGCCACCATGGGCGAGTCGAAGATCTCCGTCTTCCGGCACCTGTTCGGCACCGAGGAGCGCGCCCAGCGCGCCAACGCCGCCTTCGAGAAGGCGTACGGCGAACTGGTCGAGAGCGGCCTGATCGCGCCGGTCGCCGGGGCCCGCGAGACCATCGAGGAACTGCTGGACAGCGGCCGTACCGTCGTCCTGACCACCGGTTTCGCCCGCGTCACCCAGGACGCCATCCTGGCCGCGCTCGGCTGGAGCACCCTCGTACCGCTCACCCTGTGCCCGGCCGACGCCGGCGGGCGCGGGCGGCCGTACCCGGACATGGTGCTGGAGGCGTTCCTGCGGACGAAGGCGGCCGAGGACGTACGGCAGGTCGCCGTGGCAGGCGACACCTCGTACGACGTGCTCAGCGGCGTACGCGCCGGGGCGGGCCTGGTCGCCGGCGTGCGCACCGGCGCCCACGGCGACGCGGAGTTCGCCGCCGCCGGTGCCACCCACGTCCTGGACTCCGTCGCCGCCCTGCCCGCCCTGCTCGCCGGAGCGCGGTGACATGGGCATCCGCTTCGACTCCGTCACGGTCGCCTACGACGGCAACGTCGTCCTCGACTCGCTCGACCTGACCGTCGGGCCCGGCGAGGTGATGGCGCTCCTCGGACCGTCCGGATCCGGCAAGACCACCGCGCTGCGGGCGGTCGCCGGGTTCGTGCGGCCCGCGTCCGGGCGGGTGCACCTCGGCGGCGAGGACGTGACGGACTTGCCGCCGTACCGGCGGGGCATCGGCATGGTCGTACAGAGCTACGCCCTCTTCCCGCACCTGCGCGTCGAGGAGAACGTCGCCTTCGGCCTCAAGGCCCGCAAGACCCCCAGGAACGAGATCCGCCACCGGGTCGCCGAGGCGCTGGAGATGACCGGCATGGCCGGTTACGCCCGCCGGCACCCGCGCGAGCTGTCCGGCGGCCAGCAGCAGCGCGTCGCCATCGCCCGCGCCCTCGCCATCCGGCCCCGCGTGCTGCTCCTGGACGAGCCGCTGAGCGCGCTCGACGCCCAGCTGCGCTCCGGCATGCTCGCCGAACTGGCCCGGCTGCACCGCGAACTGCCGGACGTGTCCATGCTGTACGTCACCCACGACCAGGTCGAGGCGCTGACCCTGGCCGACCGGATCGCCGTGATGGACAAGGCCCGCCTGCGGTCCTGCGGCACCCCCCAGGAGCTGTACCGGGCGCCCGCCGACGCGTTCACGGCGTCCTTCGTGGGCGGCGCGAACCTGCTGCCGGTGACGGTGGGCGCCGCGGGCGTCGCCTTCGCCGGCCGGGAGCTGAAGGTCGCCACGGCCGGCGCGCTCGCGGGCGCCCGGGCCACGCTGTGCGTACGGCCGCACCTCGTCGGCCTCGGCGAGGGCCCCAACCGGCTCACCGGCACCGTCACCGAGATCCAGTGGCGGGGCGCGACCCACCGGCTGTACGTGGAGGTCGACGGGCACCGGCTCATGGCGGACGTACGGGAACTGAAGGAGCCGCCGGTCCACGGCCGGCCGGTGACCCTGCACTTCGCACCCGAGGACGCGGTGCTGCTGCCCGCGGGGGTGAGCCGTGGCTGAGGCCGCCGAGAAGCCGCGGGCCGCCCCCGGCCGGGCCCGCCCGCGCGGCGCCGGCCGCGCGGCGAGAGCCACCGCACCGCTGTGGGCCCTGCCCCCGCTCGCCCTCCTGGCCCTGTTCTTCCTCTACCCCCTCGCCCTGGTCGTCCAGCAGTCCTTCCAGCCGGACACCGGCGGCACCTCGCTCCAGCCCTACACGGACGTCTTCGCCTCGGAGGCCTTCCGGCACGCGCTGTGGACCACCGTGTGGATCGCCCTCGCCTCCACCGCCGGCTGCCTGGTCCTCGGCTTCCTGCTGGCGCTGGTCATCGCGTTCGTACCGTTCCCCGGGGCGAAGGCGGTGGCCCGGTTCATCGACGTGTTCCTGTCCTTCCCGTCCTTCCTGATCACCCTGGCGCTGCTGTTCGTCTACGGCAGCGTCGGCATGGCCAACGGGGCGTGGACGGACCTCACCGGTGCGGCCGAGGGGCCGTTCCAGTTCCTCACCACGCCCTGGGGCGTGCTGCTCGCCGAGGTCACCTACTTCACGCCGTTCGTGATGCGCCCGCTGCTCGCCGCGTTCGCGCAGCTCGACACCGCCCAGCTGGAGGCGGCGAGTTCGCTGGGGGCGCGGGCACCGCGGATCGTCCGGCAGGTGGTCCTCCCGGAGGCGCTGCCCGCGCTCGCGGCCGGCGGCAGCCTCGTCCTGGTGCTGTGCCTCAACGAGTTCGGGATCGTGCTGTTCACCGGCGCGAAGGGGGTCACCACCCTGCCGATGCTCGTGTACAGCAAGGCGATCCTGGAGTCCGACTACCCGGGCGCCTGCGCGGTCGCCGTCGTCAACGTCCTGATATCCGTGGGCCTGTACGGCCTGTACCGGGTGGTGAGCCGTCGTGCTGGTGCATAGCCGCAAGTCCAGGTGGGCGCTGTGGGCGCTGTTCCTCGTCCTCTTCCTGCCGCTGTTCGCGCTGCCCCTGCTCGTCGTCCTCGGCGCCTCCTTCTCCACCCACTGGTCCAGCGTCCTGCCCTCGGGCCTGACCACCGCCAACTACCGTGCCGCCACCCGGGGCGAGGCCCTCCAGGCGCTCACCACGAGCCTGGTCACGGCCGTCGCCGCCAGCCTGCTCGCCCTGGCCGTCGGCACCTGGGCCGCGCTGGCCGCCGCTGCCCTGAAGCCGCGCTGGCGCAAGGTCCTCGACACCCTGTTCGTGCTGCCGGTCGCGGTGCCCTCGGTGGTGGTCGGACTGTCGGTGCTGGTCGCGTTCTCCCAGCCGCCGCTGCTGCTCAACGGCACCCGGTGGATCGTGATCATCGCCCACACCGTGCTGGTCACGGCCTTCGCCCACCAGTCGGTGTCGGCGGCGCTCACCCGCCTCGACCCGGCCTTCGAACAGGCCGCCGCCTCGCTCGGCGCCCGGCCCTCCTACGTGCTGTGGCGCGTGCGGCTGCCGCTGCTGCTGCCCTCGCTCACCGCCGCCGCCGGCCTCTGCTTCGCCCTCTCCATGGGCGAGCTGAGCGCCACGATGATGCTCTATCCGCCCGACTGGACCCCGCTGCCCGTCCTGATCTACGCGGCGACCGACCGGGGCGCCCTGTTCACCGGTTCCGCCGTCGCCGTGGTCCTCATGACCGCGACCCTGCTCGTCCTGTTCGCCGTCTCCCGGGTCCGCACCCGGGCGTCGTACCGCTGATCCCCTCCGCACCCCGACCCAGGCCCCCGTGCAAGGAGTTCATCTCGCCATGCCCAGAAACCGCGTCCCGCTCGCCATAGCCCTCGCCCTGCTCGCCGTCCCCGTGCTGTCCGCCTGCGGCGGTTCCGCCGCCGGCTCCGACGCCAAGGTCGTGACCGTCTACAGCGCCGACGGCCTCAAGGGCGAGAACGGCGACGGCTGGTACGACAAGGTCTTCGCCGACTTCGAGAAGCAGACCGGCATCAAGGTCAAGTACGTCGAGGGCGGCTCCGGCGAGGTGGTGCAGCGCGCCGTGCGGGAGAAGAACAACCCGCAGGCCGACGTGCTGGTCACCCTCCCGCCGTTCATCCAGGAGGCCGGCGGCAAGGGCCTGCTGGAGAAGTACGAGCCGAAGGACCGCGAGCTGGTCAGCGGAGCCGACAAGGCCGTCGACGGCACCTGGACCTCCGTCGTCAACAACTACTTCGGCTTCGTCTACAACAAGAAGGAGCTGAAGCGGGCTCCCAGGACCTGGGACGAGCTGCTCGACGGCACGTACAGGAACAAGCTCCAGTACTCCACCCCGGGCGTGGCCGGCGACGGCACCGCCGTGCTCATCAAGGCCGTCCACGACTTCGGCGGCAAGGAGCAGGCCCTCGCCTACCTGAAGAAGCTCCAGGCCAACAACGTCGGCCCGTCCGCCTCCACCGGCAAGCTCGCCCCCAAGGTCGACAAGGGCGAACTCCTCGTCGCCAACGGCGATGTGCAGATGAACTACGCCCAGACCAAGTCCATGCCCAACCTCGGCATCTGGTTCCCGGCCGGCAAGGACGGCAAGCCCACCACCTTCGCCCTGCCCTACGCGGCCGGCCTGGTCACCAAGGCCCCGCACAGCGCGAACGGCAGGAAGCTCCTCGACTTCATGCTCGCGCGCAAGCAGCAGCAGGAGGTCAGCGAGATCGGCGGCGGGTTCGCCGCCCGCCAGGACGTGAAGGCCACCGACGCCAACGCCATCGCCCTCGCCAAGGTGATGGACGGCGTGGACTTCTTCGAACCCGACTGGAACGACATCGACAAGAACCTCAGCGCCTACGTCGAGGACTGGAAGTCCGCCACCGGCAGCTGAGCCCCCGGCGGGCCCGGCCGCTGTCCCGGTCCCGCCCCGCCGTACGCATGCGCGGGTGACCGGCCTGCGGTCACCGAGCGCCCGGCTCCACCGCACCGCCCCTGGCACCACCGGGGGCGCTGCCATGCCCGCACGCACACGTTCCATCCCCTCACCTCCGGAGGACTTCCGTGTCGTCCCGCATGTCCCGCCGCACCTTCCTCGTCTCCGCCGCCGTCGCGGCCGCCTCCGCCGGCCCGCTCGGAGCCGTCGCCCGCGCCGCGGCCCGCACCCCCAAGGTGCTGGTCATCGGCCTGGACGGCGCCCTGCTCAGCCGCATCAAGGACGCCGCGGCGCCGAACCTGGACGCCCTGATGGCGGCCGGCCTCACCGCGCCCAGCAGCATCTACGCCGATCCGCTCGCGCCCACCCTGTCCGGCCCCGGCTGGTCGACGGTCATCACCGGTGTCTGGCCCGACAAGCACAACGTCAAGGACAACAGCTTCACCGGCGCCAGGTTCACCCAGTACCCCGACTTCCTCACCCGGATCGAGACGGCGAGGCCCGCCCTGGCCACGTACGCCGTCGCCTCCTGGAACCCCCTCACCGACACCGTCTTCTCGGCGAAGGTCGACACCCGCGTCTCCACCCCCGGCGCCGAGTACGACACCGGGACCACCTCCCGCGCCGTCGAGCGGCTGCGCGACGGGAACCCCGACGCGGTCTTCGTCCACCTCGACAACATCGACCACGCCGGCCACAGCTACGGCGCCGCCTCCCAGCAGTACCTGGACGCCATCCAGGGCGCCGACGCGCAGGTCGGGCAGATCGTCGCCGCCGTGAAGGCCCGCCCGGCGTACGCCGCCGAGGACTGGCTGATCATGGTCACCGCCGACCACGGCCACACGGACGCCGGCGGCCACGGCGGCTCCACCCTCCAGGAGCGCCAGACCTTCCTGATCGCCGCCGGCGCGGCCCTCGCGGCCGGCTCGGTGCGCCACGACGTGAAGATGCCGGACGTCGCCGCCTCCGCCCTCGCCCACCTCGGCATCGCGATCGACCCGGCGTGGGGCCTGGACGGCCGCCCGGTCCAGCAGCCCTCCCCCGACGACTTCGACGCCCTGCGCGGCCAGTTGCAGCCCCGCGCCGACGAGACCGGCATCCCGGCGGGCGTCCTCGGCTTCACCCACACCCCGCCCGCCGGCTGGTCCGTTGACAACTCCGCGATGGGCACCGGCGGGATCACCGAGTGGCGCGGCTGGTCCTTCACCACCGACGAGTTCTGGACCCAGGCCCAGCGCGACCAGAACCGCGAGGGCAACGTCCGGGCCCGGAACGTCTTCGCGGTCGCCGACGGCGACGAGTGGAACGACAAGGCCGTCACCGGCACCTTCGACTCCACCCTGGTCAGCCCCGCCTACCCGGTCACCGGCGGCGGCACGGCCGTGCTGACGTACACCACCTACTACCGCCAGGAGGCCCCGCAGAAGGGCGAGGTCCTCGTCTCCTACGACGGCGGCACCCCGGTGACCGTCCGGACGTACACCGCCGACGTGCCCTCGCGCACCGAGTCCGTCACCCTCCAGGTGCCCGCGGGGGCCACCAGCGCCCGGGTCCGCTTCCGGTACACCGGCGGCAACAACTGGTACTGGGTGGTCGACGGGGTCAGGATCGGCCGGGTCTGACTAGGCTGGGGGCGTCGGTACGCCGTGGTTCCGGCGCCCCCGCTTCTCGACCGTACGTACGCCAGGAGACGCACAACATGGCAGACCGCAAGCCCATAGAGTCATGGCTCACCGACATGGACGGCGTGCTGATCCACGAGGGGGTGCCGATCCCCGGCGCCGACGCCTTCCTGAAGAGGCTGCGTGAGTCCGGCCGGCCCTTCCTGGTGCTCACCAACAACTCCATCTACACCGCCCGTGACCTGCACGCCCGGCTGCGGCGCATGGGCCTCGACGTGCCGGTGGAGAACATCTGGACCTCGGCCCTGGCCACCGCCCAGTTCCTGAACGACCAGCGGCCCGGCGGCAGCGCCTATGTCATCGGCGAGGCCGGTCTGACCACCGCGCTGCACGACATCGGCTACATCCTCACCGACCACGAACCCGACTTCGTGATCCTCGGCGAGACCCGCACCTACTCCTTCGAGGCGCTGACCAAGGCCGTCCGGCTGATCAACGGCGGCGCCCGGTTCATCGCCACCAACCCGGACAACGTCGGCCCCTCCATCGAGGGCGACCTGCCCGCCACCGGCTCGGTCGCCGCCCTGATCACCGCCGCCACCGGCAAGAAGCCGTACTTCGTCGGCAAGCCCAACCCGCTGATGATGCGGGCCGGGCTGAACGCGATCGGCGCCCACTCCGAGACCTCCGCGATGATCGGCGACCGCATGGACACCGATGTGCTCGCGGGCCTGGAGGCCGGGATGCGCACGTTCCTGGTGCTCAGCGGCGTGACCCAGCCCGCCGACGTCGACCGCTACCCGTTCCGGCCCTCGCAGGTCGTCGACTCCATCGCGGACCTGGTCGACCTGGTCTGAGCGCGGATCCCGCCCGGCCGAAACCGGACATCACCCGTTCGGAGCAGCGGGGCGCCCCCCGAGGATGCGGGGGCGCCCGGCCCGGGGGAGCCTCCTCATATCTGGAGGTTCACGATGGGCTCACTTCGCCTCACTCTCTGTACAGGACTCCTCGTCGTCGCCGGGGGCGCCGCGCTCGCCCCGGCGGCCCACGCGGCGGACGGCGGTTCGGTCACCGTGACCCCCGCCTCCCCGGCGCCGGGCGACGACGTCACCCTGCGGGTCAGCGGCTGCACCGGCACCCAGGGCACCGCCACCTCGGCCGCCTTCGTCTCCGACACCGAGCTGACCGGCTCCCAGGGCTTCCTCGGCCTCGGCCAGAGCGGCCTGACGGGCGAGACCCGCGTCCGCTCGTCCCTGCAGGCCGGCGCCTACTCGGTGAAGGTCAGCTGCGGCGACCAGACGGTCACCGGCAACCTCACGGTCGGGGGGCCGGGCGGCGCCGGTGACGCGGACTCCCTCCAGCAGCCCCGCTCCGCCTCCTCGCCCATCGCCCCGGTCCCCGCGGGCGGCGGCGGCACCGCCGCGCACTTCGCCACGGTCGCCACCAGCGGTTCCGGTCCCGACACCGGCCAGGCGGTGACCGGGATCGCGCTCGCCGGCGTCGCGGCGGCAGCCGTCGGGCTGCGCGCCCGCCGGAGCCGCGGTTCCCGCTGACCGCCCATGTCCGACGACCAGGGCCGCGCCACCGGCACCGGACGGCTGGTCCCCGTCCTGGCCTGGGCGCTGCTGCTGCTCGGGCTGTGGCTGTGGGGGCGCGGGGTGACGGACACCGGGACGGACGCGGACGGGCCCGCCGCGGGTGACGTCCTCGCCGTCGGCCCCGCCGGGCTGCCCCGCCCGGCGCACCCGCTGGGCGACGCGGTGCCCCAGCGCGTCGACATCCCCGCCCTCGGCGTCCAGGCCCCCGTGACGGCCCGCGGCCTCGACGCCCAGGGGGCGATCGACCCGCCGCCCTACGACCAGCCGGGCGTGGTCGGCTGGTACGGCGCGGGCACCAGACCCGGTGCCGCCGGGGCGGCCCTGCTGGTCGGGCACGTCGACACCGAGACCCGGCCCGCCGTCTTCTACAAGCTCAGCACCCTCAAGCCGGGCCAGACGGTCCGGGTGGTGCGCGCGGACGCCAAGGTCGCCGAGTTCACCGTCGACGACGTCCGCGTCCTGCCACGCGACGACTTCGACGCCCGGCTGGCCTACGGCCCCCGCACCCCGGGCCGTGCCGAACTCCGGCTGATCACCTGCGGCGGCACCTTCGACCGCGCCAGCCGCAGCTACACCGCGAACGTGGTCGTCTCGGCGTATCTCACGGGGACGGCCGGCTGAGCGTGCCGGGGCGGTTCACCGGCGGGACACGGCCGCGGGCGAGAGCCGGCTGCGGATGTTGCCGAAGTGCTCCCTTATGGCCCGCTCCGCCCGCAGGGAGTCGCCGGACCGCACGGCGTCCAGGATCTCCCGGTGCTGGCGGCAGGTGACCTGCGGATCGTGCGGCACGTCGAGCAGGTCCTGGCGCACCCGGTGGAAGGCCTCCCAGAACGCCTCCAGCACCTCCCCGAGCAGTACGTTGTCCAGCCCCCGGTAGAGGGTGGCGTGAAAGGCGCGGTCGGTCTCGGCGAGCCCGGCCCCCTCGGCGGCCTGCCGCTCCATGCGCTCCACGAGCGCGTCGAGCTCCCGCAGGTCCCGCTCGGGCAGCCGCCCGGCCAGCCGTGACACCAGTCCGGTCTCCATGGCCTCGCGCAGCTCCAGCAGCTGGAGCAGGGAGTCCTCGCCGCGGTAGTGGCCGGCCACGGTCCGGAAGGCCAGGCCCTCGATCATCGGCGCGAACGACATCGGGCCGACGTATGTCCCGAACCCGTGTCTGATCTCCACGATGCCCATCGCCTGGAGCGCCTTCAGGGCCTCGCGCACCGAGTTCCGGCTCGCCCCGAGGAGCCGCATCAGCTCGGGCTCGGTGGGCAGCGGGGCCCCCGAGGGCAGCCGCTGGTCCACGATCAGCTTCTTGATCCGTTCCTGCAGGTCGCGGGCAGCCATGGCCAGAGGGTATCCGGCCATTCGAGGAGGGCATACGAAAAGCCCCCCGCTTGCGCGAGGGGCTTTTCGGTCGGTGCGCCGCCAGGGACTCGAACCCCGGACCCGCTGATTAAGAGTCAGCTGCTCTAACCAACTGAGCTAGCGGCGCCTGCTGACAGAGAAAACTCTACCCGACTTCCAGGAGTGCTCCCGACCACCTCCAGGCGGTGCGACGGTCGCCCGGTGGGGCCGCGTACATCATTCGGACCGTCAAAATGCGCGTTCTCAGCACAGTTGGGAAACTGATCAACGTGCACACTCGCGGACAAATCACCCCCGAATGTGAGGCAGATCGCATGACCGTTCCGGTTTTCGAGGAAGTCGAACCCGCGAGCGACTGCGACTGCCCCGGATGCGTCCAGGGGCGCCGGCCGGCTCCGGGGCCGCGCTCCGGGTGCGGCCGGCCGACGGCCCGCTCGGTCGTGGTCGTCGCAGCCGCCTCCGCCTCCGCCGCCCTCGGCGCGGCCTCCCCGGCCGCCGCCCTCACCCCCGACCACGCCCCGCACCGCCAGGCGCTGCCCGGCGACGGCGAGCCCGACACCCCGCAGGGCAAGAAGGGCCCGCTGCACGGCCCCGCGGGGAAGCCGGCGACGGTCCCCGCCGACCCGATCCCCGCCACCACCCGGACCGACATCATCAAGCGGGCCAAGGTCTGGGTGGCCGCCAAGGTGCCGTACAGCATGGAGAAGTTCTGGTCCGACGGGTACCGGCAGGACTGCTCGGGCTATGTCTCCATGGCCTGGGGACTGCCGAACAACGAGTGGACCGGAAGCCTCGGCCAGTTCGGCACGAAGATCACCAAGGAGGACCTCCAGCCCGGCGACATCCTGCTCTACCACAACCCGGACAACCCCGAGAAAGGCTCCCATGTGGTGATCTTCGGCGGCTGGACGGACTACACGCACACCTACTACACGGTCTACGAGCAGACACCCCCGCACGCCCGCAGCCAGACCACCCCCTATCCCTACTGGAGCAACACCGGAAAGTACGTCCCCTACCGCTACAAGGGCGTGACCAAGAGCGCGGCCGGCGCCGGAGGGTCAGGCGCGAAGGCGTCGGTGGCCTATCCGGGCGCGTCCTACTTCGGGCCGGGCGCCGACAACCAGTACGTCACCCTGCTGGGCGAGATGCTGATCGCCCGGGGCGCGGGCGTGTACTACGACAAGGGCCCCGGGCCGGTGTGGGGCGAGGCGGACCGCCGGGCCACCCGGGCGTTCCAGCAGGCCCAGGGCTGGACCGGCGCGGAGGCCGACGGGCTGCCCGGGCCGCGCACCTGGGACCTGCTGGCCACCGGCCGGGGCACGAGCGTCACCCCGCAGGCCGCCGGACCCGCCTCGCACGGGGTGCCGGGCTACCCGGGCCGGCAGTACTTCCGGCCGGGCGCGAGCAACGACTACGTCACCCAGCTCGGTGCGCAGCTGGTGAAGAAAGGATTCGGCCGGTTCTACGTCCATGGTCCGGGGCCGCACTGGGGCGAGGCGGACCGGCGGGCCGTGGAGGCGTTCCAGCGCACCCAGGGCTGGCGGGGCGGCGCGGCGGACGGCTATCCGGGCCCGGAGACCTGGCGCCGCCTGTTCGCCTGACCGGCCCGGCCGCCCCCGGGCCGGGCCCGGCACCCCGGCCCGGCGGCACCGCTACACCCACCCCTGTTCATGACGCGTCTGGCGCGGAGGCTGGAGCACGCATGAGTACGACCACATCGCACACGCCGCCCGAATCCGAGGGGCAGTCGGACGGCACCGCCGCGGGACCCGGCATCCGGCCGGCCCGCCTGATCCAGAACGAGGTGACCACCGAGATCCCCGTGCACCTGCTCTTCCGGGACGATCCCGACCCGGTGAAGGTGCCGCTGCGGCCCGCCGTGGTGGCCCGCAGGCAGGGCACCGGGGAACAGCCCCGGCAGCGCCGCCCCGCGCCGGTGCGCCGGCGTCCGCTGCCGGAGGTCGATCCGGAGCTCGCGGAGCGCCCGGCGCGGGTGATGCCGGGCACGGCCGGGCTGCTCGCCGGCGCCTGCGGGCTCACCGGCTGCCTGGCCACGACCTGGTGGGCGGGGCTGCTCCCGCCGCTCGCCGCGCAGGCGCTGCGCCTGCCGGTGTCCGGCGGCGCCGGTCTCGGCCCCGCCCAGTGGGCCGCTTACGCCGGGGCCGGGATGCTCGGCGCGTTCGGCTTCGGCGGGCTGGCCCGGGGGCGGACCGGGCGGGCCTGGGTGCTCGGCCTGTTCGGGCGGTACCGGGGGACCGTCCGGCGCACCGGGCTGCTGTGGGTGAACCCGCTGGTGCTGCGCCGCAGGATGGACGTGCGGCTGCGGCACTGGCGCAGCGAGGCGATGCCGGCGGCGGATCCCGACGGGATGGCGCTGCGGGTGGCCGTGCTGGTGGTGTGGCGGGTGCGGGACACCGCGCGGGCCCTGCTCGGCATCGAGGACCACGAGACGTATCTGCGCGAGTGCGTGGAGGCGGCGCTGGCCCGGGTGCCGGTGGAGCCGGCCGGCGGGACGCGGGGCGGGGCCACGGCGGCCGGGGACGCGCTGACCCGGCTGGTGGCCACGGAGACCGCGCCGGTCGGCATCGAGGTGTTCTCGGTGCAGCCGGTCCGGGTCGACTACGCCCCCGAGGTGGCCGCCGCGATGCACCGGCGCCGGATCGCCGCGCTGGACGCCCGGCAGCGGTCGAGCATGCTCAGCTCGGTGGTGGACTCGGTGGAGGACACGGTGACCCGGCTGACCGTGCGCGGTCTCGTCGAACTGGACGACTACGAGCGCAAGGCGCTGGTCCGGGACCTGACGGTGGCGTTCTGCTCGGGGCGCGGGGAACCGGTCTAGTCCAAGTCCCGCGATTGGTATGGACATGTTCAACTACCGGCAATAATCTGAGGCTTGGTCTAGACCTACCTGCACGGCTCACCGAACTCCCCACGTTCCCCAGGAGCGGCAGCATGCGCACCAAGACCAAGTTGTCCGCGGTCGTACTGGGCGCGGTCACCGCCGGAGCGTTCGCGCTCTCCACCGGCGGTGCCAGCGGCCACGGCTACACCGACCTCCCCATCAGCAGGCAGAAGCTCTGCCAGAACGGCACCGTCACGAACTGCGGCCAGATCCAGTGGGAGCCGCAGAGCGTCGAGGGCCCGAAGGGCTTCCCGGCCGGCGGTCCCGCCGACGGCCAGATCTGCAACGGCGGACTGAGCCAGTTCGCCCAGCTCAGCGCGCCGAAGACCCCGTCGGGCGCGGCCTGGCCCACCACCAAGGTGACGGGCGGCCAGTCGTACACCTTCCGCTGGCAGTTCACCGCCATGCACGCCACGACGGACTTCAAGTACTACGTCACCAAGGCGGGCTGGAACCAGAACCACAACCTCGCCCGCTCGGACCTCAACCTCACCCCGTTCCTGACGGTGCCCTACAACGGCCAGCGTCCGCCGGCCACGCTCAGCCACAGCGGCACCCTGCCGTCCGGCCTGAGCGGGCATCACGTCATCGTCGCGGTGTGGACGATCGCCGACACGGGCAACGCGTTCTACGCCTGCTCGGACGTCACGTTCTGATCCCCGTCGGCGCGGGGTCCGCGTGCGCCGGTGCCGGTCTTCCGGCCGCCGGCGCACGTACGGTCCCCGCGTGATCCGCCTCCCGCGCGGGCGGGCCGAATGTCCCGATCCTGATACTGAGCTTCTCTTGAGGCCGCGCACCCCGCCGGCTGGGTACGTTCCTCGCACGCCGGCCGAGCGGGGCAGGCGTACCGACCTCGGGGGACCTCATGATCGAGACGCTTTTCTACGCCGTGCCCTGCCTCATGCTGGCGGGCTTCGGGTACGCCGCGTACCTGCTGGTCCGCCGCGCCCGGCGGATCAACAGGACCTGGACGCACGGTCTGACCGCCGAGGCCCGCTGCCTGCGGATGTACACGACGACCAGCGGGGGCGGCGGGGACACCTCCGTGCACACGACCCTGCACCACGTCTACGAGTTCCGCGCCCGTGACGGCCGCACCGTCCGCTTCGAGGAGGAGGGCGGCCCGGCGACCGTCCTGGAGGGCGACTTCGCGACCGTGCACTACCTCCCGGAGCTGCCCCAGCAGGCCACCGCCAAGCCGCCGGCGCCCGGCAGGCTCGTCGCCGGCACCGGCTGCGGGCTGGTCTTCCTCGGCGTGGCCGGCGCCTTCTGCGTCGGCTTCATGCTCGTCGCCCATGAGATCTTCGCCGAGTCGAACGGCCTCATGCCGTGACCCTCCCCATCTGACGCCACGTCAGTTACCGTGCCCGTCCATGGAGTCCATGCCGCGCACGGTCGCCGCGCTGGTCGCGGCGCGCTGGGGTGACCACCGGCCGGGCCTGTGGCACGAGGACCGGGTGCTCACGCACCACGAGGTGGCCGCGGGCGCCGCCGCCCGGGCCGCGCTGCTGGCCGACCTGCTCCCGCCCGGTGCCGTCCCGCACGTCGGGGTGCTGCTCGACAACACCGAGGAGTTCCCGCTCTGGATCGGCGCCGCTGCCCTCGCCGGCGCGGCCGTCGCCGGCGTCAACCCCACCCGGCGCGGCCCCGAACTGGCCCGGGACATCCGGCACACCGAATGCCCGCTGCTGATCACCGAGCGGGCCCACCTGCCCCTGCTGGCCGGGCTCGACCTGCCCGGCGTCCGGCTGCTCGTCACCGGCACCCCGGAGTACGCCGCCCTGCTCGCCCCCTACGCCGGCGCCGTGCCCGACCCGTCCCGCGCCGCCCCGGCCGACCGGCTGCTGCTGTACTTCACCTCCGGCTCCACCGGCGCCCCGAAGGCCGCGCTCTGCTCCCAGGGCCGGCTCGCGGCGGCCGGGCAGGCTCTGGTCCGGCAGTTCGCGGTGGGCCCGGACGATGTGCACTACATCTGCATGCCGATGTTCCACGGCAACGCGGTGATCGCGGACTGGGCGCCCGCGCTGGCCGCCGGCGCCGGGGTGGCGCTGCGCCGGCGCTTCTCGGCCTCAGGCTTCCTGTCCGACGTACGCCGCTACCGCGCGACCTACTTCACCTACGTCGGCCGGGCGGTCCAGTACGTCCTCGCCACCGAGCCGCGCCCCGACGACCGGGACAACCCGCTGCGGCTCGGCTTCGGCACGGAGGCCGGCGCGGTCGACGCTGCGGCCTTCGAACAGCGCTTCGGGGTGCGGCTGGTGGAGGGGTACGGCTCCTCCGAGGGCGGGGCGGCGATCCAGTGGGCGCCCGGGACACCGGCGGGAGCGGTGGGTCCGGCCGCGCCCGGCCTCGCGGTGCTGGACCCGGCCACCGGCCGGGAGTGCCCGCGTGCCGTCCTCGACGGGTCCGGGCGGCTGCTCAACGGCCGGGAGGCGATCGGCGAGCTGGTCAACCGGGCGCCGAACCCCTTCGAGGGCTACTGGCGCAACCCGGCCGCCGAGGCGGAGCGGCGCCGTGGCGGCGCGTACTGGACGGGTGACCTCTTCTACCGGGACCCGGCCGGCTACCTGTACTTCGCGGGCCGCACGGCCGACCGGATCCGCGTCGACGGGGAGAACCTCGCCGCCGCGGTGATCGAGAACATCGTCGCCCGGTACGAGGGCGCGGCGGCCGTCGCCGTGTACGGCGTGCCGGACCCGGTGACCGGGGACCAGGTGATGGCGGCCATCGCCGGGTCCTTCGACCCGGCGGGCTTCGCGGACTTCCTCGCCGCCCAGCCCGACCTGGGAACGAAGATGGCACCCCGGTTCGTGCGGGTGTGCGGGCGGATGCCGGTGACGGCGACGAACAAGATCCACCGGGCGCTGCTGCGGCAGGAGGGGATCGGATGCGCGGACCCGGTGTGGTGGCGCCCGCCGGGGGAGGGGGTCTACCGGAGGCTGACGGCGGAGGACGCCGAAGGGCCCCTCGCTCCCGCGAAGGGCCCTTCATCTGTGCGCCGCCAGGGACTCGAACCCCGGACCCGCTGATTAAGAGTCAGCTGCTCTAACCAACTGAGCTAGCGGCGCATGACTCTCGCCTCCCGTGGTTTTTGTTCCCGCGGGCGGCGACGAAGAAAATACTACCCGGTCCACGAGGGTGCTGATGACCGCCCCGGACCACGCCCGGACCGCCGGCTAGATCGTCAGGGACAGCAGCACCGGCGCGGCGCTGCGGTTCAGCGCGTCCGCCGCCTGCTTCAGCCGGTGCGCGTGCTCCACCGGCAGGGAGAGCGCCAGGCAGCCCACCGAGGAGCCCGCGGTGATCGGGACGGCCGCGCAGACCGTGCCGATCGCGTACTCCTGGAGATCGAGCACCGGAACCGTCGCCGGCTGGGACTCCAGACGCGACAGCAGCAGCTTGTCGCTGGTGATGGTGCGCGAGGTGAGGCGGGCCATCTTGTGCCGGGAGAGGTGGTCGCGGCGGGCGTTGTGGTCGAGCTGGGTCAGCAGGCTCTTGCCGACGGCGGTGGCGTGCGCGGAGTAGCGGAAGTCCACCCACTCGTTGACCGCGGGGGTGCCCGGCCCGGCGGCGTACTGGGTGACCCGGACCTCGCCGTCCACGTACCGGCTCATGTACACGGCGGCGCCGACGGAGTCCCGCAGCCGGTCCAGGGTGTGCTGGAGCTTGTCGCGCAGAGCCCGCTCCCGGTCGTGCGCCGAGGTGAGGCGGCGCAGGGTGTCGCCGGTGACGTACGCCCCGTCGGTGATCTGCTCCACATAGCCCTCCCGGCGCAGCATGCGCAGCAGGGCGGTGAGGCGCTCGGGGCCGAGACCGGTGCGGCCGGCCAGCTCGGTGTCGGTGACGCCGGCGGGGTGCCGGGCCACGGTCTCCAGGACGCGCAGCGCGTCCTGGGCGGAGTGGTACGGGGCGGTCGGCTCGATCCTCATGTCGGTCCCCCTCGGCCGCGATCCGGGTCGTCGGATCGTCTCCACGATAGCTGTGAAAGGGCCGCGACCGAGAGGGGGTTGGCGAGATCGTGCCGTACCCGCCCGCCCGTCAGCTGGGGCGGAGATCCTCTGGCATATGCCAGGGTCATGCCCCAGCGGTTCGACCTCGGTCGTTCTCCTCCGCCCCCGCCCCGCCGCCCGCGTTCACAGGACCGCGCTGATGAACTCACGGGTACGCTCCCGCTCCGGGTCGCCGAAGATCTGCTCCGGCGGACCGGCCTCGATCACCCGGCCCGCGTCGAACATCAGCACCTGGTCGGAGATGTCCCGGGCGAACCCCATCTCGTGGGTCACGCACAGCATCGTGATGTCGGTGCTGCGCGCGATGTCCCTGAGCAGGTCGAGCACGCCCGCGACCAGCTCCGGGTCGAGCGCGGAGGTCACCTCGTCCAGCAGCAGCACCCGGGGCTGCATCGCCAGTGCCCGCGCGATCGCCACCCGCTGCTGCTGGCCGCCGGAGAGCCGGGTGGGCTTCGCGTCGCACTTGTCGGCCAGGCCCACCAGGTCGAGCAGCTCCCGGGCCCGTGCCTCGGCCTCGTCCTTCGGCAGGCCGAGCACCCGGACCGGGGCCTCGGTGATGTTCCGCAGCACGGACATGTTCGGGAACAGGTTGAACTGCTGGAACACCATCCCGATCTTCTTGCGGACCTCCCGGACCTCCCGCTCGGGCGCCGGGAACAGCCGCTGTCCGTCGACGGTGATCGTGCCCTCGTCCGGCTTGGCGAGGGTCATCAGCAGTCTGAGGATCGTGGTCTTGCCGGAGCCGGAGGGCCCGATCAGCGTGACGTGCCGGCCCGCGTCCACGGACAGGTCCAGGCCGTCGAGGACGGTGTTGTCGCCGAACCGCTTGGTCACGTTCTCCAGGCGGATCAGTTCGGTCGGCCGGGTGCCGGTCAGGGCCGGCTGCTTGCTGGTCTCAACGGACAAGGCGTCGCTCCAGGGTGCGCAGAAGAAGGGAGGCCAGATACGAGACGACGATGAAGGCGACCCCGATCACCGTCAGGGGCTCGGTGAACTGGAAGTGCTGCTGGGAGACGAGCCGGGCCCGGCCCAGCATCTCCAGCACGCCGATCGTCATCAGCATCGGCGTGTCCTTCAGCATCGAGATGACGTAGTTGCCGAGCGGCGGCACCACGCGGCGGACGGCCTGCGGCAGGATCACCGAGGTCCAGGTCCGCCGCACGGGCAGGCTCAGCGCCGTCGCGGCCTCCCACTGGCCCGCCGGCACCGCCTCGATGCCGGCCCGGTAGACCTGCATCGTGTACGTCGAGTAGTGCAGCCCGAGCCCGAGGACACCGGTGGCCAGCGGGGACAGCGTCACGCCCGCCTCGGGCAGCACGTAGAACAGGAAGAACAGCTGCACCAGCAGCGGGGTGTCCCGCACGAACTCCGTGAAGACCCCCACCGGCCAGCGCACCCAGCGGGTCGGCGTCCGCAGCAGCAGGGTCCATACCAGCCCCAGCGCGAACGAGATCAGCGACCCCAGGGCCAGTGCCTCCAGGGTGACGACCAGGCCCTTCCAGAAGTAGGGCAGGAAATCGGAGACGGCTCCCCAGTCCCAGTTCATCGGGCCACCCCCGCCTTCAGCCGGCGTTCGAGGCCCCGCATGCCGCGGGTGAGCGCGAACGCGATCACGAAATAGATCAGCAGCAGATACGTGTAGATCTGGCCGCTCTGCTGGAGGGCGAGGCGGACCAGGTTGCCGCTGAAGGCCAGGTCGCCCATGCCCGTGATGGACACGAGGGCGGTGCCCTTGAGCAGCTCGACCAGCAGGTTGGAGAAGGACGGGATCGTCTCCGGCACCGCCTGCGGCAGCAGGATCAGCCGGAGCCGCTGCCAGGGCGAGAAGCCCAGCGCGATGCCGCCCTCGCGCTGGGCCGGGTCCACCGCCTGCAGGGCGCCGCGCACGATCTCCGAGCCGTACGCGCCGTAGGTGAGGCCGAGGGCGAGCGTGCCGGCCCACATCGGCACCAGCTGCCAGCCGAAGGCGATCGGCAGCACGAAGAACACCCAGAAGATCATCACCAGCGCCGAGATGCCCCGGAACACCTCGGTGTAGCAGGCGGCGAGGAAGCGGACGAGCCGCGAGCGGTGGGTGCGCGCGGCACCGACGGCGAACGAGACGGCGACGGCCAGCAGCGCGCTGTACACCAGCAACTGGAGCGTGGTGCCTATGCCGTGGAGGACGAGTTCCCAGAGTCCCGGAGTCATGAGCCGCACAGCTCCTTCGCGGTCATCGTCGTCATCTCGGCCTTGGTGAAGCCGAAGGGCCGCATGATCCGGTACAGCTCGCCGGTGCGGCGCAGCTTGTGCAGCTCGGCGTTGAAGGCGTCCCTGAGCCGGGTCTCGGACGGCCGGAACGCGAACGCGCCGCCGTCCGCCTTCGGCTTGCCGTCGACCAGCGCCACGAACGGTTTCGTCGACTCGGCCTTGGCGGAGCCGCGCGCCACGAGCCGGGCGGTGACGGCCGTGGCCGTGAACAGGTCGACCCGCCCCGACTCCACCGCGTTCAGCCCGGCGACCTGGTCCGGGACGATGACGAGGTCGTTCTCCCGGTAGCCCGCCTCCACGGCGTGCTGGATCTGCGCGTACCCGGTCCCGGTGGCCACCTTGGCGTGCCGGCGCAGCGCGTCGGCGTAGGTGCGCAGCCCCAGGGGGTTGCCCTTGCGGACGACGAAGGCGTCCGGCATCCGGTAGTCGGGATCCGCGAAGATCACCTGCCGGCAGCGGTCCGGGGTGACGTACATGCCCGCGGCGACCACGTCGAACTGCTGGGCGTTCAGCCCGGGTATCAGCGAGCCGAACTCCGTCGGCACCGGCTGCACCCGGTCCACCCCGAGCCGCTTGAAGACGGCCTTGGCCAGTTCGGGTGCCTCGCCGGTGAGCTGCCCGTCCTTGTCGATGTACCCGAAGGGGATCTCACCGGCGATCCCGAGCCGTACGACCCCCTGCGCGCGCAGCCGTTCCAGCAGATCGCCGCCGTCCTTGCCGGACGCCGAGGCCACCCGCGTACAGCCGGCGGCGCCCAGCGCGCCGACGGCCGCGATCCCGGCGAGCACCGAGCGCCGGCTGTGTCTGCGTTCCGGCCGGATGGTGTGTACGTCGTTCCCAAGTGCTGGAGCCATGGCGGCGCGGCTACCCAGGCGCAACCGGGCTATGCGCCCCGATCCCGGGGGCCGCCCGGCCCCCGTCAGGGGTTGTACGGCACTCTCCTACGATGCGGCAAACATCGTTTTTGCGCCGATGTGCCGGCGTATATGCCGCCGGTTCAGCCGGTGGCCGGCGGGGCCACGCCGGCCGCCCCCGCCTCGTACAGCGCGTGCGCCGCCCGCAGCACCAGATCGTCCCGGTGCCGGGCGGCGACGATCTGCATCCCGACCGGCAGGCCGTCCCCGTCCGTGCCCACCGGCACCGAGGCGGCCGGCTGCTGGGTGAGGTTGAAGGGGTGGGTGAACGGCGTCCACCCCGTCCAGCGCCGGAAGGCGGAGCCCCTCGGCACCTCCTCGCCCGCCTCGAACGCGGTCAGCGGCAGGGTCGGTGTCACCAGCAGGTCGTACCGCTCGTGGAAGCGGCCCATCCGGCGGCCGAGGTGCGTGCGCACGTCCACCGCGGCCAGATACTCCAGCGCGCTCGTCCGGGCGCCCCGCGCGCAGATCTCCCGCAGCCCCGGATCCAGTTGCCGCCTGCGGTGCGGCGGGAAACTCTGGGTCAGCCGGGCCGCGCCGCTGAACCACAGGGTGTGGAACGCCTCCACCGGGTCGCTGAAGTCCGGGTCGGCCTCCTCGACGTACGCCCCGAGGGCCGCGAGGGCGGTCACCGCCCGCCGTACCGCGGCGGCCACCGCGGGCCGCACCGCCACCTGCCCGCCCAGCGAGGGCGAGTACGCCACCCGCAGCCCCCGCACCCCGCCCCGCAGCGCCTCGGTGAAGGAGCCCGGCGCCGGCGGCAGCGCCGACCAGTCGCGCGGGTCGGGCGTGCCGATCACATCGAGCAGCAGGGCCGCGTCGGCCGCGTCCCGGGTCATCGGCCCCGTGTGCGACAGCGTGCCGAACGGGCTCGCCGGATACAGCGGCACCCTGCCGTACGTCGGCTTCAGCCCGAAGACCCCGCAGAACGCGGCCGGGATGCGGATGCTGCCGCCGCCGTCCGTGCCCAGCGACAGCGGGCCCGCGCCTAGCGCGACCGCAGCGGCGCTGCCACCGCTCGAACCGCCGGCGGTGCGCGTGCCGTCGTACGGGTTGCGGGTGATCCCGGTCAACGGGGAGTCGGTGACGCCCTTCCAGCCGTACTCGGGTGTCGTGGTCTTGCCGAGGAAGACCGCGCCGTGCTCGCGCAGCCGGGCCACCGGGGGCGCGTCCTCGTCCCAGGCCCCCCGCTCGGACAGGGTCGTGGAGCCGCGCAGCGTGGGGTGGCCGCGCAGCAGCAGGAGGTCCTTGACCGTCACCGGCACCCCGTCGACCAGCCCGGCCGGCTCACCGCGCCGCCAGCGCGCCTGCGACTCCCGGGCCCGGGCGAGCGCGTCCTCCTCGGTGAGCCGCACGAACGCGTTCACCTCCGGCTGGATCCGCCGGGCCCGCTCCAGCGCCTGACCGGTCGCCTCCACCGGGCTGAACTCGCCCTTGCGGTACCCGTCGAGGAGCTGGACGGCGGTCAGATCGGTGAGCTGCATGCACCCTCCCAGGGGCTCAGTGGCCTGGCACGTACCCGCGCGTCTTGTCGACCACGTTCAGCAGGGATCTGCCCGCCGCCCACCGCTCGTACAACTCCACGAACTGCGTGCTCAGTTCGTCCCGCCAGCCGACCGTGTCGCCGCTCATGTGCGGGGACACGAGCAGCCCCGGCAGCTCCCACAGCGGGCTGTCCGGCGGAAGGGGTTCGGTGGCGAACACGTCCAGGGCGGCGCCCGCGATCCAGCGCCGGGTCAGCGCCCGGGAAAGGGCCGCCTCGTCGACGAGACCGCCGCGCCCGACGTTCACGAAGAACGCCGAGGGCTGCATCACGCCGAACCGGTGCGCGTCGAACATGCCGGAGGTCTGCTCGGTCAGCGGCGCCGCCGCGATCACCCAGTCCGCGCGGGAGACCAGCCGGTCCAGATCGGCCGGGCCGTGCACCCCGGTCCGCGGCACCCGCCCGACCAGCGCCGTCGTCACGCCGAGGGCCTTCAGGGTGCGCACGATCGCCCGGCCGACCGGGCCCGTGCCCACCACGCACGCGCGCGTGCCCGCCACCCGCCGCGTCTCCCGGTGCCGCCAGGTCCGCTCCCGCTGGTGCTCGAGGGTGCGCGGCAGGTCCTTGGCGACCGCCAGCACCAGGGCCGCCACGTACTCGGCGATCGGCTGGTCGAAGATGCCCCGCGCGTTGGTCACCACGGTGTCCGACGCGGCCAGCGCCGGGCACATCAGATGGTCCACGCCCGCACTCGCCGTGTGCACCCAGCGCGGCCGGGGCCCGCCCCCGGGCCACGCCCGGCGTACCGCGTGCGAGGTGAAGTCCCACACCAGCAGTACGTCCGCGGCGGGCAGCCGTTCGGCCAGGTGCGCGGCGTCCGTGCGCACGATCCGGGCGTGGCCGGTGAGCCGTCCGAGCCGGGGCGGCGGGTCGGCGTCGAGAACGAGCACGGTCGGCGTCATGCGGGGCGGCTCCCGGCGTCTGGCATGCGCGGATGGACCACGCTCGCACCCCAACCCCCCCGCGTCAACACGGGCGTACCCACGATGCGTTGCCCTTCGGTCTCCCGGCGTGAGACGGCTCCTGGGGCCGCCCGGCGGCGGCCGGCCGCTTGTCGGCCAACCAGGTCACGATGTGCGCGGTGCGGCGCCGACTGGGTACCCGAGCGAGGGGGACCTGTCGGGCGCAGCCGCCCGCGCGGGCCCCCACCACCGGAGAAGAACTGCAGGAAGGCCGGTCATGACCGCACTCGGAGTCCTCACCCCGGGCTCTCTCGCCGAGAACGACTATCCCCGCATCGAGCAGCTCCTGGGCAGCGACATCCGGGTGGACCTGTGCCGCACCGGTTTCGCCGAGGACACCCGCGGGGTGGACGTCCTGCGCGGGACGGGCACCGCCGAGCAGCTCGCCGAGGGCGTGGAGGGGCTGCGGCTCGCCGGTGCCGAGACGGTGGTGTGGGCGGGGGCGGGCGGCAGCTTCGCCGACGGCTGGGACGGCGCCCAGGAGCAGGTCAGGGCGCTGGCCCGGCTGGCCGGGATGCCGGCCTCCGCGACCTCCTTCGGCTTCGTCCACGCGGCCAGGGAGCTGGGGCTGCGCCGGGTCGCCGTGGGCGCGACCTACCCGGAGGACCTCACCGCGCTGTTCGCGGACTTCCTGCGGGCCGGCGGCCTCGAGGTGACCGGGACGCGGTCCGCCGGGCTCGTCACCGCGGCGGAGGCCGGCACCTGGGGCGAGGAGGACGTGCTGACGCTGGCGCGGGCCGCGGACGTCCCCGGCACGGAGGCCGTGCTGCTGCCGGACCCGGCGCTGCACACCGCCGCCCACCTCGCCCTGCTGGAGAAGGCCCTCTCCAAGCCGGTGCTCACGGCCAGCCAGGTCACCGTGTGGGAGGGCCTGCGGCTGGCGGACCGGCGGGTGAACGCGCCCACCCTGGGGACCCTGTTCACCCGGGAGCCCCTGGTGCAGGCGTGAGCGGCGCTCCGGCCGGCCTCCGCCGCCGCCGGCCGGACAGGCCCGCCCGGGAATAACCGGGGACCGCCTCCTGTTAGCGCCCCGAGGACATTCACGCTCGGAACAGCTCGGAAACAGGAGGCCCACACCGTGTCGGCAGACGAGGCAGACGAGATCCGGGGCACCACCCGCGGCACCGCCCCCGCCCCCCTCTCCGTACTGGACCTGGTGACCGTCGGCGCGGGCAGTACCGCCACCGACGCCCTGCGCACCAGCGTCACGCTCGCCCGGTTCGCCGAGGCGCGCGGCTTCCACCGGTACTGGATCGCCGAGCACCACTCCATGCCCGGCGTGGCCTCCTCCTCGCCGGCCGTGATCCTCGCCCACCTCGCCGCCCACACCGACCGCATCCGGCTCGGTTCGGGCGGCGTCATGCTGCCCAACCACGCCCCGCTGGTGATCGCCGAGCAGTTCGGCACGCTGGAGGCCATGGCCCCGGGCCGCGTCGACCTGGGGCTCGGCCGGGCGCCGGGCACCGACGGGGCCACGGCCGCGGCCCTGCGCCGCACCGACACCCTCAACGAGGGCGCCGACGACTTCCCGCAGCAGCTCGCGGAGCTGATCCGGTTCCTGGACGACGACTTCCCCGACGGGCACCCCTACGGCCGGATCCACGCGATCCCCGGACCGGTCCAGGGCAGCGCCCCCGGCGGTGTCCAGTCCGCGCACCGACCGCCCGTCTGGCTGCTCGGCTCCTCCGGCTTCAGCGCCCGCCTGGCCGGCATGCTCGGCCTGCCCTTCGCCTTCGCGCACCACTTCTCCGCGCAGAACACCATCCCGGCCCTCGACCTGTACCGGCAGACCTTCCGGCCCTCCGCGGTCCTGTCCGAGCCGTACGCCCTCATCGGCGTCTCCGCGATCGCGACGGACGACGAGCGCGAGGCCCGCCGGCAGACCCGGGCGGTGGCGCTGAACATGCTCCGGCTGCGCACCGGCAGGCCGGGCCTGTTCCCCGACCCGGAGGACGTCGAGAAGCACGAGTTCAGCCCGATGGAGGAGGAGTTCGTCGCCTCCTGGACGGCCAACATCGTGCACGGCACGGCCGACGAGGTCCGCTCCGGCCTCGACGATCTGCACAAGCGCACCGGCGCCGACGAGCTGATGCTCACCACCCACGCCCACCGCGGCGAACTGCGCCTGCGCTCCTACGAGTTGATCGCGGACGCCTACGGGTTGCCGACCGCGTAGGTCTGCGTCCCCAGCAGCTCGGAGATACGATCCGGCGGCACCGGGCGGGAGTACAGCCAGCCCTGTCCGGTGTCGCAGCCGATCCGGCGCAGCCGGGTGGCCTGGGCGGAGGTCTCCACGCACTCCGCGGTGACCGTCAGGCCGAGCCGGTGGGCGAGCTGGATCATCGCCTCCACGATGACCTCGTCGGCGGGGTTGGGCATGGGCCCCGCGCCGGCCTCCTCGTACTGGAAGCCGCGGACGAAGGAGCCGTCCAGCTTCAGCGCGGAGACCGGCAGCCGGCTCAGATAGGCCAGGTTCGAGTAGCCGGTGCCGAAGTCGTCGATGGCGATGCGCACGCCCATGTCGCTGAGGGCCTGGAGGGCCTGGAGCGGCCGGCCGGCCGAGCCCATCACCGCCGACTCGGTCAGCTCCAGCTGGAGGAGGTGCGGGGCGAGCCCGGTCTCGGCGAGGGTCTCGGCGACGTCGGCCACCAGGTCCGAGTCCCACACCTGGCGCACGGCGACGTTCACGCTGACGAAGATGGGCGGTTCGCCGGGGCGGTCCAGCTGCCAGCGGCGGGCCTGCCGGCAGGCGGTGGCCAGCGCCCAGCGGCCGAGCTGCACGATCGAGCCGTCCTCCTCGGCCAGTCCGATGAACCGATTCGGCGTCAGCGTGCCGAACTGCGGGTGATGCCAGCGGATCAGCGCCTCGACGCCGTTGAGCCGGCCGTCCTCCATGGCCACCAGCGGCTGGTAGTCCAGGGCGAACTCGCCGCGCTCGATGGCGGGTCGCAGGGTGGAGGACAGGGCCTGGCGGGTCATGCGGTGTGCGTTGCGCTCCGGGTCGAACAGGGTCCAGCGGCCCTTGCCGTCGGCCTTCGCCCAGTACAGGGTCGTGTCGGCGGCCTGCATCAGCCCCGTGGCCGTCGTCCCGGCCGCGTGCCGCTCCACGACGCCGATGGACGCGGTGAGCGAGAGCCGCTGCCCGGCCAGGTCGAAGGGTTCCTCCAGGGCCTTCAGCGCCGACTCGGCGAGATCCGCGAGCTGTTCGGTGCCGGTGGAGTCCTCGACCAGCAGGGCGAACTCGTCGCCGCCGAGCCGGGCCACCAGCGGGGTGACGGCGCGGGCGTACCCGGTCTCGTCGGCGACCCGGGTCAGGCGCTCGGCCACGGCCGCGAGGAGCCGGTCGCCGACGCGGTGGCCGAGGGTGTCGTTGACGGCCTTGAAGCCGTCGACGTCCAGGTAGCACAGGCCGATCCGGCCGGTGCCGCTCTGCTCGTACGACTCCGCCTCCAGCGCGGCCGTCAGCCGCTCGAAGAACAGGGTGCGGTTGGGCAGCCGGGTCACCGGGTCGTGCATCTGCAAATGCCGCAGCCGTGCCTGGAGTTCACGGCGGGCGCTGATGTCGGCGACCGACAGCAGCACGCCGGGCTCGCCTCCGGTCAGCGGGGAGACGGTGATCTGCACCCACACCGCGTGCCCCTCGGGGTGCTTGAGCCGGCGGGTGCAGCGCAGCTTGGCCTGCCGGCCGCGCAGCACCTCGCGGTAGGCGTGCCAGCTGCGGGCGTCCGACGCGAGGTCCACCAGATCGGCGGCGACCCGCCCGGTGAGCGTGTCCGGATCGGTGCCGAGCAGCTCGCCGAGGGCGGCGTTGGCGCTGACGACGAAACCCTCGGGGGCCACGACCGCCATGGCGAGCGGGGCGGTCGCGAAGACACGGTGGTAGGTGGTGTGGTGACTGTCTGTGACGGCTGACCGGTCGAGGTCTGCCGCGGGCGTCGGCCCTTCGGAGGTTCCGCTCACCGCTCGCTCCCGCAGTGCACTCGATCTCTGTCCGTGCCGGAAAGTGTGCCGATCATAGAGGCTGGCCCCGGGCCCTTCCAGCCACTCTCCAGTCTCCCGGACAGAGCACAGGTTCCGACAGATCGTTTCTGCCCGCACCTGGACAGGTTCTTCAGCCCCCCGACCGGTTGTGACGTTCCGTGAGTGTTTCGGGGTGTCGGGTACCGGGGTGCGCCGGCGTGCGGTGGGGCGCACTCACCCTTCTGGTGCAGGTAAACAGGGCAAAAAGCATCGAACACCAGCAATCTGGGTGCGGGTCCCGCGAACTGTATCCGGAGGTCATGTCCGTGCCCAAGCTGCGCAGCACCGCCGCCGTGTTCACGACGATGTCGGCGCTCGCCGCGACCTCGATCCTCTCCGGCCCGGCGTCCGCCGAACCTTTTTCGACGGCCCCCTGCGCCCTCCAGCGGACCGAGGCCCATCACTCGGAAGGGGTGGACACCTGGAGCCCCGCCTACTCCCGCCCGACCGGCACGCTCGACGCCGTGCTGGTCTTCCTCTCCTTCCCGGACGCCACCCCGCGCACCACTCCGGCCGAGCTGACGGCCGATCACTTCCCGGCCACCAGCGACTTCTACGCGCGGTCCTCCTATGGCAGGTTTACCCTCCGCCCCCACCCCTTGAAGCACTGGCTGCGGATGCCGCGCCCGTCGACGTCGTACGCCATAAGGCGGGACTGGAGCGCGGGGGACCGGGCCGCCTATCTGCGCGACGCGTTCGCGCTGGCCGACAAGGAGGTCGACTTCTCCCGCTACCCGGTCGTGTACTTCGTCGCCGATCCGGACGCGCCCGGCGTCGACTCGGACGCCACGAAGGTCGTGAACCTCGACGCGCCCCTGCGGGTGGACGGCACGGACGTCCGCCGGGTCGTCACCGTGTTCGAGCGCCATCCCCCGGACCGTCTCGTCCTCGCCCATGAGACCGGCCATGTCTTCGACCTGCCCGATCTCTACCACCGCCCGGTCGACGGCAAGGGCGACTGGGACACCTACGTCGGCGACTGGGACCTGATGGGCAGCCAGTTCGGGCTCTCGCCCGACCTGTTCGGCTGGCACAAGTGGCGGCTGGGCTGGCTGGATCCGCGCCAGGTGGCGTGCGTGCGCGGCGCCGGCCCGACCCGCCTCACCCTGGAGCCGCTGGAGGCCGGGCCGGGCGCCCCGGCGCGGGGCGCGGCCGGCGCTCCCGCCTTCGGCCTGGGGCACGGCGTCAAACTCGCCGTGGTGCGCACCGGCCAGGACAGCGCCCTCGCCTTCGAGGCGCGTGGCACGGCCGGCGCCGACCGCGCCTCCTGCCGCCAGGGGATCCTGGTCTACCGGGTGCGCGGCGGCGCGGAGTCCGGCGAGGGTCCGGTGCAGGTCGTGGACGCCCATCCGCGCACCGAGGCCTGCTGGGAGAACTCGGTCTACCCGCCCCTCGCCGACGCCCCGGTCGCCCTCGGCGAGCGGTTCACCGTGCCCGGGGACGGCGTGCGGGTGGAGGCGGAGGCGCGCACGGCGTCGGGGACCTGGACGGTGAAGATCACACCGGGGATGGGGAGGAAGAGCTGACCGCGGGGCGCCGTGTGCGAGCGCCGCATGCGAGCGCCGTACGTATACGAAAACGGCGGGCCGGATTCTTTCGAACCGGACCCGCCGTTTCCTTCGCGTGCGCCGCCAGGGACTCGAACCCCGGACCCGCTGATTAAGAGTCAGCTGCTCTAACCAACTGAGCTAGCGGCGCCTGCTGACGTCGTAGACCTTAGCATCATGGTCGGCGGGAGGAAAAATCGAAATCCGTACGGCCGCACGGGCCGCCCGCACGGCCGCCCACAGCACCACCTCGGGTCCGGGCAGCCAGGGATGCCGGGTGTCGGGGGCGGCCAGCCAGCGGGCGGCGCCGGGGGTGCCGTCGCCGGCCGGGGGCGGCACCGTCACCGCGTCGCCGGTGCCGTGGCACAGCAGCGGGGGCACCGCCTGCGCCCGGTGGGACCCCCACTCCTCCCAGGCCAGCAGCGAGGGCAGGCGCTGGGCCGTGCCCGGGGCGGTGAACAGCAGCGTCCGGCCCCGGAACACCGCGACCGGCCCCGATCCCGGGCCCTCGTCCCACAGCCGGTCCAGCATCCGGCGCCCGAAGGTCGCGGGGGCGCTCACCACGTCGAAGACGGTGCCGCAGGGCAGCACGACCGGGGCGTCCGGGCGCTCCTCCCACAGGGCGAGGGTGCTGCGGGGGTAGGTTCCCGCCGAGGCGAGCCAGGCGACTCCGTCGGAGCCGACGCGGGTGACGTTCGGTTGGCTGCTCATGACATCCACATGTACCTGCGGTGAGCGGGCGACTCCCCTAAGTTGCCGAAAGCCGGGACAGGGTCCGACCGGGAGGAGTATCTTGCCCGCCTGGCATATGCCGGAGGGCTACGGCGGGCAGCGGCCACGGCGGGCCGGCGGGCTGGCGGGCTCCGGGGGCCGGTGGGCCCCGCGGACGGGCCCTCGCGGTGGGCCCCCGCGGACGGGCCGTCGCGGTGGGCTCCGGCGGGCGGGACCTCGCGGTGGGCCCCGGCGGACGGGCCGTCGCGGTGGGCTCCGGCGGGCGGGCGGCTACAGCGAATCGGTGGGCGTCCGCTCCTCGCCCTCGCCCCGCAGGAGGTCCCGCCCGAACTCGACCATCTTCTTCGCGTAGTCCTCGGTCCACTCCGACCGCTCGGCGATGTCCGCCGGGGTCAGCCGGTCGAACCGGCGCGGGTCGGCGAGCTGGGCCGCGGCGATGGCCTGGAACTCCATGGCCCGGTCGGCCGCCGCGCGGAACGCCTGGGTCAGCTCCGTCGCCCGGGCCAGCAGCGTCCGCGGATCCTCGATCGACTCCAGGTCGAAGAAGTGCTCGGGATCGGAGGCTGCCGCCATGGGCTCGAAGAGCAGGGGCGCGGGGCGTAGCCGCGGTTCGTTACGACGCGGCGTGGGCTCCGCCATGTCTTGTCTCCTCCTCGTACGGTTTCGCGGGCACCGCCTTCAGGTGGGCCACCGTCCATTCTCCCGCGTGCCCGCAAGGGGCCCTCATGGCCGCCGGCTCACTCTGTGCTCCGAGAGGCGGGCCAGGACCGCGTGGTTCGCCTCCCGGCCGTCCGGGCTGTGTTCATCGGCCGCCTCCGGCGGCAGGCCGGCCCGGTACCGGGGGGTCGTGTCACGGCCGCCAGCTCACCCTGTGCTCCGACAGATGGGCCAGGACCGCGTGGTTCGCCTCCCAGCCGTCCGGGAACTTCACCAGCGTGCCCAGCTGGACGGGGTCCGTGGCGGGGTAGTCGTCCAGGAGGTCGGCGACGCCCGCGCGGCAGACCACGACGCAGGCGTGGCGGTGGCGGGAGGCCAGCACACACAGGCGGCCGGTCTCCAGGTGGAAGGCGGTGGCGTCGGGGCGGCCGGAGAGCGGGTGCAGGACGACCGTCACGTCGTACTCCCGGCCCTGGAGGCGGTTCGCCGTGTCGACCGTGACGTCCGGTACGCCGAGGTCGGCGAGGGCCGCGCGGACCGCCGCCGCCTGGTCGCGGTGGGCCGTGCCCACCGCGATGCGGTCGGCGGTGAGGGGGGCCGGCTGGTCCGGTGCGCGCTCCGACACCGCGGCGCCGCCCCGGTCCAGCAGGCGCCGGACCACCGCCGCCACCGCCCGCACCGCCTCCGGGTCCGTGCGCGGGGTGTGCCGGGCGGGCAGCTCCAGCAGGCCCCAGCCGGACTCCGCCGCCTCGTCGATCACCCGGTCGGGGCCCGAGCCGTCGGAGGGGACGGCGAAGGCCAGGCGGCGGTCGCCGTGGGCCGTGCCGCTGCGGAACGGGGTGTACGGGTAGAACGCGTCCGAGACCAGGGGCGCAGCGGAGGCCGGCAGCCGCCAGGAGACCGGGAGGCGGTGCTGCGGCAGGCCCGGGTTGTGCGCCAGGAGGGTGGTGACGGCGGAGGCCGACGGGTCGTACGACAGGCCCGCCCACTGCTCGCTGCCGACGATCGCGAACGGGTCGAGCTGCCCGGGGTCGCCCACGAACAGCGCCCGCTCGAACAGGCCGGCCACGGCGAGCAGGGAGTCGGAGCGCATCTGGTACGCCTCGTCCACGATGGCGTGCCCCCACGGCGCGTCCACCGTCACATGCGCCCACTTCGCGGCGGTGGACAGGACCACCGGGAGACCGGCCAGATCGGCCGCCTTCGCCGACGTGCGGACCTGCGGCAGCTCGTCCAGCGCCTTGTCGTACGCGTCGGTGTCGCTGCTGTGCAGGCGGCCGACGGGCAGCTCCGGGTTCTTCTCGGCCAGGCGCAGCACCAGGTCGTCCACCTGCGCGTTCGTCTGGGCCACCACCATCAGCGGGCGCCCGGCACCGGCGAGTTCCAGGGCCGCGCGGACCACCAGGGTCGACTTGCCCGCGCCCGGCGGGGAGTCCACCACCACACCGCGCTCGGTGCCGTGCAGCGTGTCGTGGAGGATCGCGTCGGTGGCGCGGGCGGCGGCGGCCGCGGGGTCGAAGCCGACGGTCGTCACAGCACGTCCTCCTCGGTCACGGCGTCGGGCGCCTCCGGCGTCCGCTCGCCCGGCGGGCCGCCGTGCGTCCACGGGGTCTCCTCCGGGTCGGGCAGCTTCGCGCCGCCGCGCTGCTCGTGCTCGAAGAGCGTGAAGCAGACCCGGTCGCCCTTCTCCGGCACGGAACCCGGTTCGGGCTCCTTGCCGCGGCCCATCTTGTCCAGGATCCGCAGCACCAGCACGCCCTCCTCCTCGGCTCCGACGCACTCCGCCGACTGGGGCCTGCCGCCCAGTGAGCGGTACACCTTCGCGCGCTCGGCGAGATGCGGGCGGTCCTCCGTGCGGACGGTCACCAGCGGGCGCGGACTCGGCCGCCTGCCCTCGCCGTACGCCATCACGACGTCGGTCACCTCGCCCGCGAACGCCTCCCCGGCCAGCCGCCGCCCCGCCATCACCAGCGGATCGTCCAGCGCCTCCTGCGCCTCCAGCCGGGCCTGCTCACGCTCGCGCGTGGCCAGCTTGTTCGCCGCCGTCACCGCGTCGTCGCGGCGCGGCTGCGGCGGCTCGCCGGCCAGCACCCGGTCCCGGTGCCCGGTGAACGACCAGCGGTCCCGGGTCCAGCGCCCCTCCGCGTGCGCGCCCTCCGGCAGCGCCCGCAGCAGGTCGAGTCCCCGCCACACCGCGTCCCAGGTGGGCCGGGTGCGGCTCTCGACCAGGGCGCGGACGTCCCGCTCGGCCGCGGTGAGCGCGGCCAGCCGGTCGTCGGCCTCCAGGGGGTCCTCGGCGGCGGCGAGGGCCGTACGCGCGCGGTCGTACCGCTCGATCGCCGGGGCCAGCAGCTTGTTGTCGAACGCCGGGTCGGTGGCGGGGCCGGCCGGCGGGCACCACAGCTGCCCGGACGCGTCCCGCTCCAGCTCCGCCCGGCGGGCCGCCTCGGCACCCGTGCGGTCCCCGGGCGGGTCGATCCAGGAGAGCAGCGCGCCCAGATGCTGGTCCTCCAGGCCGGACTGGCCGGTCGCCCAGTGCCGGGCGAGCACATCGGTCAGGGCGAGCAGCAGCGCGGAACCGGGGACCCGGGCCCGCTCGCCGTAGTGGGTCAGCCAGCGGCCGAGCAGCGGCACCCGGGGCGGCGCCGGATAGGGCGCGTCCGGGTCCTGCTCGGCGGTGCGCCTGAACCGTGTCGAACGGCCCAGCAGCCGTACGAAGTCCAGGCCCGCCCGGCTCGGCACGATCAGCTGGGGCGCGTCCGCGCACAGCTCGGCCGCCACCTTGACCCGCTTGCCGGTCTCCGGGTCGGTCTCGGTGCGCTCGGCCGCCTCCACGGACTCCGCGTACGCGTCGATGTACGGCAGGACGACATCGGCCAGGTCGGCGAGGAACGCGAAGCGCAGATCACGGTCGCGGGGCTGCGGTACGACCAGCAGCCGGGGCGCGTCCCGGTCGGTGCCGACCAGCGCGCCGAGCGGGGCGCCGGTCTCACCGGCGGTGGTGAGCGGCACGAACACCAGCGGGCGGTCGGACAGATGCCGGTGCCGGACGGTCGCGGCCGGCTGTGCCCGGCCGGTGTCGACGGCTTCCAGGCGGGCGAGTGCGGTGATCAGGGACACGCGGTCACCGCCGTGGGCGCCGCCGCGGCCAGGACCGCCGCCTCGTCGGCCGCCCGGAGGGCCTCGGCGCGCAGGGCCGCCGTCCTGCGCAGCGCGGCCACCGCCGGATCGGCGGGATCGCCCGTCTCGCCGCGGGCCGCCGCGAGGACCTCCTCGACCGTGGCCAGGCCGCCCAGCTCGGCCCGCAGGGGCCGGCCGAGGCGGGTGACCGCGCCCTGCGCGCGGGCCCGGTCCCGGCAGTGGAAGGCCAGTTCGCAGGCGGACAGGCACTCGGGCGCATAGCTCGCGGGGACCGCCGCCACGGCCGCCGTCAGCTCCTCGGCGGGCCGGTCGGGCGCGAAGCAGGTGCCCTCGGGCAGCGCACCGGTCAGCTCCTCGATCCGGGTGAGCCGGGCGAGCTGGCGCGCGGTGACGGCGCGCTGCTTGCGGACGTCCACGGCCGCGCCCGCCGCCAGGTTGGAGAAGTCCTTCGGGCACACCAGCAGCACCCGGTGCCGCACGCGCGGGACGGGATCGAGCCGTGCGGCGACCTCCTCAAGGGCCAGCACGTACACCGCCGCCTGGCGGGCCGCGGCGCCCACCTTCGCCGGGTCCGCCGCGCCGTCCACCATCGGGAAGGACTTGATCTCCACCACCGACCAGCTCCCGTCCGGGTGCACCACCACCGCGTCCGGCTCCAGGAAGGCGAGCGACCCCGCCACGTCCAGGGCGAGCATGGGGTGGTCCAGCAGGGTCCAGCCGCCGGAGTGCGCGGCCTCGCGCAGCGCCAGCGCCGTACGCGCCGTACGCCCCTCGGGGCCGTGCGCGGTCAGGTCGGGTACGGCCGCCCCGGCGGGCGGCTCGGCGCCCGGGTCGAGCCGGGCGTGCGCCAGCCGCAGCAGCTCCGCGCCGCCGTCCGCCTTCACCCGCGCCTCGAAGGCGTTGCCCCGGGTCAGCGCGAACTGCGACTGGCCGAAGCCGGACGGGGCGCCCAGCGCTGTGGCCAGCCGGGCCTTGTCCACCCCGGCGCCGTCCAGGACCGCACGCCGGGCGCAGCCGGGGTTCGCGGCGAGCGCCGCGAGGGCGCGCGCGTCCAGGGACTTGGCCGGTACGTCGGGTCCGCGCAGCTCAGCGAGCCGATGCCGGAGCGCCTTCGCCCGCGTCGCTGGGGGAGGCGTCCGGTCCGGCCCCGGCGTCGAGCCGGGACTCGCGCTGCCGTGGAATTCGCTCACCCGGGGAAGTCTGGCATCCGGCACTGACAATCGGGGAGCCCGTGCCCGCCGCGGCCGGTGCGGTACGGCGCACCAGTCGGGCGCGGACCAGGTCGGCGGCGCGCATCACCCGCGGCGCGAGCAGGAAGCCGACGCCCATGACGGCGGCGCCCGCGACCGCGTCCAGGAAGTAGTGGTTGGCGGTGCCCATGACCACCAGCGTGGTCAGCAGCGGGTAGGCGACGCCGAGGACCTTCGTCAGACGGGTGCCGCCGTGGCGCCACAGCATCACGCCGCACCACAGGGCCCAGCCGACGTGCAGGCTCGGCATCGCCGCGTACTGGTTGGTCATGCCGCCCATGCCGCGCGGGGCGCTGGCCTCGCCGGCCCACCAGCCGTAGTCGCTGTACTGCGCCATCGTGTCCACGAAGCCGTGGCCGGCGGAGAGCAGGCGGGGCGGGCAGGTCGGCAGCAGCGTGAAGCCGATCAGACCGATGAACGTGGACGTCATCAGCCAGGTGCGGGCCGCGCGGTAGTGCCGTCCGCGCGCGCGGAACAGCCATATCAGGATGGCGGGCGTGACGAGGTAGTGCAGGGAGGCGTACCAGAAGTCGGCCGGTACGCCGAGCCATGCCTCGCGCGTGAACAACCGGTTCAGCGGGTGCTCGGCGTTGAGGTGCAGGGCCTTCTCGACGCGCAGGATCGCCAGGCCGTGGTCGACGGCGCTGTGCACGTCTCCGCGCGCGAGGAGCCGGCCGGCCGAGTAACAGCCGTAGACCAGCAGGATCAGCGGCAGCTCGGTCCACCAGCGCAGCCGGGATCGCGGGGCCGTCTCGGTGCCCGGTGTCTCGGTCTGCGGCATCCGACCGCCCTCCCCGTTCTGCTGTGCGCTGCGCCCTGGCGGGCGACCGTGCCACTTTACGGTGTCCCTACGTCGCCCATGAGGCGCACTCCGGTCAGGCCCGGCGGGTGCTCAGCCCTCGAAGACGCCGAGATCGCCCGCCGGGTTGCCTCGGCGTGGGGTGCGCGATGATGGAGGGACCGAATCCACCTGACGTTCATCCCTGTGTCGTCCGTGGCGTCCGTGGCGCACCGGAGGGCGGCACGCTCCCGGAGAGGTCTCCCATGGCACCGCGCATCCTGCTGGCCCGGCACGGACAGACGGCCTGGTCGCTGTCCGGCAAGCACACCGGCAGGACCGATGTGCCGCTGCTGGAGGAGGGCAGGCGCGGGGCCAAGCTGCTCGGCGAGCGGCTGCACCGCGCCCCGCTGGACGGTCTGGCGGGCGTGGAGGTGCGCACGAGCCCGCTCTCCCGCGCGCGGGAGACCTGCGAACTCGCCGGGTTCGGCGAGCGGGCCGAGCGCTGGGACACGCTGATGGAGTGGGACTACGGCGCGTACGAGGGGATGACCCCGGCCGAGATCCAGGCGGTCCGGCCGGGCTGGCTGATCTGGCGGGACGGCGTCCCGGAGGGCGAGAGCCTCGCCGAGGTCACCGCGCGCGCGGACGAGGTGGTGTCCTGGGCGCGCGCGGCCGACCGCGACGTCCTGGTCTTCGCGCACGGGCACATCCTGCGCTCCATCGGCGCCCGGTGGCTGGGCCTGCCGCTGGACTTCGCGGCCCGGATACGCCTGAACCCCACATCGCTGTCCGTCCTCGGCTGGGCCTACGGCGAGCCGGCGATCGAGAGCTGGAACGACGTGGGGCACCTGGCGGGCTGAGCACCGCGGCCCCGAAGGAACACGTCCCCCTCGGAGGCCGGGGCCGAGCCCGCCCTCCTGGGGGCCCCGCACGTCGGGCCGAGCCGCGTTGCTCCGCGTCCGGGGCGTCCTCTTCGACAGTTGGGGGCGAGTCTGCTTCGTAGGGGCCGGGGCGAGCCTGTTGCCCCGTGTGGGGGACGGAGCCCGCGTCCGCCGCGTCCGGGTGCGCATCCTCTCGGGCGGTCGGGGCCGAGCCCGCCCTCCTGGGGATGGGGATGAGTGGGCCGCCCGCACAGGGGGCCGAGCCCGCCTGCCCCGCGTACGGGCCGGGCCAAGCCCCCACCGGCAGCTGAACTGAGCCCTCCCCACCGGCAGCTGGAACTGAGCCCTCCCCACAGGCAGCTGGGAACTGCCCCCCCGCAGCTGGAACTGATCCCCCCAGCCGGAACCGGGACACCCCGCAGCCGGAACCGGGACACCCCGCGACCAGGTCTAGACCCGCCCCGTCCGTGGCATCGACGCGTGCCGGTCCAGGAACTCCGACACCCCGGACGCCCGCCGGTGCGGCAGCAGTACGCGGGCCGTGCCTGCCAGCATCGTCTGGATGCGGGAGGACTGGACCTGGTCCAGCAGCGCGAGCACCCGCAGCCCGGCCTCCGCCGCCTCGTCGGGGCGGCCCTCGCGGGCCAGGTCGTCGGCCAGCTCGGCCGTGTAGAGCGCGATGTTGCGCGAGAAGTGCGGATCCTGCAGATGCGCCGCACGCCGCGCGTGCCGGGACGCCCGCCGCCAGTCGCCCAGCGTGGACCAGCACTGCGCCTCAAGGCCCTCCAGCTCGGCCTCGCCGTAGAAGCTCATCCACTCGGGGTCGGCGTCCGAGCGGCCCCGTTCGAAGTAGGCGTGCGCGCGGGCCAGCGCCTGCTCGCAGCCGGTGCGGTCGGCGAGCCCGGCCCAGCCGCCCGCCTCGCGCAGCGCGAGCAGCGACATCAGCCGGGCCGAGCCCAGCGGCCGGGCGGCGCGCTGCGCGGCCTGCGCGGCCCGGACCGCCTCCCGGGGTCGGCCCGCGTCCCGCGCCAGGAACGCGGTGTTGCAGAACGCGTGCGCCTCAAGACCCGGATCGCCGGTCATCCGTGCCGTGGCCAGCGCCTCCGCGTAGTGCGAGCGCGCGTCGTCGAAGCGGCCGGAGTCGTGGGCCAGCCAGCCCACGGAGATGGCGAGTTCACCGGCGCCCGTGTGCAGCCGGTCGGCGGTGGTCTGCCGGGTCGTGCCGGCGTCGAGCAGCGCGTAGGCCGCGCGCAGCGGAGCCGCCGCGCGCTGGTAGAGCCCGTCCGCGCCGTGCCGGTCGTCGAGCAGCCGGATGCGCAGGACCGCCTCCTCCAGGGCCGCCGCCTCGGAGGACCCGGCACGCCGCCGGGGCCGTTCCGCGGCGGCGACGCCGGCGGTGAGCCCCAGCGGGGCCAGCGTGGCGGCGGCCATGGTGGCGCCTCCGCCGGTCATGAATGCGCGACGCAGCACGTCGCTCTCCTCGTGGTTCAGGGGGTCGTTCTCGTGGGGGTCCCCCCTGTTCGAGCGAAGCCGGGAACGTGGGGGAGGTTCGTGCGGGCCGTACAAATTCCCCTGGTGTGCCTTGAGCCGCGAACTCGGGGCAGCGTTCCGCGTCTCATACGGTCCGCTTGCCCTCCCCGGCTCATCGGACACCGCCACGGGAGTGGCCCCTTCCGGCGCCGGCGGCGTCTGAGGAGCCGTACGCGCCGCGCGTCCGCGCACGGACGAGCGGGGCGCGAAGCCGAGGTCGGCGAGCGTGCGGCCGGGGAACATGTGCAGGAACACCCGTTCATACGCGTAGTTGGGGCAGCGGATCTCGCCCGCCTCGACCCGGCCGATGTAGCGAGCGTCACAGCTGACCCGCTCACCGATCTCGCGCGCGGCCCGCCGCACCAGTGCCGCGAACTCGGCCGGTGAGCGCCGGCCGCGCAACTGCCGGAAGGCGAGGTTCGGCCGGGGTGGCCGTTCGGGCTGTGACGAGGTCACGGTTGACGACGCCATGGCCGGGTCCTCTCGTGCGAACCGTCGAACCATTGCCGGGGCCGGGGAGTTTTCGGGACGAGTTGCCCGTGTGACGCCCTGGTTCCGGCGGGCATGAACGTACCTGCTGTGAAGGACCCGCCACGCGGTGTTTGGCTACAAACCGGATATCTCATCCACGATCTGCCATGAAGTGCCATCCTTTGCGGCGCACTTGTGCCGTAGCCGTTGACGGGCTCACGCGTTGAAACGTATGGACCGCAACAGGGCAGTGTGGTGGAGGCCGGCATGGAGACCAGCCAGAGCAACGATCCTTGTACGTCGCCGTCGTCGCCGTCCGCGTACGCGGCGGGTGATCCGGCATGCGACCTCGTGACCGTACCGGCCCGGCAGGGGCTGGAGGCGGTCGACATCCTGCGGCGCGGAGCCGCGGAGGCGGTGGGGCCCGTGCTGCACGACGACGGCTGTGGAACCCTCGGCTTCCTGGTGCCGGCCGGCACCGCCGCCTGCTGGGACGTGCCCGGCAGCACCTGCACCGAGACGAACGGACGCGGGTTGCGGCTGGACCCGGCGCCGCCGGTGGAGGGCTCGGACTGGCTGCTGCCGCCCGGCGAGGCCGATCTCGCGACCGACCCGGTGGTGCTGCGCCGGGCCCTGGGGGAGGCGGCCCGGCTGATCGAGGCGGCCGACAGCTGCCGATGACGCGCGCACCCGCGGCGGCTGCGAAAATGGACGGATGGGAAGGTCCAGGAACACGAGGCGCGCGGCGGCGGCCGTCACGGCGGTGGAGGAGCCGGTCGACGGCGGACTCGCGCAGCTCGTGCCCGACCCGGACCGCGCCCGGGCCTGGACACTGCTGATCGACGGGGCGCCCCAGTCGCATGTCGACCTGGACGACCCGGCGTACCTCTCCTTCGAGTACCAGCGCCGCCTCGGCCATGTCATCGACCTCGCCGCCCCGCCCGGCCGGCCCGTACAGGCGGTGCACCTCGGCGGCGGCGCGTTCACCCTCGCCCGGTACGTCGCGGCGACCCGGCCCCGCTCCACCCAGCAGGTCGTGGAACGCGACGCGAGCCTGGTCCAGCTGGTCCGCCGCGAGCTGCCGCTCGACCCGGGAGCGCGGATCCGGGTCCGCTCGGTGGACGCCCGCGAGGGCCTCGCCAAGCTGCCGGACGGCTGGGCCGACCTCGTCATCGCCGACGTCTTCAGCGGCGCCCGCACCCCCGCCCACCTCACCTCCACCGAGTTCCTCGACGAGGTCCGCCGCGCCCTGAAGCCCTCCGGCGTCTACGCGGCCAACCTCGCCGACGGCCCGCCGCTCGCCCATCTGCGCGGCCAGATCGCCACCGTCGCCGCCCGGTTCGGCGAACTCGCGCTGATCGCCGACCCGGCCGTGCTGCGCGGCAAGCGCTTCGGCAACGCCGTCCTGGTCGCCTCGGACCTGCCGCTGCCGCTCCCCGAACTCACCCGCCGCGCCGCCTCCGACCCGCACCCCGGCCGGGTCGAACACGGCAGGCAGCTCGTCGACTTCGCCGGTGGCGCGGCGCCGGTGACGGACGATTCCGCGGTGGCCTCACCGGCCCCGCCGCCCTCGGTGTTCCGTTAGTCCCGCAGGTCCCGCAGGTCCCGCAGGTCCCGCAGGTCCCGCAGGTCCCGCAGGTCCCGCAGGTCCCGCAGGTCCCGCAGGTCCCGCAGGTCCCGCAGGTCCTGCACGTCCCTCAACCCCTCGCCCCGTTCTGGACCTGCGACAGCCTCGGTCACAAGCGGTCGCGAACGGTCCACGACGGTCAACTCATGTCCCTTTCAAGGGCGTCGGCCACGTGCTCAGTAGGTTCCGACCGTGACCCGCGGCGGCCCGTCGTGCCAGGTGCAGAACACCGACACCCGGTCAGTGCTCCGGCTGAACTCCACCCGGATCCAGCTCTCCGTCTTCCACACCTGCATCGACCAGCCGGTCCCCGGGGTCGCCGAGACGAGCGTGGCGTCGGCCGGCCCCAGGTCGAACACCGCCCGGCCGCCGTCGGTGTCGTAGGACCTGACCCGGCCCGGCGCGGTGGCGCTCGCGGCGGGGGAGGGGGACTGCGGGCGGGCCGGGGTGCGCGCGGGTGCCGGCGCCGGGCGGGGCGAGCGCTCACGCGTCGGGGACGGGGCGGCCGAGGGGGCCCGGGAGGCGGCCTTCACCTCGCGGTCCGCCGCGTCGGCCGCCGTGACGGGCAGGGCGCGAGGCGGGTCGTACGCCGTCCCCGCCATCACCGTGTGCACGCCCCACCACGACAGCGTGACCGCCGCGCCCGTCGCGAGCAGCCACGCCAGAACGTGTACGAGTCCTCTGCGCATCGCGGGCCATACTGCCCCAGGGACACCGCGGTCCGCACCTGCCGCGGGTTGTCCACAGGCCGCCGCCCGGTGTCGCCCCCATGGCGTACGGTGCGGCGCATGGCAAGTGTGCTCGTGGTCGAGGACGACCAGTTCGTACGCTCGGCGCTCATCCGGCATCTGACCGACGCCGCACACACCGTGCGCAGCGTCGGTACGGCACTGGAGGCGCTGCGCGAGGTCGCCCATTTCCGCTTCGACGTGGTCATCCTGGACCTCGGACTGCCCGACCTGGACGGCTCCGAGGCCCTGAAGATGCTCCGCGGCATCACCGACGTGCCCGTCATCATCGCCACCGCCCGGGACGACGAGACGGAGGTCGTCCGGCTGCTGAACGCCGGCGCGGACGACTATCTGACCAAGCCGTTCTCCGTTGAGCACCTCTCGGCCCGGATCGCGGCCGTGCTGCGCCGGGCCCGCTCCGCCGGCGCCGAGGCCGCGCCCCCGGCCGTGCTCAGGGTCGGCGGCCTGAGCGTCGATCCGCTGCGCCGCCAGGCCGAGCTGGACGGCGTCCGGCTCGACCTCACCCGCCGCGAGTTCGACCTGCTCGCCTTCCTGGCCGGCCGGCCCGGGGTCGTCGTCGCGCGCAAGGAACTCCTCGCCGAGGTCTGGCAGCAGTCCTACGGCGACGACCAGACCATCGACGTCCATCTGTCCTGGCTGCGCCGGAAGCTGGGGGAGACGGCAGCCCGGCCGCGCTACCTCCACACGCTCCGGGGCGTCGGGGTGAAGCTCGAACCCCCGGTGGACGGGGAGCCGCGATGAGATGGGCACTGGTCAAGGTCTGTCTGGCGGTCACCACGATGGTCGTGGTCGCCTTCGCCGTGCCGCTCGGCCTCGTCGTCAAGGAGATGGCCCGCGACCGGGCCTTCTCCAATGCCGAGCGGGAGGCCGCGGCGGTCGCGCCCGCGCTGTCCATCACCACCGACCGGGACGAGCTGGAGCGGGTGGTGGCCTCGGCGGGCGCCGACGCCGGGATGGCGGTCCATCTGCCCGCCGACGGCGACCGGGCCGCGCTCGACCTCGGCCGGCAGCGCGCCGCCGGCCGCGACATCGAGGCCGTACGCGCGATGGGCCGCGCCTCCACCTCCGCCGTGCCCGGCGGCTCCACCCTGCTCCAGCCGGTCGCGCTCGGCTCCGGCGCGATCGCGGTGGTCGAGGTGTACGTGCCCGAGTCCGAGGTGACCAACGGCGTCGGCACGGCCTGGGCGGTGCTCGCCGCCGTCGGACTCGCGCTGATCATCGGCTCGGTCGCGGTCGCCGACCGGCTCGGGATACGCATGGTGCGGCCCGCGCGGCGGCTGGTCGAGGGCGCGCACGAGCTGGGCGAGGGCAAGCTGGGCGCCCGGGTGCCGGAGGACGGGCCGAGCGAACTGAGGCTCGCGGCCGTCGCGTTCAACTCGATGGCCGACCAGGTCGTCCAACTCCTCGCCAACGAGCGCGAGCTGGCCGCAGACCTCTCGCACCGGCTGCGCACCCCGCTGACCGTCCTCCGGCTGAACGCGGCCTCCCTGGGCGCCGGGCCCGCCGCCGAGCAGACCCGGACCGCCGTCGCCCAGCTGGAGCGGGAGGTCGACACCATCATCCGCACGGCGCGGGAGGCCAAGCCGCAGACCGCCGCGGCCGGGCCGGGCGCCGGCTGCGACGCGGCCGAAGTGGTCCGCGCGCGCATGGAGTTCTGGTCCGCGCTCGCCGAGGACGAGGGCCGCAAGTGGCGGGTGGCCGGCGTCGAACGGCCGGTGCGGCTGCCGGTGGCCCGCGCCGACCTGGCCGCCGCGCTCGACGCCCTGCTGGGCAACGTCTTCCGGCACACCCCCGAGGGCACCGCCTTCGCGGTCGACGTGCACAACGGCGAGGACGCGGTGATCGTGCTGGTCTCCGACGCGGGTGCCGGCATCGCCGACCCGGAGGCGGCGATGGCCCGCGGCCGGGGTTCCGGAAGCACCGGCTCGACCGGCCTGGGCCTGGACATCGTCCGCAGGCTCGCCGAGTCCACCGGCGGGGACGTCCGCATCGGCTCCTCGGTGCTGGGCGGCACGGAGGTGCGGATCTGGTTCCAGCTGGACGCGCGCGAGCCGGTCGGCCGGGGCCACCGGGGCGCCGTGCGCCGGCGCCGGCGGGGCAGACTGGTCTCGACCTTTAACCGGTCCCGATCGCTTCCTTAAGCGCACCATAAGGTCCGCAACCACCGCCTGGAACAGGCCATTTGTCCGGATCGGGCTCGCTAGCGTGCTGCCGCACCCACAGGGTCCCCACCCCCCTGTGAACCCCCAGTGAGCAGCGAAGGCAGGCACGCGCATGAGCACGCACCGGCGCAGGATCAGCGGCAGTAACAAGGCGATAGGCGGCCTGGTGGCCGCGGCCGTCATCGGCGGCGGCGCGGTCCTGCTCACCGGCACCGCCAACGCGGCCGGCGTGAACGCCGCGTACACCAGGACCAGCGACTGGTCGACCGGCTACACCGCCCAGTACGTCGTCACCAACAACAGCGGCGCGACCGAGCGGACCTGGACGCTGGAGTTCGATCTCCCGGCGGGGGCCACGCTCGGCTCCCTCTGGAACGGCGAGTCGAGCGTCAGCGGCCGGCACGTCACCGTGAAGCCGGCCGCGTGGGACGGTGCGGGCCTGGCCCCCGGCAAGTCGGTGACCGTCGGCTTCGTGGTGAACGGCGGCGGCGATCCGACGGACTGCCGTATCGACGACGCCCGGTGTTCCGCGGACGGCGGCGCCACCCCCGAGCCCAGCGGCCGGCCCACCGGGACCGGAACGCCGACCACGGCCCCGGCCCCCACCAGGACGAGCACACCCGCCAGCACGCCCACCCCGAGCAAGTCGCCCACCCCCACTCGGACCACCACCCCTGCCCCGACCCCCACGGGCGGCACCGGCACCGGCGGCACCGCCGCCGCGGGCTTCGCCCCGTACGTCGACACCAGCCTCTACCCGGCCTTCGACCTCCTCGGCGCCGCCGACGCGACCGGCGTGAAGAACTTCAACCTCGCCTTCCTCACCGACGGCGGCGGCTGCACCCCCAAGTGGGGCGGGGTCACCGACCTCACCGGCGACGCCGTGGCCGCGCAGATCGGCGCGCTGCGGGCCAAGGGCGGTGACGTCCGGGTCTCCTTCGGCGGCGCCTCCGGCTCCGAGCTGGCCACCGCCTGCTCCTCCGCGGACGCGCTCGCGGCGGCGTACGGCAAGGCCGTCGACGCGTTCAAGCTGACCAAGGTCGACTTCGACATCGAGGGCGGCGCGCTGCCGAACACGGCCGCCAACACCCGCCGCGCCCGGGCCATCGCCGAGCTCCAGGCCGAGCACCCCGGCCTCGACGTCTCCTTCACCCTCCCGGTGATGCCCGAGGGCCTCACCCAGGACGGCGTGAACCTGCTGGCGAACGCCAAGTCCGAAGGCGTGAAGATCAGCGCCGTCAACATCATGGCGATGGACTACGGCGCCTCGTACAGCGGCGACATGGGCGACTACGCCGAGCAGGCGGCGACGGCCACCCACGCCCAGGTCAAGAGCGTGCTCGGACTGTCCGACTCCGCCGCCTGGAAGGCGGTCGCGGTCACCCCGATGATCGGCGTCAACGACGTCTCCTCCGAGGTCTTCAAGGTCGAGGACGCCACCCAGCTGGTGGACTTCGCCAAGGCCAAGGGCCTCGGCTGGCTCTCCATGTGGTCCGCGACCCGCGACAAGCAGTGCGACGGCGGCCCCAAGCCCACCGCCGACGCCACCTGCAGCTCGATCACCCAGGACAAGTCCGCGTTCGCGAAGGCGTTCGGCGCCTACAAGTGACCTGACGGCCCCCCCGCGCCCCGCTAAGGGCGCGGGGCCGGGACGTCAGGCCGTCCCCGCCGGCCCGAGCACCCCCGTCCGCGCCGTCTCCCCGTACCACCGCGCGCTCGACTTCGGGGTCCGCTCCAGCGTCGCGTAGTCCACGTAGACCGCGCCGAACCGCTTGCCGTAGCCGTACGCCCACTCGAAGTTGTCCATCAGGGACCACAGGTAGTAGCCGCGCACATCGGCGCCGTCGGCGAGGGCGCGGCGCACCTCCGTCAGATGGCCGTGCAGGTAGGCGATGCGCTCGGGGTCGTGGACGCGGCCCTCGGGGTCGGGCTTGTCGTCGTAGGCCGCGCCGTTCTCCGTCACGTACAGCGGCAGGCCCGGTGCCTCGCGGGTGTAGCGCATCAGCAGGTCGTACAGGCCCGTCGGGTCGACGCTCCAGCCCATCTCGGTCCGGTCGCCGGGGGACTGGTGGAAGAGGACGTCGTCGGCGCCGGGCCAGGGGGAGTGGTCGCTGGCGCCGTGGCCGTCCGCCCGCGCGCCCTTGACCTCGCCGGACGCGGCCGAGACCAGCGCCGGGGTGTAGTAGTTCAGGCCCAGCGCGTCCAGCGGGGCGCCGGCCGTGCGCAGATCGCCGTCCCGGACGAAGGACCAGTCGGTCACCGAGCGCGTGGCGTCGATCAGCGACGACGGGTACGCGCCCCGCAGCATCGGGCCGTGGAAGACGCCGTTGGCCAGGTCGTCGATCCGGCGGGCCGCCGCCAGATCGGCCGGGTCCTGGCTGCGGGGCCGCACCACGGCCGAGTTGAGGCTGACCGCGATCCCGTCACGGGCCGGCAGCACCGCCCGCAGCGCCGAAGCGGCCAGTCCGTGCCCCAGGTTGAGGTGGTGGGCGGCGCGCAGGGCGGCGGCCGGATCGGTGCGGCCGGGGGCGTGCACCCCGGAGCCGTAGCCGAGGAAGGCGCTGCACCACGGCTCGTTGAGGGTGATCCACTGCTCCACCCGGTCGCCCAGTGCCTCGCCGACGAGCTGCGCGTACTCGGCGAACCGGTACGCGGTGTCCCGCTCCGGCCAGCCGCCCGCGTCCTCCAGCTCCTGCGGCAGATCCCAGTGGTAGAGGGTGAGCGCCGGTTTGATGCCGTGGGCCAGCAGTTCGTCGACGAGCCGGCGGTAGAAGTCCAGGCCCACCTGGACCGCGGGCCCCCGGCCGGTGGGCTGCACCCGCGACCAGGAGACGGAGAAGCGGTACGCGGTCAGGCCGAGCTCCGCCATCAGCGCCACGTCGTCGCGATAGCGGTGGTAGTGGTCGACCGCGACGTCCCCGGTCTCGCCGTCGGCCGTCCGGCCCGGCGTATGGCTGAAGGTGTCCCAGATCGAGGGGGTGCGGCCGTCCTCCCGCACCGCCCCCTCGATCTGGTAGGCCGAGGTCGCGGCGCCCCAGAGGAAGGCGGGAGGAAAGGTCACGGGCGAAACGGAATCAGACATGGAAGCGCTCCCATGAGGGTCGGAAGGCCGAGGGAAGTGACGTCAGGAGAAGCGAGGGGGCCGGGACCGCGGCGGCCCGGCCCCACGCGGCGGGGCGGGCGGATCAGCCCTTGATCGCGCCCTGCATGATCCCGCCCACGATCTGCTTGCCGAACAGCAGGAAGGCGACCAGCAGCGGCAGCGTGCCGAGCAGCGCGCCCGCCATGATCACCGCCTGGTCGGGGACATACCCGGTGCCGAGCGAGTTCAGGGCCACCTGCACCGTCGGGTTCTGCTGGTTCAGGGCGATGATCGGCCACAGGAAGTCGTTCCAGGCGAACACGAACGTCAGCAGGCCGAGCACGGCCATCGCGGGCCGGGCGGCCGGGAAGACCACGTGCCACACCACCCGGAGGCTGTTCGCCCCGTCCACCCGGGCCGCCTCGATCAGCTCGCCCGGCAGCGCCTGCACCAGGTACTGCCGCATGAAGAACGTACCGAACGCGGTCACCAGGCTCGGCAGGACCACCGTCTGCAGCTGGTTCGACCAGCCGAGGTCCGACATCCACAGATACAGCGGTACGACGGCCAGCTGCGGCGGGATCATCATCGTGCCGACGGTCAGCAGCAACAGCAGCCCGGAGAACCGGAACCGCAGCTTGGCGAAGGCGAAGCCGGCCAGCGTGGAGAACAGCACGGTGCTGACCGTGATCGTGCCCGCCACGACGACCGAGTTGAGCATCGCGGTGCCGAGCCCCGCCTGGTCCCAGGCGGCTTCGAGGTTCTTGAACAGATTGCCGCCGAACCACAGCGGCGGCGGGGTCTGGGCGAGCCGCCGGTCGGTGCGCGAGGCCGCGATCGCCGTCCACACCAGCGGGGCGAGCGAGACCAGCGCGAACACCGTCAGCACCGCGTAGGTCGCCGGGCCCGCGTGCAGCTGCCTGCCCGCGCCCGTCGCCCGGCGCCGTCGCGCCCCCGCCGCCCTCGTCTTCGCCGCCGTCGGCGCGGTCGTCTCACTGGTCGTCATGGGGACTTCCTCAGCCGTCGGGTGAGCAGCAGGTTGACCGCGGCGACGAGCAGCAGGATCAGGAACATCGACCAGGCGATCGCGGACGCCTTGCCGAGGTTGCCGATGATCCAGCCCTGGTCGTACATGTACAGGCCGAGCGTCTGGTACTGGTGCTCCGAACCGCCCTTGGACCCGCTGACCCCGCCGAACAGCAGCGGCTCCCCGAACAGCTGGGTCGCACCGATGGTGGAGACGACCACCGTGAACAGGATCGTCGGCCGCAGCTGCGGCACGGTGACATGCCGGAACTGCTGCCAGCGGTTGGCGCCGTCGATCGCCGCCGACTCGTACAGATCGCTGGGGATCGCCTGCATCGCGGCCAGATAGATCAGCGCGTTGTACCCGGTCCACCGCCAGATCACGATGGACGACACCGCGAACCGCGAACCCCAGTCGGACTCGCGCCAGTTGACCGGGTCAACCCCGAAGAAGTGCAGGATCCAGTTGACCATCCCGCCGTCCCACGAGTACAGCAGCGCGAACACCAGGGTCGCGGCGGCCACCGAGGTGGCGTACGGGGTGAGCATCACCACCCGCCACGCCGTCGAGCCGCGCAGCTTGTAGTGCAGCAGATGCGCGAGCCCGAGTGCGGCCAGCAGCTGCGGCACGGTCGAGATGACGCCGATGAACAGGGTGTTGCGCAGGGCGTTCCAGAAGAAGTCCGAGGACAACAGGTTCCGGTAGTTGTCCAGCCCCGCCCAGCTCTGCTGGTCGAGGGCCGACAGCTGCACGTGGTGCAGCGAGTACCAGGCCGTGTAGAGCAGCGGGACCAGGGTGAACGCGGCGAACAGGACGAAGAACGGGGACACGAACACGTACGGGGACGCCTTCATGTCCCAGCGGTACAGCCGGCTGCGCCAGGAGCCGGCGTCCGGGGCCGTACCGCGACCGCGAGCGCCCCGGGCCGCGCCCGGCGAGCTGCCGGACGCGGCGTCAGCGCTCGACGCGGAGTGCGCGAGAGCCTGCTTGGGGCTGGTCACTGGCCGAGCACGTCCTTGATCTCCTTGGACGCCGCGTCCCAGCCCTGCGCCGGCGACTTGCCCTTCTGCTCGACCTGGAGGATGCCGATGTCACTGATCGCGTTGTCGATCGGCTTGTCCTTGGGGCCGAGGGGCTGCGAGGGGATCGTCTTCGCCGCGTCGGAGAAGATCTGGGTGAGCGGCGCGTTCGAGAAGTACGCGGTGGTGTCGGCCTGCGGCTTCAGGCTCGCGTACGCCGACGGGGTCGACGGGAAGCTGGCCTGCTTGGCGAACACCTTCGCCTGCTGCTCGGGCGCGGTCAGCCACTTGGCCAGCGCGACGGCCTCCTTCTGGTGCCTGGTCGCGGTCGGCACGCCGAGGAAGGAACCGCCCCAGTTGGACGCCGCGGGCGCCGCCGCCACGTCCCACTGGCCCTTCCCGGAGTCACCGGACTTCTGCTCGATGTAGCCGATCATCCAGGCCGGGCAGGCGACGGTGGCGAAGGTGCTGTTGGCGAACCCCTGGTCCCAGGTGGGGTCGAACTGCTTCAGTTTCGCCGACATGTCGCTGGTGGCGACGGTCATCGCGGCGTCCCAGGCCTTCTTCACACCCTCGGACCTGTCCCAGACGACATTGCCGTCCTTGTCGTAGTACCGCTCGCTCGCGCCGCCCACCGCCGCGTTGTAGACGGAGGAGGCCGAGTCCACGAACTTGGTGCCCTTGGGCGCCTTCTTCATGTACTGCTTGCCGACGTCGACGTACTTGGACCAGTCGCCCTTCCACATCGCGGCGAGCTCGGTCCGGTCGGTGGGCAGCCCGGCCTTGCGGAACAGGTCCTTGCGGTAGCACACGGCCATCGGCCCGATGTCGGTGCCGAGCCCGATGACCTTGCCGTCCTTGCTGGTGGCCTGGGCGTTCTTCCAGTCCAGCCACTGGGACGTGTCGACGTCCTTGCCGAGGTCCACGAACTTGCCCGCCTGCGTCTGCACGGCCTCGGTGATGTTGCCGATCTCGATGGCCTGTATGTCGTCGGTGCCGGAGCCGGCCTGGAGGCGGGTGAGCACCTTCGGCCAGTACACATCGGTGCGGGTGGTGACGTTCTCCTTGATGCTGATGTCCGGATGCAGCTTCGTGTACTCGTCGTAGAGGCCGGCCTGCTTGTAGCCGAAGACGCCGAAGGTCCCGATGGTCAGCGTGATCTTGCCGTTGCCACTGCCGTCGCCGCCCGAGTTGCCCGACGAGTCGTCGTCCGAGTCGTCGGCGCAGCCGGCCAGCAGTCCCGTGGTCAGCGCGGCGACGGCCGCGAGGGCCATCAGCCGCTGGGACCGGCGGATGCTCGTGCGCATTGCGTCCTCCTGTTGCCTGACGTGCCGACCCCCCGGCCGACTGCATGGAATCGGGCCCGTTCGTACGCGCTGCGGCTCGGGCGGGGAACGTGCGGGATGTGTAGGTGTCAGGTACTGTGGGAGCGCTCCCACCAGTGATGTGTTGAAGGTTCGTCGGTTCCCCGCAGGGTGTCAAGGGAGCGGGCGGGGGCAACCGCGTTCGGGTTTCTTCCCGTTGACTGCCCGCGCGGGCGCCCTCGGTACCGCCCAGCGCTCTGGCCAGGACTGTTAGATTCCAGCCAGCACAGGCCCGACGGCGAGAAAGGCGGAGCCCATGGCAAGCCACGGAGGGCGGGGCCGGAGCGGAGGCCGGCCCACGCTCGAAGAGGTCGCCGCCCGGGCCGGCGTCGGACGGGGCACGGTCTCCCGGGTGATCAACGGCTCGCCCCGGGTCAGCGACGCCACCCGCGCCGCCGTCGAGGCGGCCGTCGCCGAACTCGGCTACGTCCCCAACACCGCGGCCCGTGCCCTCGCGGCGAACCGCACCGACGCCATCGCCCTGGTCGTCCCCGAGCCGGAGACCCGGTTCTTCGCCGAGCCGTACTTCTCGGACATGCTGCGCGGGGTCGGCGCCGAACTCTCCGACACCGAGATGCAGTTGCTGCTGATCTTCGCGGGCAGCGACCGCGAGCGGCAGCGCCTGGCCCAGTACCTGGCGGCCCACCGGGTCGACGGCGTCCTGCTGGTCTCGGTCCACGCCGACGACCCGCTGCCCGATCTGCTGGCCCAGCTGGAGATCCCGGCCGTGATCAGCGGCCCGCGCTCGGCGGCCGAGTCGCTCACCTCGGTGGACTCGGACAACTACGGGGGTGCCCGCTCGGCGGTGGAGCACCTGCTGGGCCGGGGCCGCCGCCGCATCGCGCACATCACCGGCCGGCTGGACGTCTACGGCGCCCAGCGCCGTGCCGTCGGCTACCGCGAGGCCCTGCGCGACGCGGGCCACCCGGTGGACGAACTCCTCGTCGCACCCGGTGACTTCACCGAGGAGGGCGGGCGCCGGGCGATGACGGTCCTGCTCGACCGGCACCCCGATCTGGACGCGGTCTTCGCCGGCTCGGACGTGATGGCGGCCGGTGCCCGGCAGGTGCTGCGCGAGGCGGGCCGCCGCATCCCCGACGACGTCGCCCTGGTCGGGTACGACGACTCCGCCATCGCCCGCCATATGGACCCGCCGCTGACCAGCGTCCGCCAGCCCATCGAGGAGATGGGCCGCGCGATGATCGGTCTCCTCCTCGCGGAGATCGCCGACCGCCGCCCCGCCGCGTCCCGGGGCCTGGACCGCCGCCGGGCGGTACTGCCCACGGAGCTGGTGGTCCGCGCGTCGTCGTGACCCGGGCCCGGCCGGGCGGACGCCGGTACTCCGCCGCCGTCGGGGCATCCGTGACGTGACGGGCAGGGCAACCGGCCGCCCGTGATGCCGGTTTGGACGAGGGGGAGGTGCGTGCCGTGCACGCCTTCAAGCAGTGGCTCGACCGCAGTCCGACCGCCCAGGCGGTACTGGTCTTCGTATTGTGCGCGGGCATCGGTGCCGTACTCGAACGGCACGACCCTCCGGCGGTGTGGCTGGCCAAGGCTGCCCTCTACACCGTCGTCGGGGTGGCGGTGGCGGCGGTGCGGCGCCGCCGGGTCAGCCGCGCGGCCGGCACCGACGCGCGCGGGTACGCCGACCTCAACCGCAAGATCCGGCACGGGGAGGTCCCCGGGGACCGCGCGGAGCGCGAGACGATGCGGCGGCTGGTCGCCGAGCAGCTGGACCGGATGGAGAGGGCCGGCCGCTGGCTGCCGTACTGGCTGGGTTCCATGGCCCTGATCGCGGCCGGGGTCGTCGTCCTCGGCCTCGCGGCGGGCGCCCTGGCGCTCCCGCTGGTCTTCGGGCCAGCCATGATCGCCTTCTGCTGCTGGATCGTGTGGCGCCGCCGCCGCTCCCTGCGCGAGCACCGCGCCATGTCGGCGGCACTGGACTCCCGGGGCGACCTGTCCGCCGCGAGGCACAGCTGATCCGTCGTGGCAGCAGGGCGCCGTACGGGCCGGGAACGACGAGAACGGCCGGTGACCTGATCTCTCAGGTCACCGGCCGTTTCGGTGAGGGTGAGTGACGGGACTTGAACCCGCGACTTCCTGGACCACAACCAGGTGCTCTACCAGCTGAGCTACACCCACCATGACCGGCGGTCGAACTTGTCGTTTCCCCGACCGGCCGAGAAGAAGTCTACATGGTCCCAAGGGGTGCTCGCGCACACGTTTCAGCGCGGGCCGCCGGGCGGGCTCCGAGGAGCCCGCGGGAGCGGCTACTGCGCGGGCAGGACGTGTTTGGCGGCGATCGCCTTGGCGGTGTCGGAGTCGGGGCCCGGCTGCGGTACGAAGACGGCCTCGCGGTAGTAGCGCAGCTCGGCGATCGACTCGCGGATGTCGGCGAGGGCCCGGTGGTTGCCGTTCTTCTCCGGGCTGTTGAAGTACGCCCGCGGGTACCAGCGGCGGGCCAGCTCCTTGATCGAGGAGACGTCCACGATCCGGTAGTGCAGGTAGTCCTCGAGGGTGGGCATGTCCCGCAGCAGGAAGCCCCGGTCGGTGCCGACGGAGTTGCCGCACAGCGGCGCCTTGCCGGGCTCCTTGACGTACTCGCGGACGTAGGCGAGGACCTGCTCCTCGGCGTCGGCCAGCGTCGTGCCCCGCTCCAGTTCGGCGAGCAGCCCGGACGCGGTGTGCATCTGACGCACCACCTCCGGCATCGTCTCCAGTGCCCGGGCCGGCGGGCGGATGACGATGTCCACCCCCTCGCCGAGTACGTTCAGCTCGGAGTCGGTGACGAGGGCGGCAACCTCGATGAGAGCGTCGTCGGACAGCGAGAGGCCGGTCATCTCGCAGTCGATCCACACCATGCGATCGTTCATGCGACCACCCTAAAGCTGGTGTGCGCTTTTGGGGTGCCCCCTGAAGCGGGCCTCCTGCACGAGCACCTCCTCCGCAAGCGCCGCCGACGGGCTTGCGGAGGAGGTGTGCGCTCAGTTGCCGCTGCGCGGTCCGGGCAGCAGGCCCACCGCAGCGGCGCGGCGGCTCTGCATCGGCACCCCGCCGTCCCGGTGCTCGTAGGGCAGGACGGGCGGCGGGCTCACCGGTCCCGGTCCGGACAGGCCCGGGGGCATGCCCGGCTGGCCGGGCGCCGGTACCGCTGGTTCCGTCTCACCCTGCCTCTCGCTCTGCGGCCGTCGGGCCCGGTAGGCGGCCCGGTAGGCGGCCGGGGACGAGCCGAGCTGGCGGCGGAAGTGCCCGCGCAGCGCGACCGGCGACCGGAACCCGCACCGGCCGGCCACCTCGTCCACCGAGTAGTCCGACGTCTCCAGCAGCCGCTGTGCCTGGAGCACCCGCTGGGTGATCAGCCACTGCAGCGGAGCGCTGCCGGTCAGCGAGCGGAACCGGCGGTCGAACGTACGGCGGCTCATATAGGCGCGTGCCGCCAGTGTCTCCACGTCGAACTGCTCGTGGAGGTGTTCCAGCGCCCAGGCGACGACCTCGGCCAGCGGGTCGGCGCCGATCTCTTCTGGTAAAGACCGATCGAGATAGCGCTCCTGACCGCCCGACCGGCGCGGCGGTACCACCAGCCGGCGGGCGAGCGCGCCGGCCGCCTCGTTGCCGTGGTCCGTCCGCACGATATGGAGACAGAGATCGATTCCGGCCGCGGTGCCCGCCGACGTGAGCACGTCGCCGTCGTCGACGAACAGCTCCCGTGGATCGACGTGCACCGACGGATAGCGCTTGGCCAGCGTCGGTGCGTACATCCAGTGGGTGGTCGCCGGGCGGCCGTCCAGCAGTCCGGCCGCCGCGAGGACGAAGGCACCCGTGCACAGCCCGACGATGCGGGCGCCTTCCTCGTGTGCCCGGCGCAGCGCGTCGAGTGCTTCCTCCGGCGGCGGTGAGGTGATCGAACGCCAGGCCGGTACGACGACCGTCCCGGCGCGTGAGATCGCCTCCAGCCCATGCGGTGCGGTGAGTTCCAGGCCCCCTGTGGTCCGCAGGGGGCCTTCCTCGCCGGCACACACCAACAGGCGGTAGCGCGGTACGCCGGCGTCCTGGCGGTCGATCCCGAACACCGACAGCGGAATGGAACTCTCGAAGATGGGGCCGCCGCTGAACAGCAGCACCGCGACGATCTCCTTGCGGCGTCGCCCGGAGAGTTTTCGGGCCGCGGCATCCTGCGTGGCAGTGGAGTCGTGGCTCATACTGCTAAGCCCCCCTCGGTGGTCGCGGCTCCTCGGTTGTGTCGCTCCTGCACGTTTCCCCTCGGTCCTGCACGAGTCCCCCGCCGTAAAGACAGTCAAGATCGAATCTAATGGCCGCCGCGGAGTCGCGGTGACCGGTTCCACACGCCGTAGATTGTCGACATGACAACTTGGCGTGAAGCATTCGATCACGAAGCGTTGCACTCGCGAGGCGTGCGGGGAAGTGCGCCTTGTCGCAGTGGCCAAACCGCGTAGGGTGCGGAGCCGCCCGTAGACCCTTTCCGTGCAGGTGGAACGGGGGTTGGGGGGTGGTTCGGACCCCCTCTGGCCGATATCCAGAAGTTGGCTGAAAACCAGCGTTCGGAGGCGCTGAAACAGGTCAATCGACCGGTGTCCGCCCCCGAGTGTGACGCCCGCCTCTTTGCGTGACGCAACCCTGAGCCACCCGTTCGGAGCGGCGCAGCAGCACCCGGCAGACGGCCGTGACGGCGGCCAGGCCCAGCGCGGACCCCGCGGCGCCGGCCAGCGAGGTGCCGTACCAGACGAGGACCACGGGCACGAGCACGCAGCTGAAGGCGGCCCAGCGGATCACATCACTCGCCGTGTCCGGGGCGGGGCGCGGCTCGCCGCTCGATCTGGCTCCGGGCATCTCGTACTCCCTGTGGCGGTGTCTCACCCCGGTTCAACGTCCGTCCGACCGGTCGGTCACCGGCCGCGCATCTGTGAATGCCGTGCAAACCGGCTGTACGGGACAGCAACCATTGCGTTACGGGCGCGGCTCGTGCATGCTCCGGTGAACCCCTACGGACGTCGGGGGACCGCTCACGGAGCGTGCGCGGTATCTGGGCTCAGGAGGCGTGCCGCCGTACCCTTGGGGGTATGGGCTTGGGAAGATGTTTCCCGGACACAGCTCCGCCGCACACTGTCGTCCCTCCCATGAAGGATCACAACGCCGAGACAGCCATGGCCGGTCACGAATTCTCCGAACCCGCGGACCGCAAGCGGCCCGTCGCCGACCCCACGGCGGCCGATCCCCTGGCGGCGGAAGACTCACGCCCTTCCTGCGATCCCGCCTTCCGGCACGGAGTCGTCGTCGGCTTCGACGGCTCCACATCGAGTGAGCGCGCCCTCGCCTACGCGATCGGCATGGCCCACCGCTCCCACTCCGGCCTGATCATCGTGCATGTCGCCAACCGGCTGCCCACCACCGTGTGGGCCGGCTGCGAGCCGCCCGTCTTCGTCGACGTGCCGGACCACCGCACCGAGGTGCTCGGCCTGGAGCTGGCCTGCGCCGACTATCTGGCCGAGGTGCCGTGGATCCTGGTCGAGCGGGGCGGGGACATCTGCCACGAACTCGAAGAGGTGGGGCGGGAGTACGAGGCGGACGCGATCGTCGTGGGCTCCACGCACGGCATCGTCGGCCGGATCTTCGGCTCCGTCGCGGGGCGGCTCGCCAAGCGGGCGAAGCGGCCCGTGATCGTCATTCCCTGACACGCGTCCCGTTTTCCCCGCTCATTTCACGCCTCGTACAGCATGAAACTACTCGTGCGTAGAGGTGGTTTGTGCCTTTGTGAAGGGCATATACCGGGCACCGTTCGACCGCACAGCACGAAGGGAGCCCGCCGTGGACAACGAAGTCTCCGCGGGAAGCGGAAGCACTACTGTGGCCGGCCGACTCGCCCTGGGTGTCACCCTGTTGGCGTTCGGGCTCGGCACGACCGGTGTCATCGACGGCGTGGCCGCGTCCGACGCCGTGTCAGTGGCCCACTACGTGGGCGGAGTCGCCCTGTTCCTCGTCGGCCTGCTGGCCCTTCGCGACCGTGACGGCGCCTCGGGCATCGGCTTCACGGCCCTCGGCGCGCTCTGGTTCACCTGGGCGGTCGCCGGGCATGCGTCCGCCGACGCGGCCGGGCTCTTCCTGCTGCTGTTCGCTCTCGTGGCGCTCACCCTGACCCTCGCGGGCGGGGACCCGCTCGGTCAGCTGGCGTACGGGCTGCTGTCCCTGGCGATGGCGGTGCTGGCCGTCGCGGCCTTCGCCGACAGTTCCGCTCTCGTGAAGGCCGGGGGCTGGGCGGCCGTCGCCTCGGGCGCGGTGGCCTGGTACGCGGCCACGGCGGCGGTTGCGCACTGGCCGACCGCTCTTCCCGGGCGTGCCGCCGGCCGGGGGGTGACGGCCACCGGCTGACCACACCGCGGCACGGAAAGGACCCCCGCGTGTCCGGTGGCACACGCGGGGGTCCGTTCTGTCGTCAGGCCGGCGCGGCGGTCCTACTCCACCGTGACGGACTTGGCGAGGTTCCTCGGCTTGTCGATGTCCCGGCCCAGGGCCTTCGCCGTGTGGTACGCGAGGAGCTGGAGCGGGATGCCCATGAGGATCGGGTCCAGCTCGTCCTCGTTCTTCGGGACGACGATCGTCTGGTCGGCCTTCTCCTGCTGCCGGTGGGCCACCGCCAGGATCTTGCCCTCGCGGGCCTTGATCTCCTCGAGGGCCGCGCGGTTCTTCTCCAGCAGGTCGTCGTCGGGGACGATCGCGACGGTGGGGAGGGCCGGCTCGATGAGGGCCAGCGGGCCGTGCTTCAGCTCGGAGGCGGGGTAGGCCTCGGCGTGGATGTAGGAGACCTCCTTGAGCTTCAGGCTGGCCTCGCGGGCGACCGGGTAGCCCCGGACGCGGCCGATGAAGAGCATCGAGCGGGCGTCGGCGTAGCTCTCCGCCAGCTTCCTGACGTCCTCCTCCTGCTTGAGGATCTCGGCGATCTGCTCCGGCAGCCGGCGCAGGCCCTCGATGATCCGCTTGCCGTCGCGGACCGAGAGGTCGCGGGTGCGGCCCAGGTGCAGGGCGAGCAGGGCGAAGGCGACCGTGGTGTTGGTGAAGCACTTCGTGGAGACGACGCAGACCTCGGGGCCCGCGTGCACGTAGATGCCGCCGTCGGCCTCCCGGGCGATCGCCGAGCCGACCACGTTGACCACGCCGAGGACCCGCGCGCCCTTGCGCTTCAGCTCCTGGACGGCCGCCAGGACGTCGTACGTCTCGCCGGACTGGGAGACCGCGATGTACAGCGTGTCGGGGTCGACCACCGGGTTGCGGTAGCGGAACTCGGAGGCCGGCTCGGCGTCGGCGGGGATGCGCGCCAGCTCCTCGATCATCTGGGCGCCGATCATGCCCGCGTGGTACGAGGTGCCGCAGCCGAGGATCTTCACGCGGCGGATCTGCCGGGCCTCGCGGGCGTCCAGGTTGAGGCCGCCGAGGTGCACGGTGGAGAACCGCTCGTCGATGCGGCCGCGCAGCACCCGGTCCACGGCGTCCGGCTGCTCGAAGATCTCCTTGTGCATGTAGGTGTCGTGGCCGCCCATGTCGTACGACTCGGCCTCCCACTCCACGGTGGTGGGCTCGGCCGTGGTCCGGGTGCCCTCGGTGGTGTAGGTGCGGAAGTCGTCGGCCTTGAGGGTGGCCATCTCGCCGTCGTCGAGCGTCACTATCTGCCGGGTGTGGGTGACCAGCGCGGCGATGTCGGACGCGACGAACATCTCCTTCTCGCCGATGCCGAGGACGACCGGGGAGCCGTTGCGGGCCACCACGATCCGGTCCGGGAAGTCGGCGTGCAGGACGGCGATGCCGTAGGTGCCCTCGATCAGGCGGACCGCCTGGCGGACCTTGTCCTCCAGCTTCTCGGCCGTCGAGCGGGCGATCAGATGGGTGAGGACCTCGGTGTCGGTCTCGGAGAGGAACTCGACACCGTCCGCCTCCAGCTTGCGGCGCAGGTCGGCGGCGTTGTCGATGATGCCGTTGTGGACGACGGCGACCTTCTGGTCGGCCGACATGTGCGGGTGGGCGTTCGCGTCGGAGGGGGCGCCGTGGGTGGCCCAGCGGGTGTGGGCGATGCCGGTGGTGCCCTTGAAGCGCGCCGGGACCTTGACCTCCAGGTCGCGCACCCGGCCCTTGGCCTTGACCATCTTCAGGCCGGGCGTCTTCGGGGAGGTGACCACGATGCCCGCGGAGTCGTAGCCGCGGTACTCCAGGCGCTGCAGGCCCTCCAGGAGGAGAGGGGCGACGTCACGCTTCCCGATGTATCCGACAATTCCGCACATGTATAGAGGTATCCCTTGGCTGTCGCTGGTCCGGCAGGGCTGTTCTCAGCCGTAGACCATGCGGCGCAGCTGCCTGAGCGTCAGCTCCGGCGGCGTCACCGCCCGGTATTTCAGGTCCGCCTCGATCCGTTCGAAGATCGCCGCGTTCAGCAGGCCCTGGGCCTGCAGCTCACGGTGGCGGCGACGGACGAAGTCCTGGGTCGTCTCGTCGAAGTAGGCGAGCACGTCCTGGACCACCCGCAGCGCCTCGCCCCGGTTCAGGGGCGTGGACCGCGTCAGATGATCAACGAGTTCGTCGTGCACCCGGTAGATCCTCGGGCACCGGCGCGCGTTTCGCAAGAATCATGCCCGATTTCGGGCAAGCGACTATTGAAACTCTTATGGATCTTTGTTCGCGGACTGTCCATCCTGTGTCTTGCGTCTCGTTGCCCGAACGGGCGAGTTTCAGACGCCATGGACATTCCTCGTATGGGAGTACCCGAGAAGCTCGCCGGACGCATGAGCATGGCCGAGCAGCATGAGTACCTCCGCGCCAGATTCTCGCGGCGCACCATGATCAGGGGCGGCGCCGTCACGCTGGGCGCCGTCGCGGGCGGCGCCTTCGTGCCCGGCGGCACCGCCCAGGCCGCCGTGCCCGCGCAGCGCACCACCACAGCCGCCGCCTCCGCCGTGTCGGTCGACGGCGCCCTCGTCGCCCCCTTCGGCCGCCACCTGGCCTGGGGCAACGACCCGCGCACCGAGATCACCGTCTCCTGGCAGGTCCCGGTCGCGGTCAAGAAGCCGTTCATCCGGATCGGCGCCCACCCCTGGGACCTCTCCCGGAAGATCGAGGCCGAGGTCCGCACCCTCTACACCCCGGCCGGTGTCGGCGCGAGCGGCGACCACACCCAGTACTACCTGCACGCCAAGCTCACCCACCTGCGCCCCGGCCGGACCTACTACTACGGCGTCGGCCACCACGGCTTCGACCCGGCCGAGCGGCACCTGCTGGGCACGCTCGGCACCTTCACCACCGCGCCCGACCACAAGGCGCCGTTCACCTTCACCGCCTTCGGCGACGAGGGCGTCGGCTACCACGGCCTGGCCAACAACGCCCTGCTCCTCGGCCAGAACCCCGCCTTCCACCTGCACGCGGGCGACATCGCCTACGGCGACCCGTCCGGCGCGGGCAAGACCACCGACACCGGCTTCGACTCGCGCACCTGGGACCAGTTCCTCGCCCAGACCGAGTCGGTCGCCAAGCAGGTCCCCTGGATGCCGGCGTACGGCAACCACGACATGGAGGCCTGGTACTCGCCCAACGGCTACGGCGGCGAGGAAGCCCGCTGGAACCTCCCGGACAACGGTCCCGACAAGGAGAACCTGCCGGGCGTCTACTCCTTCGTCTACGGCAACACGGCGGTCATCTCGCTGGACGCCAACGACATATCCTTCGAGATACCTGCGAACCTGGGTATATCCGGTGGAACCCAGACGAAGTGGCTGGAATCCCAGCTGAAGAAGTACCGGGCGTCGAAGGACGTCGACTTCATCGTCGTCTTCTTCCACCACTGCGCCTACTGCACCTCCACCGCGCACGCCTCGGAGGGTGGTGTGCGCCAGGAGTGGGTGCCGCTGTTCGAGAAGTACACGGTGGACCTGGTGATCAACGGCCACAACCACCAGTACGAGCGCACCGACGTGATCAAGGGCGACAAGGTCGCCAAGAAGCTGCCGATCGGCGGCACGGCCTACCCCGAGACCGAGGGCGTGGTCTACGTCACCGCGGGCGCGGCGGGCCGCAGCCTGTACGCCTTCTCCGCCCCGGACTCCTACGAGGGGCACGAGCACGAGACCGACTCCGTGGCCTCGTTCATCAACACCAAGGACGGCAAGGTCAACGAGACCGTCGCCTGGTCCCGGGTGCGCTACCTCAACTACTCGTTCCTGCGCGTGGACGTCACGCCCGCGCAGCGGGGCCGGCAGACCACGCTGACGGTGTCGGGCATCGCCGAGACCGGCGACCGCATCGACCACTTCACGGTGTCCCGCAGGGCGAAGTAGCCGCCTGGCGACGCCTTCCGGAGGCGCCCCGTGGACGGGGGCGCACTCCCGCCGGGGCGGGCGGTCCTCACAGTCGTCTGAGGACCGCCTGCTTGGCCAGGGCGAACTCCTCGTCCGTCAGCACCCCGTCCCGGTGCAGGCCGCCCAGCTCCCGCAGCCGGCGCAGCAGCGCGTCGTGGTCGTCCCCGGCCGGCTCCCCGCCCGGCGCCCGGTCCTCGGGCACGCCGGGCCCGGCGGCCGGGTGCGGCAGCCGGGCCTGCACCGCCGCCGCGACCAGGGCCGTCAGCGGGTCCTTCTTGAAGCCCCACAACTCGACGGAGTTCGGGTCGTACTTGGGCGGGGCGCCGGCCGGTGCGCCGCGCACCAGGAAGCGCAGATGCCCGTTCTCCAGTCCGGCGGCCGGCCGCCACTCGACGCCGAGGACGTCGGCGAGCGGGATGGCGCGCGGTCCCGCCGACGCCTTGGCGTCCTCCGTCTTCCAGTTCCACTCCAGCCGCACCCGCTCCCCGTCGAAGCTCGCCGTGGCGTCACCGGCGGCGGCGGACACCGGCAGCGAGGGCCCCGGCAGCAGGTACCCGTCGACCGGGTCCGGGGAAATCCCCTCCAGCAGCAGGGCGTTGCGCACCTCGTCGGCGACGTACTCGGCGACGCCGTACCGGTCGGACTCCACGCTCAGCTGGTAGGGGTCCTGTGCGTCGGCGAGCCGGCCCCCGGTGGCCTGCAGCAGCGGGTCGGCGCCGTCGCGCAACCGCAGCCTGAGCCGCCCGGACCTGCGGCCCTGCTCGAAGGAGACACCGGCCAACGCGCCCAGCGGAAGCGTGAGTTCGCCCAGCGCGCGGCGGAGCAGTCCCACCCCCTTGTCCCGGCCCGGGGTGATGCGCACGGCATCGCCGTCGAAGGCCCAGGTGCCGTCCTTCTGGATGATTTCCGCCATGCGGGGATTGTTTCACCGGATCTGCGGGACAGTGGTCCCGACCAACTCTGACGGTCGATCACTTCCGAAGGGAGCGCATGTGAGAAGGAACCACAGCACGACTCCCCGAACCCCCCGCGTCCTAGGTTCCCTGCTGCTGCTCGCGGCAGCCGGCGGCTTCGCCCTCGGCGCCGCGCCCGAGGCACGGGCCGCCGCACCGACCCCGCTCGGCCGCGTGGTCCCGGCACCCGCCTCGGTCACCCCGGGCGGGACGCCGTACCGCGTCACCCGGGCGACCGGCATCCGCGTCGACGACTCCGCCGAGGTCCGCCGGATCGGCGGCTACCTGGCCGGCGTCCTGCGCCCCTCCACCGGCTACCCGCTGCCGGTCACCGACCGGGGCACCGGAGGCATCCGGCTCCACCTGGCCGACGGCGACTTCGGCGCCGAGGGGTACCGGCTGCGGAGCGGCGCCGGCGGGGTGACCCTCACCGCCCGCACGCCCGCCGGGCTCTTCCACGGTGTGCAGACCCTGCGCCAGCTGCTGCCGGCCGCCGTCGAGAGGAAGACCGTCCAGCGCGGCCCCTGGAGCATCGCGGGCGGCACCGTCCAGGACCGCCCCCGCTACGCCTACCGGGGCGCCATGCTGGACGTGTCCCGGCACTTCTTCACGGTCGCCCAGGTCAAGCGCTACATCGACCAGCTGGCCCTCTACAAGGTCAACGAGCTGCATCTGCACCTCAGCGACGACCAGGGCTGGCGCATCGCGATCGACTCCTGGCCGCGCCTCGCCTCCTACGGCGGCTCCACCCAGGTCGGCGGCGGCCCGGGCGGCCACTACACCAAGGCCGACTACCGGGAGATCGTCCGGTACGCGTCCTCCCGCTACCTGGAGGTCGTGCCCGAGATCGACATGCCGGGCCACACCAACGCGGCCCTCGCCGCCTACGCGAAGCTCAACTGCGACGGCACGGCACCCCCGCTGTACACCGGTACCCAGGTCGGCTTCAGCTCGCTGTGCGTGTCCAAGGCGGTCACCTACGACTTCGTGACCGATGTCGTCCGGGAGCTGGCCGCCCTCACCCCGGGCCGCTATCTGCACATCGGCGGCGACGAGGCGCACTCCACCGCCCACGGCGACTACGTGGCGTTCATGGACCGCGTGCAGCCCGTCGTCGCCCGGTACGGCAAGACGGTCATCGGCTGGCACCAGCTCACCGGCGCCCACCCGGCCAGGGGCGCCCTCGCCCAGTACTGGGGCCAGGACGGCACCGGCGCGGCGGAGAAGGCCCAGGTGGTCGCGGCGGCCCGGAACGGCACGGGGCTGATCCTGTCCCCGGCCGACCGGCTCTACCTCGACATGAAGTACACGCGCGGCACCGGGCCCGGCACGGACTGGGCGGGCCTGGTGGAGGTGGAGCGGGCGTACGACTGGAATCCGGGCGCCTATCTCGCCGGGCTGCCCGCCTCGGCGGTCCGGGGCGTCGAGGCGCCCCTGTGGACGGAGACCCTCAAGAAGTCCGCCGACATCGAGTACATGGCGTTCCCGCGGCTGGCCGGCGCGGCCGAGCTGGGCTGGTCGCCGGCGGCCACGCACGACTGGAACGCGTACAAGGTGCGGCTGGCCGCGCAGGGCCCGCGCTGGGACGCCCTCGGTGTCCACTACTACCGGTCGCCGCAGGTCCCCTGGCCGGCGCGCTGACCACATGCCGACGGGCACCCCGGAGGACCGTACTCCGGGGTGCCCGTCCGGCTGCGGCGCCCTCAGAAGGCCGCGAGGGGGTTCCTCAGGGTCCCGACCAGCTGGAGCGCGCCGGACGGATCGGCGAGGTCCACCATCTGCCTGTTGTTGCGCAGCTGGAGCCGGTTGAGGCAGGACAGCGCGAACTCGGGGGCGAACATGTCGTACTGGCGGAACTTGTCGGCCAGCTGGGGGTTCGCGTCCTGGTACTCGCGGGTGACCTCGGCGACCGTGCGCCAGAAGCCCTCCTCCTCCAGGATGCCCTCGGCGGCGAGCTGGGCGGCGAGGAAGCGGAAGACGCAGTCGAAGACGTCCGTGAAGATGGACAGCAGCTTCTTGTCCTCGGGGACCTCCACCCGGACCCGCCGGACCTCGGGCGGCAGGGCCGCGTCCGGGTCCATGACGGCGATCTCCTCGGCGATGTCCTTGTAGATCGCCCGCTGCACCGCGCCGTCCTTCAGGACCAGGATGGTGTTCTCGCCGTGCGGCATGAACACCAGGTCGTAGGCGTAGAAGCTGTGCAGCAGCGGGGTGTAGTAGGCCCGCAGGTAGCCGCGCAGCCACTCGGCGGGCGTCAGGCCCGAGCGGGCGATCAGCGCGCCGGCGAAGGAGGCGCCCTCGTCGTCCACGTGCAGCAGGGCCGCCATGGTCGCGAGGGACTCGCCGTCCCGCAGCGAGGAGACCGGGCTCTCCCGCCACAGCGCGGCCAGCATCTTGCGGTACGGCGAGTAGCGGTCGGTGGCCCGCTCGTACTCCAGGTGCCGGTAGCCGACGGCCGCCCGCTCCCGGATGATCGTGAGGCCGGACGACTTCAGCACCGGGTCGCTCTCGATCAGCTGGGCCAGCCAGTCGTTGATCGCCGGGGTCGCCTCCATGTAGGCCGCCGACAGACCGCGCATGAAGCCCATGTTGATGACCGAGAGGGCCGTCTTCACATAGTGCTTGTGCGGGGCGCTGGTGTTGAAGAAGGTGCGGATCGACTGCTGGGCCAGGTACTCGTCGTCGCCCTCGCCGAGGCAGACGAGGTGCTCTCGGGCGACCTCGGCGGCGAAGGTGACGCTGAGCTTGTTCCACCACTGCCAGGGGTGGACCGGGATGAAGAGGTAGTCGGCCGGGTCCAGGCCGCGCCCGGTGAGGGCGGCACGGAACCGCTCCACCGTCCGCTCGCCCAGCTCCTCGCGGAGGAAGGACTCGTACTCGATGCCGACGCCCGCCGTGAACGCGGCCCGCGAGCGGTGCGCGGCCAGCCAGACCAGCCGGACCGGGCTCGCCGTCTCCGGCGCGTACGACAGGTACTCGTGGATGCCGAAGCCGAGCCGCCCGTTGTTCGCGACGAAGCACGGGTGGCCCTCGGTCATCCCGGTCTCGATCGCCTGGAAGTCGCTCACGGCGAGCTCCGCGGAGGTGACGCGGGGCTTGGCGAGCTTGTAGCAGGTGCCCGAGAGGGTGGAGGAGATCTCCTCCAGGTAGACCGGCAGGATCTCGTCGCTCAGCCCCAGGGCCTCCCTCAGCTCGATGAAGAAGTCCATGGCGGCCAGCGGCAGCTCTCCGCCGTCGCGGTGCCGGGTGATCGACCCGGCGTCGATCTCCCAGTGGTCGAGGGTGCGGCGCACGGCGCCGAACCGGTAGGAGGTGAGCCCGTCGTCGCTGCGGACGACGTACCGGCCGCCGTCCTCCTCGGGCGTGATCAGGCGCTCGTGGGCGAACTCGGCGAGTGCCTTGCGCACCAGGAGCCGGTTGGCCCTCGCCCAGTGCTCGGGGGACAGATGGGCCACGGCGTCGGCGAGGGTCATGCGGTCACCGCCTTCTCGAACTGCTCGCGGGTGCAGAAACTCAGCAGGGCCCGCTTCTCCGGCTTGTCGATCTCCCGTTCGGCCACGAAGCCGACGGTCTCGTTCAGGGCGTGCACGGCCTTGTTGCCGACGTCCGGCTCGACGACGACGCGCCGCACCGCGGGGTCCTCGAAGAGATGGGCCATCACGGCGGTGATGACGGACCGGGTGAAGCCGTGCACGGGGGTGTCGGTTGCCGGGGTCAGGAAGTGCATGCCGATGTCCCCGGGCTCCGGCTCGTACAGCCCGACCAGCTCGCGCTCGGCGGGGTCGTACTTCTCCATGAGGAAGGCGGGACGGCCGTCCTGGAGGCCGAGGAGGGCGTGGTGGTGCTCGTCCGCCGCGATCTCCATGTAGGCGCGCTCGACGTCCTCCAGCCTGGCGTCCTGCATCATCCAGAAGGCCGCCTTGGGATGGGTGACCCAGGAGTGCAGCAGCCCGGCGTCCGTCAGCGGGTCGACGGTACGGAACGTGAAGGTCATACGGCGAACTCCTGGAAGGCGATGGTCTTCTCGACCGGGTAGTACTCCGTGCCGAGCAGCTCACGGATGATGTACGCGTTCCGGTACGCGCCCATGCCCAGGTCGGGGCTGGTGATGCTGTGCGTGTGGACGCCGCCGTTCTGCAGGAACACCCCGCGTCCGGTGACGTCGATGGCGTAGTTGCGGGCGACGTCGAAGCGGCCGTGGCCGTCGAAGCGCAGCCGGTCGCGCAGCGGCGCGAGGAAGGCCGGCGGGGTGTAGTGGTAGCCGGTGGCCAGGACCAGGCCCTCGGTGCCGATCTCGAAGTCCTTGCCCTGCTCCTCCTGGCGGAAGCCCAGGGTGTACGTGCCGTCCCGGTACGCCGCCGAGCGCAGCGCGGAGTTGGTCAGCAGGCGGGTGGGCACCGGGCGGTCGCCGCTCTCCACGTGCTTCTGGTACAGCAGGTCGAAGATCGAGTCGATCAGGTCCGCGTTGATGCCCTTGAACAGGCCCTTCTGCTGCTTCTCCAGCCGGTAGCGGGTCTCCTCGGGCAGCTCCCGGAAGTAGTCGATGTAGTCCGGGGAGGTCATCTCCAGGGTCAGCTTGGTGTACTCCAGCGGGAAGAACCGCGGGGAGCGGGTGACCCAGTTGAGCTGGTAGCCGTGGACGTCGATCTCGGCGAGCAGCTCGTAGTAGATCTCGGCCGCGCTCTGGCCGCTGCCGACGATCGTGACGGACTTCTTCCGCCGCAGCTCCGCCTTGCGGTGCATGTACTGGGAGTTGTGCAGGAAGTCCCCGTCCAGTCCCTGGCAGGCGTCCGGGATGTAGGGGCGGGTGCCGGTGCCCAGGACCAGGTGCCGGCCGCGGTAGGTGTCCCCGGCCTCGGTGCGGACGACGTACAGCTCGTCCTCGTACGTCACCTCGGTGACGGTGGTGCCGAAGCGGACGCTGCTCAGCTTGCCCGCGGCCCAGCGGCAGTAGTCGTCGTACTCGGCGCGCAGCGGGTAGAAGTTCTCGCGTATGTAGAACGAGTACAGTCTGCCCTTCTCCTTCAGGTAGTTCAGGAAGGAGAACGGCGAGGTCGGGTCGGCCAGGGTCACCAGGTCCGACATGAACGGCGTCTGGAGGTGGGCGCCGTCCAGGAACATGCCGGCGTGCCACTCGAAGTCCGGCTTGGACTCCAGGAAGACGCCGTCGAGTTCGGCGATCGGCTCGGTCAGGCAGGCGAGGCCGAGGTTGAAGGGGCCGAGCCCGATCCCCACGAAGTCGTGGGTCTCGTGCTGGGCTTCAGGACGCGCGGTCAAGGGACTCTCCCAGGTACTGCTCGGCATGGCCGGCGATCAGATCGAGGACGGCGGCGATGTCGGCCGTCGTGGTCTCGGGGTTGAGCAGGGTGAACTTCAGGTAGTGGCGGCCGGCCACCTTGGTGCCGGCGACCACGGCGTCCCCGGAGGCGAACAGGGCCTTGCGGGCGTACAGGTTGGCCCGGTCGGTCTCGGCCGGGTCGGTGACCGCCGCCGGGACGTAGCGGAAGACGAGGGTGGACAGGCTGGGCTCGACCACGACCTCGTAGCGGGGGTCGGCCGCCAGCTGCTTCCAGCCCTCCCGCGCCAGGTCGCAGACCTCGTCGAAGAGCTGCCCGATGCCGTCGGCGCCCATCGTGCGCAGGGTCATCCACAGTTTGAGGGCGTCGAAGCGGCGGGTGGTCTGCAGCGACTTGTCCACCTGGTTGGGGATGCGCTCCTGCACCATGCGGCGCGGGTTGAGGTACTCGGCGTGGTAGGTGGCGTGCCGCAGCGCGGCGGTGTCCCGGACCAGCAGGGCCGAGGAACTGACCGGCTGGAAGAAGGACTTGTGGTAGTCGACGGTGACCGAGTCGGCGCGCTCGATGCCGTCGACGCGGTCCCGGTACTTCAGCGAGGCGAGCAGCCCGCAGCCGTAGGCGGCGTCCACGTGCATCCAGACGTCGTACTGGGCGCAGAGTTCGGCGATCTCCGGCAGCGGGTCTATGGAGCCGAAGTCGGTGGTGCCCGCGGTGGCGACGACGGCCATGGGGACCAGGCCCTCCTTCGCGCAGCGCTCCAGCTCGTGGGCGAGGGCGACGGTCTGCATCCGCTTGTCGTGGTCGACGGGGACGCTGACCACGGCGTCCGGCGCGAGGCCGAGCAGTTTGGCCGACTTCTTCACGCTGAAGTGGCTGACGTCGGAGGCGAAGATCCGCAGTCGGGCCAGGTCGTCGGTCTTGGTCTCCTCGCGGGCCAGCAGCAGCGCCTGGAGGTTGGACTGGCTGCCGCCGGAGGTGAAGACGCCGTCGGCGGCCGGGCCGAGGCCGATGCGTTCGGCCGTCCAGTCGATGAGCCGGCGCTCTATGAGGGTGCCGCCGGCCGACTGGTCCCAGGTGTCGAGCGAGGAGTTGACGGCGCAGAGCACGGCCTCGCCGAGCACGGCGGGGATGACGACCGGGCAGTTGAGGTGGGCGAGGTAGCGGGGGTGGTGGAAGTAGACCGCGTCCCTCAGGTAGACGTCTTCCAGCTCGTCCAGGACGGCGCCGGTGTCGCCCAGCGGACGGTCGAGGTCGATCGCGTCGATGCGGGGGGCGAGGTCGTCCACGGTGACACCGGTGAACGGACGGTCGGTGGTGGCGAGTTTGGCCGCCACCCGCTCTACTCCTTCGGTCACGGAGCGGCGGTAGTGCTCCGCTGTGAGGCCATTGAGCAGGTGCGAGCGCATGTGGGGGTCCTCCGAGGGGACGGTCCGTGCGGGGATCAGCTTAGGTAAGCCTAACCTAAGTTCCAGTGGGTCAGGGCACACCCTTCCCGTGACCGGCGTCACTTCGAGGGGTCACTCAGAGGTGCGGAACTGCTCTTCCGACATGCCCTGCCGCCAGTAGCCGACGAAGGTGACACACCGTCGGTCCACGCCGCGTTCGCCGACGAAGTGCCGCCGCAGCGCCTTGACTTGCCCGGACTCGCCCGCGAGCCACGCATAGGGGCGCGCGGCCTGCGGCAGCCGGGCGGCCCGTACGGCGTCGACGGCCATGGGGGAGCCGTCGCGCCGTACGAGCCAGGTGATCTCCGCGTCCGCCGCCGTGCGCACGTCCTGGATGTCGCCGGCGTGCGGCACCTCGAACCAGGCCCGGACCCGGGTGCCGGCGGGGAGGGACTCCAGGATCGCGGTCGCGGCGGGCAGCGCCGTCTCGTCGGCGCACAGGACGACCAGATCGGTGTCCGCCGGCGGACGGAAGCGGATCGCGCGGTTGTCGGCGACGGCCGGGCCGAGCAGCAGCACCCGGTCGCCGGCGGTGGCGCGCGCGGCCCAGCGGGAGGCCGGGCCCGCCGCAGCGGTGCCGTGCCCGATGCCGTGCAGGGCGAAGTCGATGTCGATCTCCACCGTGTGCCCCAGGGCGTCCCGGCGCAGCGAGCGCAGGGTGTACGAGCGCATCACCGCCCGCACGTCGTCCGGCAGTTCCCGCCAGCCCTGCCACCAGCCGTCCCCCAGCTCCAGCGGGACGGCGGGCTCCTCCTGCCCCGGGTGCGGCAGGAAGAGCGACAGGGACTGGTCGCGCCCGTCCGAGTGGAAGGCGTGCAGATCGGGTCCCGCGAAACTCACCCGGACCAGAGACGGGCCGAGCCGCCTCGTCCGTACGACCTGAAGGGAGAAGAAGCGGAACGGGGCGGCTACGGCCGTCGTCATCGGGGGCTCCTGAGCCTGTTTCAGGGGGCTGGGGGGCGCGGCGGAGCGGTCTTGCCTAGCTGACCTTCTTGGCCTTCTCCAGGGCCTCGGCCAGGGTCGTGAGCAGCGGCACGCACTTGTCGTAGGACAGGATCGGCTCCGGCGAACGGGAGACGACCTGGCCGGCCTTGACCGCGGGGAGCTTCTTCCAGGTGGCCTTGGTGATGGCGGCCGGCTGGATCGCCGAGGTGCGGTCGTCCATCATGATGATGTCGGCCTTGTACTTGTCGACGTTCTCCCAGCTCAGCGACTCGTACCAGCCGCCGCCCTGCTTCTTGGCGCTCTCCGGCGGCTCCACGAAGTTCACGCCGAGGGACTTGAAGTACTCCAGGTCGATGGAGAGGTTCGTGCCGGAGACGTAGAACAGCTGGTCGCTCGCGGAACCGGCCATCACCTTGATCTCGGGCTTGGCCTTGGCGGCGGCGCGCAGCCGGGCGGCGGCGTCCTCGAAGCGCTTCTTGGCGTCGGTGACCTTGGCGGCCTTCATGTTCGCGCCGAGCGACTCGGCCAGCTCCCACATGCGCTGGAGCGGCTGGGTGAGCTGGCGGTCGTAGACGGAGACGCCGACGCTGGGGGCCAGCTGCGCGATCTTCTTCTTCGACTCCTCCGGGACGTACCAGAGGGTGCCGGCGTCGTCGAACAGCGTCGAGATGAGCACGTCCGGGGCGAGGGAGGCGTACTTCTCGATGTTGAACTGGCCCCAGGCGTTGCCGAGGACCGTCAGCTTGCTGATGTCCATGTCGCCGGCCTGGACGTCGGCCTTGCCGTCGGTGGTCTTGGTGGGGCCGAAGACGCCCTTCACCTGGACGCCGTAGTCGTACAGCGCGGCGCCGACACCCGTGAACGCGACGATGTTCGCGGGGACCTTGTCCAGCTTCACGGTCGTGCCGCGGTCGTCCTTGAAGGTCCAGGGGCCGGACTTGCCGCTGCCGGCAGCCTTGCCGGAGTCCCCGTCTTTGCCCTTGTCGTCCCCGCAGGCAGCGAGTGCGGCACCGAGTCCGAGGGCGCCGCCCGCGGCGAGGAGGCCGCGGCGATTGAGGTGGGTGGCACGGGCATGGGACATGGGTATGACTGCTTTCGAACGGGGCGAGGCGCCCGCCGGACAAGTTCGTGGGTAGGTTAGCCTAACCTCAGCTGTTGTCCCAGAGGGTGGTGCCCGTCGGGCGCCCGTGACCCGTCCCGCGGACCGCCGACGCCCCGTTCGGAGTTGACCGCCTCAGCTCACCAGGCCCAGCTCCCGGGCGATCAGCATCCGCTGCACCTCGCTCGTGCCCTCGCCGATCTCCAGGATCTTGGAGTCGCGCCACATGCGGGCCACCGGGTACTCGTTCATGAAGCCGTAGCCGCCGTGCACCTGCGTGGCGTCACGGGCGTTGTCGACGGCGACCGTGGAGGAGTAGAGCTTGGCCAGCGCCGCCTCCTTCTTGAACGGCTCGCCCGCCACCAGCCGCGAGGCCGCGTCACGCCAGGCGAGGCGGGCCGTGTGGGCCTTCATCTCCATGTCGGCGATCTTGAACTGGATGGCCTGGTTGGCGCCGATGGGCCGGCCGAACGCGTGGCGTTCCTTGGCGTACTTCACCGACTCGTCCACACAGCCCTGCGCCAGACCGGTGGCGAGGGCGGCGATGGCGACGCGGCCCTCGTCCAGGATGCGCAGGAACTGGGCGTAGCCGCGGCCCTCGGCGCCGAGCAGGTTGGCGGCGGGCACCCGGACGTCCTGGAAGGAGAGTTCGCGGGTGTCCGAGGCGTTCCAGCCGACCTTGGAGTAGGGGGCGGCGACCGTGAAGCCGGGGGTGCCGGCGGGGACGATGATCGCGGAGATCCGCGGCTTGCCGTCCGGCCCCCGGCCGGTGACCGCCGTGACCGTCACCAGGCCCGTGATGTCCGTGCCCGAGTTGGTGATGAAGCACTTCGTGCCGTTGATCACCCACTCGTCCGTGTCCGGGTCCAGACGCGCCGTCGTGCGCGTCGCCCCGGCGTCGCTGCCGCCGTCCGGCTCGGTCAGGCCGAACGCGCCCAGCATCTCGCCCGAGCACAGCCGGGGGAGCCACTCGCGCTTCTGCTCGTCGGTGCCGAAGAGATGGACCGGCATCGCTCCGAGCGAGACACCGGCCTCCAGGGTGATGGCCACGGAGGAGTCCACCCGGGCCAGTTCCTCCAGGGCGATGCCCAGGGCCAGGTAGTCCCCGCCCATGCCGCCGTACTCCTCCGGGAAGGGCAGCCCGAACAGGCCCATGCGGCCCATCTCGCGGACGATCTCGTACGGGAACTCGTGCCGCTCGTAGAAGTCGCCGATCTTCGGCGCCACGACATCGTGCGCGAACTCCTCCACCGTACGGCGGAGTTCCTCCAGCTCGGGGCTGAGACGGTGGTCCATGCTGATCACTGGTCCTTGTGGGAGAGAGCGCGGACGGTACGGGACGGGCTGGGCCGGCCCAGCTGTTCGGCCATCCACACACTGGTGGCGGTCAGACGGCCGAGGTCGACCCCCGTCTCGATGCCGAGCCCGTGCAGCATCCAGACGAGGTCTTCGGTGGCGAGGTTGCCGGTGGCGGACTTCGCGTACGGGCAGCCGCCGAGGCCGCCGGCGGACGCGTCGATCGTCGTCACACCGTGTTCGAGGGCCGCGTAGGTGTTGGCGAGCGCCTGGCCGTAGGTGTCGTGGAAGTGCACGCCGATCGTGTTCGTCGGCACGCCCTCCTCGTTCAGCAGGGCGAGCAGTTCGAGGACATGGCCCGGGGTGGCCACCCCGATGGTGTCGCCGAGGCTCAGCTCGTCGCAGCCCATGTCCCGCAGCGCCGTGCAGACGCGGGCCACCTGGTGCAGGGGCACCGCGCCCTCCCACGGGTCGCCGAAGCACATCGACACATAGCCGCGCACATGCACGTCCGCGGCCTTCGCGCGCCGCACCACCGGCTCGAACACGGCCAGCGACTCGTCCAGGGTGCGGTTGAGGTTGGCCTTCGCGAAGGACTCGGTGGCGCTGGCGAAGACGGCGACCCGCTCGGCGCCGAGGGCCATCGCCCGGTCCAGGCCGCGCTGGTTGGGGACCAGCACGGGCAGGTCGACGCCGAGGCCGCCGACGAGCGGGAACAGCTGCTCGGCGTCGGCCAGCTGGGGCACCCACTTCGGGTGCACGAAGCTCGTCGCCTCGATCGTCGTCAGGCCCGCGTCGGCCAGCCGGCGGATGAACTCCGCCTTCACCCGGGTCGGCACGGCCGTCTTCTCGTTCTGCAGCCCGTCGCGCGCCCCGACCTCGTGGATCCGCACCCGCTCGGGCAGGTCCTGGGCCGGTACGACCATGGGCAGCGCCTCGTCGCTCACTGCGCCTCCTCCTTGGGGGCGATGACGGCGAGCACCTGGTCCATGGCGACCGTGCTGCCCGGGGTCACGTCCAGTTCGGCGACCGTGCCGGCGTGCGGGGCGGAGATGACGTGCTCCATCTTCATCGCCTCGACCACCAGGAGGCTCTGCCCCGCGCTCACCTCGTCGCCGACGGCCACCTTCACCACCGTCACCGTGCCGGGCATGGGCGCGGTCAGCGAGTCGGCGCCCGCGTGCGCCGCCCCGGTGAGGGAGGCGGCGACCGGGTCGTGGTCCCGGACGTGCCAGGCGTCGCCGTCCCGGCCGATCCAGTCGGCCGCCCGGCGGAAGGAGTGCCGGACGCCGTCGAGGGTGACCTGGACGCGGTCCTCGGTCACGGTGTGCGTGCCGCGCGGGGTGTACCGCACCGGATCGGCCACCCGCAGGTCGAAGGCGACACGCTTCGGGGCCCCGCCCAGCCGCCAGCCGCTCGGCACCGAGAAGGGGTCGGTCCAGCCGTCGCCCCGGGGCCGCAGCGCCTCCTGCCGCACGGCCGCCGCCGCCTCGTACACCTCCTCCGGTACGTCCGTGGGGACCAGCTCGTCCACCACCCGCTCCACCAGCCCGGTGTCCAGCTCGCCCGCCACCACCGCCGGATGGGCCAGCAGCCGGCGCAGGAAGCCCGCGTTGGTCTGCACGCCCAGCGTGACGGTGTCCGCGAGGGCCGCGCGGAGCCTGCGCAGCGCCGTCTCCCGGTCGGGGCCGTAGGCGATCACCTTGGACAGCATCGGGTCGTACAGGCTGCCCACCTCGGTGCCCTCGCTGAGCCCGGAGTCGGTGCGCAGGCCCTCGCCCCGCGGCTCGTCCAGCAGCAGCACCGTGCCGCCGGACGGCAGGAAACCGCGCGCCGGGTCCTCGGCGCAGATCCGCGCCTCCACCGCGTGCCCGGTGAGCCGGACGTCCTCCTGGGCGAAGCCCAGCCGCTCCCCGGCCGCCACCCGCAGCTGCCACTCCACCAGGTCGAGCCCGGTGACCAGTTCCGTGACCGGGTGCTCCACCTGGAGACGGGTGTTCATCTCCATGAAGAAGTACGACGACGGGTCCCCGCCCGGCACGATGAACTCCACCGTGCCCGCGCCCCGGTACCCGCACGAGCGGGCCGCCTGCACGGCCGCCTCGCCCATCGCCGCCCGGGTCTTCTCGTCGAGGAGCACGCTCGGCGCCTCCTCGATGATCTTCTGGTGGCGCCGCTGGAGCGAGCACTCGCGCTCGCCGAGGTGGACGACGCCCCCGTGGCCGTCGGCCAGCACCTGGATCTCGATGTGCCGGGGGCGGTCGATCCACCGCTCCACCAGCAGCGTGTCGTCGCCGAAGGAGGCGCGGGCCTCGCGGCGGGCGGCGGCGATCTCCTCCTCCAGCGCGCTCATGTCCCGCACCAGGCGCATGCCCTTGCCGCCGCCGCCGGCGGAGGGCTTGAGCAGGACGGGGGTGCCGATCTCGCGGGCGGCCTCGGCCAGCCGGGCGTCGGAGAGCCCGCTGCCGCTGGAGCCCGGCACCACCGGCACTCCGGCCGCCTGCACCGTCTCCTTGGCGCGGATCTTGTCGCCCATGAGCGCGATCGCGTCCGCCGGCGGGCCGATGAAGACCAGCCCCGCCTCCTCGCACGCGCGCGCGAAGCCCGCGTTCTCCGCGAGGAAGCCGTACCCGGGGTGGACGGCCTGGGCGCCGGTGCGGGCGGCGGCTTCGAGCAGCCGCTCCGCCGACAGATAGCTCTCGGCGGCCGGCGCCGGGCCGATCCGGACCGCCGTGTCGGCCTCCCGGACATGCCGCGCGTCCGCGTCGGCGTCGGAGAAGACCGCCACCGAGCGCACGCCCAGCGAGCGGAGCGTACGGATGACGCGTACGGCGATCTCGCCCCGGTTGGCCACCAGCACTGTGTCGAACACGGTTCCCCTCCTCACATCCGGAAGACGCCGAACTGGGGATCTCCCAGGGGCGCGTTGGCGCAGGCGGTCAGCGCGAGGCCGAGCACCTGACGGGTCTCGAGCGGGTCGATCACGCCGTCGTCCCAGAGCCGGGCCGTGGCGTAGTAGGCGTTGCCCTGCCGCTCGTACTGCGCGCGGACGGGCGCCTTGAAGGACTCCTCGTCCTCGGCGGGCCACTCCTCGCCCCGGGACTCCAGCTGGTCGCGCTTGACGGTCGCGAGGACGGACGCGGCCTGCTCGCCGCCCATCACCGAGATCTTGGCGTTCGGCCACATCCACAGGAAGCGGGGGGAGTAGGCCCGGCCGCACATCGAGTAGTTGCCCGCGCCGTACGAACCGCCGACCACCACCGTCAGCTTCGGCACCCGCGTGCAGGCCACCGCCGTGACCATCTTGGCGCCGTGCTTGGCGATGCCGCCCGCCTCGTAGTCCTTGCCGACCATGAAGCCGGAGATGTTCTGCAGGAACACCAGCGGGATGCCGCGCTGGTCGCACAGCTCGATGAAGTGGGCGCCCTTCTGGGCGGACTCGGAGAACAGGATGCCGTTGTTGGCGACGATCCCGACCGGGTGGCCGTGGATCCGGGCGAAGCCCGTGACCAGCGTCTGGCCGTACTCGGACTTGAACTCCTGGAACCGCGAGCCGTCCACCGTCCGGGCGATCACCTCACGCACGTCGTACGGGGTGCGGGAGTCCACCGGCACCGCCCCGTACAGCCCCGCCGGGTCGGCCTTCGGCTCCTCGACCGGCTCGACCGACCACGGCAGCGGGCCGCGCCCGGGGAGCGTGGCGACGATGTTCCGCACGATCCTGAGGGCGTGCGCGTCGTCCTCGGCGAGGTGGTCGGTGACGCCGGAGACCCGGGAGTGCACCTCGCCGCCGCCCAGCTCCTCCGCCGTGACGACCTCGCCGGTGGCGGCCTTCACCAGCGGCGGGCCGCCGAGGAAGATCGTGCCCTGGCCGCGGACGATGACCGCCTCGTCGCTCATGGCCGGGACGTAGGCCCCGCCGGCCGTGCAGGACCCGAGGACGGCGGCGATCTGCGGAACGCCCGCGCCGGACATCCGGGCCTGGTTGTAGAAGATCCGGCCGAAGTGGTCCCGGTCCGGGAAGACCTCGTCCTGCATCGGCAGGAACGCGCCGCCCGAGTCGACCAGGTAGAGGCACGGCAGGCGATTCTCCAGCGCCACCTCCTGGGCGCGCAGATGCTTCTTCACCGTCATCGGGTAGTACGTGCCGCCCTTGACCGTCGCGTCGTTCGCCACGATCACGCACTCCCGGCCGGAGACCCGGCCGATCCCGGCGATGACGCCGGCCGCCGGGGCCTGCCCCTCGTACATCCCCTCGGCCGCCAGCGGAGCCAGCTCCAGGAACGGCGAGCCCGGGTCGAGCAGGGTGTCCACCCGCTCCCTCGGCAGCAGCTTGCCGCGCGCGGTGTGCCGGGCCCGTGCCCGCTCGCCCCCGCCGAGGGCGGCGGCGGCCAGCTTGCCGCGCAGCTCCTCCACGAGCCCGAGATGGGCCTGTTCATTGGCCCGCCAGGCCTCCGACGCGGGATCAGCCGCGCTGTGAAGCTCCGGTGCCTCCTGCATCCTGCGGTCCCCTCGCCCGGTGATCGAACCGGTTAATGAGCGTTAACCATTTCCTTCAGGTTAACGACCGCTAACCGCGCTGTCTAGAATTGTCTGCATGGTCAGCAGAACCGACGCCGCCACCCGCCGCGAGCAGATCCTGAAGGAGGCCGCCCGGCTCTTCGCCGAGCGCGGCTTCCACGGTGTGGGCGTGGACGAGATAGGCGCGGCGGTCGGCATCAGCGGGCCCGGTCTGTACCGGCACTTCCCGGGCAAGGACGCGATGCTCGCCGAGCTGCTGGTCGGCATCAGCGGACAGCTGCTCACCGGGGCGCGGCGGCGGCTCGCGGAGGCCGACGGGGTGCCCGCGGCCCGGATCCTGGACTCGCTCATCGAGGGCCACATCGACTTCGCCCTTGACGACCGCCCGCTGATCACCCTGCACGACCGCGAGCTCGACCGGCTGCGCGACAGCGACCGCAAGCTGGTGCGGCAGCTGCAGCGGCAGTACGTGGAGCTGTGGGTCGAGGTGGTCCGCGCGGTGTACCCGGGGCTGACCGAACCGGCCGCCCGCTCGGCCGTCCACTCGGTCTTCGGCCTGCTCAACTCCACCCCGCACCTCGGCCGCGCCGGCACCCTCCCCGGCCGCGGCACGACGGCGGTCCTGCTGCACCGGATGGCGCGGGGCGCCTTCGCGGCGGCCGGCGCCGCCGAGGGCTGAGCCGGGGCGGGCGCGTACACCGGCCGCCGGAGGGCAGGGGACGGGGTGGGGTAGCTCACCCTGGACGCAGTACCGTACTCACCGGTATCTTCGACTCTGAGCAAGCGCTTAGACATGCCGAGGTACGTGGAGGTGGCGGCGTGCGCCGTACGGTGTTCAACGAGGATCACGAGGCGTTCCGGGAGACCCTTCGCGCCTTCATCGAGGCCGAGGTCGTGCCGGTGTACGACGAGTGGTTCGCCGCCGGCCAGGCGCCGCGCGACTTCTACTACAAGCTCGGCGAGCTGGGCATCTTCGGCATCAACGTCCCGGAGGAGTTCGGCGGCGCGGGCCTGGACAGCCACAAGTTCGAGGCCGTCCTCTACGAGGAGACCGCCCGCGCGGGCGTCCAGTTCGGCGGCTCCGGCGTGCACGTGCTGCTCGCCCTGCCGTACATCAAGATGCTCGCCACCGACGAGCAGAAGAAGCGCTACCTGCCGAAGTTCGTCACCGGCGAGGAGATGTGGGCCATCGCGATGACGGAGCCGGGCACCGGCTCCGACCTCGCGGGCATGAAGTCCACCGCCAAGCTCTCCGAGGACGGCACGCACTACGTCCTCAACGGCGCCAAGACCTTCATCACCGGCGGCGTGCACGCCGACCGCGTGATCGTGTGCGCCCGCACCTCGGCGCCCACCGCCGAGGACCGCCGCCACGGCATCTCGCTGTTCGCCGTGGACACCAAGTCCGCGGGCTACTCCGTCGGCCGCAAGCTGGACAAGCTCGGCCTGAAGACCTCCGACACCGCCGAGCTGGCCTTCGTCGACGTCAAGGTCCCGGTCGAGGACCTGCTCGGCGAGGAGAACAAGGGCTTCTACTACCTCGGCCACAACCTGGCCTCCGAGCGCTGGGGCATCGCCTTCGGCGCCTACGCGCAGGCCAAGGCCGCCGTCCGGTTCGCCAAGCAGTACGTGCAGGAGCGCACCGTCTTCGGCAAGCCGGTCGCCCACTTCCAGAACACCAAGTTCGAGCTGGCCGCCTGCCAGGCCGAGGTGGACGCCGCCGAGGCGGTCGCCGACCGCGCCACGGAGGCCCTGGACGCCGGTGAGCTGACGCCCGCCGAGGCCGCCTCCGCGAAGCTCTTCTGCACCGAGGTCGCGCACCGCGTCATCGACCGCTGCCTCCAGCTGCACGGCGGCTACGGCTACATGAACGAGTACCCGATCGCCCGCCTGTACGCGGACAACCGCGTCAACCGCATCTACGGCGGCACCAGCGAGATCATGAAGTCGATCATCGCCAAGGACATGGGTCTGTAAGGTCCGCGCCCGCACCGGCCGGTACACCTATACGCCATGAGCCAGGCACTCCAGGACCTCCTCGATCTGCTCGACCTCGAGCAGATCGAGGAGGACATCTTCCGCGGCCAGTCCCGCTCCGCCGTCGTCCCCCGCGTCTTCGGCGGGCAGGTCGCCGCGCAGGCGCTGGTCGCCGCCGGCCGGACGGTCCCCGCCGACCGCCCCGCCCACTCCCTGCACGCGTACTTCCTGCGCCCCGGCGACCCGGGCGCCCCGATCGTCTACACCGTGGACCGCATCCGCGACGGCCGGTCCTTCACCACCCGCCGGGTGGTCGCCGTCCAGCACGGCAAGCCGATCTTCCACCTCTCGGCGTCCTTCCAGACGTACGAGGAGGGCCTGGAGCACCAGGCGCCCATGCCCGCGGCGCCCGACCCGGCGACCCTGCCCACCTCCCAGGAGCGGCTGCGCGGCTACGACCACCTCGCCCCCGAGGTCGTCGAGAAGTTCCTGGAGGCCCGCGAGGCGATCGACCTGCGGTACGTGGACGAGCCGCCGTACGGGCGCTTCGGCGCGGAGCGCGAGCCGCACTCCCAGGTGTGGTTCCGCACCAACGGCAAGCTGGACTGCGCCTTCGACGCGCCCCTGCTCCATGTCGTCCTCGCCACCTACGTCTCCGACATGACCCTGCTCGACTCCGTGCTGCTCGCGCACGGGCGCGGCGGCTGGGCCGTCGGCGACGTCGTCGGGGCCTCCCTGGACCACGCCATGTGGTTCCACCGGCCCTTCCGGGCCGACGAATGGCTGCTGTACGACCAGGAGTCGCCGTCCGCGCACGGCGGCCGCGGCCTCGGCCAGGCCCGTATCTACACCCAGGACGGACGCCTCGCCGTCACGGTCATCCAGGAGGGTGTGGTGCGCGTTCCGAGGCGGCCGTGACGGGGGTGCCGCTCAAGATGACGAGTGACGCGAGCGGTACTACGCTTTTTGAGTGAAAGCCGCAGCGAACGGCATGGCCGGCGCACGGCCTCCCGGTTTCCGGGACCTCCGCCGCGGCATCCGGTGGCGAGACCACGTACGGGTGCCGGTGCGGGCGCCGAAGACCTCAGCCGTCACGTCAACCAGGCTGCGGTGGCACCTCAAGACCGCGCCGCGATCTTCCTTCTTGCAGCGGCGACGGCCATCCGCCTCGCGTTCCACCTGGGAGCCGCGAGAGACGATGGAGATGGAAGGTAATCCCATGCGATCACAGCGCACGAGGCGTCTCGTCGCGATCTCTGCCTCCGGTCTGCTGCTGGCCGGCGGAGTCGCGCTCGGCACGGCCGGCACCGCCTCTGCCTCGGACTACAACAACCACAGCTCCTACAGCAGTGGCCACGGCGGCCACGGCGGGTGGGGCGACGATGACGACGACGACTACGGCTGGGGCGGCGACCACGGCGGCTACGGCGGTGGCGACCATGGTGGCGGCGGCTACGGCGGCGGCGACCACGGTGGCGGCGGCTACGGCGGCGGCGACCACGGCGGCGGCGGCGGTGGCTACGGCGGCGGCGGTGGCGGCGGTCACGGCGGCGGCGGTGGCGGCGGCCACGGTGGCGGCGGAGGAGGTGGCGGTCACTGACCCCACCGAGAACTGAACAGATGTGCGGCCCCGCTCGCGGGGCCGCACATCACGTCTTCCGGGCCGTCAGACCAGGCCCGCCCCGGCCAGCAGATACGCCGTCATCAGGTCGTAGTGGCGGGGGCTGACCACATGGTCGTCGAGCGGGACGGCCACCTGGACGGTGCCCTCGGACTCGGCGAGGAAGAGCGCCGGGTCGTTGCAGTCCGCGTATCCGACGGAGTCCACGCCGTGCTGGCCCGCGTATCCCGCCCAGCCGTGGTCGGCGACCACCAGATCGGGCAGCGGGCGCCCCTCGCGCTCAAGGCCCGTGAGAATGGCCCGCATCGGCTCCCCGGAGTGGGTGTGCCAGAGGCTGGCGCCGTGTTCGAGGACGGCCACGTCGGCGAACTGCATGACGTATCCCTCGTCGGTCTGCAGTCCCTCCGGGATGACGAGGATCTCGCAGCCGGCACCGCGCAGCGCGGCGGCCGTGGCGCGGTGCACGTCCAGCAGGCCGCCCGGGTGCCCGGTCGCGAACAGCACCCGCTGGCGGCCTTCGGCCGCCTTGCGCAGCCGCGTCGCCAGCCGGTCCAGCGCGTCCACGGTCAGCTCGGGGTCGATGGTGTCCTGGCCGTACCGGTACTCCGGGTCGTCGTTGACACCCACCCGCTCGGCCATGACCGCCAGCACGTCCTGCTCGTCCGTCCAGCGGTCGCCCAGTTCCAGGCCGAACCAGAAGTTGCGCACCCCGTTGGCGAGCTGACGGTAGTGGGAGAGGTTGTTCTCGCGGGGGGTGGCGACGTCCCCCGCGATACGGGTGCGTACCAGGTGGTCGACGAGCTGGGCGCGGCTGGGTGTCCCGGATATCGGCATGCCTCCCATTGTGGGGCAGTGCGCCGCGCCCGTCGTCGGCATATCGCCCGCTGGGACGGGTGTCACTCACCCCCGCCGTCAGCCCCTGCGCAGCGCGAACCACAGCTCCATGCGCACGTCCGGGTCGTCCAGGTCGGTGCCCAACAGGGCGGCGCAGCGGGCGATCCGCTGCCGCACGGTGTTGCGGTGCACACCGAGCGCCACCGCCGTACGGTCCCAACTGCCGTGCAGCGACAGCCAGCTGTGCAGGGTCTCGGCGAGCGCGGCCTGTCCCGCGAGGGGTTCGAGCAGCGTGCGGGCGTGCGTCTCGGCGTCCGCCGGCGGCACCAGGTCCGCCAGCGCCGGCCGGACGGCGTGCCGCAGCAGCGGGGTGCGGGTGGCGCGGGCCCGGGCGAGGGCCCGGGCGGCCTGGGTGTCGGCGGCGGGCCAGTCCCGCGGGCCGGCCGGGGCGCTGACCCCGAGCGTCCAGCCGGGCTGCGCTTCCGGCTCCCGGTCCGCCGGGACCAGCACCCGTACGACGTCACGGTCGAGGTCGACCAGCGGCGAACCCAGCGCGGCACCGAGCGCCGAGGCGGCGACCGCGTCCGGGGCCTGGCCGTCCGGCCGCGCGTGCGCGACGAGCCACTGCCCGGCGCCGAGCAGCGGGGCCACCTCCTCGGCCGGGGCGCCCAGCAGCAGCCGGACCAGCGCGGAGGACCGGGCGGCGCCGGCCCCGCTCTGGTGCTCACCGGTCAGCAGGGCCAGCAGGACGGCGGCGACGGAGGCGATGGTGTGGTCACCGGGCTCGCGCCGGGGTGTGGCCACACCGAGCACGAATCCCTCGCCGGCCCCGAGCGCGTAGACGGCGAGCTGGGCGGCCCCGTGGGTGTCGGTTGCGGAGGCGGGCTGCGGCCGGCCCGCGGGAGCCGCCGGTGCCGGGCCGGACCCCGGGGACGGGCGGGCGGCCGGGTCCTGCGGTGTTCTGGCGGGCGGCCTGACCACCGCCGCCAGCTCGGTCAGGGCCGCCCGCACGCCCTCCGGTGCCGCCCGGCCCGCCCCCGCGATCTCCGTGCCGTCCGGCCCGTACAGCACCGCCCGGCCGCCCAGGCGCTGGGCCAGCTGGCGCAGCACCGAGGGGACCGGATCCGGCCGCGAGGCGGCGGCCGCGAGGCTCTGCTGGGCCTCCGTGACCCGGCGCAGCTCGGCCAGCCGGGCCTGTGCCATCAGCTGCCAGACCGCGCGGGCCACGGCGGAGAACGTGGTCTGCGGCGGTACCTCCAGCAGCGGCAGGCCGTGCCGGTCGCAGGCGGCCACCAGGGCGCGCGGGACCGTGTCGTGCACCGGGGCCAGACCGAAGCCGAGGGCCGTGCCGCCGGCGGCCACGATCCGGGACACGTAGGCGTCGAAGTAGTCCCCCGGCGCCGGGTCCCCGTGACCGGGGGCGTCCCCGCCGGAACGCACGGCCTCCGGGATGTGCACCCCGGCGGACAGCAGCAGCTCGCCGCCCAGCAGATACGGGTACGGGTCGGCCATCTCCGAGGTGTGCGCCCAGTGGATCACGATCCCCGGGTCCGCCGGTCCGGCGATCTGCCGCAGGGCGAGGTCCTCCCGGGCCAGCAGCGCCTGGAGCGTGACCGGTGGGGTCGGTGGGACCGCTGGGGTGATCGTCTCGGGCATGATGTGCGATTCCTCCATCCCGCCCTGTTCCTGTGGATGAAACGTACACTTCGCAGTCGCTTTCCGGCCACCTACTGTCAAGTGAGCACGGCAGCGGCGGGTACGGGCGGATGTCCCCGCGATCGGCTGCCGGCGCCGCCGTTCGCACGGCACCCCCAGGCAACCGCACGACACGCCACCGACAGTGCGCGAAGGAGGGCCCATGGCCGTCGACTACACAGTGATCGTCCTCTATCTGGCCGGCATGCTGGCCATGGGCTGGTGGGGCATGCGCCGCGCCAAGTCGAAGAGCGAGTTCCTGGTGGCGGGCCGCCGTCTCGGGCCCGCCATGTACTCCGGCACCATGGCGGCGATCGTCCTCGGCGGCGCGTCCACCATCGGCGGGGTGGGCCTCGGCTACCAGTACGGCCTCTCCGGCGCCTGGATGGTCTTCACCATCGGCCTCGGCCTGCTGGCCCTCTCGGTCTTCTTCTCCGCGCGCATCGCCCGGCTGAAGGTCTACACCGTCTCCGAGATGCTCGACCTGCGCTACGGCGGCCGGGCCGGGGTGATCTCGGGCGTGGTCATGTGGGCGTACACCCTCATGCTCGCGGTGACCTCCACCATCGCCTACGCCACGATCTTCGACGTGCTCTTCGACGTGAACCGCACCGTCGCGATCGTCATCGGCGGCTCGATCGTCGTCGCGTACTCCACCCTCGGCGGCATGTGGTCCATCACGCTCACCGACATGGTGCAGTTCGTGGTCAAGACGATCGGCGTGCTGCTCCTGCTCCTGCCCATCGCGGTGGTCAAGGCGGGCGGCTTCGCCGAGATGAAGGCCAAGCTGCCCACCGAGTACTTCGACCCGCTGGGCATCGGCGGCGAGACGATCTTCACCTATGTCCTGATCTACACGTTCGGCATGCTGATCGGCCAGGACATCTGGCAGCGCGTGTTCACGGCTCGCAGCGACCGGACGGCCAGGTGGGGCGGCACGGTGGCCGGAACCTACTGCCTGGTCTACGCCCTGGCCGGCGCGGTGATCGGTACGGCCGCCAAGGTGCTCTACCCCGAGCTGGGCAGCCCCGACGACGCCTTCGCGACCATCGTCAAGGACGAACTGCCCGTCGGCGTGCGCGGCCTGGTGCTGGCCGCCGCCCTCGCGGCCGTGATGTCCACCTCCTCCGGCGCCCTGATCGCCTGCGCCACCGTCGCCAACAACGACATCTGGTCCCGGCTGCGCGGGATGGTGCGCCCGGACGCCGCCGAGCACGACGAGGTCAAGGGCAACCGCGCCTTCATCCTGGTCATGGGCGTCGGGGTGATCGGCACCGCGATCGCCCTGAACAACGTCGTCGAGGCCCTGACGGTCGCCTACAACCTCCTCGTCGGCGGCCTGCTCGTCCCGATCCTCGGCGGCCTGCTGTGGAGGCGCGGCACCGTGCAGGGCGCGCTGGCGGCCGTCACCGTCGGCGGCCTCTCCGTGATCGGCCTGATGGCCGGCTACGGCATCCTCGCCAACGAGCCCGTCTACTACGGCCTGCTGGCCTCCCTCGCGGCCTACCTCGCCGTCTCCCTGGCGACGAGGCCCACCGACGCGGCGGTCCTCGCCACCTGGCGCGAGCGCCTCGCCGGACGTAGCCCCGAACTCGTGTCCGAAACGGTCCCGGCTCACCAGTAGAGTCGTATGGATAGCTGTACATGCGCGGCGAAGCGCAGGAAAGAAGGCATTTCACCATGAGCGGCAACGAGACGCCCCGCGGCCCCGTCGACTCCTCCCGCATCCCGCGGTACGCCGGCCCCGCCACGTTCGCCCGGCTGCCCCGCCTCGACGAGGTCGGCACCGCCGATGTCGCCGTGGTGGGCGTGCCGTTCGACTCCGGCGTCTCGTACCGGCCGGGCGCCCGCTTCGGCGGCAACGCCATCCGCGAGGCGTCCCGGCTGCTGCGCCCCTACAACCCCGCGCAGGACGCCTCCCCGTTCGCCCTCGCGCAGGTCGCGGACGGCGGCGACATCGCCGTGAACCCGTTCAACATCAACGAGGCCGTGGACACCATCGAGGCGGCGGCGGACGAGCTGCTCGGCACCGGCGCCCGCCTGATGACCCTGGGCGGCGACCACACCATCGCCCTGCCGCTGCTGCGCTCGGTCGCGAAGAAGCACGGCCCGGTGGCCCTGCTGCACTTCGACGCCCACCTGGACACCTGGGACACCTACTTCGGCGCCGAGTACACCCACGGCACCCCGTTCCGCCGCGCGGTGGAGGAGGGCATCCTCGACACCGAGGCGCTCTCCCACGTCGGCACCCGGGGCCCGCTCTACGGCAAGCAGGACCTCACCGACGACGAGAAGATGGGCTTCGGCATCGTCACCTCGGCGGACATCTACCGCCGCGGCGCCGACGAGGTCGCCGACCAGCTGCGCCAGCGCATCGGCGACCGCCCGCTGTACATCTCCATCGACATCGACTGCCTCGACCCGGCCCACGCGCCCGGCACCGGCACCCCCGAGGCCGGCGGCATGACCTCCCGCGAACTCCTGGAGATCCTGCGCGGGCTCGCCTCCTGCAACCTGGTGTCGGCCGACGTCGTCGAGGTCGCCCCGGCGTACGACCACGCCGAGATCACCTCGGTCGCGGCCTCCCACACGGCCTACGAACTGACCACCATCATGAGCCGCCAGATCGCGGCGGCCCGCAACGCCTAACTCTCCCTAGGGGACCGAGAGCAGTGACTCACGACCACGACCTGGTACTCCGCCCGACCGCCGCGCAGACGGAGGCCGCGCTGAACCCGCCCCCCGGCCGCAACGGCGGAGACCTGGTCGTGGAGACCCTGGCCGGTCTCGGCGCGACCACGGTCTTCGGCCTGCCCGGCCAGCACGCGCTCGGCATGTTCGACGCCCTGCGCCGCTCCTCCCTGCGCTACATCGGCCTGCGGGTGGAGAACAACGCGGGCTTCGCCGCCGACGCGTACGGCCGGATCACCGGCGAGGCGGCCCCGCTGCTGCTGTCGACCGGCCCCGGCGCCCTGACCTCGCTCGCGGCCCTCCAGGAGGCGGCGGCGGCCTCCGCCCCCGTCCTGGCGATCAGCAGCCAGATCCCCACGGCCGGCCTCGGCGGCGGCCGGCACGGCTACCTCCACGAACTCCCCGACCAGGCGGCCTCGTTCCGCGGCGTCGTCAAGTCGGTCCACACGGTCCGCACCCGGTCCCAGATCCCGTCCGCGATCGCGGCGGCCTGGAAGTCGGCGCTGACGGCCCCGCACGGCCCGGTGTGGGTGGAGATCCCGCAGGACGTCCTCCTCGCCGAGGCCGATCTGCCGGTGGTGACGGCGATGGACGCGACCCCCGAGGACGTGGTCCCGCGCCCCGAACTGACGGCGCTGGCGGCGGACCTGCTGTCGAACGCGTCCCGCCCCGCGATCATCGCGGGCGGCGGTGTCGTACGCGCGGACGCCTCCGGCAAGCTGCGGCAGCTGGCCGAGAAGCTGGACGCCCCCGTCGTCACGACCTTCGGCGGCAAGGGCGCCTTCCCCTGGGAGCACCCGCTGTCGATGCGGTCCTGGCTGGAGGACCGCCACACCACGGACTTCCTGGAGGACGCCGACGTCCTCCTGGTCGTCGGCTCGGGCCTCGGCGAACTCTCCTCCAACTACCACACGTTCAAGCCGCGCGGCCGGGTCGTCCAGATCGAGGCGGACCCCGGCAAGCTGGAGTCCAACCACCCGGCCCTCGGCATCCACGCGGACGCCCGCCTGGCCCTCCAGGCCCTGCTGGAGACGGTGGAGGACCGCACCGACGAGTCCGCGCCCGAGCGGGTGCGGGAGCTGCTCGCGAAGGTCGCCCGCCGCATCGCGTCCCAGGAACTCACCCTGGAGCAGGACGTGCTGGCGTCCGTCCGCCGGGCCCTGCCCGCCGACTCCCCGTCCTTCTGGGACATGACGATCCTGGCGTACTGGGCGTGGTCGGCCTTCGACCCGCGCGGCACCAACCTGATGCACTCGGCCCAGGGCGCCGGCGGCCTCGGCTACGGCTTCCCCGCGGCGCTCGGCGCGGCGGCGGCCGACCCGACCCGCCCCGTGCTGGCGGTCTCCGGCGACGGCGGCGCCCTCTACTCGATCGCCGAACTGGCCACGGCCCGCCAGTACGGCCTCCCGGTCACCTGGCTGATCGTCGACGACGGCGGCTACGGCATCCTCCGCGAGTACATGACGGACGCCTTCGGCCAGGCCACGGCGACCGAACTGACCCGCCCGGACTACGTGGCGCTCGCCGAGTCCTTCGGGGTCCCCGGCGTCCGTACGACGGCACAGACCCTGGAGTCCGACCTGGCGAAGGCACTGTCGACCCCCGGCCCGTCGGTGGTCGTCCTGCCGGCGGTGCTGCGGATGTTCGCGGCGACACATCTCGGCCATTAGGGCCGCTCGCGGCCCAGACCCTTCGCTGCTGAGCGGGTGGAGAACGCCCCCCTGGACCGTGCGCCCGGCGCCTGTCTGAGGGAGCTGTCCCACCCCGGAGGCGCCCTCCGTGGTGATCATGCTCATGCGGTCCTGGCCGGGCCGTACGAGTCGTCATGCGCGGGGGAGGGCCGGCGTGTTCACGGCTGTGCCGAGCGGGGCGGGGCCGGCGGTGATCCCGCCGTCGCGCCGCTGGATGCCGCGACCGGCCGGAACGCCGGGTGAGGGGTGTCTGCCTGAGGACCCCGGCCGGGCGGATCGCCGCCGCGGACCCCGCCCCGGACCCCGCTCCCCGAACACCCGTGCAACTTTCTGCCGTCCTGGCGTGTCCTCTGTGACAGCGCACGGGTGCGCTCAACGGCGTTCAGGGGGACGCCCGTTCGACGTTCAAGGGGAACTTTTCATGACTTACCGGATATCCGGCCGGGCCGGTGCGGTCGCGGTCGCCGTCAGTGCCGCGCTGCTCGTACCCGCTGTCACCGCCGCCACTCCGGCCGCGGCGGCGGCGCCCGCCGTGACCTGTACGTCGGCCAAGGCGGGCCTGGCCGACAAGCTGAAGAAGGACATCACGGCAGCCCTGGCGAACCGCAAGGGCACCGTCGCCGTCGGCCTGTACGACCGCTCCACCAAGACGACCTGCACCCTGCGGGCCACCAGCGCCTACGACTCGGCCAGCACCGTCAAGGTCACCGTGCTCGCCACGCTGCTGTGGGACGCCAAGAAGCACAACCGGCTCCTGACGAGCACCGAGCAGTCGCTCACCAAGGCCATGATCACCAAGTCCGACAACACCGCGACCAGCAAGCTGTGGAAGCAGCTGGGCATGACGAAGATCAAGGGCTTCCTGTCCGCCGCCGGGATGACGAAGACCGTGCCGGGCACGGGCGGCTACTGGGGCCTGACCCAGGAGAACGTCACCGACGAGCAGAAGCTGCTGAAGCTCGTCACCGCCAAGAACAGCGTGCTGAGCGACAACTCGCGCGCCTACATCCTGAAGCTGATGGGCCAGGTCGTCGCCGACCAGCGCTGGGGCACCCCGGCGGGTGCGCCGTCCTCGGTCGCGGTGCACGTCAAGAACGGCTGGCTGCAGCGCTCGACGCACGGCTGGCGGGTGCACAGCCTGGGCACCTTCAACGGGGCCGGCCACGACTACATGATCAGCGTGCTGACGCAGGACAACAGCACCATGGGCTACGGCGTGACCACGATCCAGAACGTCGCCAAGGCCGTCCACAAGGACCTCGTGCCGGCCAATCCCGCCACCAAGCTCTTCACCCCGACGAGCAAGCCCAGCGAGGCGCTCGTCCCGGTGCCGCCGCAGGGCTGACCCGGGGCGAGCGGGGGCACGGCGGTGCCCGTGCCCCCGTACGGGACCTGCTAGCCGGCCGGCACCGTGAGCGCGACGGTGTCGCCGCCGGTCACGGCGAAGGTGCCGGACCTGCCGGCGGCGATGCTGTCGCTGTGGACGACCGCGCCCGCCGGGGTCTTCTCCGTCAGGGTGAGGGTCTGGTCCGTGAGGTTGGTGACCGCGAACTGGGCGGCCCCGGCCTGGACACCGTCGCTCTGCTCGGTGATGCCGGGGACGAACAGGAAGGTCTGCAGGGTCACCAAGTTGCCCGTGCTGCCCTTCTGGATGATCAGTACGTCCCCGGTGGCCGCCGCCGCCGGGGACGCGGTGGCCGCGACCGTGCCGAGCCCCGCCGCTAGGGCGAGCAGGGCCCCGATCGCGGCGCGACGTCTGCCGGTTGAGGTTCCCATCGTCTTCCCCTCCCTGGATGTGCCCCGGCCCGCGACGGGACGGAGACCGTGGCGCAGAGCCTCGCCGGACCGCCCGCGGTCGCGAAAGAGGCGCGGCGGGGCGCACGAGCGCACACCGGCGGCGCCGGGGGCCGGTGTGAATCCGCCGGCCCGACTCTGTGAGCATGTGCACAACAAGGCACGTCGAGACGCCCGTACGACGTTCGAGGGGGAACCACTTCATGAACCATCGGCTGACCACCGACCGGTCGACGCCTCACCGGATATCCGGCCGGTCCGGCGCGCTCGCCGTCGCCGTCGGCGCCGCGCTGCTCGTACCCGCCGTCACGGCGGCCACCCCGGCCGCGGCGGCACCCGCGCCCGCCGTCAGCTGCACGTCCGCCAAGGCGGGCCTCGCCGACAAGCTGAAGAAGGACATCACCGCGGCGCTCGCGGGCCGCACCGGCACCGTCGCCGTCGGCCTGTACGACCGCTCCACCGACACCACCTGCACGCTGAACGCCGCCACCGCCTTCGACTCGGCCAGCACCGTCAAGGTCACCGTGCTCGCCACGCTGCTGTGGGACGCGAAGAAGACCGGCCGGTACCTGACCGACACCGAGGCCGACCTCGCCACGGCCATGATCACCCAGTCGGACAACGACGCGACCAGCAAGCTGTGGAAGCAGCTGGGCATGGCGAAGATCAAGGGCTTCCTGTCCGCCGCCGGGATGACGAAGACCGTGCCGGACGCGGAGGGCTTCTGGGGTCTGACCCAGGAGAACGTCACCGACGAGCAGAAGCTGCTGAAGCTCGTCACCGCCAAGAACAGCGTGCTGAGCGACAACTCCCGTGCCTACATCCTGAAGCTGATGGGCCAGGTCGTCTCGGACCAGCGCTGGGGCACCCCGGCGGGTGCGCCGTCCTCGGTCGCGGTGCACGTCAAGAACGGCTGGCTGCAGCGCTCCGCGCACGGCTGGCGGGTGCACAGCCTGGGCACCTTCAACGGGGCCGGCCACGACTACATGATCAGCGTGCTGACGCAGGACAACAGCACGATGGACTACGGCGTGACCACCATCCAGAACGTCGCCAAGGCCGTCCACAAGGACCTCGTGCCGGCCGCCGCCGCCCGGTTCACCCCGACCGGCCGGCCGCACGAGGCGCTCGTCCCGGTGCCGCCGCGGGGCTGACCCGACAGCCGGCGCACGACCGAGGCTTCACGAGGCGGTCTCCCCGCGGACACCGTCCCGCCCTACGGTGGCCGGCATGCGCCTGAGAACCGTACTCGCCGGCCTCACCGCCGGCCTGGCGGCGGTCACCTGCCTGACCGCCGCCGGGCCGGCCGCCGCCACCCCGCCCCGCGGCCACGCCACCCCGCCCAGCGGCCACGCCTGTTCGCCGCACGTCCTCGTCGACCGCTTCTCCGACGCGCTCGACAAGACGACGTACGACGGCACCTTCATCGGCAACTTCTCCGCCCTCGCCGTGGACCGGGACGGCTCGCTGGCCGCCCTGGAGGACCGGTCCGCCCTCGTCACCCTGGACGCGCGGACGCTCCGGCCCGAGCGGGTCGTCCCGCTCGCCGACGAGCACGGTGCCCCGCTGGACAGCGAGGGCCTGGTCGTCGAGGGCGACGGCACCCGGCTGATCACCTCGGAGACGGAGCCGGCGATCCGCCGCCACGCCCGCGACGGCAGGATCCTCGACCGCCTCCCGGTCCCGTCCTCGCTCCTCGTCGCCCCCGCCGGCCGCGCCGCCTCCAACCTCACCTTCGAGGGGCTGACCCTGCTGCCCGGCGGACGCACCCTGCTCGCGTCCATGGAGGCGCCGATCTCGGGCGACGCCTCGGACATCGTCCGCTTCCAGACGTGGAACAGGACCCGGGGCGGCCACTTCGGGCTCGCCGCCCAGTACGCCTACCGCGCCGACGCCCGCCTCGGCGTCTCCGAGGTCCAGGCCGCCCCCGACGGCCGCCTCCTCGTGCTGGAGCGCGGCTTCACGGCGGGCGTCGGCAACACGGTCCGCCTCTACCTGGCCGACCCCCGGCACGCCACGGACACCGGCCGTATCGAGAACGTGACGGGGCGGCCCGGTGTGCGCCTGGTCACCAAGACCCTGCTCGCGGACCTGGCCGCCTGCCCCTCCCTGGGCGCCACGGCCAAGCAGCCCCAGCCCAATCCGCTGCTGGACAACATCGAGGGCATGACGATCACGGGGCGTGACCGCACCGGCCGTCTGAAGGTCCTGCTGGTGAGTGACGACAACCAGAACGCGGCACAGCTCACCCGCTTCTACTACCTGCGGGTTCGGGTCTGACCGACCCCCCAAATGTTGCGGAGGGATGAAATCCGCATCCTGCGGCGTTGGTGCCTTTCGGTAGATCAGGTCGACGGAAGGCACCGGCGTGGCAGCGCAACGGGGATGGGCACGACGCCTGGCGGCTTACGCCTGGCGGTATCCGAAGGACGTCGTCCTCGCCCTCGGCTCCTCGCTGGCCGGCATGGCCGTGCTGGCCGTCGTACCGCTGATCACCAAGGTGATCATCGACGATGTGATCGGCGACCGCAGCCGCGCCATGACCCCCTGGGCCGGCGCCCTCGTCGGCGCGGCCCTCCTCGTCTACGCCTTCACCTACGTCCGCCGCTTCTACGGCGGCCGGCTCGCCCTCGACGTCCAGCACGACCTGCGGACCGAGATGTACGACGCGATCACCCGGCTGGACGGCCGCCGCCAGGACGAGCTGTCCACCGGACAGGTCATCGGCCGCGCCACCAGCGACCTCCAGCTGATCCAGGGCCTGCTCTTCATGCTCCCGATGACCATCGGGAACGTCCTGCTCTTCCTGATCTCCCTGGTGATCATGGCCTGGCTGTCGCTGCCGCTGACCCTGGTCGCCCTCGCCGTGGCCCCGGCCCTCGGCTGGATAGCCCGGCGCAGCCGCACCAAGCTCCACCCCGCCACCTGGTACGCCCAGGCCCAGGCCGCCGCCGTGGCCGGGGTGGTCGACGGCGCGGTCAGCGGCGTCCGTGTGGTGAAGGGCTTCGGGCAGGAGGAGCAGGAGACCGGCAAGCTCCGCGAGGTCGGCCGCAGGCTCTACGCGGGCCGGCTGCGCACCATACGGCTGAACAGCAGGTTCACCCCCGCCCTCCAGGCCGTCCCGGCGCTCGGCCAGGTCGCGATGCTGGCCCTCGGCGGCTGGCTCGCCGTACGCGGTCACATCACGCTCGGCACCTTCGTGGCCTTCTCCGCCTATCTGGCCCAGCTGGTCGGCCCGGTCCGGATGCTCGCCATGGTCCTCACGGTCGGCCAGCAGGCCCGCGCCGGCACCGAGCGCGTGCTGGAGCTGATCGACACCGAGCCGACCCTGAAGGACGGCACCAAGACCCTGCCGGCCGACGCGCCCGCGGCCGTCGAGTTCGACGACGTGTCCTTCGGCTACGACCGCGAGCGCCCGGTCCTCAAGGGCCTCAGCTTCGAGATACGGCCCGGTGAGACCCTGGCCGTCGTCGGCTCCTCCGGCTCCGGCAAGTCCACCCTCTCCCTGCTCCTGCCGCGCTTCTACGACGTCACCCACGGCGCCGTCCTGATCGGCGGCCACGACGTGCGCGAGCTGACCCTCGACTCGCTGCGGTCCGCGATCGGCCTGGTCCCGGAGGATTCCTTCCTCTTCTCCGACACCATCCGCGCCAACATCGCCTACGGCCGCCCGGACGCCGGCCAGGAGGAGATCGAGGCCGCCGCCCGCGCCGCCCAGGCGGACCGTTTCATCGCCGAGCTGCCCGACGGCTACGACACCACGGTCGGCGAGCAGGGCCTCACCCTCTCCGGCGGCCAGCGCCAGCGCGTCGCGCTCGCCCGCGCCCTGCTCACCGACCCCCGGCTGCTGGTCCTCGACGACGCCACCAGCGCCGTGGACGCCCGGGTCGAGCACGAGATCCACGAGGCGCTGAAGGAGGTCATGGCGGGCCGCACGACCCTCCTCATCGCGCACCGCCGCTCCACCCTGAACCTCGCCGACCGCATCGCCGTCCTGGACGGCGGCCGGCTCGCCGACCTCGGCACCCACGAGGAGCTCCAGGAGCGCTCCGCCCTCTACCGCCGGCTGCTCACCGACCCGGACGAGCTGGGCGGGGTCTCCCCGGGCCGCACCGTCCAGGCCGCGCCGCCCGAGGACACCACCGTCCGTGACGAGCTGGACGCCGAGTTCGACGCCGAGCGGGGCGTCACCCCCCGGCTGTGGACCGGCGACCGGCAGCCCAAGGAGCGGTCCCTCGCCGGCACCCCGGCCACCCCGGAGCTGCTCGCCCAGGTCGAGGCGCTGCCCCCGGCCACCGACACCCCGGCCGTCGACGAGACCCGCGCGACCCTGCCCGAGGACTCCTACGGCCTGCGCCGCCTGCTGCGCGGCTTCGGCGGGCCGCTGCTGCTCAGCCTGCTGCTGGTCGCCGCCGACGCGGGCTCGGGCCTGCTGCTGCCGGTGCTGATCCGGCACGGCATCGACTCCGGCGTGAGCCGGCTGGCGGTCGGCGCGGTGTGGGCGGCCTCCCTGCTCGCCCTGCTGACCGTGCTGGTGCAGTGGGCCGCGCAGATCGGCGAGACCCGGATGACCGGCCGTACCGGCGAACGCGTGCTGTACGCGCTGCGGCTGAAGATCTTCGCCCAGCTCCAGCGGCTCGGCCTCGACTACTACGAGCGGGAGCTGACCGGGCGGATCATGACCCGGATGACGACGGACGTCGACGCCCTGTCCACGTTCCTGCAGACCGGCCTGGTCACCGCGTTCGTCTCGGTCGTCACCTTCTTCGGCATCATGGTCGCCCTGGTCGTGCTCGACGTGCAGCTCGCGCTGGTCGTCTTCGCCACCCTGCCCCCGCTGGTCGTGGCCACCGTCTTCTTCCGCCGGGCGAGCGTGAGGGCGTACGAGCTGGCCCGGGAGCGGGTCTCGTCGGTCAACGCCGACCTCCAGGAGACCGTGGCCGGGCTGCGGATCGTGCAGGCCTTCCGGCGGGAGCGGGACGGCGGGCGGCGGTTCGCCGGGCGCAGCGACAGCTACCGCCAGGCCCGCATCCGCGGCCAGTGGCTGATATCCGTCTACTTCCCGTTCGTGCAGCTGCTGTCCTCGGTCGCCGCGGCGGCCGTACTGATCGCGGGCGCCGGCCGGGTGGAGGCGGCCACCCTGACCACGGGCGCGCTGGTGGCCTATCTGCTCTACATCGACCTGTTCTTCGCGCCGGTCCAGCAGCTCTCCCAGGTCTTCGACGGCTACCAGCAGGCCACGGTGTCGCTGGGCCGCATCCAGGAGCTGCTGCGCGAGCCGACGTCCACGAAGTCCGCCGACGAGCCCCTTGAGGTGCTGTCCCTGCGCGGTGACATCGTCTTCGAGGACGTCCACTTCGCCTACGGCGCCGCGGACGAGTCCGAGGCGGCCCTGTCCGGCATCGACCTGCGGATACCGGCCGGGCAGACGGTCGCCTTCGTCGGCGAGACGGGCGCGGGCAAGTCGACGCTGGTGAAGATGGTCGCGCGGTTCTACGACCCGACCGGCGGGCGGGTCACGGTCGACGGCGCCGATCTGCGCGGCCTCGACCTCACCTCCTACCGGCACCGGCTCGGGGTCGTGCCGCAGGAGGCGTACCTCTTCCCGGGCACCGTCCGCGACGCCATCGCCTACGGCCGTCCGGACGCCACCGACGCCGCGGTGGAGGCGGCGGCCCGCGCGGTCGGCGCGCACGAGATGATCGCCACGCTGGAGGGCGGCTATCTGCACGAGGTCGCCGAGCGCGGCCGGAATCTCTCGGCGGGCCAGCGCCAGCTGATCGCCCTCGCCCGCGCCGAGCTGGTCGACCCGGACATCCTGCTCCTCGACGAGGCCACGGCCGCTCTCGACCTGGCCACCGAGGCCCAGGTCAACCAGGCCACCGACCGCCTCGCGGGCCGCCGCACCACCCTGGTGGTGGCCCACCGGCTGACCACGGCCGCCCGCGCGGACCGGGTGGTGGTGATGGACCACGGCCGGGTCGCCGAGGACGGCACGCACGAGGAGCTGCTGGCCCTCGACGGCCGGTACGCGCGGCTGTGGCGGACCTTCGCCGGCCGGCCCGAGCCGGAGGAGCCGGTGGGCGCGTCCCGCTGAGCCGCCGCCCGCGCGCCGGGCCGCCCCGCCGGGCCGTGCCGCTGACGGCCGTGCAACCATCCGACACACCCGTGCGTCCGTACATCAGTACGGACGTGCGGGGGAGTGTGACCGGGGACGGGGAGGACGACAGTGGGCAGTGGTGCGATACGCAGGCGACTGGCTCTCGGCGCGGCCGTGCTGGCCGCGTCCGGCGCGCTCGCGTTCACCGCGACGGGTACCGCCGAGGCCCGGTCGGCCGGCGGCTGCGTCGGGCGCGAGGTGCGGACCCTGCCGTTCAGAACCGGCGTCACCCATGTCTACAAGCACAACGGGTACATCTGCGCCGTCACCCTCGCCAAGCACCCGGGAGCCGTCCAGGGCATGTCGGTCAGTGTGCAGGCCCGCGGCAACCGGCCGGTCGTCGACAAGGGCCGCTACACGCACCACGCCGGCCCGGTGACCGTGCACGCCGGGCACCGCTGCGTCTGGATCAAGGGCGCGGTGGGCCGCTACACGGTCAGCTCGGGCTGGATCCTGTGCTGATCGCGTAAGTGCCCTGTGCGGACGTCGCGTTCGAGCCGGTCGGTGGAGCGGAGCGCTCAATTCCCTCTGGTGCGGCAGTAGTTGCTGGGATACCTTCCGGCGCACATCTGTCTCACAGGGGAGAGTGTGCATGCGCAAGGCCCTCAGATGGCTGCTGGCGCTCGCGGTGCTCATAGGCACGCTGAGCACGACGGCCGGCGCGGCCACCGCCGCCGGGTCCGAGCCCGCCGACATCAAGGACCGGCTCCTGTCGATACCCGGCATGAGCCTCATCGAGGAGAAGCCGTATCCCGGCTACCGCTACTTCGTCCTGAACTACACCCAGCCGGTCGACCACCGCCACCCGGACCGGGGCACCTTCCAGCAGCGGATCACCGTGCTGCACAAGGACGCCGCCCGCCCCACGGTCTTCTACACCAGCGGCTACAACGTCTCCACGACCCCCTCGCGCCGCGAGCCCACCCAGATCGTGGACGGCAACCAGGTCTCCCTGGAGTACCGCTTCTTCACCCCGTCCCGCCCCGCCCCGGCCGACTGGTCCAAGCTCGACATCTGGCAGGCCGCCAGCGACCAGCACCGCGTGTACCGGGCGCTGAAGGGGATCTACTCCGCCAACTGGCTGGCCACCGGCGGCTCCAAGGGCGGCATGACGGCCACCTACTACGAGCGCTTCTACCCGCGCGACATGGCCGGCGTGGTCGCGTACGTCGCTCCCAACGACGTCGTGAACAAGGAGGACTCGGCCTACGACCGCTTCTTCGCCACCGTCGGCACCAAGGAGTGCCGGGACCGGCTGAACGCCGTGCAGCGCGAGGCGCTGGTGCGCCGCGCGACGCTGGAGGAGAGGTACGCCCGGTACGCCGCCGACAACGGCTACACCTTCGACACCGTCGGCAGCCTGGACAAGGCGTACGAGGCCGTCGTCCTCGACTACGTGTGGGGCTTCTGGCAGTACAGCCTGCTGAAGGACTGCGACACCGTCCCGGCGCACGCGGCCACCGCGAGCGACGACGAGATCTGGAAGTCGGTCGACACGATCTCCGGCTTCTCCGCCTACACCGACCAGGGCCTGACGCAGTACACGCCGTACTACTACCAGGCGGGCACCCAGCTCGGGGCGCCGACCATCCGCTTCCCGCACATCGAGAAGCGCCTGGTCCGGTACGGCTACCAGCCGCCGCGCGCCTTCGTGCCCCGCTCCATCCCGATGCGCTTCCAGCCGGGGGCGATGCGGGACGTGGACCGCTGGGTCCGGCACCACGCCACCCGCATGCTCTACGTCTACGGCCAGAACGACCCCTGGGGTTCGGAGCGCTTCCGGCTCGGCGCGGGCGCCCGTGACTCCTACGTCCTCACCGCGCCCGGCATGAACCACGGAGCGAACGTGGCGGGGCTGGTCCCCGACCAGAAGGCCCTCGCCACCGCCCGCATCCTGGAGTGGGCCGGCGTCTCCCCGTCCGCCGTCGACCGGGCGAAGCCCCTGGCCCCGTACGACGCCAGGCTGGACGTGCGGGACGTGGAGCGGGAGCCCGCGCTGCGCCCCTGACCGGCCCCGGCCCTAGTACCTCAGCCCGTGCCCGATCGGATACAGCACCCGCGTCGGGTCGTCCGCCCGCTGCACCGGCACCGGCAGCTTCCCGCGCGGTGCCACCCGGCCGGCGATCAGCCGTGCGGCGGCGCGCAGTTCGACGTCCGTCCAGCAGTACGTGGCCAGGCAGGCCCGGACGGACGGGAACTGCGCGACGTCGTACGGGTTGCGGATCGCCACCACGACCACCGGCTTGCCCGTGGCCACCAGGCGGTCCACCAGGGTGCGCTGGGAGTTGCCCGCCGTCACGTTGTACGTGGCGACGACCACCGCGTCCGCGTCCCGGGCCGCCGTGACCGCCTTGTCGACGGTGGCGGCGGAGGGCGCGGTGCCGGTGGACAGGGCGGTGGCGGTGAAGCCCAGTTCGGTGAGGGCGGCGGCCAGCACACCGGTGGGCGGCCCCGTGGTGGCGGACGGGGAGGCCGGGTCGGCGCCGACGACCAGCAGCCCGCGCTCCCGGTGACGGTCCAGGGGCAGTACGTCGCCCTCGTTGACCAGCAGGGTGGTGGTGCGTTCGGCGATGCGGTCGGCGGCGGCCAGATGGGACGCGCCGCCCACCGAGCGGTCGACGGCCGCCCGGCCCGACCAGGGGTGGTCCAGGATCCCGCGCCGGTCCTTGAGGCGCAGGACGCGCAGGACCGATTGGTCCAGCCGGGCCTCGGTCAGCTCGCCGTCCCGGACCGCGTTCAGCACCGCGTTCCAGGCCACGTCCAGCGAGGGCGGGTTGAGCAGCTGGTCCACGCCGGCCTTCAGCGCGAGCACCGGCACCCGGTCGTCGCCGTACTTCGTGCGCACCCCCTGCATGCCGAGCGAGTCGGTGATCACGACCCCGTCGTAGCCGAGTTCGCCGCGCAGGATGCCGGTGAGGATCGGCGCGGAGAGGGTGGCGGGGTCCCCGGAGTCGTCCAGGGCCGGGAACTGGATGTGCGCGGTCATGACCGAGTCGATGCCCGCCTCGATCGCGGCCCGGAACGGCACCGCGTCCAGGCTCTCCCACAGCTCCCTGCTGTGGGTGATGACCGGGAAGCCGTAGTGGCTGTCGACGGCGGTGTCCCCGTGGCCCGGGAAGTGCTTGGCGGTCGCCGCGACCCCGGCCTCCTGATAGCCCTTCACCTCGGCGGCCACCAGTGCGGCGACCGCGTCCGGGTCGGCGCCGAAGGAGCGCACGCCGATCACCGGGTTGGCCGGGTTGACGTTCACGTCGGCGTCGGGGGAGTAGTCCTGGTTGACGCCCATCGCGCGCAGCTCGGTGCCGGAGATCCGGCCGAGGGTGCGGGCGTCGGTGCGGGAGCCGCCCGCGCCGATCGCCATCGCGCCGGGGAAGAGGGTGGCCGGCTTGCCGATCCGGCACACCGCGCCGTGCTCCTGGTCGGTGGCGATGAGCACGGGCAGGCCGCGCGGCTGGTCCAGCGAGGCCCGCTGGATGCCGTCGGACAGCCCGGCGATCTGGCGCGGATCGCGGGTGTTGTGCGCCCAGGAGAAGTAGATGATCCCGCCGACCCGGTACTTCGCGATCAGCTCGGCCGCGGTGCGGACGCCGATCTCCTGCAGATTGGCGTCGATGTCCGCCTGGTCGGGGTCGGTGGCGGAGTGGCCGTAGACCCGCATCACGAAGAGCTGGCCGACCTTCTCCTGAAGCGTCATACGGTCGATCAGGGCGCGCAGCCGGCGTTCGCCGTGTGCGGCGGCGTGGGCGGTCGCCGGTACGGTCAGCGCGGCGGTCAGGCCCGCGGTCGCGGCGAGGACGGCGCGTCTGGACGGCCGCGCGGTGGTGTTTCCCGTGCTTCCCGTGCTGGTGCCGCTTCCCGTGCTGCTCTGGTGCACGTGCGCTCCTTCCAGAGGAGAACCGCTGAAGGAAACTTCCGAGGAGTCACCAATATCCGGGAAGTTTCTTTCCGTCAAGGGAATGCACAGTAACCAGGAAGGGGCCGCCGGCCGGGGATTCCCGGGGGGCGCGTCCGGCCCCGCTCACGCCCCGTCCGGCTCCGCGGCGGGACCGCCGCCCGCGCGCAGCTCGGGCGTCGACGCGGCGACCCCCGCCACCGCCAGCACGCACAGCACCCCGCCGGCGACCAGGGCGGTCGCCCCCGAGGTCCAGCCGGCGAGCAGACCGCCGCGCACATTGCCCAGGCTCGGGCCCGCCTGGCCGACGATCTGCTCGGCCGCCGTGACCCGGCCGAGCAGCGCGTCCGGGGTGCGGATCTGCACGATCGTGGAGCGGGAGACCACCGCCGTGGCGTCCGCCGCCCCGGCGGCCACCAGCAGCGCGAGACCCGCCCAGGGACTGGTGGCGCAGCCGAAGAGGACCAGCGCCGCGCCCCAGGCGGCGGACGCGCACAGCATCACCGGGCCCGGCCGGGCGAGCCGGGTCAGCGGTCCGGACAGGCCGGTCGCCAGCACGCCGCCGACCGCCAGCGCCGACAGGAACAGTCCGAGGGTGCGCGGGTCGCCGCCGAACCGCTCGGTGTTGACCAGAGGGAACAGGCTCACCGGGAACGACAGCACGGTCGCCGCGAGGTCGGTGATCAGCGCACCCCGCACCACCCGGTGCCCGGCCAGGAACCGCAGCCCGTCCAGCACCCCGTGCAGCCCGGCCCGCGACTTCTCGCCCTCGGGCGGCAGCGCGGGCAGCCCGAAGGCGCCGTAGAAGGCGAAACCGAAGCTGAGGGCGTCCAGCAGATAGCAGACGCCGATGCCGAACCAGCCCAGCAGCACACCGGCGAGCGCCGGCCCGAGCAGCATCATCGACTGGCCGCTGACCTGCTGCAGCGCCAGCCCGGCGGCGACCTGCTCCCGGGGCAGCAGACGCGGCAGGAACACACCGGCGGCCGGGGCGCCGAGGGCGCCGAACGCCGACTGCACGGCGACGAGCAGCAGCACCCCGCCCACCGGCACATGTCCGGTGAAGCCCTGCACCGCGAGCAGCGCGGAGCAGGCCGCCTGGCCGACGGTGGCCGTCAGATAGACCCGGCGCCGGTCGGCCCGGTCCGCCCAGGCCCCGGCGAACAGCCCGAACACCACCAGCGGCAGCGCCTGCGCGAGCCCGACCGCGCCGGTCCAGGCGGTGCTGTGGGTGGTGTCCCAGACCTGGAACATGACCGTCACCATGGTCATGAACCCGCCCAGCACGGACACGGTCCGCCCGATCAGCAGCCGTTTGAAGGCGGGTGAGGTGCGCAGCGGCCGTACGTCGAGCAGCGAGCGGGCGAGGCTCATGAACGGAGGCGGGCGCACGGCCCCGGCTGCGGGATCACCGGGGGAGGCTAACCGCGCTCCCCGGTGTCCGCCAGCGAATTTCCCCGCGCACCGGCCCCGCTAGGCGGCCTCGCCCAGCAGCCGCGCCAGGTGCTCGCGGCCCGCGCCCAGCAGTCCGGGCAGCGGCGCGGCGTCCGGGTACCAGCGCTTCTCGTACTCCCAGCACAGCCAGCCGTCCCAGCCGTTGCGGGACAGGACGTCCACGGTCTCGGTGAGCGGCAGCACGCCGGCGCCGAGCGGCAGCGGAGCGGTGTCCTCGGCCGACGCGATGTCCTTGACCTGCACATAGCCCAGGTGCGGGGCGAGCGCCGCGTACGTGTCCGAGGGCTGCTCGCCGCCCAGCCAGGTGTGCATCACGTCCCACAGGGCGCCGACCTGCCGGTGCCCCACGGGTCCGAGGACCCGGATCGCGTCGGCGCCGGTGCGGTGCGAGTCGTGGGTCTCCAGCAGGATCCGGACGCCGAGCGCCGAGGCGTCCTCGGCGGCGGTGCCCAGTCGCCGGGCGGCGATCGCGTCGGACTCCTCGTGGGGGCTGTCGGGGTCGGCGCCGGGGAAGACCCGGACGTAGGGCGCGGCCAGGTCGTGGGCGAGCCGGAGCAGCTCTCTGATCTCGGCCAGTACGGGCGCGTCGTCGCCCGGCGCGGCCACGCGCGCGTACCCGGCGATGCCGAGCGGTTCGATCCCGGCACCCCGGAACTGGGCGGCGATGTCGGCGCGTTCGGCGGGGGAGAGGCCGGGGTGCACCGGTTCCTCGGGATGGGCGCGCAGTTCGACCCCGTGGTAGCCGTGCGCGGTCGCGAGCGCCAGGACCTCCGGGACGGGCAGGCCGGGGACGCCGAGAGTGGAGAACGCGAGCTTCATGGGCACGGACCCTACTCGCCACCCGCCCGGTCCGCGCAGCGCGGGGTCTTCGCCCCCGGCCGGAGAAGCGACGGGACCGGCATGTGGTGCCGGGTGTCCGGCGCGGTACGCGCGGCTGCGCCCGGACCGTCACCCGGTCGGCCGACGGCCCGGGCGCAGCCGCGCGCGGCCGTGTTCCGCGAGGAGCCGGCGCGGGCGTCTCGCTCCCGCACACGGCCTCTGCGTCCCCGCGCCCCCCGCCCCCGCGTCCCGGCCCGCCGGCCACACCTGTCCGGCGGGCCGGCGCAACCGCTCACCATCCCGCACCTGTGCACCGCGCCGCCGCGCGACGAAACCGCGGGAGGGGTGTGCGGCGGCCTTGCGGGAGGGGTGTGCGGGGGCCTTGCGGGAGGGGTGTGCGGGGGCCTTGCGGGAGGGGTGTGCGGGGGCCTTGCGGGAGGGGTGTGCGGCGGTCTTGCGGGAGGGGTAGGCGGCGGTCTCGCGGGAGGGGTAGGCGGCGGTCTTGCGGGAGGGTCACGCGGCGGCCCTGCGGGAGGGGTAGGCGGCGGTCTTGCGGGAGGGGTGTGCGGCGGTCTTGCGGGAGGGGCACGCGGCGGCCCTGCGGGAGGGGCACGCGGCGGTCTCGCGGGAGGGTCACGCGGCGGCCCCGCGGGAGGGGCACGGCGCCGTGCCGGCGGGAGGGGCGCGCGGCGGCCCCGCGGGAGGGGCGCGGCGCCGTGCCGGCGGGGGACTCGGGGATCAGCGTTCGCCGGCCCGCGGCACCCCCGTGGACCCCCGCACCATCAGCTCCCCCCGCACCGAGGCGATCCCGCCGGGCGGCGGCTCCTCGCGGCCCATCGCGATGCGGCCCGCGCGGGCGCCCGCCTCCGCCAGGGGCAGCCGGACCGTCGTCAGCGCGGGCACCGCGTCGACGCTGAACGGCAGGTCGTCGAAGCCGGCCACCGAGACGTCCGCCGGGATCCGCAGCCCCGACTCGCGCAGCGCGGCGCACGCCCCCAGGGCGACGGAGTCGTTCGCGGCCACGACCGCCGTCAGGGAGGGATCGCGGCGCAGCAGCTCCAGCGTGGCCTCGTAGCCGGACCGGCGGTCGTAGCGGCCGTGGACGGTGCGGTCCGGGTGGTCCTCGACGCCCGCGGCGGACAGGGCCGCACGATGGCCCTCCAGCCGGTGCCGGGTGGTCGTACGCTCCTCGGGACCGGCGATGTAGCCGAGCCTGCGGTGGCCGAGGCCGATCAGATGGCCGGTCAGCGCGCGGGCGCCGCCCCGGTTGTCGAAGGCCAGCGCGACGGCCCCGGTGTCCGGCGCCGGCGGGCGCCCGCACAGCACCACCCGCGTCCCGGCCTCCGTCAGCCTGCGCAGCTTCGCCGCGACCGCCGCCGCGTGCTCCGGGTCCTCCACCGCCCCGCCGGTCAGCACCACGGCCGCGGCCCGCTGCCGCTGGAGCAGGGTGAGATACGTCAGCTCGCGCTCGGGGGAGCCGCCGGTGTTGCAGACGACCGCGAGCCGTTCCCCGCCCGCGCGCCCGCCGGGCCCGCAGATCTCGGCCTGGATCGCGCTCGCCATGATCCCGAAGAACGGGTCGGCGATGTCGTTGACGAGGATGCCGACCAGGTCGGAGGTGGCCGCGGCGAGCGAGCTCGCGGGGCCGTTGAGGACGTAGTCCAGCTCGTCCACGGCCCGCAGCACCCGCTCACGCGTGGCGGCGGCGACCGGGTAGTTGCCGTTCAGCACACGCGACACCGTCGCGGGGGAGACCTGGGCGCGGGCCGCCACGTCCGCCAGTGTCACGGTCATCTTCTCGTCGTCCTTCGGTCGTGCATCGCGTGGTCCGTCCTCGCGGACGGCACTACGCCCTCGTAGACAGCCAGGCCGGTGTCCTGGTTCCGAGCAGACCTTAAGGCCCTGCCCCCCGGTTGTCGGCCCTCTCGAACGACTCGAACGGGACACGGTCTTGTACAGACCAGTTGCGGAGGCTAGCTTGGCCGGATAGAAAGCGCTTGCTGCACGTGCCGCACGACCGACGCCGCCCCCGGACAGGGGCGCCCGGCGCCCATGGAGGGGACTGACGTGACACGCAAGACGGTGCGGATCGCCATGAACGGCGTCACCGGCCGCATGGGCTACCGCCAGCACCTCGTCCGGTCGCTCCTCGCCCTGCGCGAGCAGGGCGGCCTCGACCTCGGCGACGGCACCGTGCTCTGGCCCGAGCCGATCCTGGTCGGCCGCCGCGAGCACGCCCTGCGCCGGATCGCCGAGCGGCACGGCCTCGACCACGTCCGCACCGACCTGGACGCCGTCCTGGCCGACCCTTCCGTCGACATCTACTTCGACTCCCAGGTCACCTCCGCCCGCGAGGAGGCCCTGGCCAAGGCGATCGCGGCCGGCAAGCACGTCTACACCGAGAAACCCACCGCCACCGGCCTCGACGGCGCCCTCGCCCTCGCCCGCCTCGCCCACGAGAAGGGCGTCCGGCACGGCGTCGTCCAGGACAAGATCTTCCTGCCGGGCCTGCTGAAGCTGAAGCGGCTCGTCGACGGCGGCTTCTTCGGCCGCGTCCTGTCCGTCCGCGGCGAGTTCGGCTACTGGGTCTTCGAGGGCGACTGGCAGCCCGCCCAGCGCCCCTCCTGGAACTACCGCGCCGAGGACGGCGGGGGCATCGTCGCCGACATGTTCCCGCACTGGGAGTACGTGCTGCACGAGCTGTTCGGCCGCGTCACCTCCGTACAGGCCCTGGCCGCCACCCACATCCCGCGGCGCTGGGACGAACAGGGCGAGCCCTACGACGCCACCGCGGACGACGCCGCCTACGGCGTCTTCGAACTCGAAGGCGGCGCCGTCGCCCAGATCAACTCCTCCTGGGCGGTCCGCGTCCACCGGGACGAACTGGTCGAGTTCCAGGTCGACGGCACCGAGGGCTCGGCCGTCGCCGGCCTGCGCCGCTGCCGCGCGCAGCACCGCGGCGCCACCCCCAGGCCCGTGTGGAACCCGGACCTCCCCGCCACCGAGACCTTCCGCGACCAGTGGCAGGAGGTACCCGACAACGACGGGTTCGACAACGGGTTCAAGGCCCAGTGGGAACTGTTCCTCAAGCACGTCCACACCGGCGCCCCCTACCACTGGGACCTGCTGGCCGGCGCCCGCGGCGTGCAACTCGCCGAACTGGGCCTGAGGTCCTCCGCCGAGGGCCGCCGCATCGACGTACCGGAGATCTCCCTGTGACCCTCCAGCTCCCCGCCCCGGACGGCACCCTGCGCACCTACGAGCCGCGCACCGCCCCCCTCCCGGCGGCCCCCGGCACCCCCTTCACCTCCCGTACGGTCCTCGCGGCGGCCCATGTCGTCGCCGACCCCCGCGCCGACACCGCCCCCGGCTCGCCCGCCGCCGTCGACTGGGACGCCACCCTCGCCTTCCGCCGCCATCTGTGGTCCCACGGCCTCGGGGTCGCCGAGGCGATGGACACCGCCCAGCGCGGCATGGGCCTGGACTGGGCGGGCGCGGCCGAGCTGATCCGGCGGAGTGCGGCCGAGGCGCGCGCCGCGGGCGGCCGGATCGCCTGCGGGGCCGGCACCGACCAGCTCACCGGCGGCACCCTCGCCGGTGTCCGCGCGGCCTACGAGGAACAGCTCGCCGTGGTCGAGGAGGCCGGCGCCCAGGCGATCCTCATGGCGTCGAGGGCCCTGGCCGCCACCGCCGCCGGCCCCGACGACTACCTGGAGATCTACGGCGGTCTGCTGCGCCAGGCCGCCGAACCGGTGATCCTGCACTGGCTCGGCCCCATGTTCGACCCGGCCCTGGAGGGCTACTGGGGCTCGGCCGACCTGGACGCGGCCACCGACACCTTCCTCGCGGTCGTCGCCGCGCACCCGGACAAGGTCGACGGCGTGAAGATCTCCCTGCTGGACGCCCGGCGCGAGACCGACCTGCGGCGGCGGCTGCCGCCGGGCGTGCGCTGCTACACGGGCGACGACTTCCACTACCCGGAGCTGATCGCGGGCGACGCGCAGGGCTTCAGCCACGCCCTGCTCGGCGTCTTCGACCCGCTGGGCCCGCTCGCCGCGCAGGCGGTACGGCTCCTGGACACCGGTGACGTCACGGGCTTCCGGGAACTCCTCGACCCGACCGTGGAGCTGTCCCGCCACCTCTTCCGGCCGCCCACCCGCTTCTACAAGACGGGCGTGGTCCTGCTCGCCTGGCTCGCGGGCCACCAGAGCCACTTCACCATGGTCGGCGGCCTCCAGTCGGCCCGCTCCCTCCCGCACCTGGCCCGCGCCTACGAACTCGCCGACGGCCTCGGCCTGTTCCCGGACCCGAAGCTCGCCGAGGACCGCATGAGGACCCTGCTGGCGCTGTACGGGGTGACCGGATGAGCACCGACCTCGCCCGTCTCTCCGTCAACCAGATGACGGTGCGGCAGCTCTCCCTCCCGGAACTCGCCGACGCCTGCCACGCGCTGGGCATCGGCCGGGTCGGCCTGTGGCGCGAGCCGGTGCGCGCGTACGGCCTGACGGCGACCGCCCGGCTGGTCCGCGACGCCGGACTGACCGTGACGACCCTGTGCCGCGGCGGCTTCCTCACCGCGCTCGCCCCGGACGCGCGCGCGAGGGCCCTGGCCGACAACCGCCGCGCGATCGAGGAGGCGGCCGCCCTCGGCACGGACACCCTGGTCCTGGTCTCCGGCGGCCTCCCGCCCGGCACCAGGGACCTGCGGGCGGCCCGGGAGCGCGTCGCCGACGCGCTGGACGCCCTCGCCCCCTGCGCCGAGGAGCACGGCGTCCGCCTCGCCGTCGAGCCCCTGCACCCCATGTACGCCGCCGACCGCTGTGTGGTCTCCACCCTCGGCCAGGCCCTGGACCTGGCCGAACGCTTCCCGGCGCGGCAGGTCGGGGTGGCCGTGGACACCTACCACGTCTGGTGGGACGACCAGGCGCCCGCCCAGATCGCCCGGGCGGGCGCGGCGGGCCGCATCCACGCCTTCCAGCTCGCCGACTGGACCACCCCGCTGCCCGCGGGCGTGCTCGACGGCCGGGGCCAGCTCGGCGACGGCGCGATCGACCTGCGCGCGTGGAAGGAGCGGGTGGACGCGGCCGGTTACACCGGCCCCATCGAGGTCGAGCTGTTCAACGAGCGGCTGTGGGCACGGGACGGGCGGGAGGTGCTGGCGGAGACGGCGGAACGATTCGTTCGGCACGTCGTCGGCTAGCGCCCCGCCGCCCGGGAAAAATCTTGCGCCGAGGTGCAACCCTTCCCGCGCGATTCGTGTCGTACCTGTCGTCGGAACACGGGGGACCCCGGGGGGGATCGGGTTCCGGCAGGGGAGGGGAGACCGAGGGGGCGTGTTCCGGGCCGACAGGCCGGGTGCGCCCCCTCGCAGCACGCCGGGCGGCCGGCGGCTAGAAGAACACCCCGCAGCGCAGCAGCACGTTCGCGTACGGCCGCGCCTCGCCGGTGCGGACGATCAGCCGTGCGCCCGCCGACAGCTCCTTGAGCCGCTCGTGCGGGACGAGGACCGTCCCCGGCAGCCGCTCCGCCAGCAGCGCGGCGGCCTCCGGATTGGCCGCCCGCACCTCCTCCGCCGCCGTGGCGCCCTCCACCACCAGCTCGGCCAGCAGGCCGTCCAGCACCTCGGCGAAGGACGGCACACCGGCGCGGAAGGCGAGGTCCACCAGCCGGGGGCCGTCGGGTACCGGCATCCCCGCGTCGCAGACCAGCACCTCGTGCCCGTGGCCCAGTCCGGCCAGCGCCCCGGCAAGGTGGCGGTTGAGGATCCCCGCCCGCTTCACAGCGCCTCGACCTCGGCCGCCGTCGGATACGACTCCTGCGCGCCCCGCTTCGTCACGGCCGCCGCGCCGACCCGGGCCGCGTAGGCCGCCGCGTCCGCCAGCTCCGCGCCCCGGCCCAGCTTCCAGGCCAGGGCGGCCGTGAAGGCGTCGCCCGCCCCGGTGGTGTCCACCGCGTCCACCGTCACCGACGGAACCCGGGTCTCGCCCGAGCCGTCGCACACCAGCGCCCCCTCGGCGCCCAGCGTCACCACCACCGAGCGCGGGCCCCTGGCCAGCAGCAGCCGCGCCCAGTGGGCGGGTTCCGCGCCGACGGCGGCGTCGCCGAGGATCACCCGCGCCTCGTGCTCGTTCACGATCAGCGGGTCGCAGGCCGCCAGCACCTCGGCCGGCAGCTCGCGCGGCGGGGACGGGTTCAGCACGAAGCGGCTGCCGGGCGCCAGGCACCGCACCACCTCCACGACCGTCTCCAGCGGTATCTCCAGCTGGGCCGACACCACCCGGGAGGCGTGGAAGAGGCTCGCGGCCGCCCGGACGTCCGCCGGCCGCAGCCGGGAGTTGGCGCCCGGCGACACCACGATGCTGTTGTCGCCCCCCGGGTCGACGGTGATGAGCGCGACGCCCGTCGGGGCCCCGCCCGCCAGCACGCCCACCGTGTCCACCCCGGCCGCGCGCAGGGAGTCCAGCAGCAGCCGGCCGTGGCCGTCGTCGCCGATCCGCGCCAGCAGGGCCGTGCGCGATCCGAGCCGGGCGGCGGCGACGGCCTGGTTGGCGCCCTTGCCGCCCGGGTGCACGGCCAGGTCGCCGCCGAGCACCGTCTCCCCGGCGGCCGGCCGCCGCTCGACGCCGATCACCAGGTCGGCGTTGGCCGATCCCACGACCAGAAGGTCGTAGTCGTACATCAGTTGACTCCCCTGTGAGAGGACGCCGGGCGGGCCGCCCCCGGGACAACGCCCCCGGGGCCGCCCGCCCGCCGTCCGTCCGTCCGTGTCAGCCGCTGAAGCCGGCCACGTTGTCCTTGGTGACCACCTTCACCGGCACCTTCACCGTCGGCGCCACCTTCTCGCCCTTGACCGCCTTGAGGGCGTTGTCCACGGCGATCCGCCCCAGCTGCGTGGGCTGCTGGGCGACCGACGCGTACAGCGTGCCGTCCTTGACCGCCGTCAGCCCGTCCGGGGTGCCGTCGAAGCCCACGACCTGCACGGACTTCCCGGCCTTCGAGCCGAGCGCCTTGATCGCGCCGAGGGCCATCTCGTCGTTGGCGGCGATCACGCCCTGGACGTCGGGGTGGGCTTGGAGCAGGTTCGACATCACGTCGAGACCCTTGGTGCGGTCGAAGTCGGCGGGCTGCTGCGCCACCACCCGGATACCGGGGTAGGCCTTGAGGCCCCGGGCGAACCCGGCCGCCCGCTCCCGGGCCGCCGAGGTGCCGGCCTGGCCCTGCAGGATGACGATCTTGCCCCGGCCGCCCAGCTTCTCGGCGACGGTCTTCGCCGCCAGCTCGCCGCCGGCGACGTTGTCCGAGGCCACCAGGGTGTCCACGGACGCCTTGTTGACGCCCCGGTCGACGGCGACGACCGGGATCCCCGCCTTGTCGGCGCCCTTGACCGCGTTGCTCGCCGCGTCCGAGTCCACCGGGTTGACGATGATCGCCCCCAGCCCGGAACTGGTGAAGTTCTGCAGCTGGTTGGCCTGCTGGGAGGCGTCGTTCTGGGCGTCGGTGACGGTCAGGTCCACGCCCAGCTTCTCCGCCTCGGCCTGGGCGCCCGCCCGGATCTGCACGAAGAAGGGGTTGTTGAGGGTGGACAGGGACAGCCCCATCCGCGGCTTGCCCGACGACGAGGAACCGCCGTGCAGGAAGGAGGTGGCGCCGACGATCGCGACGGTGACCACGGCGGCGAGCACGTACGTCACCGCCTGCCTGCCCTTGTTCCCGCCGCCCCCGGAGGTCACCGGGGTGGCCCCGGCCTTCCGGCGCACGGTGTCCAGCAGCACCGCCAGCGCGATGACCACGCCGATCACGACCTGCTGCCAGAACGCCGACACCGACAGCAGGTTGAGGCCGTTGCGCAGCACCGCGAGGATCAGCGCGCCGATCAGCGTGCCGGACGCCTTGCCGGTGCCGCCCGCGAGCGAGGCACCGCCGATCACGACCGCGGCGATCGCGTCCAGCTCATAGCCGTCGGCGGCCTGCGGCTGCGCCGAGGACAGCCGGGCGGCCAGCACGATGCCGGCCGCGGCGGCGAACAGCCCGGACAGGGCGTAGATCGCGAGCTTCTGACGGTTCACCCGCAGCCCCGACAGCCGCGCGGCCTCCTCGTTGCCGCCGATCGCGTACATGGACCGGCCGATGTACGTCCGGCCGAGCACGAACGCGGCGATCAGCCCCATCACCACCATGACCAGCACCGGAACCGGCAGCCAGCCGCCGAGGGTGTCCCCGAGGTGGGAGACCGAGCCGGGCAGCGCGATGGGGGAGCCCTGCGAGATCACCAGGGACAGACCGCGGGCCACCGACAGCATGGCCAGCGTCGCGATGAACGGCGGCAGCTTGCCGTAGGCGACGAGGAAACCGTTCACCAGACCGGCGACGATGCCCGTGGCGACCGCCATCAGGACCGCGAGCACCACCGGCACGCCGTGCGAGGTGGCGCTCCAGGCCAGCACGGTCGCCGACAGCGCGGCCACCGAGCCGACGGACAGATCGATGCCGGCGGAGACGATCACGAACGTCACACCGAAGGCGAGGATCGCCGTCACGGCCGCCTGCACACCGATGTTGAGCAGGTTGTCCGTCGTCAGGAAGTCGCCCGACAGCGCCGACAGGGCGATGACGAGGACGATCAGCGCGGTGAGCGCGCCGTTGTCGAGGAGCAGCCGGCGCAGGCCGCCCGGGGCGCCACCCGCGCCCGTCGTGCTCTTGAGCGTGTCAGTGGCCACGGGGGGCCTCCCGTCCGGTGGTAGGGGTGCTCACGGCGAGGGACATCACCGCGTCCTGCGTGGCCTCGTCGCCGGCGAGTTCGCCCGCGATCCGGCCCTGGGCCATCACCAGCACCCGGTCGCTCATGCCGAGCACCTCCGGGAGATCGCTGGAGATCATCAGAACGGCGGCTCCCGCGGCCGTCAGCTCATTGATCAGCTGGTAGATCTCGACCTTGGCGCCGACGTCGATACCGCGCGTCGGCTCGTCCAGGATCAGTACCTTCGTGTCGGCCAGCAGCCACTTGCCGATCACGACCTTCTGCTGGTTGCCGCCGGACAGGGTGCGCACCTGCTGCCCGAGGCCCGCCATGCGCACCCCCAGCTGCCCGGCCATCCGCCCGGCCGCCGCGTACTGCGCCTTGCGGTCCACCAGCCCGGCCCGGGTCGCCGAGCGCAGGGTCACCAGACCCAGGTTCTCCGCGACGGAGGCGTCCAGCACGAGCCCCTGGCCCTTGCGGTCCTCCGGTACGAGCCCGATCCCGGCCGCCATGGCCGCGTTCACGTCATGCCGCCTGATCCGGTCGCCGGAGACCCGCACCACCCCGTCGTCGTACGGATCGGCGCCGAACACCGCCCGCACGACCTCGGTCCGCCCGGCCCCCACCAGCCCCGCGACGCCGACGACCTCACCGGCGTGCACCTCGAAGCTCACGTCGTGGAAGACCCCGTCACGGGTGAGCCCCTCGACGGTCAGCAGCGCGGCACCCCGCTCGGGCCGCTCCCGCGGGTACTGCTGCTCGATGGAGCGCCCCACCATCAGCCGTACGAGTTCGTCCTCGGGCGTGGCGGCGGGCACCTGCCCGACGCTGCGGCCGTCGCGGATGACGGTCACCCGGTCCCCGAGCGCGGCGATCTCCTCCAGATGATGGGTGATGAAGACGATCCCCACGCCGTCCGCGCGCAGCGCCCGCACGATCGCGAAGAGCTTCTCCACCTCCTCCGAGGTGAGCACGGCGGTCGGCTCGTCCATGATGAGGACGCGCGCGTCGAGACTGAGCGCCTTGGCGATCTCCACCATCTGCAGCCGCGCGATGCCGAGTTCCCGCACCCGCGCGCGGGGGGACACGTTCACGCCCACGCGCGCGAGGAGCGCCTCGGCGTCCGCCTCCATCCGCGTGCGGTCGATCATCCCGAAGCGCCGGGGCTGGCGCCCGAGGAAGATGTTCTCGGCGACGGTCAGATCCGGGACCAGGTTGAACTCCTGGTAGATGGTGGCGATCCCGAGCCGTTCGGCGTCCTGGGCGCCATGGATCCGTACGACCCGGCCGTCGGCCAGGATCCTTCCGGCGTCGGGCGTGTAGGCCCCGGAGAGCATCTTGATGAGCGTGCTCTTGCCGGCGCCGTTCTCACCGAGCAGCACATGGACCTCGCCCCGGCGCAGATCGAAGTCGACGCTGTCGAGCGCCACCACGCCGGGGAAGGTCTTGCGGATGCCCTCGATGCGCAGCAACTCGTCCGGGTCGCTCACGGCGTGCTCCTTTGCACTGGGGAGGGGGACAGCACCGGGGAGGGTGCGGGGGGCTCGCCGCACGAGCGGCGCGCGACGAGCCGGGCGGGCAGGGTGACCGAGGTGGGGGTCCGCCCCTCGATCCGGTCGACGAGCGCCCGTACGGCGGCCCGCCCCAGCTCACCGGTCGGCTGGGCGATCGCGGTGACGGGCGGATCGGTGTGCACGAACCAGGGGATGTCGTCGAACGCGGCCAGCGCGAGGTCGTCGGGCACGCGCAGTCCGCGCGCGCGTACGGCGTCCAGCGCGCCGAGCGCCATCAGGTTGTCGGCCGCGAAGACGACCTCGGGCGGTTCCGGCAGGTCGAGGAACCCCTCGGTGACCCGCCGCCCGCTCTCGGCCTGGAAGTCGCCCTGCCCCGTGTAGGCGTCCGGGAGCGGAAGCCCGTACTCGGCGAGGGCGGCCCGGAACGCCTCGACGCGCTCGCTGCCGGTGGTGGTGGCGGCGGGCCCGGCGATGATCGCGAGCCGCCGGTGCCCGAGGCCGTACAGATGAGCCACGAGATCCCGTACGGCCGCCTGTCCGTCGGCGCGGACGACGGGCACGTCGACGCCCGGGATCCACCGGTCCACGAACACCATCGGCGTCCCGGCCCGGACGGCGTCGAGCATCAGCGGCGATCCGCCGTCGGTCGGCGAGACGAGCAGCCCGTCGATCCGCCGGTCCAGCAGATTGCGCACGTGGTGGTCCTGCAGCTCGGGCCGCTCGTCGGCGTTGCCGATGATCACGCTGTAGCCGAGCGCGCGGGCCTCCTCCTCGACGGAGCGGGCCAGCTCGGTGAAGTACGGGTTGAGCACGTCGCTGATGACCAGGCCGAGGGTGTGGGTCTGGTCGGTGCGCAGGGAACGGGCGACGGCGTTCGGGCGGTAGCCGAGGGCGGCCACGGCGGCCAGTACGCGCGTGCGTGCGCCGGCGCTGACCGACGGGTGCTCGTTCAGGACGCGCGACACCGTGGCGACGGATACGCCCGCCGCGGCGGCGACGTCCTTGATGCTCGCCATCGTCGGCTCCACCTCCTTGTGGGACCTCAGGGGATCGACGCGTGCGACCGACTCATGGAATCGATTACACGCGCGCTTCAGGAAGGATTGGAATCGATTACACGGACTTCGGCAACCCCCTGCCCGCATCCCGAAACCGGATCGTGACCGGCCTGAAGGGATCTAGGCTGCCCTCGGTGGTGCGGGTGGCATGCCCGCGCCAATAACGGGAGGAGCAGCAGAAATGCGCGTACACCGGATCCTCGGCACGGCCGTGGCCGCCGCCGCCCTGGCCGGAACGACGCTCGTCGCGGGCGGCCCCGCCGTCGCCGCGCCGGGCACGGCGGCGGCGAGCTGTACGGCCAAGGCCCTGGAGACCGTGATCATCCGCGACCGGACGAGCACCTCGGGCGCGGCCCTCGCCCAGCTCAACAAGGGCCAGACCGCGTCGTCGCCCTGCCAGATGTTCTACGGCGGCTCGTACACCGCGTGCGGCATCACCAGCACGCGCTGGGTGAAGGTCACGAAGAGCGGCGTCACGGGTTACGTGGTCGGCACCTGCGTCCTCCAGCCGGCCTGACCGGTTCCGCCGGCCGGGCGGGGGCGCCGGGCGTGATGCCCGGCACCCCACCCGGGTCGGCGGGAGGGGTCGGTGCCCCCGCCGGGCAGCATGACCTCGGCCTCGTCGGAACCAGGCTCGTCCTCGGGATCCAGCGGCTGCCGGTCACGGGCGAGAGCGGTCCGCCGAGTAGGTCGCCGCGACGTTCGCACCGGTGCGTAGCTCACCAGATGGCCGCCTGCCGCGCCGCCCGCCGCCGCGTCGAGGCGCGTCGTGTCATCCCGGTCCGGCTCCCGCAGCTCATGTGCCGTCGTTCGACGCTGACGGCGAGGCAGTGGCAACCGGGGCGTTGCGCGACCAGAACTCGGAGCGAAGGTAAGGGAGCCCGCCGGACTTGATGGCTCGCGGGTCGAGAGGCTTGCGTGAAGGTTCGGTCACCTTCGACTCGGTGACACACGGCGAGACCACGTCGAAAGTGGCCTGGCCCGCGTAGCCGAACTCAAGACTCACCCTGAAACCATCGGGTGCTGTGGCATAGATCGCCGGTGCTTCCTTGTTGTTCCGCACCGAAGTGATCGTGTAGCCGCTCTTCTTCCAGTGGCGCTCCACGACACCGAGGAAGTTGCCCCGCCGCTCGCTCGAAATGATCGTCATCACGTAACGTCGGCGAGTCACTTGCCCGGTGCCGGTGCTGTCGTTCTTGAAATCCGGGCACATTGCCTCGTTCGAAGGACCCGGTGCGGCCTCCACGGGTGGGTGGACCGTTCCCAGGAAGGCGTCCAGCATTTCCTCCGCGTGATCGCCGGCCTCCTGCATGTTCATGTGGCTCTCCTTCGCCGTCTCCCCTCGCGGCCCGTTCTCGCTACCGCTGCCTAGGAAGCCGCAACCGGAAACGAGGAAGGCTGCGGACAAAAGGCCCATGGCGCGTTTCTTCATCGGTGTTCGTCCCACTTCACGTATCCCGGCCGGTTGGCGACGAGGGCTGCGACGTTCCCGGCGGACTCAGGATCTTTTTCCGGGTTGAAGTAGTTGGAGTGCGCTGGTGTCAGGCCCTGCCCGTCGATCAGTGGCTGCGGACCGTCGGCCACCTGGAATCGCCTGGCCCCGAACGCTTCGCTAGCCGGGTCCTTTCCGAACCAGAGGTCGTCGTCTCCCTGGTCCGCGATGTCTCCGAAGACGTACGCGCCCAGAGGGCCGCCGCTGAAGAGCCCCATGGTTCCCGCGACTGCCTCCTTCTTGGAGGGGAGATGGCTCACCGGGTCGTTCTCCGCGGCGCCGACGAAGACGTGGTTCCTGCCGACCCCGAGGTCCTCCGCCTTGTCCACGCCCGTTCCCGGACTGCCCAGAAGGATGATGTCATCCGCACCCGGAATGCCTTCGGGCTCCTGCGTCGCGGCGCCGACCAGGCGGGAACCGTAGGAATGCCCGATCGCCACGAGATGCGGGTCCTTGTGGTCGTTGGTGGCCGCGAGCCCAGCCATGAAGGAGTTGTAGGCGGGTGCGCCCTTCTTCGCGCTGTCGGCGGACATGACATCCGTGTCCGATGCCAGTGTAGGGAGATCACCGGGTGTGGAAAGCTGGGGTGCGTCGTAGCCCAGCCACACGATGGACGCGGTGGAGGGGTCGTACTTCCGTGCGCCGACCGCCGTGTCGTGCGCACGCCTCAGATCGTTCCTGGCGAAGTCCGTATCCAGAGCGGTACCGAGGCCAGGCACATAAGCCGACACGTTCTTCGATGTGTCGGGGTTTCCGTAGGAGACAATGGCCCGCCCCAGCCCCGCGTCGCTGACTCCGAGCAGATACATGGGCGGCTCCCCTACGTTCGTGAGCCGTTTCATGGCATTGTCCTGAAGCTGCCCTTGGATGCTCTTGAGCGCGTCCAACTGCGTCTTGGCCTTTTCGCCACTCTCGCCCGACAGTCTGCCGATCAGGATGTCCAGGTTTTCCCGGTTCACCTCGTCGCGCACGGCGGACGGGATACCGTCCAGGTCCCCGATGAACTCCGGAAACGCTCTCTTGTACTCATCACGTTCCTCGGCGGTGAGGCCGTCCCACCACTCCTTGCGTTCGGCGGGCGACTTGTCCAGGGGTATGTGGTCGCGGATGTACTCCAGCGCGGCCGTGCCGACCTTGTTCGAATCCGCACCGACGTCCGCCCATGTCTTGGAGTCGACGGTCAGTCCCGGTGCCGCCTTCAGGCTCTTCAGCGCCGAGCTGTAGCGGCTGTCGATCTCTACAGCGTCTCGCAGGGCACGGGCGATGCGATTGGCGATGTCCTGGGCCTTGGCCTGGAGCGGGTTGGGATGGATAAGACCTGACATGTCCGGGCCCAGCCCGGGTCCGTGGTACATGCCGTCGTTCCCGAAGGCTGTTCCGCCCGGGATCTCCTTGCCGGTCAGTGAGTTCTTCCCGTCAGCCGGGAACGCGACGCTGCCATCCGTGTTGACTGTGAACGACTGTGCCCTGGCGTCTTCCAGGGCTTGCAGCAGGTTGCGCCGAGGTGTGGATATCTCCGACGAGAAGCCGTTCAGTGCTCCGCTGATCAGCCCGCATTCCAGCTGCGTGTAGTGGAAGTTGTCGGACAGCTGACGCAGCTTCTTCTGCGCGGCGTCCGCCGCTTCCCCCTCATTCGCTTCGCGAATGGCCTTGGTGATCTCCTTGTCGACACGCTCCCTCGCGGTGTCGGCCATGGCGCTGATCGCACGGTATCCGTCCGCCGCTTCCGCGTACTCCGAGGGCTTTATCTCCTGGAGCGTCTTGAGGTCCATGTTCGGGCGTCACCGACCCCTGCTGCCCGGGTCCCCGTCACCAGAGTGGACCTTGAGCCCGGCGATCTCCGCCTTGATGGCCTCATCGGTCCGCCACTGGTCGTGCCCCGTCTTGGTCAGTACGTCGGCGAGGCCGCGGCACAGCTCGCCGATGTCCTTGACCCGGCGCTCCCAGGAGTCGTACACGCCCTCTTGGGCAGTCGCAGTGAGGCACAGGGACTCCCTGCCAAGCCCTGTCTGGCCACGCTGCAATGTCGTCAGAGCTTCGCCGAGACCGCCTCGCAGTGAGTCGACGCCCTCGCCGGCGGCCGACCATGCCGCTTTGTCGGACCGGAGCTTGCCCTGGGCTCCGCCGCTCCCGCCGCCCGGATCCATGGGCAGATGGTTCAGCTGTAAGTGTGCCGACCGCCGATCGGCTGCCGCGGCTTTGAGCTGCTCCCACTCGTCCCACGCCACGTGTGTGTCCCCCAGGTTGCCTCGTCCATCACCACCCAGGGTGGATCGGTGGTGATCATCCAGTAGCCACGAGGACACTACTTCGCATGCTCGGGTAACTCACCAGTACGGGACCCCATAGGTGAGTGAGTATCCGTACTCAGACGGGATCGGGTCACCCATGGTCTGGAGCGGACGGCATCGCGAGCGGGGATGCCGCGCCAAGCGAAGGACACGGAGGATTGAATCGGCTCTGGCCCTGGCCCGTTCCCACTTACCGCCCCTATCGTTCGGCGAGCGGGTGGCGTCCGGACCGCATGCGGTGGCGATCGGCGGACCTAAGTCGTACGACGGGGCATTGCGATCGCCCTGTCCTCGGGCTGCCTATGCCCTGTGACTCAGATCCGCCGATTCACCGACGGTACGCGCTCAGCGCCGCCGACGGCCGAGTGCTCACTCCCCGGCGAACAGCTCCGCCGCGTCCGTCGCGTGTACGGCGCGCTGGGCCCAGGCCTCCAGCTGGTCGAGGTCCGTGCAGGTCTCGACGCGCCGGCGGACGGTGTCGGGTACGGGGATGCCGCGCCATTCGAGGATGTGCAGGACCATCTCCGCCTTGGCCTCGGCCTTGCCCTGTTCCAGGCCCTGCTCCCTTCCCTCCTCGCGCACCTGCTCCGCGAGGGGGTGGCTCCAGAAGTACTGGATGGCCGTCATCGGGCTCCTTCGTGTACCGAACCGTATGGGGGCGGTGATGGGCGGATCTGGGCCATGCGGCGGCCCCTGTCCTGGGGCTGACCACCTCCCTGGGGCTCAGATCCGCCGATCCGTCGTCGGCACGTGCTCAGCGCCCCGGCGGCCGGGTGCTCATTCGCCGGCGAACAGCTCCGCCGCGTCCGTCGCGTGTACGGCGCGCTGGGCCCAGGCCTCCAGCTGGTCGAGGTCCGTGCAGGTCTCGACGCGCCGGCGGACGGTGTCGGGTACGGGGATGCCGCGCCATTCGAGGATGTGCAGGACCATCTCCGCCTTGGCCTCGGCCTTGCCCTGTTCCAGGCCCTGCTCCAGGCCCTGCTCCCTTCCCTCCTCGCGTACCTGTTCCGCGAGGGGGTGGCGCCAGAAGTACTGGATTGCCGTCATCAGGTCCCTCCACATCTGCTTCGCCTGGGGGTCGGCCAGGCATGAGTCGATGAACTGCACGAAGACCGCGGCGCTGTCGGGGTCGATGGTCCGCAGGGCGGATGCCAGCGATTCCAGTATGGCCGGGGCCTGGGGGCCACGTCCGTGTGTCATGGCCGAGAGCACCGCGAGGGGGACGTCCCGTTCGGCCTGCCGTTCGTCGGCGATCACCGGCACGTTGTCCGGGCCCAGCACCAGCGGACGCACCGTCAGCGAGTCCCAGCCGGTGAAGCCGAACCGGATCGGGCGCGCGGCCCACTTCGCCGTGGCGCTGCTCTGGGTGATGACGATCAGCACCGGCTCACAGCGGTACTTCTCGTAGAGGTAGGACAGGTAGTACGGCCAGCTGCCCCGCTTGCGGTCGTCCGCCTTGCCTTGCGATTCGACCACCAGGAGGTAGGTGCCCTCGTCCGTCTCGGCGCGCAGCAGCGTGTCCACGCGCCGTTCGACGGGTTCGATCTCGGTGAGGTCCACGTTCAGCGCGGCGATCTCGCGGGGTTCCGGGAAGGGCACGTGCAGCACCTTCTGTAACGCTCGCGTCAGCAGCGCCGGATCCTTCTGGAAGATGCGGTGCAGCGCCTCGTGTGACGGGCCGACCATACGTTCTCCTTTCGTGCGACTCGTATGACGTGATCAACGAGCTATGCCGCAGCGAGTTCGCACCAGACGTACTTGCCCCGGTCCCCGAACCGCGCCGACGGCTGCCAGCCCCAGTGGTCGGCGCAGGCCAGGACCAGTCCCAGTCCGCGCCCGTCCTCCAGGTCCAGGGCCTGTTCCAGTGGTCGGGGCGGCCTGGGCGGTTCCGGGTCCGTGTCCCACGCGCCGATCCACACCAGCCCCTGCGGGGAGCGGCGTACTCGCAGCGCGGCCGGCCCCTTGGTGTGCCGTACGGCGTTCGAGACCAGCTCCGCCGCGAGCAGCTCCGCCGTGTCCGCCAGGTCGGTCAGGCCGTGCAGGGCGAGGATGGCGCGCAGGGTGCGGCGGCAGACGGTGACGGCTCTTGGATCGTTGGGCACGTAGAGCGTGTAGTCCCAGGTTTCGGGCATGCGGCAGCTCCGGTTCGGTGGTGGGGGGAGGCGAGGGCAGAGGAGACGGCGCTCTGCTTCCGTGGCGCCACTGACAGTAGGGACACATTTTGGGACGGCGCAAGCCGTTGTCGTATTCTGTCCCCCGAACGAGGCTTCGCCTCCGAGTAGTTGAGGTCCGGGAGGTAGACGTGCCACGCAGGCAGCGGCCCACCGCACGACAGGAACGCCTGGGTGCCGAGCTACGCAAACTGCGCGAAGCGGCGGGTTTCAAGGGGCGTGAGGCTGCCGAACTGCTCGGCACCGACTCTGCTCAGATGAGCCAGATCGAGGCCGGTACGGCCGGTGTGAGCGAGGAGCGTGTGCGACGCCTCGCGGCGCAGTATTCCTGCGCCGACTCCGCCTTGATCGATGCCTTGGTCGCGATGGCGACCGAAAGGACGCACGGATGGTGGGAGGAGTACCGGGGTCTGCTCCCCACGCCGTTCATGGACCTGCCGGAGCTGGAACATCACGCCAGCCATCGACGGGACGTGGAGTTCCTGCACGTGCCCGGGCTGTTGCAGACAGCGGAATACGCCCGCTCCCTCTTCGCCTACGTGAACCCGGAGTTCCCGGAAGACGAGGTGGAGCGCTGGGTGGAACACCGGATGCGGCGCAGGGTCATCATCGAGCGCGCAGAACCCGTGCCCTATGAGGCGTTGGTCCATGAGGCGGCTCTGCGCATCAGAGTCGGCGACCGTGGCGCGGCTCGCGCTCAGCTCACTCAGGTGCTGGAGCTTTCCGGGGCCGAGCATGTGACGGTGCGTGTCGTGCCCTTCGACCTGAACGGCTTCGGCGGTGCGGGCAGCGCGATGGTGTATGCGGGCGGCCCAGTGCCCGGGCTTGACACCGTCGTACGAGACGGCCCCGGCGGTCCCGTGTTCATCGATGCCGAAGCCCAGCTCAACCGCTATCGGAAGCTCTTCCGTAGGGTGGAGGCGGCGTCACTCGAACCGACCGAGTCGCGTGACTTCATCCACAGGCTGGCGAAGGAGTTGTGACCATGTTGAGCGCCGACACCTGGCGGAGGTCCTCTTTTTCTGGAGGCGGACAGGGGGACGCCTGTGTGGAGGTCGCTGCCCGTCGCACTCGCATATCCGTCCGTGACTCCAAAGCCCCTGACAGAGCCACCCTCACCTTTCCCGCCTCCGCGTTCGTCGCATTCCTCGATGCCCTCAGGGCGGACTCACGATCCATTGGGTCCACGGCCGGGCGCGCGACCTCATCCAGAGGCTGACGGAGAAGCCGAGGTAGCCCCCGTGCCCCTTTCCGACATCTGGCGTAGGTCGTCGTACTCGGGCGGCGGCGACGGCAACAACTGCGTGGAGGTCGCCGCCTTCCCCTCCCGCATATCCCTCCGTGACTCCAAGGCCCCCGCCCGAGCCGTCCTCACCTTCCCCGCCCCCGCCTTCGCCTGCTTCCTCGAAGCCCTGAAGCGGGAGCCGTACTCCCGCTCCTAGGGGCTGGTGCGGCCCAGGGGCAGCAGGTACTGGATCGGCTCGTCCAGGTCGTCGAGGCCGAGGAGTTCGTGGGCCAGGTCGTCGTGGAGGCCGCCCAGCGGCAGGATGGCCGTGTGTGTCGTCCCCTTGGATCTGGACGGCTTCTCGTGGGGCGGCAGTTCGATGACATACATGGGCGGGCCCCTTCCCGCACTGGACACAGTGCTCCGCGATGCGCCTCACGGCACGGTCTATGTCGATGCCGAAGCCCAACTCGATACCTATCGAACGCGCTTCCGTAAGGTAGAAGGCATGTCACTCGAACCGGAACCGTCGCGTGACTTCATCCGCAGGCTGGCGCAAGAGCTGTGAGGAGACGCGTGACCACTCCCGACAACTGGCGGAAGTCGTCCTACTCTGACGGCGGCGACGGAAACGACTGCGTGGAGGTCGCCGCCTCCCCCTCCCGCATATCCCTCCGTGACTCCAAGGCCCCCGCCCGAGCCGTCCTCACCTTCCCCGCCCCCGCCTTCGCCTGCTTCCTCGAAGCCCTGAAGCGGGAGCCGTACTCCCGCTCCTAGGGGCTGGTGCGGCCCAGGGGCAGCAGGTACTGGATCGGCTCGTCCAGGTCGTCGAGGCCGAGGAGTTCGTGGGCCAGGTCGTCGTGGAGGCCGCCCAGCGGCAGGGTGGCCAGGCCGAACGCCGCCGAGGTGAGCAGCAGCGTCTGCGCGAGGTGGCCGGCCTCCAGCAGACCGAGCCGCAGCGCGCGCAAACCGTAGCGGCGGCGCAGCACACCGAGGTCCAGGTGGACCGTGAGCACCGCCGGGGCCTCGTCGATGCCCACCGCGTCCGGGTCGTCCGCCGGCCGGGAGAGGTACGAGGACAGCGCCTTCAGCTCGGCGACGGTCGGCGCCGGGCCGATCGGGAGCAGCGCGCGGCGCTCCGGCACGCAGTGGTACGTACCCGCGGCCAGCCCCGCGACGTCCAGCGCCACCAGGCGCAGCCGCACGCTGTAGAGGGCGCCGGCGCTCGGGTACGGGCGGTGCCGGAGGGTGCGTACGGTGCCGTCGGCGAGCGGCTGCCGCGTCTCGTGGCTCTCGGCGTACGCGGACCACAGCACCCCGCCCAGGGTGCCCGCGTCGAGCGGCCCGTACAGCGGTCCGCGCACGGAGCTGCGCCGGTGCAGTGCCTCGGTGAGTGACAGATCCGGCAAGGGCGCGGCGGGCAGGGGGAGTTCGGCCGTCAGCTGGGCTGCCGAGGGGGTCGGCGGCGGGGGCAGGTCGCGCAGGGCGGTGTCCTCGGGACGCCCGACGCGGAACTTGCTGCGCTCCAGGTACTGGTAGTCGGCCGCGCGGTGCCCGACGGGGAAGAACCCCGGGTCGTCCTCGGTCTCCAGCAGCGTACGGGCCGCGAGACGGCAGACGGCCCGCTCCTCGTCGGGGGTCACGCCGAGCCGGTTGAACAGCATGTGCAGCTGGGAGGCCCACACCCAGGGCACGCGGCGGTCGGCCTGCTCCGCCGGCACCGCACCGCGCACCCGGGCGTCGTCGGCGGCGACCCGGCGGGCCCACTCCGTGAGCCAGGGCGCGGCGGTGCCCGCGTCGAGGGCGGCGCGCAGGCCCCGGGCCCGGCGGACGAGGCCCGGCCGCTGGAGGGCGAACACCGAGTTCACCCGGGAATGGACGGCGGCCCCGGGCAGCGGCTCCACCTCGGTGATCCAGCGCCAGGAGGCGGCGTGCCGGCGCAGCCAGCCCGCCGCCTGGAGTTCGTCGAGGCCGAGCGCGTGGGCGGTGGTGTGGGCGAGGTCGAGGGCGAGCGGGAGCCGGGCGGCGCGGTCCGGGGTCGCGCGCAGGGCCTCGACGGCCGCGCGGGTGGAGTGGACGAACACCTCCTCGGCGAGGGGCAGCGCGGCGGGACCGCCGTACCGCTCGGTCTCGGGTGCGTACGGCACCTCGCGCACCTCGCCGTGCCGGGACGGCCAGGGGCCGGTGAACTCCGCGGGCCGGGCGGCGGCCGACTCCGCGAGGGCTGCGGGAAGTCCGGCCGCCGCACCGGCGGCCAGCGGGCCCCGGAAGCGGATCCGCAGGTGGGGTCCGCCCTCGCCGTAGCGGATGAAGAACCAGGCGGCGCCCGGGCCGGCGGTCAGGTCGTCCATCAGCGGGGCGAGGTCGTCGGTGACGAACGCGTCCGTCGCGGCGCCGCCGGTGTGCAGGGCGAGGTGCAGGCTGTGCCAGGGGTGCCCGGAGTCCTCCGGCGTGGTTCCGGACACGGCTCCTGCGGTGGTGGCGGCGGTGGCGGGGCGGGGGCGGGCGGTCGTCATGGCGTCCTCACGGCAAGTCGCGTCCTCACGGGACATCTCGTCCGTACGGGAGTGCTCGTCCGTACGGGAGCGCGCGTTCTCATGGGAAGGGGTGGGGGTCCAGGGGCAGTTCGCCGCGCAGCGGCGGCCGGGCGGTGCGGCCCAGCCGGTGGGGCACCTCCAGCAGCCGGTCGAGACCCGTGGTGCGGCGGTTGACGTGCCCGAACGTCATCGGAAGCGTGCCGGGGACGATCACCTTGGCGCAGTGCAGCCCCAGCCGGTCCCGCACGCCCGGCTCGTCCTGCGTGACCGCGATGACCTCAAGGCCCTCGGCGGCCAGCCGCTCCACGGTCCGCTCCAGCAGCGCCGTCAGGTCGGCCACCGGCTCCGGAGCCCCGGCCCACCGCACGTACCACGGCACCTCGGCGGCGTCTGCGGTGTCGGCGGTGTCTGCGGTGTCGGCGAACAGGAAGTCCAGCCGGTGCTGTGCCTCGGGCAGGGTGTTGAGGCCGACGTGGTCGTCCAGGTCCAGCACCAGTTCGGGCCGGTCCAGCATCGGACGCAGCCGCTCAGGGTCCCGGGGGCCGCCCGGTGCCGAACGGCGGGCGGCCTCCTGGACGTTGGTGACCACCTCGGCCACCGCCGAGCGGATCGCCACCCGGGGGTCGTGATGGGCGCCGGCGGCCAGGAACGTCCGGGGCGCGTCGGGATGCGCGCCCTCGTAGCGGCAGAGCGAGACCACCGCCGGGACGCCCAGGTCGTTGGTGGCGTCGAGCAGGGTCAGGCGGTAGCGCAGCAGCGCGGCGCGGTCGGCGAGGGCGGTGACCTCCGGGTCGTCGGCGGGGACGGCGACCCGGGGCAGCGGGGTGCGCGCGTACCAGGCCATCAGGAAGGCGTCGCGTTCGGCGACCTCGAACAGCCCGTACAGCGCGGCCTCCTCGGGGCTGTTGCCCAGTCCGCAGCCGTTCGAGGACTCGTACACCACCCGCGGCCTGTCCGGCCCCGGTACGTCCCAGTACGCCACGTGCTCGGGTACCGCCAGCGCGCGGCGCTCGGTGAGCGACCAGCCGTACACCCAGTCGAGTACGAGGTCCGGGGCGTACGGGACGGTCCGCCGGGCGGGGTGGCCGTCGTACTCGGGATCCGGCAGGCCGAGCCGGACGGGGTCGAGCACGGCGTGCTCGCCCCTGGCCACGAGGTCGGCGTACGAGGCGCGGAGCACGGTACGGCGTCCGGTGGGCCGCATCCCGGCGAACCGCTCCACGCTCTCGAACAGGGCGACGCGCTCGCTGGAGCGGAAGTCGCCCGACCGGCCGTAACCGCCGTCGTCCAGCGAGCGGCCGTCCGTCACCCAGGCGGTGGTCAGCGCGAACGCGGAGTCCTCGGTCCTGAAGAGCCGGCGCACCGGCCCGAACCGCTCGTCGTGCAGTTCGGCCCGCAGCCGGGCGGGCGTGGTACGGGCGTTGGGACCGCGCAGCACCGACGGGTCGGGCAGCGGCCTGGGCCCGGCCGGCAGCCGGGCGCCCGCGGGCGAGTCGTCCGGCAGCGGCCGGCAGACCGGGCAGCCGCCGACCGGCCGGACGCGGTGGGTGGACCAGGTGTACCGGTCGCCCTGGAGGATGTGGACGACGGCCCGGCCGTCGGCCGCGACCGGGCCGGGGGCGCCGGGGCCGGCCGGGCGTGCGCCGGCCGCGACCGGGCTCGGTCCGGGCGGGGCGGCCGTCAGCAGGTCCGCCGCGAGCCGGAGCGCCGCCTCGGCCAGCGGCGGGGTCCCGGTGCCGCCGAGCGTGAGCCGCCCGCTCTGCCACGGCACCCGGCCGCCCGCGGTGGCCAGCCGCTGGTACTCCGCGCAGCCGACGCAGGCCGGTGCCCCGGGGTGGAGGACGGGCCCGATCACGGTCAGCGCCCCGTCCTCGCGCACCGGGACGAACCGCACCGGATGCGCCAGGGCGTGCCGGCTGAGCCGCTCGGCCAGCGCGAGGTCCCACGCGGTCAGCCGTACGACGGCGGTGCCCTCCACGGTCGCGAGCGCCGCCTCCGGATCGAGAACGGGGACGGGGGCGAGAGCGGGGACGGAGAGTGGACCGGCGTAGGAAGGATCGGCGTGCGGGTCGGTGTACGGGGCGGCGGTGCTCATCGGGGGCCTCCCGGTCCGGGCCCGGGTGCTGCCAGGACCGTGAATCCGGACGCGCGCAGGGCGTCGGCGACGGGGTGGCGGCCGGTGCCGCGCCAGGGGGCGGGGCGCAGGCCGGTCAGGCGGTGCAGGGCGGCCCGCAGGGCGGGTTCCCGGGCGGCGATCCCGGCCAGCCAGGCGTCGGTCCAGCCCTCGTCCGCCCAGCCGGCCGGTTCGACGCCGGCCGCTGCGAGCGGGGCGGCGGCGCCGCTGAGCGCGGTGTGCCGGGCGAGGTCGGGCGCGTGCTCCGCCGCCATCGCGCGGGTGACCGCGCCGAGAGCGGCGAGGGCGACGGCGTCCGCCGCGGTGGCTTCGACGGCGCGGCTCACCGTGCCGGTGCAGGTACCCGTGCCGGTGCCGCTGCCGGTCGCGTCCTGCCGGATCCGTACGACGGCCAAGTGGGCTTCCCCGCCGTGGAGTTGCCGGACCGACAGCTCGGCGGTCCGGCCCATGCGCTCGGTCAGCACGGTCCACCAGTGACGGGCCTGCGGATGCGCGAGCCGCACGTCGTCCCCGGAGAAGTCGGTGAGGTCGGTGAAGTCGGTGAAGCCGGAAAGGTCGGTGGAGTCGGTGACCGGGCCGAGGGCGGCACGGCGCAGTGCCCGGCCATGGGCGTGGTCGGGGCTCGCTCCGACGACCGGGGCCGACGGTCCGTCGGCGAGGGCGAGTTCGGCGGCCCGGCAGGCCGCTTCCAGCCGGGCCAGGTCCGCCCGTACCGCTCCGGCGACCAGCAGACCCGCCGGGGTCCGGCAGGACGCGAGCGACGCGGGGAGCTGCGGCAGGTCCCCGGGCTGCGGCGCGTCGAACACGCCGAGGTACGGGTCGCCCAGGGCCGTGACGCGGCGCAGGGCCTCCGTGAGGTCGGGCGCGGGCGGGGCGTCCGGCCCCCGGCGGGCGGCGCGCGGGGCCGCTGCCCACGGGTGGTACGCGGCCTCCGGGGGCTCGGCCCGGGCGATCAGTACGGCCGGGTGTCCGGCCGTAGCCGCCCCGGCGGTGTCCTCGTGCGCGGCGGGGTCGGGCAGTCCGGCGACGGTCGCGAGCAACCGCCCGGCCGCGGCACCGGCGAGCAGCGCGACCTGCGTAAGGGACGGCCCCTGGGCGCTGCCGCTGCCGCCGCTGCCGCCGTCGTTGTTGCCGCCGAGGCGGGCGGCGAGGGCGGCGGCGTCGGCGCGGGCGCGGTCCGGGGGCCCGGGCTCGGTGACGAAGCCGCCGCCCGCGTCGCAGGACACGGCCAGCGCCACGGCCCCCGACGGAGCGTCGGCCGTGACCACGGCCCGGCCCTCGGGGAGGCGGCCGTCGGCCGTGACCCGCGGGCTCGCCCCCGCGCGGCGCAGCGCCTGTACGAGGCTCACCGCGAGGGGGCCCTCCGGATCCGGTGCGGCGACGAGCGGGTGCGAGGTCCGGATCGCTTCGACCGCCTCGGCCGGGCGGGCCGCCGAAGAGCTGGGCCAGGGCGGGAGTTCGGCGCCGCCCGGGTACTCGACCAGCAGGTCGTGCTCGCGCAGCCGGGCCGTGAGCGTGCCGAGCGCGGCTTCCACCCGCGGGTCGCCCCGACCGCTCGCGACGCCCGTCGCCCGACCGTCCTCCTGAACCGGACCGTCCTCCTGAACCGGAGCCCCGTCCGGAACCGAAGCCGCAGCCCCGTCCGGAACCGAAGCCGGAGCCCCGTCCGGAACCGAAGCCGGAGCACCGTCCGTAACCGGAGCATCGGTCCCGCCCCCGGCGGCGAGCCGGTCCGAGAGCAGCCGCCACAGGGCCGGCAGCGCACGGCTGCCCTCCAGCGTGACGCCGGCGGCGCGCCCGCGCAGGTGCAGACCCGCGAGCAGCGGGGTGACGGCCACGCCTGGCCGCAGCCGCAACCGCTGCTCCCCTCCCGGCACGGGCGCGGCGGAGACGTCAGGCACGCGCGCGTCCGGCACGCCCGGCTCCGGGGCCGTGCCCGACGCGGCGGCGGGAGCGGTGCTCATGACGTGCCCTCCACCGCCGCGATCACCTCGTCGATACGGCCCTGCCAGGTGTGCCCGGTGAGCCCCGGCACCGTGCGCACGACCAGGTGCGCGGCGAGGTACCGCTCCACCGGCCGTACGTCGCAGATCGCGAACAGCCGGTACAGCGCGTTCGTACAGGCCCGGTAGATCAGGTAGTCGGGCCGGCTCCACATCGCCCCCTGCGGGTCCGAGCGGCGCAGCCGCCGGTGGAACTCGCTGTAGCGGGTGCGGACGTCCTGGTCCCAGCGGTCGGCCACCGTCCGGTCGCCGAACGCCGCCGCCCGGTCCCGGTACTCGCCGGGATCGCCGGCGAAGTCCGCGCCCGCCGCGAACCGCTCGGCGGCGACGCGCCACGCCTGGGCGGACCAGTCGGCCCAGGCGCGTTCCCAGCCGTCCGCCCCGCCGCCCGTGATCCGCCCGACCAGCGCGGTGACGGCCGGCCCCGCGGCCTCCCAGCGGCGCTCGAAGGCCGCCCGCAGCCGCCCGTCCCGGTCCTCGTGGACCAGGAAGTCCTCCAGGTGCGAGACGAACGAGTAGTGGCCCCCGACCAGCCCCTCCGGGTGCGCCGCCGCGTGCGCGGCCAGCGCCGTGACCGCGAGCTGCACGCGGGCGGCGGACGCGTCGCCGTGCCCGCCGAGGAACGCGCACCCGGCGTCGAGCGCCGGCAGGCCGAGCGCCAGCAGGTCGTCGCGGAGCCGGACCCCGTCGGGCCCGATCAGGGCGCGCAGGGACGACTGGTCCACCGGCTCGACACGGACCGTGCCGTCCGGTACGAGGGGCCCGTACGGCGGGGCGATCAGCTCGGCGCGGCCGGCCGCCTCGGCGCGGGCGAGGAGTTCGGCCTCGGTGACGCGGGCGGCCGGGGGATGGCCGGCGGCCCAGGTCCGCAGCGCGGTCGCGGTGTGCTCGGCCGCCGCTGCCGCCCGGTCGGGGGCGCCGCGCAGCCGGAGCCGGACGTGCGGGCCGTACAGCCAGTGGCGCTCGACGTGCGCGGTCAGGCCGGCGGCCACGGCCCGGCGGGCCAGGGGCAGCACGGCTTCGCGCAGCAGCGGGGCCTTGTCCTCGCGGTAGTCGTACAGGACGACGTCGAGGGCCGCGGCGGAGCCGGGCGCGGCCGGGTCCAGCGGGGCGGCCGCGGGGGCGGGGCCGGCCGGGGCGTTCATCGGGTGCCTCCTCGGCGGGGTACGGGCGGTACGGCGGTGCGGAGCGCGTCCCCGCCGGCGGCACGGCGGCGTGCCGGGCGGTACGTCTCGACGACGGACTCGACGGCGTGGACCGGCCGGTCCCGGCCGCCGAAGGCGGGCAGGGCCTCCTCCAGGACGACGCCCTGGGAGTGGCGTGCCAGCCAACTGCCCAGACAGCGCAGGTGCAGGGCGTTGCCCAGGTCGAGCGCCTGCGGCTTGGGCGCCCGCAGCCGCGCGACGAAGTCGTCGAGCGCGCGCTCGGCCGGGGGCCGTGCGGCCGGATGCAGGAAGAGCTGCTCCGGCAGGTCGAGCAGGGCCCGCCAGCGGGTCACGGCGGCGGCCGGCACCTCCCCCTCCGCCGCGAGGTCGCCGCGGAGCGCGTCCAGCACGCCCGGGCCCAGGTGCCAGCGGCGCCGGGCCAGCACCAGGTGGCGGTGGCGCAGCCGCGGCGTACGCACCACCTGGCCGCCCGGTGCCGCCATCGCGTGCCGGGGCAGCAGCGGGCGGAAGTCGACCACTCCCTCGGGATGGTCGCAGAGGAACGGCCCGAGCCGCGCCGGCAGCATGATCGGGGCGAGGAAGCCCAGGTAGAGCACGTCCAGCGGGTCCCCGGTCGCCCGTACCCGCAGCCGCAGCCGGTCGGTGGCCGGGTCGTGGACGAGATCGAGGTCGGCCTCGGCGAGGGCCGTCCGGCCGCGGTCGGGCCCGACCTCCTCGGCGAGCAGCAGCGGGTGCAGGTTGGCGTTGAACCCGCCCACCGGCCGGACCTGGGCCGCCCGCGCGCCCGCGCCGAGGCCGCGCCGGACGCGCTCGCCGACCGCGGCGGCGGCGCTCGCGGGCAGGGCGTCGAGGAAGCGGCTGGTGAACCGGCCCCAGCCGCCGTAGACGTGGTTGACGCACAACAGCTCGCCGTCGTACGCGCGTTGGACGAAGTGGGAGTAGCTGAGCGGCCGGGCGGCCGTCCAGCCGGGCAGCCGGCCGGCGAGGGCGCGGACCGGGCCGGCCGGCAGGACGACCTCGGGGGCCGCGTCCCCGGCCGGTCCCGCCGCCTCCCGTGCCAGCGACGCGAACTCCTCCCGTACGCGGGCGAGTTCGACCATGTCGGCGGGCAGCTCCGGGGCGTCGGACGGCAGGCCCGCGAGGCGGCCCGCCTCCTCCCAGGCGGCGGCGGTGTCGGTGCCGAAGTCCCACGGGTCGCGGCAGGTGCCGCCCACCCCGTAGCGGGCGACGAAGCGGTCCCGGGCTACCCGGCTCATCACATGCCCGAGGTCGAACAGCTCGGCCAGGGCAGTGAGTTCGGTGAGCGCGGCACGGTCGGCGGGGGTGCACGGGTCGTACCCGGAGGGCCGGTCCCCGTACGGCGCTCCCGTGGTCCGCGCGGCCGTACCGGGTGCGGTCGGCGGCCGGCGCGGTGGCAGGGGGGCGGGGACGACGGCGTCCTCGGTGAGGGCGGTCAGCGGTGCCGCGTCCGGCGGGACGGGCCGGCCGGTGTCGGCGAGCAGCTCGTGCCAGCGCCCGGCCAGGGCGGCGAGCAGTGCGGGGCGCCCGGCGGCGGGGGTGTCCGCGAACCGCCCGGTGTCGTGGGCGAGCCGGTCGAGCCGGTCCGCCAGGACGGCGTCGGCGGGCCACTGGCGCAGCCAGTCGGCGAGCGCGCGCAGCGGGGCGGGGTGCTGCGGGTCGACGGGCTCGGCGGGCACGAGCAGCCCGGAACCGGCGAGCCGGTCCACGAAGGCGGCGACGGCGGGGTCGTCCGGCGTACGGCCCAGGCCGGCGGCGAGCCGGGCGGTCAGCGCGCCGAGGCCGAGCGGCCCCTCGGCGAGGACGGCGGCCAGCGTGGCCAGCGCCGGGCGCGCGGCCGCCTCGACCTCGTCCTCCCGGGTGACCAGGTACCGGCCTCCGGCGAACAGCGCCTCAGCGCGGGCGAAGCGGGCCCGCCCGTCGGCCACCCGTGCGGTGCTCGTCATGCGGTGCGGGAGGGCGCGGCGGCGGCGCGGCTCGTCGAGCAGGGCCGCGACGAGCGCGGCGACGAGGGTGCGGTTCTCCTTGACGACGGACACCGGCGGGGCGGCGGCCCCGGCCTCGGGCTCCGCCGCGAAAGCAGCCGTGCCGCTCGTGCCGCTCGTGAGGGCGGCGGCAGCCCGGGCGGTGGTGTCGGCGGCCGGCCCGGCCGCCCACCCGACGGCGGTGAACCACGACAGCGGGCTGGTCTTCGTACTGGCCCGCAGTGCGTGCCGCAGCACCGAGGGCTCCTCCTTGCGCGCCCGCCGCCCCGTCTCGCCCCGTCCGGCCCTGTCGACCGCGCGCAGCAGGTCGGCGCTGGTCAGGGCGATGGCCCGGGCGAAGGCGGGGGAGCGGCAGAGGTCCGCGAGCGCGGCGCGCTCGGCGGCCAGGGCGGGTGGCACGGCGGCGCCGAGCCGGTCGAGCAGCCGGGCGCGCAGCTCGCGCAGGGCGAGCCAGTCGGCGAGCCGCGGCACCCGGTCGGGAAGGGCGCCCAGCCGGCCGAGGAGGGCGGGCCGGGGCTCGCGGCCGTTGTGCAGCGCGCGGCGCAGCGGGAGGACCACCTGGCGGTGGAAGTCCTCGTCGTGGCCGGCGCGGGCGGCGAAGAGGTCGTCGGACAGGGCGGCCCGCAGGGCGGAGTCCTGGACGGCCAGCGCGGTGAGCAGGGCGAGCAGGGCCCGCACCTCGGCGGCGGGCGCGGTCTCGGCGGGGTACGGGAGCACGCTCGTACGGACGAGGGCGTACGGCGCGGTCCGGTCGCCGGGGTCCGCCGGGTCGCACGGGTCCGCCGGGCCGGTCCGGCCGGGCGCCGGCACGGGCGCCGGGGCTGTCGGCGGGGCGGAGTGCGGCATGACAGGGCTCCCGTCGTACGGCTCGGAGGGCGGGCGGGCTCGGTGGAGCGGGCGGGGCGGCCACGGGTCGTACGGCCGGCCGGGCAGCGCGGACGAGCCGGCCGGCCGTACGGGAGCCGCAGCTCACCGGCCTTGTGCGGGACAAGGCCGAAGGCGCCCTAGTAGGGCAGGTCGGGCAGCCTGGGCTGGGCGCACGAGGAGGAGCCGCACGAGCACGAGCTCACTCCGCCGGAGGCGCCCGTCTCGGGCAGCGCGACGGTGTCCCGCAGGGCGGTGACCGTCAGCTCGCCGAGGTCGAGGTCCTCGAGTGCGAGGAGATCCTCGCGATGGTCGGCCATGTGGAGCCTCTCAGTTCGAGGGACGGTGGACGGTGGACTCGGTGGGCCCGGCGTCAGAGGACGGGGGTGTCCACCTGCGGCTGCGCACACGAGGACGAGCCCTGGCAGGAGCAGGAGCCCCACGAGGCGCCGTTCTCGGGCAGCGCGGCCGTGTCGCGCAGCGAGGTCACGGTCAGGTCGCTGAGGTCCAGGTCCGCGTCGAGAGCGAGGTCCTGGAGCTCCAGGGCGCCCTGCGGGTTCGGGGTACGGGACATGACGAACTCCCTTCGGAGGAAGGTGGAGACCGGAACGCGCCGAAGGAATGCCGGCGCGAGAACATGCCGATAGGAGGGCATGTAAGGAAATACCGCTCGAAGCTTGAGATAGCGCCCGAACGGTCATTCGTCGTGCAGCAGCGAGTCTGGATCCCGGGGGATGTCGGCAGCAAGGCCAGTTCAGACATTGGCCTGTTGTGTTCATCCCGGTTCGGTGTGTCTTGGCACGGGCCGTCGCGGTGGCACGGACGCGTTTGGACTGATGCACGGTGAAGAAGATGTGCATTCATGTGTCCTTTGTGTGACGGATCTTCCCTGGTTGTCCATGAGTCGGATCGGGGCCCGGAAAAGAGGACGTCAGGACTCCGTCAGCCGGGTGTCAGCGCGTCCGTGCGGGGCCGTCGCACGAGGTGACGTACATCGCGTCCGCGAGGGGTGCACAATCGGTCAACTTCCGCGCCGTGGAGCGGAGCCGTCCGGTCCGTCCGGGCGGTCGCCCGGGGCTCCCACCGGCCGGAACGCGGCTCCGGTTGTCAGATCCCCCCGGTACCGTCGGATCATGGCGCAACAGGCGGGGAACCCCACGGGCGAGCGGCGTCTCGCCGTGCTCGAAGGCGTGCTGGAGCGGATCACGTACGCCAACGAGGAGAACGGCTACACGGTCGCCCGGGTCGACACCGGCAGAGGCGCCGGGGACCTGCTCACGGTCGTCGGCGCGCTGCTCGGTGCCCAGGTGGGGGAGTCCCTGCGCATGGAGGGCCGCTGGGGCTCGCACGCGCAGTACGGCAAGCAGTTCCACGTCGAGAACTACACGACGGTCCTGCCGGCCACCGTCCAGGGTATCCGGCGCTATCTGGGATCCGGCCTGGTCAAGGGGATCGGACCGGTCTTCGCCGACCGCATCACCCAGCACTTCGGCGTCGACACCCTCCGGGTCATCGAGGAGGAGCCGAAGCGGCTGATCGAGGTGCCGGGGCTCGGGCCGAAGCGGACCAGGAAGATCGCCGACGCCTGGGAGGAGCAGAAGGCGATCAAGGAGGTCATGCTCTTCCTGCAGACCGTGGAGGTGTCGACGTCGATCGCCGTGCGGATCTACAAGAAGTACGGTGACGCCTCGATCTCCGTGGTGCGGCAGGAGCCGTACCGGCTCGCCGCCGATGTGTGGGGCATCGGCTTCCTCACCGCCGACAAGATCGCCCAGTCGGTCGGCATCCCGCACGACAGCCCCGCGCGCGTGAAGGCCGGCCTGCAGTACGCGCTGTCGCAGTCCGCCGACCAGGGGCACTGCTTCCTGCCCGAGGAGCGGCTCATCGCCGATGCCGTCAAGCTCCTCCAGGTCGACACCGGCCTGGTCATCGAGTGTCTTGCCGAGCTGTCCCAGGTGCCCGGGGACGGGACCGATCCGGGGGTCGTGCGGGAGAAGGTGCCGGGTCCGGACGGCGACACGGAGCCGGTCAGCGCCGTCTATCTGGTGCCCTTCCACCGTGCCGAACTGTCCCTGTCCGCCCAGCTGCTGCGGCTCCTGCGCACCGGCGAGGACCGGATGCCGGGGTTCCGGGACGTCGACTGGGGCAAGGCGCTCGGCTGGCTGACCGCGCGCACCGGCGCCGACCTCGCGCCCGAGCAGGAGGCCGCCGTCCGGCTCGCGCTGACCGAGAAGGTCGCCGTGCTGACCGGCGGGCCGGGCTGCGGCAAGTCGTTCACGGTGCGCTCGATCGTGGAGCTGGCCCGGGCCCGGCGGGCCAAGGTGGTGCTGGCCGCCCCGACCGGACGTGCGGCCAAGCGGCTCTCGGAGCTGACCGGGGCCGAGGCGTCCACCGTGCACCGGCTGCTGGAGCTGAAGCCGGGCGGGGACGCCGCCTACGACCGCGACCGGCCGCTCGACGCCGACCTCGTGGTCGTCGACGAGGCATCCATGCTGGACCTGCTGCTCGCCAACAAGCTGGTGAAGGCCGTCCCGCCGGGCGCCCACCTGCTGTTCGTGGGGGACGTGGACCAGCTGCCCAGCGTGGGCGCCGGGGAGGTGCTGCGGGACCTGCTCGCCGACGGCAGCCCCGTACCGGCCGTCCGGCTCACCCGGGTCTTCCGGCAGGCCCAGCAGTCCGGTGTGGTCACCAACGCGCACCGGATCAACGCCGGACAGCACCCGCTCACCGACGGCATGAAGGACTTCTTCCTCTTCGTCGAGGACGACACCGAGGAGGCCGGCCGGCTCACCGTGGACGTGGCCGCCCGGCGCATCCCGGCGAAGTTCGGCCTCGATCCGCGCCGGGACGTGCAGGTGCTGGCGCCCATGCACCGGGGGCCGGCCGGCGCGGGCGCGCTCAACGGGCTGCTCCAGCAGGCCATCACGCCCGGCCGGCCGGATCTGGCGGAGAAGAGGTTCGGCGGCCGGGTCTTCCGCGTCGGCGACAAGGTCACCCAGATTCGCAACAATTACGAGAAAGGGAAGAACGGCGTCTTCAACGGCACCGTGGGCGTCGTCACCTCGCTCGATCCGGTCGACCAGCGCTTGACGGTGCTGACGGACGAGGACGAGGAGGTTCCGTACGAATTCGACGAACTGGACGAACTGGCCCATGCGTACGCGGTGACCATCCACCGTTCACAGGGCAGTGAATATCCCGCCGTGGTGATTCCCGTCACCACGGGGGCATGGATGATGCTCCAGCGGAATCTGCTGTACACGGCGGTCACCCGGGCCCGGCGGCTGGTCGTCCTCGTCGGTTCACGCAAGGCGATCGGCCAGGCGGTGCGCACGGTGTCGGCCGGCCGGCGCTGTACGGCCCTCGACTTCAGGCTCGGCGCGAAAAATGATCGATCAAATGAGTCATGAAGGTCACAGAGCCTTCCAGTTGACCCCTCCGAGGGGGCAGGATGAGCAGGTTGACGGCACTGAGTGCCGCCAATAGGCCCAATGGTCGACCCCGAGTGCACTCTCCTGAGCCAAATGGGGGATGGTAGAGACAGTCAGGGCACCTCGAAGATGAGGCACTACGTCGGTGAGGGAAGACGTGAGCGACAACTCTGTAGTACTGCGGTACGGCGACGGCGAGTACACCTACCCGGTGGTCGACAGCACCGTCGGCGACAAGGGCTTCGACATCGGGAAGCTCCGCGCCCAGACCGGTCTGGTGACGCTGGACAGCGGTTACGGCAACACGGCCGCCTATAAATCCGCCGTCACCTACCTCGACGGCGAGGCGGGCATCCTCCGCTACCGCGGCTACCCCATCGAGCAGCTCGCCGAGCGCTCCACCTTCGTCGAGGTGGCGTACCTGCTCATCCACGGCGAGCTTCCCACCGTCGACCAGCTGACGGCGTTCAAGGACGACATCACGCGGCACACCCTGCTGCACGAGGACGTCAAGAACTTCTACAAGGGCTTCCCGCGCGACGCCCACCCGATGGCCATGCTGTCCTCGGTCGTCTCGGCGCTGTCCACCTTCTACCAGGACAGCCACAACCCGTTCGACGAGAACCAGCGCGACCTCTCCACCATCCGGCTGCTCGCCAAGCTTCCGACGATCGCCGCGTACGCGTACAAGAAGTCGATCGGCCACCCGTTCGTCTACCCGCGCAACGACCTGGGCTACGTCGAGAACTTCCTGCGCATGACCTTCTCGGTCCCGGCGCAGGAGTACGACCTGGACCCGGTCGTGGTGGCCGCGCTGGACAAGCTGCTGATCCTGCACGCCGACCACGAGCAGAACTGCTCGACCTCCACCGTCCGTCTGGTCGGCTCCTCGCAGGCGAACATGTTCGCCTCGATCTCGGCCGGCATCAGCGCCCTGTGGGGCCCGCTGCACGGCGGCGCCAACCAGTCGGTGCTGGAGATGCTGGAGGGCATCCGCGACTCCGGCTCCGACGTCGACACCTTCATCCGCAAGGTGAAGAACAAGGAGGACGGCGTCCGCCTGATGGGCTTCGGCCACCGGGTCTACAAGAACTTCGACCCGCGCGCCAAGATCATCAAGGCCGCCGCGCACGATGTGCTCTCCGCGCTGGGCAAGTCGGACGAGCTGCTCGACATCGCCCTCAAGCTGGAGGAGCACGCGCTCTCCGACGACTACTTCGTCGAGCGCAAGCTGTACCCGAACGTCGACTTCTACACCGGTCTGATCTACCGGGCCATGGGCTTCCCGACCGAGATGTTCACGGTCCTGTTCGCCCTCGGCCGGCTGCCGGGCTGGATCGCCCAGTGGACCGAGATGATCAAGGAGCCGGGTTCCCGCATCGGCCGTCCGCGCCAGATCTACACGGGCGTGGTCGAGCGCGACTTCGTCTCGGTCGAGGAGCGCTGAACGCGTGAGCGACAGGGCCTGCCGCACGGGCGGGCCCTGAAACGGCGGCGCGGCCCGAGACAGCCGTACGCACAGCAGAAGGCGCCCTGAGACGCCGGTCCCCCCACGGGCCGACGACCAGGGCGCCTTCCCATGTCCCGGTGCGGATTCCCCCCACGGGATCCGGCCGGGCGCTCGGTGAAGACAGCGCCTGAACCGCTGTCCGAGCACGACGAGCGAACTCGCCGTGCTCCAGTGATGCGATGCGATCTGCCGGGACAACGCACGCTGGGAGGGCCGCTCAAAGCTTCCCGGTGTACGTGCCCCGGCCACGCTCCCCCGAGCTCGTTCGAGCAGGGAGGTACCCCCTATCTGAGGAAGTCCCCCAAGACATCCTCAGATGCCAGTCAGCGCCCCCCAAGACGCTGGACTGACATCGCCAACTTAGACCGTCGAACCCCTTCGATGGTTACGTTCGCATCACTGTGATCTGCGTCTCTTGCATATGTCCTTTAGGTGCGCAAGAGCCCCGATACGGTGATCGGGGCCCAAGCGTAAGGATGATGCGCGAGCCTTGTGAAGAGCTTATGTGAGGCTCGCGCCGGACTCCAGGGGGACCGGGAGATCGGTCCCGGCAATTACCGCCGGATCACCGGAAGGCCCGCAGCCGCAGACTGTTGGTCACGACGAACACCGAGGAGAAGGCCATCGCCGCGCCCGCGATCATCGGGTTGAGCAGTCCGGCGGCGGCCAGCGGCAGCGCGGCGACGTTGTAGCCGAAGGCCCACACCAGGTTGCCCTTGATGGTGGTCAGCGTCCGGCGGGACAGCCGGATCGCGTCCGCCGCCACGCGCAGGTCGCCGCGGACCAGGGTCAGATCGCCGGCCTCGATCGCGGCGTCCGTGCCGGTGCCCATGGCCAGGCCCAGATCGGCGGTGGCGAGCGCGGCGGCGTCGTTGACGCCGTCGCCGACCATGGCCACGGTCCGCCCCTCGCGCTGCAGCCGCCGTACGACGTCCACCTTGTCCTCGGGCAGCACCTCGGCGTACACCTGCGCCGCGTCGATGCCGACGGTCTTCGCGACCGCCTCGGCGACCGTCCGGTTGTCCCCGGTGAGCAGCACCGGCGTGAGCCCCAGCGCGCGCAGCTCGCGCACGGCCTCGGCGCTGGTCTCCTTCACCGCGTCCGCGACGGCGAGGACCCCGCGGGCCTTGCCGTCCCAGCCGGCCACGACGGCCGTACGGCCCTCCCGCTCGGCCTCGCGGGCCGCGCGGGCCAACTCCTCCGGGACCTCGTCGTACAGGCGCCCCACGGCCACCTCACGGCCGTCCACGCGTCCGCGTACGCCCCGCCCGGGGACGTTCTCGAAGCGCTCGACCGCGGGCAGCGCCCCGGCGCGCTCCTCGGCGCCCGCGGCGATCGCGCGGGCCACGGGGTGCTCGGAGGCGTGCTCCAGGGCGCCCGCGAGGCGCAGCAGCTCCCGCTCGTCCTCGCCGTCGGCGGCGTACACCCCCTGCAGGCTCATCCGGCCGGTGGTGACCGTGCCGGTCTTGTCCAGGACGACCGTGTCGACGCGGCGGGTGGACTCCAGCACCTCGGGGCCCTTGATCAGGATGCCGAGCTGGGCGCCGCGCCCGGTGCCGACCATCAGCGCGGTCGGCGTGGCCAGGCCCAGCGCGCACGGGCAGGCGATGATCAGCACCGCGACGGCGGCCGTGAACGCCGCGGCCGTGTCGCCGGTGACCGCGAGCCAGACGGCGAAGGTGCCGAGCGCGACGAGGATGACCGCGGGGACGAAGACGGCGGAGACCCGGTCGGCGAGCCGCTGCACCTCGGCCTTGCCGCTCTGCGCGTCCTCCACCAGCCTGGCCATCCGGGCGAGCTGGGTGTCCGCACCGACCCGGGCGGCCTCCACGACCAGCCGCCCGCCCGCGTTGACCGTGGCGCCGGTGACCCGGTCGCCGGGGCCGACGTCCACCGGCACCGACTCGCCGGTCAGCATCGAGGCGTCCACCGCGGAGACGCCCTCCGTCACCGTGCCGTCGGTGGCGATCTTCTCGCCGGGCCGTACGACGAACCGGTCGCCGACGGCCAGGGAGGACACCGGGATCCTGACCTCGCGGCCGTCCCGCAGCACCGCGACGTCCTTGGCGCCCAGCTCCATCAGGGCCTTCAGGGCGGCGCCCGCGCGGCGCCTGGAGCGGGCCTCCAGATAGCGGCCGAGCAGGATCAGCGCGACGACCCCGGCGGCGACCTCCAGGTAGACGGTGGAGGCGCCGTCCATGCGCGCGACGGTGAGGCGGAACTCGTCGTGCATGCCGGTCATGCCCGCGTCGCCGAAGAACAGCGCCCACAGCGACCAGCCGAACGCGGCCAGCGTGCCCACCGAGACCAGGGTGTCCATGGTCGTGGCGCCGTGCCGCAGATTGGTCCAGGCGGCCCGGTGGAAGGGGGCGCCGCCCCAGACGACGACCGGCGCGGCGAGGGTGAGCGAGAGCCACTGCCAGTTGTCGAACTGGAGCGCGGGGATCATCGCCAGCAGGACCACGGGGACGGCGAGCAGCGCGGAGACGAGCAGGCGGTGCCGCAGCTCGCCGAGTCCGGGGTCGCGCCCGGCGGCGGTCTCCGGGGCGGTCTCGGGCGCCGGCTCGGGCGGTGCGGGTTCCTCGGCGGTGTAGCCGGTCTTCTCCACGGTGGCGATCAGGTCGGCGACCCGGACGCCGTCCGCGAGGGTGACGCGGGCCTTCTCGGTGGCGTAGTTGACGGTGGCGCTCACGCCGTCCATGCGGTTGAGCTTCTTCTCCACCCGGGCGGCGCAGGAGGCGCACGTCATGCCGCCGATGAGCAGCTCGACCTGGGCGGTACCGGATATCGGGGCCGCCGGCTGGGCGGTGGTGGTGCTGGTCATGTCCGGACTCCAGACATCGGACCGGGCCGTACGGATCCAGTATCAGCTGGTCGGCACGGCCCGGTCGGGGAAAGGGAGCGGCTTTCTCGGGCCAGGCCGGTCCTCAGACCTGGCCGGCCAGCTCGAAGCCGGCCTCGTCCACGGCGGCGCGCACGGCCTCGTCGTCCAGCGGGGCCGCGGACACGACCGTCACCTCGCCGGTCGACGCGACGGCCTTGACCGAGCTGACGCCCGGGATCTGGGAGAGCTCGCCGGAGACGGAGCCCTCGCAGTGGCCGCAGCTCATGCCGGTCACCTGGTAGACGGTGGTGACGGAGCCCGGGGTGTCGGTCTGGGCGCTCATGTCGTTACTCCTCGTCGAGGCGTGTGGGGCGGCTGGGGCCCCTAGGGAACCCCACGCTCCCCACACTATACCCCTAGGGGGTATGAATCCAGTGGCGACACCCCGGAGCCGGCGACTTGGCGTCCAGCGTCACGCGCGGGTGGTCCGGTCGCCCGTCAGGGGCTCCAGATAGCGGATCAGGACGTCCTTGATCTCCCGGACGTAGGCGGCGCGCTCGGCGCCCTCGTGGGCCAGCACCAGCTCCAGACCGGCCTTGTAGACGCCGAGGCAGACGCGGGCCGTGCGGGAGACGTCGGCCGGGGCGGCGCCGGGCATGAGCGAGGTGAGCAGCGCCTCGATCCGGCCGGTCACGGTGGCGTGCAGCTGGTCGTGCGCCTCGGCCATCCGGCCCGGGATGTCGGGGCCGTGCACGAGCGCGAAGAAGACGGGGTGCTCGGTGTTGAAGTCGATGAACCGGTCCACGGCCCCGCCGATCGCCTCCTCCAGCGGGGTCGCCGGATCGACGGGCGCCAGCGCTTCGCCGTACGCCTCGCGCATCTCGTGCATGAGCCGGTCGCCCAGCTCGATCGCGATCGCTTCCTTGTTCGGGAAGAACTGGTAGAGCGTGCCGGGCGAGACGCCGGCCTCGCGGGCGATGGCGTTCGTGCTCGCGGCGGTGTAGCCGGTGGTGCAGAAGACCTGGGCGGCGGCCTGGAGCAGCTGTGCGATGCGGCGCTCGCCGCGGGCCTGGCGGCGGCGCGGCTGCTGCTCCTTCTCCTTGTCTGTGGCGTCGGACACGCGTTATCCCCAGCTCTCCGAGAGCGATTGACAAACGCGAGCGGTCGCTCGCATTCTGGTGAAACGCGAGCGATCTCTCGTGTTTGCCAGTCTATGGCAATGGCTCATCCATGCTGCCGTGCTCGCGCGCGGTCACGCAGGTCAGGGTGAAGGGGACACCGCACGATGACCGACATCGACACAGCCTCGCGTCCGCGGGAGGAATCCGGGCAGGCGCCGCCCCCGATCGGGCGCTGGACCCGGTTCGTGACCGCCCGTCCGCGGCTGTCCCTCCTGGTGGCCCTGGTGCTCACCGCGCTCGCCGTGGTGGCGGGCAGCGGGGTCGCGGACCGTCTCGGCAGCGGCGGCTGGGAGGACCCGGCGGCCGAGTCGACGTACGCGACCAAGGCCCTGGAGCGCGAGTTCCCCGACTCGCAGCCGAACCTGCTGCTCCTGGTCGACGCGGGCCGCGCCTCGGTCGACGATCCAGCGGTGGCCGCCGAGGCCCGTACCCTGGCCGCCCGGCTGGCGGCGGAGCCGGGCGTGACCGGCGTGGGTTCGTACTGGCAGGCCGCCCCCTCGGCGGCCGCCGCCCTGCGCGCGAAGGACGGCCACGAGGCCCTGATAGCCGCCCGCGTCACCGGCGACGACAGCGCGATGGGCCGCACCCTGGACCGCATCGCCCCGCACTACCGGGGCACGCACGGCGCGGTCCAGGTGCGGCTGGGCGGCATGGTCGCGGTGCGGCACGAGATGCAGACCATCATCAAGGAGGACCTCACCCGCGCCGAGCTGATCGCCCTGCCGATCACCCTGGTGCTGCTGGTCATGGTCTTCGGCAGCGCCGTCGCGGCCCTGCTCCCGCTCGGCATCGGCATCGTCGCCATCCTCGGGACGAACGCGGTGCTGCGCGGCCTGACGTCCGTCACCGACGTCTCGGTCTTCGCGCTGAACCTCACCACGGCCCTCGGGCTCGGCCTCGCCATCGACTACGCCCTGTTCATCGTCCGCCGCTACCGCGAGGAACTGTCCACCGGCGCAGCCCCGTTGGCCGCCGTCGGCACGACCCTGCGCACCGCGGGCCGCACGGTGCTCTTCTCCGCCCTGACCGTCGCGGTCTCCCTGGCCGCGATGATGGTCTTCCCGCAGTACTTCCTGCGGTCCTTCGCCTACGCCGGCATCGCCGTGGTCCTCCTCGCGGCGGCGGCCGCCCTGATCCTGCTCCCGGCCGCGCTGGTCCTGCTCGGCCACCGCGTCAACTCCCTGGACCTGCGCCGCCTCTTCCGCCGGGGCCGCGAGCCGGAACCGGCGGCGGGCACGGCCTGGGCGCGCACGGCGGGCCTGGTGATGCGCCGCGCCCCGCTCTTCGCGCTCGGCACCACCGCCCTGCTGGTCCTGCTCGGACTGCCCTTCCTCGGGGTCAGGTTCGGTACGGCCGACGACCGCCAGCTGCCCGCGTCCGCCGAGTCCCATGTGGTGCAGCAACACCTCCGCGAGGGCTTCCCCGGCACCCCCGGCGGCGGTCTCGAGGTCCTCGCCGAGGGCCGGGCCACCGCGGCCCAGTACGCCGCCTTCAAGCAGCGGGCGGCCGCCCTGCCCGAGGTCGTCCGCGTGGACGGCCCCCTGGTCAAGGGCGGGGCCGCCTACTTCACGGTCCAGCCGAGGGGCGAGTCCGTGGACGACTCCGCCCAGCGCCTGGTCGGTGACCTGCGCGCGCTGCCCGCGCCGTTCGACACCAAGGTCACCGGCACGGCCGCGGTCCTCGTGGACACCAAGGACGCCATCGCCGAACGCCTGCCCTGGGCGGCCGTGTTCATCGCCGTCGTCACACTCCTGCTGGTCTTCCTGCTCACCGGCAGCGTGCTGATACCCCTCCAGGCCGTGGTGCTCAACGCCCTCAGCCTGACGGCGATGTTCGGCGCGGTCGTCTGGGTCTTCCAGGACGGCCATCTGTCCGGCGCGCTCGGCTTCACCAGCTCCGGCTCCATCGAGACCACCCTGCCCGTCCTGATGTTCTGCGTGGCCTTCGGCCTCTCCATGGACTACGGCGTGTTCCTGCTCTCCCGCATCAAGGAGGAGTACGACCGCACGGGCGACCACAACGAGGCGGTGCGCCACGGACTCCAGCGCACCGGGGGGCTGATCACCGCGGCGGCGGTCATCCTGGCGGTGGTCATGGTCGCCATCGGCACCTCCCGGGTGACCAACACCAAGATGCTGGGCCTCGGTATCGCGCTGGCGGTGCTGATGGACGCGATGGTGGTCCGCAGCCTGCTGGTCCCGGCCATCATGCGCCTCACCGGCCGCGCCACCTGGTGGGCCCCGGCCCCGCTGCGCCGCTTCCACGCGCGGTTCGGTATGAGCGAGGGCGAGGAGCGCGGCACCACGGCCCGGACGGCGGCGGAGGGCGAGGCGGCCGGGCGGGACGCCCCCGCGCCGGCCGCACGGGCCGGCGCCTCCAGGGGCGCCTGACCCCTGCTCCCGGAGCACCTGCCCCCACGCGCGGAGCGCCTGACCCCCGCTCCCGGCCGCGCGGGCGCCCACCGCCCTCCCTCACCGCCGCCGCCCCGCCCCCGCTTCGCCCCGCGCTTCGTGCCGCGGTGCGGCGGGGCCGGGGCGGCGGCGGAGCCGTAGGGGGCGACCCCGTGCCGCACCGGGTGCGGCACGGCATGGCGCGTCGGCGGGGGAGCGCGGGCGGGTGGGATTCAGCCGTCTCTGCGGCCGCGGTTGCCGGGGCGGGAGGCGACCCAGGCGCGGACGGTGTCGGCGTACCAGTAGGGCTTGCCGCCCTCGACGTGGTCGGGTGGGGGCAGCAGCCCGTGCTTGCGGTAGGACCGTACGGTGTCCGGCTGCACCCGGATGTGCGCCGCGATCTCCTTGTAGGACCAGAGCCTGCGGTCGGTCATGAGCTGTACCTCCCTGCGCGCGCGCCGCGGCGGTGACCGGAACGGCCGCCGGGGGGACCGGGCGCTGCACTGGCGATCACCAAGCCTGTGCCCGGTGAACGACGCAGAGTGACCAACAGGGGAAGGCTGTTGACCGGGTGTGACGCGGAGCCCGCGTACGTGTGACATGTGTGACGGGAGGGGGGTGTTTGTGACACGGCGGCCACAAAGGGCACCTATGCAACGAGCGGCCCGGCCGGCTCCCCTGGCCGGGTTCCGCCCATCGGGGAGAACGCTGGTCCGAATGTCCGGACAAAACATTGACAGGGCTCGGCGAGCGGGGCTAGAAAACCGGGGAGAGCCATGACGAAGGGAAGCCGATGGCCTACGACCTGATCACCATGGGGCGGATCGGAGTGGACCTCTACCCCCTGCAGACCGGTGTCCCGCTCGCCCAGGTGTCCTCCTTCGGCAAGTTCCTCGGCGGCTCGGCGACGAACGTCGCGGTCGCCGCGGCCCGGCTCGGCCGCCGCACCGCCGTGATCACCCGCACCGGCGACGACCCGTTCGGCACCTATCTGCACGAGGCGCTGCGCGGCTTCGGCGTCGACGACCGCTGGGTCACCCCCGTCCCCGGACTCCCGACCCCGGTCACCTTCTGCGAGGTCTTCCCGCCGGACGACTTCCCGCTCTACTTCTACCGGCAGCCCAAGGCCCCCGACCTGGAGATCGAGGCCCACGAGCTGGACCTGGACGCCCTGCGCGAGGCCCGGATCTTCTGGGTCACCGGCACCGGACTGAGCGAGGAGCCGAGCCGTACGGCGACCCTCGCGGCCCTTGCCCACCGGGCCGCGGCGGGGACCACGGTCTTCGACCTGGACTGGCGGCCGATGTTCTGGAGCCACCCCGACGAGGCCCGCCCCTTCTACGCCGAGGCCCTGCGCCACACCACCGTCGCCGTCGGCAATCTGGACGAGGTGGAGATCGCCACCGGGGTCCGCGAGCCGCACGCCGCCGCCCGCGCCCTGCTGGACGCCGGCGTCGAGATCGCCGTGGTCAAGCAGGGACCCAAGGGCGTCCTCGCCGTCAACCGGAAGGGCGAGTCCGCCGAGGTCCCCCCGCTCCCCGTCACCGTCCTCAACGGCCTCGGCGCCGGTGACGCCTTCGGCGGCTCCCTCTGCCACGGCCTGCTGGCCGGCTGGGACCTGGAGACGATCATGCGGCACGCCAACGCGGCCGGCGCCATCGTCGCCTCCCGGCTGGAGTGCTCCTCCGCGATGCCGACCCCCGACGAGGTGGCCGCCGCGCTCGACGCGGGAGCGGTGCTGTGAGGGCCGGCCGCGTCACCGGGACGCACACGCAGGGCGGGGACGGTGTCCGGCACTCCCGCGTGGACATCGCCGAACTGGTCCGCATCCGCACCCGCCACCCCGAGGCGATCGCCGAGGCCGCCGCCCGCCGCGCCCGCAGACCCCTGCTGGCCGAGCACGGCCGGCTGATGATCGTCGCCGCCGACCACCCGGCCCGCGGCGCGCTCGGCGTCGGCGACCGGGGGCTCGCCATGGCCAACCGCGCCGACCTGCTCGAACGCCTCTGCCTCGCCCTTTCGAGGCCCGGTGTCGACGGCGTCCTCGCCACCGCCGACATCCTGGACGACCTGCTCCTGCTCGGCGCCCTCGACCACAAGGTCGTCATGGGCTCGATGAACCGCGGCGGCCTGCAAGGGGCGAGCTTCGAACTCGACGACCGGTTCACCGGCCACCGCCCGGAGGACATCGAGCGCCTCGGTTTCGACGCGGGCAAACTGCTGCTGCGCGTCGATTACACCGACCCGGGCTCGCTGACCACCCTGGAGTCCACCGCCCGCGCCATCGACGCGATGGCCGCACGCCGGCTGCCGGTCTTCGTCGAGCCGTTCATCAGCCGCCGCACCCCCGAGGGGAAGCTCACCAACGACCTCTCGGCCGAGGCGGTCACCCGGTCCATCGCCATCGCCTCCGGACTCGGCGGCTCCTCGGCCTACACCTGGCTGAAGGTGCCGGTCACCGAGAACCCCGACGACATGGCCCGGGTCATGGAGACCTCCACGCTGCCCGCCGTGCTGCTCGGCGGGGACATCGGCGACGCCCCCGAGGACCAGGACGCCGCCTACGAGAAGTGGCGCGGCGCGCTCCGACTCCCCACCGTGCGCGGCCTGGTGGTCGGCCGCTCGCTGCTGTACCCGGCGGACGGCGACGTGGCCGCCGCCGTGGACACCGCCGTAGGACTGCTGTGAGGGCCGCATGACCAGCACCGACCTGCACCTGCCCAGGGGTGCCACCGCGAATCCCCAGTACGTCGTCGACATCGATCCCAAGTTGGCCGGCTGGTCACACAGCAGCCTGCGCGTCGTCGAGTTGGCGCCCGGTGGCAGCCATACGTTCACCACCGGCGACAGTGAATGGATCGTGCTTCCGCTGGAAGGCGGATGTACCGTACAAATCGAGGAGAACGAGTTCCAACTCCTGGGCCGGGAAAGTGTGTTCGCGGACGTCTCCGACTTCGTGTACGCCCCCCGGGACACCCGGGTCCAGATCGCCTCCGGCGCGGGAGGCCGCTTCGCCCTGGCAGGAGCGAAGTGCGAGCGACGACTCCCCGCCCGCTACGGCCCCGCGCCGGAGGTTCCCGTCGAGGAGCGCGGCAGCGGCAGCTGCGCCCGCCGCGTGCGCAACTTCGCCTCCGCCGACTCCTTCGACTGCGACAAGCTGATCGCCGTCGAGGTGATCACCCCGGGCGGCAACTGGTCCTCGTACCCGCCGCACAAGCACGACGAGCACCGGCCGGGCGAGGAGTCCGAGCTGGAGGAGATCTACTACTTCGAGATCGACGGCCCGAGCGGGCTCGGCTACCAGCGGGTCTTCCCCTCCCGCGCGGGCGGTGCCGATGTGCTCGCCGAGGTCCGCTCGGGCGACACCGTCCTCGTCCCCGACGGCTGGCACGGCCCGTCGATCGCCCAGCCCGGCCACGACATGTACTACCTGAACGTCATGGCGGGACCGGGCGCGACCCGGGAGTGGCGGATCTGCTTCCACCCCGACCACGCAGCGAGCACAGGGGGCTACCGATGACGATCCGGCTGACCGTCGCCCAGGCACTCGTCCGCTTCCTCGCCGCCCAGTACACCGAGCGGGACGGCACACGCCGGCGGCTGATCGACGCCACCTGGGGCATCTTCGGCCACGGCAACGTCGCCGGGATCGGCCAGGCGCTGATCGAGCACCGGGACGTGATGCCCTTCCACCAGGGCCGCAACGAGCAGTCCATGGTGCACGCGGCGGTCGGCTACGCCCGCCAGTCTGGCCGCCTGTCCGCACACGCGGTGACGACGTCGATCGGCCCCGGCGCGACCAACCTGGTCACCGGCGCCGCCCTCGCCACCGTCAACCACCTCCCGGTGCTCCTCCTGCCCGGCGACGTCTTCGCCACCCGCCCCGCCGACCCGGTGCTCCAGCAGCTGGAGGTGCCGTACGCGGGCGATGTGTCGGTCAACGACACCCTGCGCCCGGTGTCCCGGTACTTCGACCGGGTCAGCCGCCCCGAACAGCTGATCCCGAGCGCCCTGCAGGCCATGCGGGTCCTCACCGACCCGGTGGAGACCGGCGCGGTCACGCTCGCGCTGCCGCAGGACGTGCAGGCGGAGGGCTACGACTGGCCGGAGGAGTTCTTCGCCGAGCGGGTGTGGACCGTACGGCGGCCGGGCGCGGACCCGGTGGAGCTGGCGGCGGCGGTCCGGGCGGTCCGCGGCGCGCGCCGGCCGCTGGTCGTCGCCGGCGGCGGAGTCCACCACAGCCGCGCTGAGGAGGCCCTCGCCGAGTTCGCCGCGGCCACCCGCATCCCCGTCGCGTCCACCCAGGCCGGCAAGGGCTCGCTGCGCTGGGACCATCCGCAGGACGTCGGCGGGATCGGCCACACCGGCACCGCGACCGCCGACGAGCTGGCCCGCACCGCGGACCTGGTGATCGGCGTCGGCACCCGCTACACCGACTTCACCACCGCCTCCGGCACCCTCTTCGAGAACCCGGACGTCCGCTTCCTCAACCTCAGCATCGCGCCCTTCGACGGCCACAAGCTCGCCGGGCTCCCGCTGATCGCGGACGCCCGCAGCGGCCTGGGCGAGCTGACCGAGGCGCTGGCCGCGCACGGGTACACGGCCGCGGCGGGGTACGTCACCGAGTACACCGAGGACAAGGAGCGCTGGGAACAGCGCGTCGACGCCTGCTTCGAGGCCGGGGAGCCGGACGTACGGCCGACCCAGCCGCAGGTCATCGGCGCCCTGGACGCGCTGGTCGACGAGTCCGACATCCTCGTCAACGCGGCCGGCTCGCTCCCCGGCGATCTGCACAAGCTGTGGCGCGCGCGCTCCCGCGACCAGTACCACCTGGAGTACGGCTACTCCTGCATGGGCTACGAGATCCCGGCCGCGCTCGGCGTGAAGCTCGCCGCGCCCGAGCGGAACGTATGGGCCCTGGTCGGCGACGGCACGTATCTGATGATGCCGACCGAGATCGTCACCGCCGTGCAGGAGGGCATCGCGATCAAGGTGCTGCTGGTGCAGAACCACGGGTACGCGTCGATCGGCGGGCTCTCGGAGGCGGTGGGCGGCGAGCGCTTCGGCACGGCCTACCGGTTCCCGACGGACGAGGGGGCGTACACGGGTGCCCCGCTGCCCGTGGATCTCGCCGCCAACGCGGCCAGCCTCGGCATGCGGGTGCTGCGCGCGAGGACGGTACGGGAGCTGCGCGCGGCGCTCGCCGAGGCGCGGGCCGCCGACACTCCCACTTGTGTCTATGTGGAGACCGAAACGTCCGACACTGTGTCGGGCGCACCTCCGGCGCAGGCCTGGTGGGATGTTCCTGTGGCCGAGACCGCGACCCGACCGTCGGCGGTCAAGGCACGAGAGCTGTACGAACGGCACGTCTCGACCCGACGCCGCCATCTGTAAAAGGAGTTTCTGGGCATGACGAAGATCGTCAACCACTGGATCGGCGGCAAGTCCGTCGAAGGCGCGTCGGGTACGTACGGGCCGGTCACGGACCCGGCGACCGGCGCGGTCACCACCAAGGTCGCGTTCGCGTCGGCCGAGGAGGTGGACACGGCCGTCGCCGCGGCCAAGGACGCCTTCCTGACCTGGGGCCAGTCCTCGCTGGCCCAGCGCACCTCGATCCTCTTCAAGTTCCGGGCGCTGCTGGACGCCAACCGCGACGCCATCGCCGAGCTGATCACGGCCGAGCACGGCAAGGTCCACTCCGACGCGCTCGGCGAGGTCGCGCGCGGCCTCGAGATCGTCGACCTGGCCTGCGGCATCAACGTGCAGCTGAAGGGCGAGCTGTCCATGCAGGTCGCCAGCCGCGTCGACGTCTCGTCCATCCGCCAGCCGCTCGGTGTCGTCGCGGGCATCACGCCGTTCAACTTCCCGGCGATGGTCCCGATGTGGATGTTCCCGATCGCCATCGCGACCGGCAACACCTTCGTGCTGAAGCCGTCCGAGAAGGACCCGTCGGCGTCGATCAAGATCGCCGAGCTGCTGGCCGAGGCCGGTCTGCCCGACGGCGTCTTCAACGTGGTGCACGGCGACAAGGTGGCCGTGGACCGCCTGCTGGAGCACCCGGACGTCAAGGCCGTCTCCTTCGTCGGCTCGACCCCGATCGCCCGCTACATCCACACCACCGCCTCCGCCAACGGCAAGCGCGTGCAGGCCCTCGGCGGCGCCAAGAACCACATGCTGGTCCTGCCGGACGCCGACCTGGACGCGGCGGCCGACGCGGCCGTGAGCGCCGCCTACGGCTCCGCGGGCGAGCGCTGCATGGCCATCTCGGCCGTCGTCGCCGTGGGTGCCGTCGGGGACACGCTGGTGGAGAAGATCCGCGAGCGCGCCGAGAAGATCAAGATCGGTCCGGGCAACGACCCGGCGTCGGAGATGGGCCCGCTCATCACCAAGGTGCACCGCGACAAGGTGGCCTCCTACGTCGAGGGCGCTGCGGCCGAGGGCTCCGAGGTCGTGCTCGACGGCACCGGCTACACCGTCGAGGGCTTCGAGGACGGCCACTGGATCGGCATCTCGCTGCTGGACAAGGTGCCGACCAGCGCGAAGGCGTACCAGGACGAGATCTTCGGCCCGGTGCTGTGCGTGCTGCGCGTCGACACCTACGAGGAGGGCGTGGCCCTCATCAACGCCTCGCCGTTCGGCAACGGCACGGCGATCTTCACCCGGGACGGCGGCGCGGCCCGCCGCTTCCAGCTGGAGATCGAGGCCGGCATGGTCGGCGTGAACGTCCCGATCCCGGTGCCGGTGGGCTACCACTCCTTCGGCGGCTGGAAGGACTCGCTCTTCGGCGACCACCACATCTACGGCAACGACGGCACCCACTTCTACACCCGCGGCAAGGTCGTCACCACGCGCTGGCCCGACCCGTCCGAGGCCCCGGCCGGCGTGGACCTGGGCTTCCCGCGCAACCACTGAGCAGCCGCCGGCCGCCACGGATCCGGGAGCCCTCAGCGCCCGCCGGTCCTGACAGCGCGGTGCCCCGCCCTCCGCACGGGAGAGCGGGGCACCGGTGCGTTCAGCCCTGCCGGCCCAGCTGCCCCCGCTTGCGCTGGGCCTCGATCACGGCGGTGAGGTCGGCGGTGCGCGCGGCGGGCGGCGCCTTGACGTCGACCGTCCTGCCGAACTTCTCGAAGTCCATGGTCACCGTCAGGGTGCCCATCTTCTGCCGCAGCCGCACCGGCAGGTCGTCGGAGCCGACCCACACGTCCGTGGCGATCGAGGTCGCGCCGGTCGCCGCGCTCATCGGGCTGCCCTCGCCGTAGGCGTCCTTGAGCCTGCCCATGTGGTCCTGGTCGACCACGGCCCGGTAGTGCGTGGTGTGCCGCCCGTCCACGGTCTGCGCACCGAGGTTCCGGACGTCGCGGGCGTACTTCAGGCCCTTCATGGAGGCCGAAGGGCTGCCGTCGGCACCGGCCAGGGCCTGGGAGCCCTTCTTCCCGAACACCGCGGAACCGTCGACCTTGATCCAGTCCCGGCCCTTGTACGGGCCGGAGCGGAAGGTGTCGACGTCGTAGTAGTAGACGCCGTCGACGAACAGGACGTGCGTCTCGGGGGAGTGGTTCACGGCCTGCATGTGCGCGGCCTCGGTGTCCATCCGGACGTCGAAGGCGTACCCGTCGCCCCAGGAGTACGTGCCTGCCATGGCGACCGGGCCGCTGGTGCCGGTGTCGGTCGTCATGCGCACCTCGGCCGAGCGGAGGGCCTCCGTACGGTCGGTCGCCCGGGCCAGCGCCGCCATCGCCCCGTCGGCCTTGTCGACCACCTTGACGGCCGTCTCGGCGCCGTGCGTGCCGCAGCCGGAGGCCGCCATCAGCGCCGCCGCCGTGCATGCCACCCAGGTCGCGGTGTGCCGCGTCTCCATGTCCCCACCCCACTGTGTCCGCACTGATGTGCGCGGCGCACTCTATCCGGCAGTCCTGACATGAACGCGACCTTATTCACCGTCCGCATAGCGGACCCCTGACATTTTTTTGACGCGCGTGCTGCGGTTCCCGTTCAGGGCGGACGAAACGGGTGACGAAGGGGTTGCCAGAAGATGACCTTTAAAAGCAAGGTCACACTCCGTCTGGGCTTGATGGATGCATCTAAAGGGCGCCAACGCCTGGGAAAGCGATGCGACGCACGGCTTGCCACGAGTGCGGATTCCGAAGGTAAACGGCCATTGACGCAGCGGTTTTCGTCGGGGTTCTATGCAGCGCCGGGAGCGGACGAGATGAACGTACGACGATCCGCCGGAGGCGATAGCGCTCCCGACCCCCACCCGCAGTCGCACGAGTCGATCGGAACCGCCGTATGACCGACACGCTCCAGAAGTCCGTGGCCGACCCCGCGACAGCCCCCGCCCCGGGCCTGAAGAGGTCCATCGGCGTCGTCGGCGGCACCCTGCTGACACTGTCCTGCGTCACGCCCGCCTCCACGCTCTTCGTGGTCGTCCCCGATCTGTTCGGCTCCCTCGGCACCGCCACCGCCCTGACGATCGCCATCGGCTCCCTCCTCTGTATCGCCGTGGCGTTCTGCTACTCCGAGCTGGGCACCCTCATCCCCAGCGCGGGCGGCGAGTACGCCATGGTCTCCACGATGGCCGGGCGGCTCGCGGGCTGGCTCGTCTTCGTGCTCTCCCTGCTGGTCGTCATGATCGTGCCGCCGGTGATCGCGATGGGCACGGCGGACTACCTCGCCCCGATCGTGCACCTCGACCCCTCGATGACCGGCGCCGGCGTGATGCTGCTTGCCACCCTCGCCGGCCTGCTCGACCTGCGCGCCAACGCCTGGATCACCGGCATCTTCCTGGTGCTGGAGGTCATCGCGGCCGGCGTCGTCGCCCTGCTGGGCTTCACGCACAGCCACCGCGGCGCGGGCAGCCTCGTCTCCATGCAGGTGGCCGGCGGGAACAGCCACACGGACACCGTCACCGCCATGCTGGTGGTCTCCGGGCTCGCCATCGCCCTCTTCGTCACCCAGGGCTTCTCGACCGCCGTCTACCTCTCCGAGGAACTGGAGAACCCGCGCCGCAACGTCGCCCGCACGGTGCTGGCCACCCTCGCCATCTCCACCGTGGTCATCCTGGTCCCGGTCGTCGCCATCACCATGGGCGCCTCCGACCTCGGGGAGCTGACCGGCGGCGACATCAGCTCCATGGTCACGGCCTGGTCCAACTCGGCGGTCGGCACCTTCGTCAGCCTCTGCGTGGCCCTCGCCATCATCAACGCGGGCATCGTGATGGTCATCCAGAACTCCCGCGTCCTGTTCGCCTCCGCCCGCGACAAGGCCTGGCCCGGCCCGGTCAACAGCCTCTTCTCCAAGCTCGGCCGCTTCGGCTCCCCCTGGGTCGCCACCCTCGCGGTCGGCGTCCCCGGCGCGGTGCTCTGCTTCGTCAACCTGGACACCCTCTACGGAGTCACCGGCGTCTCCGTCACCGGCATGTACCTGCTGGTCGCGGTCGCCGCGCTGCTGGCCCGCCGCGGCTCCCACCGGCACACACCGGCCTGGCGGATGCCGCTGTGGCCCGCGATGCCGGTCCTGCTGATCGCGGTCCTCGCCTACATCCTGAGCCAGCAGGAGACGACCTACCTGCTGTGGACCGGCGGCATCACCGCCGTCGCCACCCTCTACTGGGCCCTGTACCTGCGCCCGCGCCGCGAGACCCGCTGGCTGGTGTCGATCCCGGAGGACGAGCAGATCGCACAGGCCCCGGCGGGCGCCACGGCGCACGGCATCCCGGCCCAGGGCGTCCCGTCCCACGACGTCATCCCGCCTCGGTAGCCGCCGAAGCCCGGACCCCTCGCCGGGGCCGCCGCCCCCGCCGCCCCCGCCGCCGGGGGTGACGGGGGCGGCGGCGCCGTGTACCGCGTTCGGCGTACGCCGCCCCGCCCCCGTACGCCCCAGGGAGGGCCCGGAGTTCCGACCGGCGGCAGCGGCGGTTGTCGGTGGCGGCCCGTACCGTTGACGCATGGATCTTCGAGTGCCCGCGCTGCGAGGGCTGCTGAAGGGACCGCGCCGGCTCGTCGCCGCCGCGGCCGCCGTCGCGGTGCTCGCGGGCGCCGGGACGTGGACGGCGGCCGTCGCCTCCGACGACCCGCGGGCCGTGCACCGCAGCGACCGGATCATGGCGGTCGACGGAGTGCGTCTGGACACCTCGTACTTCACCCCGGCCGGCGCGGGCCGCCACCCCGCCGTCCTGCTCGCCCACGGCTTCGGCGGCAGCAAGGACGACATGCGGCGGCAGGCCGAGGACCTCGCCCGCGACGGGTACGCGGTCCTGACCTGGTCCGCGCGCGGCTTCGGCCGCTCCACCGGCAAGATCGGCCTCAACGCCCCGGACGGCGAGGTCGCCGACGTCTCCCGGCTCATCGACTGGCTGGCCGAGCAGCCGCAGGTGCGGCTCGACAAGCCCGGCGACCCGCGCGTCGGCCTGGCCGGCGGCTCCTACGGCGGCGCGATCTCCCTGCTCGCCGCCGGACACGACCGGCGGGTCGACGCCATCGCCCCGGCCATCACCTACTGGAACCTCGCGGACGCCCTGTTCCCGAACGGCGTGTTCAAGAAGCTGTGGGCCGGCGTCTTCTTCAACAGCGGCGGCGGCTGCGCGGCGTTCGAACCCGCGCTCTGCCGGATGTACGACCGGGTCGCCGAGTCCGGCACCCCGGACCCGGCCGCCCGCGAGCTGCTGGAGGGGCGCTCGCCGTCCGCCGTCGGCGACCGCATCAAGGTGCCCACCCTGCTGGTGCAGGGGCAGACGGACTCGCTGTTCACCCTCGACCAGGCCGACGCGGCCGCGCGGGCGATCCGCGCGGGCGGCGCTCCCGTCGACGTCGACTGGATCGCCGGCGGACACGACGGCGGCAATCTGGAGACGAGCCGGATCGAGACCCGCGTGCGCGCCTGGTTCGACCGGTATCTGAAGGGCGACAAGGCGGCCGACACCGGCCCGGCCTTCCGGGTCACCCGCACCGGAGGCATCGACTCCACCGACGGCACCGTCCAGTTGCGCGGCGCGAGCGCCGCCGCCTACCCGGGCCTGCACGACCACCGGCGCGGCATCGCCCTCACCGGCGGCACCCAGCGCGTCGCCAACCCGGCGGGCGCCAGCCCGCCCGGCGTCTCCGCGCTGCCCGGCCTCGGCGGCTCCGGCGGCCTCTCCCAGCTGTCCGCCCTCGGCGTCGGCGTCTCCCTGGACTTCCCCGGCCAGTACGCGCACTTCGACTCGGCCCCGCTCACCCGCGACCTGCGCATCACCGGCGCCCCGACCGCCACGATCCGTATCGCCTCCACCTCCCCCGACGCCGTCCTGTTCGGCAAGGTCTACGACGTCGGCCCCGGCGGCGGCACCCGGCAGGTCCTGCCCGCCCAACTGGTCGCGCCCTTCCGGGTGACCGGCGCCGGGGCGGGCAAGGACGTCACCGTCACCCTCCCGGCGATCGACCACGAGGTGCAGAAGGGCCACCGGCTCCGCCTGGTCCTCGCCTCCACCGACCTCGGCTACGCCTCACCGGCCGCCCCGGCCACCTACACCGTCTCCCTGAAGGGCGGCCTGAGCGTGCCGACGGCCCCCGCGGTCACCGCCGCCGCCGCGGCCCTGCCCGCCTGGGTCTGGTGGCTGCCCGCCGCCGGCGTGGCCGCCGCCCTCGCCCTGCTGCTCACCGCCCGCCGCCGCACCGCCGCCCCGGGACCCGATCCGGAGCTGGCCGAGGTCCCGCTGGTGATCAAGGACCTGAGTAAGCGGTACGCGAAGTCCACCGACCGGTACGCGGTGCGTGACCTGTCCTTCCGCGTGGAGAAGGGCCAGGTCCTCGGCCTGCTCGGGCCGAACGGCGCGGGCAAGACCACCACCCTGCGCATGCTGATGGGCCTGATCCGGCCGGACGACGGCGAGATCCGCGTCTTCGGCCATGTCATCAGGCCCGGTGCGTCGGTGCTCTCCCGGGTCGGCGCGTTCGTGGAGGGCGCGGGCTTCCTGCCCCACCTGTCCGGCCGGGAGAACCTGGAGCTGTACTGGCGGGCCACCGGCCGCCCGCCCGCGGACGCCCACCTGGACGAGGCCCTGGAGATCGCCGGGCTCGGCGACGCCCTCGCCCGCGCGGTGCGCACCTACTCACAGGGCATGCGTCAGCGCCTCGCCATAGCCCAGGCCATGCTGGGCCTGCCCGACCTGCTCATCCTGGACGAGCCGACCAACGGCCTCGACCCGCCCCAGATCCGCGAGATGCGCGAGGTGATGATCCGCTACGCGGCGGGCGGCCGCACGGTGATCGTCTCCAGCCACCTCCTCGCCGAGGTCGAGCAGTCCTGCACCCACCTGGTGGTGATGGACCGCGGCCGGCTGATGCGGGCCGGGCCGGTCCGGGAGATCGTCGGCGCCGGCGACACCCTGCTGGTCGGCACCGCGGCGCCCGTGGAGGAGCCGGTGGTGGAGAAGGTGGGCGCACTGCCGGGCGTCACCTCCGCCGTGCGCACCGACGACGGACTCCTGATCCGGCTCGACGCCGGCGGCACCGCCGAGCGGCTGGTCGTGGAGCTGGTGCGGCTGGAGGTGCCGGTCGCCTCGGTCGGCCCGCACCGCCGCCTGGAAGACGCCTTCCTCACCCTGATCGGAGGTTCCGCATGAGCACGCTCACCGAGGTCGCCTCCGGCTACCAGGCGGGGCGCACCCTGCCGCTGCGGGTGGAGCTGGCCCGCCAGCTCAAGCGGCGCCGCACGCTGGTCATGGGCGCGATCCTGGCCGTGCTGCCGTTCGTGCTGCTGCTCGCCTTCGCGATCGGCGGCGACCCGGCGGGCCGCAACGGCCAGGTCACCCTGATGGACACGGCCACCGCCTCCGGCGCCAACTTCGCCGCCGTGAACCTCTTCGTCTCGGCGGGCTTCCTGCTGGTGATCCCGGTCGCCCTGTTCTGCGGGGACACGATCGCCTCGGAGGCGAGCTGGTCCTCGCTGCGCTATCTGCTCGCCGCGCCCGTGCCCCGGGCCCGGCTGCTGTGGTCCAAGCTCGTCGTGGCGCTCGGCCTGAGCCTGGCCGCGATGGTGCTGCTGCCGCTCGTGGCGCTCGCCGCCGGCACGGCCGCCTACGGCTGGGGGCCGCTGCAGATCCCCACCGGCGGCGTCCTGGACACCGGTACGGCGGCACAGCGGCTCCTGGTCGCCGTGGCGTACATCTTCGTGTCCCAACTGGTCACCGCCGGACTGGCGTTCTGGCTCTCCACCAAGACGGACGCCCCGCTCGGCGCGGTCGGCGGCGCGGTCGGCCTGACCATCGTCGGCAATGTCCTGGACGCCGTCACCGCTCTCGGCCACTGGCGCGACTTCCTGCCCGCGCACTGGCAGTTCGCCTGGGCCGACGCCGTCCAGCCGCACGCCGAGTGGTCCGGCATGATCCAGGGCACCGCGCTCTCCATGACGTACGCCCTGGTGCTGTTCGCGCTGGCCTTCCGGGGTTTCGCACGCAAGGACATCGTCTCCTAGGCCACCGGGACATCACCTGCCGGTCACGGCGGTCCGCCGTCGTGGCCGGTTCGAGATCCATCCGCAACACTCCGGGGCGCGCGTTCCGGGCCCCCGCCCCGTCACGGTCGGCGGCAGACGCACACGTCTGACGTCAACGGACCTACGGGCAGGACGAGACGGAACGGCGGCAGCGACACCCGGAACCGGTCTGCGCGGCGGGACGGCCCGGCCGGGCACCAACTCTCGCGGCCGGGCGGCCCGGCCGGGCACGGCCCCGCGCGGCACCGCGGACCCGTCGAGGACGGCTCGGCGGCGCGCGGCGTACGGGCCCTCGCCGACACCATCCGCGGGGCGAGCCGTACCGAGCCCGTGGAGTGAACCGTCCGGCCGAGTCTGCGCGCACCCCATTGACCTTTTCTTACTAGCGAGTAAGTTGGCGGTTCCGCACGGAGATTCAGCAGACCACGCACCCCACCGGGAGCCGTGATGGGCGCACACAGGGATCTGAAACGGGCACGGCGGCGCACCGATCTGATGGCCCGCGCCGCCGTGGAGATCGTCCGGGACCCCGCGGGCGCGGTCCGCGAGGTGCGGGCCGCGCCCCTGGCGCCCCCGCTCGCCTCGGGCTCTCTCGCTGACCTGCCGTTCGCCCATGCGGCCGGGACACCGGACGCGATCCTGCTGCGCCGCCGTGGCGAGGGTGCCTGGCGGCCGGTCACGGCGGCGGTCTTCGCCGCCGAAGTGGCGGCCGTGGCCAAGGGGTTGATCGCCGCCGGACTCGAACCGGGCGGCCGGGTCGCGCTGATGTCCCGCACCCGCTACGAGTGGACCGTCCTGGACTTCGCCGTCTGGGCGGCCGGCGGCCAGTCCGTGCCGGTCTACCCGACCTCCTCCGCCGAGCAGGTGGAGTGGATCGTCCGCGACTCCGGCGCCCGGTTCGCCGTCGTCGAGAACGAGGAGAACGCGGCCACCGTCACCACCGGCACGGCCGGCCACCCGCACCCCCCGCGGCTGTGGCGGCTGGACGCCGGCGCGCTCGCCGACCTCACCGCCCTCGGCCGGGACGTCGGCGACGACGAACTCGCCAAGCGGCGCGACGCGTTGACCCCCGGCACCATCGCCACCCTCTGCTACACCTCCGGCACCACCGGCCGCCCCAAGGGCTGCGTCCTCACCCACGCCAACCTGCACGCCGAGGCCGCCAACACCGTCGAGCTGCTGCACCCGGTGTTCCAGGCCGTCACCGGCGGGACCGCCTCCACCCTGCTCTTCATGCCGCTCGCCCACATCCTCGGCCGCAGCCTCCAACTCGCCTGCCTGATGGCCCGGATCGAGACGGGCCACTTCCCGAGCGTCAAGCCGGACGAACTGCGGCCCGCGCTGCGGGAGTTCCGGCCGACCTTCCTGGTCGGGGTGCCGTACCTCTTCGAGAAGATCCACGACACCGGCCGGGCCACCGCAGAGAGGATCGGACGGGCCGCCTCCTTCGACCGCGCCGAACGGATCGCCGTCCGCTTCGCCGCCGCCCGCCTGCGAAGGCTCCTCGGCACGGGCCCCGGCCCCGGGCCCGGCCTGTCCGCCGCCCGTGCCCTGTACGACCTGCTGGTCTTCCGCCGCATCCGCAAAGAGCTGGGCGGCCGGCTGCGGTACGCCGTCAGCGGCGGCTCCCCGCTGGACCGCGACCTCAACCTGTTCTTCCACGCGGCCGGCATCGTCGTCTACGAGGGCTACGGCCTGACCGAGACCAGCGCCGCCGCCACCCTCGTGCCCCCGCTCAGCCCCCGCCCCGGCACGGTCGGCCGGCCGGTGCCCGGCGTGTCCGTGCGCATCGCCGACGACGGCGAGGTGCTGATCAAGGGCGGGGTGGTCTTCGGGTCGTACTGGAACAACCCGGCCGCCACCGACGAGGTGCTCCACGACGGCTGGCTCGCCACCGGGGACCTCGGGGCGCTGGACGACGACGGCTACCTCACCATCACCGGCCGCAAGAAGGACATCCTCGTCACCTCCGGCGGCAAGAACGTGGCACCCGCCGTCCTGGAGGACCGGCTGCGCAGCCGGGCGCCCGTCGGCCAGTGCCTGGTCGTCGGCGACAACCGGCCCTTCGTCGCCGCCCTGATCACCCTGGACCCCGAGGCGGTCGCCCACTGGCTGTCCGTACGGAGGCTGCCGCCGGACACCCCGCTGTCCGAGCTGGTCGGCGACGAGCGGATGCGCGCCGAGGTGCAGAAGGCGGTCGACCACGCCAACGAGGCCGTCTCGCGCGCCGAGTCGATCCGGGCCTTCACGCTGATCGAAGGGGAGTTCACCGAGGTGAACGGGATGCTGACCCCGTCCCTCAAGGTCAAACGGCACGCGGTGACGGCCGCGTACGCCGCCGAGATCGACGCGCTCTACCGCAAGCGGGCCTAGACAGCACGGCGGCGGGTCACCGGGAGGACCGGTGACCCGCCGCCGCGGGAGGAAGCGGATCAGTTGTTGCCGGTGCCGTTGCCGGACAGCGCGGAGATGTCGTCCAGGATGTGCGACAGCGGCTCGTCGCCCTTGGCCTGGGTCGAGTTCTCGGTGCACTGCTGGTTCTGCGGCGCGGACAGGATCGGAACGTCCTGCGCGACACCGACGGCGACGATCCCGACCAGGCCCTGGCCGTTCGCCTTCACCGGCAGGCCGACGCACGGCTTGTTCAGCGAGCCCTGGACGAGCGAGAGCTGCGGGCTCTGGTCGCCGAGCGTGGCGGAGTTGCCGAACGCCGAGCTGGCGTCGTTCCCGCTGAGCGACGTGGTGCCCGTGTCGTTGCCGATGGCGAGGGCCTGGGGGGCCGCCACCCCGGCAAGGCCGGCGACGGAGGCGGCGACAGCCGCGGTTGCCCACAGCTTCTTCATGTTCGTTCCCTTTCGAAAGGCGGACTCCGGGGAGGAGCTGCGTGATCGACAACGGCCCGCACCCCGCCGGGGTTGCGACAAGTGCCCCGAACGGAGCAGCGCAGTGCGATGAGTCCATGAACGCCCCCGTCCGTCGAGGCGGGCGGGGGCGTGGCCGGGAAACGGCGGACGGGCCGCCGATGCGCTCGGCGGCCCGTCGTGGGCCCGTCGCGGGCCCGGCGGAACTCAGTGGTTGCCGGTGCCGTTGCCGGAGAGGGCGGAGATGTCGTCGAGGATGTGCGACAGCGGCTCGTCGCCCTTGGCCTGGGTCGAGTTCTCGGTGCACTGCTGGTTCTGCGGCGCGGAGAGGACCGGCACGTCCTGCAGGACGCCGACGGCGCCGGCGCCGACGAGGCCCTGGAGGTTGAGCTTGGCCGGCAGGCCGACGCACGGCTTGTTGAGCGAACCCTGGATGAGCGCCAGCTGCGGGCTCATGTTGCCGTACGTGGCGGAGTTGCCGAACGCCTGGGCGGCGTTGTTGCCGCTGAAGGACGTGGTGCCGGTGTCGTTGCCGATGGCCGACGCGGTGGCGGCGGAGGCGCCGACGACGGAGGCGGCGACCGCGGCGGTGGCCAGTACCTGCTTGATCACTTGGTCATTCCCTTCTGGAGAAACCCCGTCCACCGGAGCGTCCTGGTTCAACTGCCGCTCTCACCCCCGGGTTCTTGCGGTTCACTCCGATGGCCCACACGGAGCGGAGATCCGGGTGACGCCCCGCAACCAAACGGCGCCGGCCCGGTTGTTGCGGAGGCAGGAACGTGCGTCTTGGCGAAGAGCCAGGAAAGGAACCCACATGCTGAAGAAGGCAATGGCCGCGGCGGCGGTCGCCGCGTCCGTCGTCGGTGTGTCGGCCGCGGCAGCCCCCCAGGCGCTTGCCATCGGCAACGACACGGGCACCAGGTCGGCGAGCGGCACCGGCGCCCGCGAGGCGTTCGGCAACCAGCTGACCGCGGGCCGGATGAGCCCGCAGGCCACCTTGGTGCAGGGCTCGCTCAACAAGCTCTGCGTCGGTCTGCCGGCGAAGGCGAACGCCCAGTCGGTCGTCGGCATCCTCGCCGCCGTCGGTGTGGCGCAGGACGTCCCGGTCCTGTCCGCGCCGCAGAACCAGCAGTGCGCCGAGAACTCGACCCAGGCCAAGGAGGACGAGCCGCTGTCGCACGTCCTGGACGACATCTCCGTGCTGGCGGGCAACGGTATCGGCAACCGCTGACCGAGCTCGAAGCGAAGTCCGCCCGGGCGATGCGTGGGTTTTTTCCACGCATCTGCTCGGGCTTCGTTTGTGGTCTTTTCGAAGAAGCGTTTCTCCGCTTGTCCGCCAAGGTGTCAATTCTGTGAAGGCGTTCGAGTGAATTAGGTGACGGCACGCGTTCCAGAGTTTCTTCCGCTGTCTATCCCTCGTTCTACAGCCTGCCGGTCATGGTGCGAGCCGTTCCAGTTGTGCTCGCTCGGCTTCGGCCGTCATCAGGGCATGACCGCAGAGAAGGGAAACTTCATGAAGAAGAGCGCTGCTGTCGTCGCCGGCGCCATCCTGGCCCTGGGCGTGGCGGCCCCCGCGTTCGCCGACGCCGGTGCCACCGGTACGGCCACGAACTCCCCCGGTGTCGTGTCCGGCAACGTGATCCAGGTCCCCGTTCACATCCCGGCCAACGTCTGCGGCAACACGGTGAACGTCATCGCTCTGCTGAACCCGGCGTTCGGCAACGTCTGCGCCAACGTCTGACGTTCGCGCGCAGTACGCACCAGCCCACCGGCTGTGTTCCAGGCCGGCTCCGGACCGTCGATCAGTCGATTCTTCGTTCCGGGGCCGGCCTTCCCATATCTTCGAGCAGGAAGACCACGAGATTGCGACAGACTCTCAGCAAGGGCATGGCCGTGGCCGCCGTCGCGACCGGCGTGCTGTCCTTGTACGGCGGCTCCGCGCTCGCCGACTCCCATGCCCGCGGTGCAGCGAAGGATTCCCCCGGCGCGGTGGCCGGGGACAACGTCCAGTCCCCGGCGGACGTCAAGGCCGATGTCTGCGGCGGCTCCGTCGACGCGGCGACCGCGATGAACCCGGGATTCGTCAACTCCTGTGTCGCCGCCGCCCTGGCTTCGAAGGGCCTGGGGGACAGCGGGCCCCGGGAAGCGGCCGGTGCCCTGGGCGACACATCCGGCTCCGGCGTCTCCAGCGGCTCGGACGACTCCGACGGCTACGGGGCCCCCTCCACCCCTGCCTACGGCGACGACGACAGCACGCCGTCGGCCACCCCGACCCCCTACGGGGACGACGACAGCACGCCGTCCGCGCCCCCGACCTCCTACGGCGACGACGACAGCACGCCGTCGGCGACCCCGTCTCCCTACGGCGACGACGAGACCACACCGACCGCGACCCCGGGCGCGTACGGCGACAACGGCAGCACGCCGTCCGCGACCCCGTCTCCTTATGGCGGCGACGAGACCACGCCGCCCACGACCTCGCCCCCGTACGGAGGCGAGGAGACCACGCCTCCTCCGTACGGCGGGGAAGCGAGCACGCCTCCTCCGTACGGCGGTGAGGAGACGACGCCTCCTCCGTACGGCGGTGAGGAGACGACGCCTCCTCCGTACGGCGGCGAAGAGACCCCGCCTCCTCCGTACGGAGGTGAGGAGACCCCGCCGCCGGGTGGCGGGGACCACCACCCCGGGACGCCGCCCTCGCTCCCGCACACCGGTGGTGACAGCCGGGCCATGATCGCGACCTCGGCGGCCAGCGCCGTGCTGATCGCGGCCGGGACGTTCCTGTACCGGCGAGGCCGGTCCGCCTCACGCAGGTAAGCGTGCCGGGTGCCGGGCCCAGCGTCCGGCACCCGCCGCCCATGACGCGTTCCCGCGTCGTAGAGCATCCTTCCGGGTCACGCCGCCCGTGGCACCTCGCCACGCCGTGCGGGCCCGTCGCCGGCGGGCCCCGCCTCAGTGGCCGCCCGCTCTCTCGCCGTCGGCCGGCCGGCCCGCCGCGAGCCGGGCCCACAGCACCAACAGCCCGCAGGCCAGTTGGCGCCGCAGCGCGCACACAGCGGCGGGTGGTTCTCCACCACCGGCCGGCCGCGGTCAGGCCCGTCCCGCACGGCAGCGCGCAGCCCGCCGCCGGCCGCCACCAGCCAGGGCCCGCCCCGCCCGGACGTTCGCCCGTGCGGGGGCCTCGGGGACCCGAATGCGGCAACCGCACTGGCACGGTTCGTATTCATATGACTGAGTGTCAATAGGCGGAATGCGCCGGGTCGTCGTCGAGCGAGTGGAGAAAGGGGCGGACATGGCTGCACAGCAGCGCGGGGCCCGGTCCGGGCGGGTGGTCGTCCTCGCGGCGTCGGTCGTCGTGTCGGTCACCCTGGCGGTCGGTCCCGGTTTCGCCGTGACCCCGGTGACGGCGGGAGCCGCCGGCCCGACGGCCCCGGCCCCGACGGCCCCGGCCCTGCCGGCGGCCCCCGCCGTCCCGCCGGCCCCGGCGACCGGCACCCCCACGGCCTCCGCATCCGCCAAGCCCACCGCCCCCGCCTCCGCCAAGCCCACCGCCCCCGCCTCCGCCACGCCGACCGGACCGCTGCTCGCCACCCCCTCGCAGACCCCGGTGGCCTCCGCCTCCGCGCCCGCCCCCGCCGTCCCGCCCTTCGGGGCGTTCCTCGACTCCGGTTCCCTCGGGGTCGCGCGGATGGCCGAGCTGAGCCACTGGCTCGGTGGGACGGAGCTGAAGGTCGCCCACACCTATCTGCCCGGCGAACGCTGGCAGGACATCGAGGGCTCGCCCGGCTTCCTGGACGTCTGGGCGAACTGGCGGCGCCAGCAGGCGGACCGCACGCTCGTCCTCAATGTGCCGATGCAGGAGCGCAACGAGGAGCACCTCTCGGACAGCCAGGTGCGAGGGCTGCTGCGGCAGGCCGCGGCCGGCGCGTTCGACCGCCACTTCAAGGCCCTGGCCGAGCGGCTGGTGGAGCTGAAGGCACAGGACACGGTGCTCGTGCTCGGCTGGGAGATGAACGGCACCACCTACACCCATCGCTGCGGACCCGACCCGCAGGCATGGAAGACGTACTGGAACCGGGTCGTCGCCGTCATGCGCTCCGTGCCGGGCCAGAAATTCCGGTTCGACTTCACGCCGAGCCGCGGCCGGGACGCGGTGCCCTGGACCGAGTGCTATCCGGGCGACGACACGGTCGACATCATCGGAATGGACTCCTACGACCAGCCGAGCGGAATGTCGTTCGACGAGCAGGTGAAGGAACCCTTCGGCCTCCAGCAGCACGTGGATTTCGCCAAGGCCCACGGCAAGCCCGTCTCCTATCCGGAATGGGGGCTCTTCCGCAACGGCGACAACGCGGAGTACATGCGGCGCATGCTCGCCTGGATCGACGAGCACAAGCCGCTGTACAACACGCTGACCGACTACTGCCCGCACGGTGTGTGGCAGTGCGCGGACAACCCCCGCTCGTCGCGGATCTACCGGACCGCCCTGTACGGCCGCACCGAGCACCAGGCCCCGGCACCCGCGCCGACCCCGACTTCCACACCTACGCCCACGCCGACGCCCGCCAAACCCGCCCCCGACTGCTCGCCGCTGGAGCTGGGCGACTGGGTCGAGCACTGGCTCGGCGGAAAGCTCTGCTTCCGCCTCGACTGGTGGTCGAGGACCCGCTAGTCCCGGTCCTGACCGCGCTCCCGCCACCGGTGCAGCGCCTCCCTGCCCCGCTGCCGGGCGGTCGCGTCGCACAGCGCGGCCGCCAGCAGCGGGGCGGTGCGCCGGCGGGCCATGAGCAGCCGCCGGTTGGCCACCCGTTCGGGCCGCCAGTGGTGCTTGTACGGCTCGTCGCCGCGCAGCAGGCTCAGCGTGCCGTGGCCGCCGCCGGCCAGCTCGGCACAGGCGTCCAGCAGCATCACCGCCACATCCGCCTTCCGCTCCCTGAGGCCGGGATGGGCGCCGTAGAGGTAGCCGCCGGCCAGGCTGCCCGAGAGCAGGGTCAGATCGACGGCCACCACCTCGTCGTCGATCAGGAACTCGGTGACCACGGCGTTCCCCGCGCGCGCCATCGGGCCCACCGCGCGCACCAGATGCTCGCGGAACCGGGGCCGGAGGTGTTCGCCCGTCACCTTCCGCCCCTGCCACTGCAGCCGGTGCAGCTCCAGCAGCCGGCCGAGCGCCGCGTTCATGTCCCCGGGGTCCCCGGGGGACACCGTCCGCCGCCGCACGCCCAGCGCGGTCAGCTTGCGCAGCTTGGCCCGCACCCGCTGGGCCTTGGCCGACGGCAGCCGGGACAGCAGGTCGGCCATCGGCACCGCGGGCAGCTCGAGGCACAGCGAGTCGGCGACCGCGCGGTGCGGTCCCGGCCAGCGGTCGTAGACCCGCTCCACCGCGCCGCCCGGGCGCACCTCGCGGAAGTCGACCAGTGCCGTGCGGGCCGCCTCCGCCAGCGCCCCGGTGAGGGCGCCGGCCGCCGGACCGTCGTCGGTGTCGTCCAGCAGCACGTCGGCGTAGTCGGAGATCGCCCCGCCGAGCGGCACCAGCGCGGGCAGCGGCCGGCGGACCAGCATCAGCGGCGCGGCGGCCACCAGTTCGGAGCCGGCCCGCACCACCAGCAGCCGCAGCCGCCCGGGGGTGCCGTACGACAGCCACCACGAGTGCAGCCAGGCGTGGCTCTGGAACGGGGTCGCGGTGGCGCACCGCCCGTACAGCCGCCCCCAGGCCGGGGCCAGCGCGGCGAAGGCGTGCGCGTCGGTGACGAGTTCGGCGGTCAGGGCGGGGCGGGCCGCGCGCGCCGGGTAGGTGGCGGTCACAGCTGACCGTGCGCGTCGGCGGCGACGGCCGGCCCCGGCACCGAGGCCGGGCGGGCGGTCTCCTCCTCCGGCCGGCGCCGCGGCCGTACCAGCAGCGCGAGGGCGCCGAGCAGCCCGCCCGCGCTCGCCCCGACCAGACCGGTCAGCACGGGGGACGCCGAGGAGGGCTCGGAGGGCTTCGGCGCGCGGGAGAACTGCATCAGTCCGACGTGCGTGTCCGCCTTGGCCGCGTTGGCGTGCTGGGTGAGGGCGCGGGCGACCGCGTTGGCCATGTCGGCGGCCCGCCCGGGGCGCGGGGAGGTGGCGGAGACGGCGACCATGGGGGCGTCCGGCGAGGTGGCGGTGCGCACGCTGTCCCGCAGGGTGGCCACCGGGACCCCGGCCCACACCTGGGCGTCGCCGAGCACCGCGACCTGGGTGGCGACCCGGCCGTACGCCTGCGCGAAGCCGAGCGCGCTCGCGGTGTCGGACCGATCGCTGGGGACGACCACGACATAGCTGGTCGCCGTGTACTGCGGGGGCTTCAGCACGCCGTATCCGCCGCCCAGCAGCCCGCCGGCCAGGACGCCGGCCGCCACCAGCGACCAGGGCGGGAGCGCGCGCAGACGGGAGGGGCGGGAGGGGTGGTGGTGCCGGGTGAGGTTCTCGGTCATGACGGGCTGACTCCCTGGGGGGATCGGGACTTGGGGGACGTGCGGGCGAGCGCCGCCGTGTAGACGTCCATGAGCCGGGCGGCGCTGCGGGTGATGCAGTAGTGGCGGACCGCCTCGGGGGCGGTGCGCGGGCCGGGCCCGGCGGCACGGACCCCGGCGAGGGCGCGGGTGTAGGCGCCGGCGTCGCACGCGACCCGCACCGCGTCCGGGGCCGCCCCGGGCGGCAGGTCCTGGAGGGCCGGGCAGGAGGTGTAGCGCACCGGAAGCCCGGCAGCGAGCGCCTCCACGGCCGCGAGGCCGAACGCCTCCTCGGGGGAGGGGGAGGCGAGCACGTCCATCGCCGAGGCCAGCGCGGGCAGATCGGGCCCGGCCGAGCCGTCCGGCAGATAGGGCCGCTCCCCGGCGAACACCACCCGGCCGGCCACCCCGGCCCGCCGCGCGGCCCGCCGCAGTGCGGGTTCCTCCGGGCCGCCGCCGACCAGCAGCAGCCGGCAGTCGGCGGGCAGTGCGGCGAGCGCGTGGACCAGCACGTCGAAGCGTTTGCCGGGGGCGAGCCGGCCGACGCCGCCGACGACGAAGGCGTTCTCCGGCAGTCCGAGGCGGATACGGGTGCGCCGGCGGACCTCCGGGTCGAAGGCGAACCGGGCGACGTCGATGCCGTTGGGCACCACCGCGATCCGCGGCTCGGGCACCCCCCAGCGGGCGAGCCGGTCGGCGACCGTGGGGGAGACCGCGACGGTGGACCGGCCGAGCCGCTCGCCCAGCAGATACAGCGCGCGGACCCCCGCGGTGAGCGGCCGGCCCTCGGTCTGGGTGTCGCCCAGGGAGTGCTCGGTGGCGACGACCGCGCGTACCCCGGCCAGCCGGGCGGCGATCCGGCCGTACAGGCAGGCCCGGTAGAGATGGGTGTGCACGAGGTCGTACCGGCCGCGCCGGATCAGCCGGGCCAGCCGGGGCAGCGCGGCCAGATCGCGGTTGCCGGCCATGCCGAGGTGGGTCACCCGCACCCCGTCGGCGGCGAGGCCGTCGGCCACCGGGCCCGGGTTGGTCAGCGTCACCACCTCGCACTCGGCCGGCAGGTGCCGCAGCAGCAGCCGCAGCTGCTGCTCGGCGCCGCCGACGCCGAGCCCCGTGATGATGTGCAGGGCCTTCACCGCAGCCCCGCCACGGGACGCCGGCGCAGCCGGTGCAGCCGGTGCTTCAGGAACAGGCGCACGGCGGTGTCGTGCTGTCCGACGTACACGCGCGGCAGGACGTGCGGGCCGCTCAGCCCGCCGGGGTCGATGGCGCAGGCGTAGTCGTAACCGGCCTCCCGTACGGCCGCCACGGCCCGCCGGTCGACCGCGCCGTACGGGTAGCAGAAGCCGGTGACCGGGGTGCCGGTCAGCTCCTCCAGCGCGGCCCTGCTGCCGGCCGTCTCGGCCCTCAGCAGGGCGTCGTCGGCCCGGGTGAGGTCGACATGGGTGAGGCCGTGTGAGCCGATCTCCACGCCCGCCGCCGCGGCCCGGCGGATGCCGTCGGCGGTCAGCAGCGGCTTGCGCGGCCCGAGCGGATCCCACCCGTTGGTGCCGCCGAGCCGGCCGGGCAGCACGAACAGGGTGGCCGTGCACTCCCAACGGGCCAGCACGGTGAGCGCGTTGTCGAGGAAGTCGGCGTACCCGTCGTCGAAGGTGAGACCCACCAGGTCCCGTCCCGAGCCCCGGGCCCTGGCACCGAGCAGCTCGGCCACCGACACCCCGCGCAGTCCCCGCCGGCGCAGCCAGCGCAGCTGCCGCTCCAGCCGGTCGGGGGTGACGGTGACGCGGTACGGGTCGTCGGAGCAGTCACCGACCGAGTGGTACATGGCGATCCACGGGACCGGTCCGGGGGCGAGGGGCCGGGCGGGTGCCGGTGACTCAACGGAGGACGGCATGGGCGAGCCTTCGGGTCAGGGTGCGTACGGAGACAACCGCGGCTGCGAGCCCCTGGATGCCGAGGGCCCAGCCGAGCAGGACGAACACGACGGTCACCGTGGCGCCGCCGACGGCGAGTCCGGCGAGCGGGGACGACGGCAGGCTCGCCGCCAGGGTGCCGGCCACGGCGGCCGGCACCGCCGCGCGCAGCGGGCGGCTCAGCTCGCGCAGCACGGGCCCGGTCCGGATGGGCACGCCGCGCCGCCGCACGCCGGCGAGCAGCAGGACGGCGGTGACGGTGATGCCGGTGGCGTTGGCGGCGGCGATCCCGGTGACCCCCCAGGGACCGACCGTCCACACGCCGATCCAGGAGGTCGCGACGATCCCGGCGGCCATCGCGGCCAGCGGGTACCAGGTGGGCCGGCCCGCCGAGAAGTAGGAGCGGACCAGGACGCCGGTCAGGGTCTGGCCGAGCAGGCCGAGCGCGTAGACCCGCATCACGTCCGCGGTCGCCGCGGTGTCCGCGGCCGTGAACGCGCCCCGCTGGAACAGCAGTCCGATCAGCTGCGGGGCGCAGGCCACGACCGCGGCGGTGCCGAGCAGCACCAGGCAGGCGGCCAGCGCCAGATCCCGCTCCACCCGGCGCCGGGCCCGCTCGGTGTCGCCGTCGGCCAGCGCCCGCGCCACCACCGGGAAGGTGACCGTGCACAGCATCATCGACAGCGTCATCGGGATCTGCGCGACCTTCTGTGCGTAGTTCAGGTGCGAGATGGCCCCGGCGGGCAGCCCGGAGGCGAGGAACCGCTCGATGAGCACCTGCGACTGCCGGCACAGCGCGAACAGCAGCACGGTGGCCAGCACCGGCACGTCAAGGGCCTGCGGCGCGGCGACCACTGCCTCGTCCACCCGGCCGGCACGGCGGCGGCGCACCTCCCGGACCAGCGAGGGCAGCTGGACCGCCACCATCAGACAGCCGCCCGCCGCGACCCCGAAGGCGGCCGAGCGCACGCCCCAGTGGCCGCCGAGCACGTACATCGCCGAGACGATGCCGACGTTGTACACGAGGTAGATCGCGGCCGGCGCCAGGAAGCGGCGGTGCGCCCGCAGGGCCGCGCTGCAGTACCCGGCGAGGCCGAAGCTCAGCACACAGGTCGCGGTGAGCCGGGTGCAGTCCACGGCGAGGCCCGGGTCGGCGAGGCCCGGCGCGAGCACCGCGACGAACCGCGGCGCGGCCAGCGCGAGCAGCGCCCCGACCGCCGTGAACGCCAGCGCCAGCCGGGGCAGGGTGCCGGCGACCAGCGAGCGCACCGGATCCCCCGGGTCGCCCTGCGCCCTGCGGGCCAGGGCCATGCTGAACGCCGGGATCAGCGCGAAGGCCAGCCCGTCCTCGATGAGCAGCGTGGCCGCGAACTCCGGCACGGTCCACGCGACCAGGAAGGCGTCCGTGTCCTGCCCGGCCCCGAACAGCCGGGCCAGCGACTGGTCCCGCACCAGGCCGAGCAGCGCCGCCGCGACCGACAGGGAGGCGGTGACGAGGGTGGCCCGGGCGAGGAACCGCTGGGTGGGCGGGGCGTGTTCGGGCAGCGGACGGGGGGTCTGGGGGGTGCCGGGGGGCCCGTCGCCGGGTCCGGCGCTGCGGGCCACCGGTACGGAGACGGCACCGGCCCCGGCCGGCCGCGCGCCCTCCGCGTCCGCCGCCTCCCGGGGCGCCCCGGCCTCCGGCCCCGGCACCTCACCGGCCGTGCGGCTGGTCATCGGACCGGCCTCGCGCTGAGGGAGGACACCGTCATCGCAGGGCCGCCTCCCCCGTCACCGGGTCCCGGCCGGCCGGTACGGCGATGCCGCCGGCGGGGGTGAGGCGGTCGCCGCCGACCAGGGCCCACCAGGCGACCAGGCCGAAGCACACCGCCGTCAGCACGGTCGACGGGCCGCCGATGTCGGCGTACCCGAAGTCCACCAGCTGCCACACCAGCAGCCCGCAGGCGACCAGCGCGCAGTCCAGGCCCCGCCCGCCGGCCGCCCGGGTGCGCCACAGGCCGCGCACGGCGCACACCAGCAGCGCGAGCCAGCCGCCCGCCAGGCAGAGCAGCCCGATCAGGCCCTGCTCGCCGAGGACCAGCAGGTACATGTTGTGCGGGGAGAGCAGCGGCTGCCTGCGGTAGGCGGCGCCCGCGCCCTCGGTGTCGCTGCCCGAGGACAGCGCGAGCGAGGCGTGTCCGTCGCGGTACTCGGGGAACGCCTTCAGCCCGACGCCGGTCAGCGGGCGGTCGTGCCACATGTCGGTGGCCGCGGCCCACATCGTGTACCGGTCGGTGACCGACTGGTCGGGGGCGTCGGTGACATGGGTGATGCTGTCGATGCGCTCCTGGAGCATCGCCGTGCCCACGCCGAGGCCGCCCACCAGCACCACGCCCGCGGCCACCGCGGCGGCCCCGATCCGCACCGCCCGGCGCGGCCCGGCCAGGGCCAGCTGGACGGTGAGGGTGAGCGCGGTGGCGATCCAGGCGCCCCGGCTGAAGGACAGGGCGAGCGGCACCGCCAGGGCGAGCGCGCAGCAGACGGCGGCGGCGCGCTCCCGCGCCGCGCTCCGGCCGAGCGCCAGACCCGTCGCGCAGACCAGGCCGAAGGCGACCACCGTCGCCATGCCCATCACGTCCGACGGCCCGAAGGTGCCGACCGCCCGGATGTCCTCGCCCTGGTACGAGGCCCCGGTCCCGGTGACGTACTGGTGCACCCCGATCGCCCCCTGGCAGGCCGCGAGGGCCACCAGCGACCAGGACAGCAGCCGGAAGTCGGCCCGGTCGCGGATCAGGAGCACGACGGCGGCCGGTACCAGGACGAACACCTGGAGGTAGCGGCCGAGTCCGGTGATCCCGTCGCCCGGCGACACCGCGTGCAGCGCGGCCAGCGCGACACCGGCCACCGGCAGGCCGAGGACCACGGCGGCGGTCCGGCTGAGCGGGCGGCTGCGCGCGCGCAGCAGCCGTACCGCGCAGAAGAGGACGACCAGCGCGGACAGCGCGTCGGCGGGGCCGGCGCCGCCCTCGCCGCCGGGGGCGACCGGCAGCGCGAGCAGCGCGACGACGGCGGCCACCGGAAGGACCGGGGACAGGCGCACGGGGCGGCGGAGCGGCAGGGCCAGGGCCATGGGTCAGCTCCCCGTGGAGCGCACGAGCGCGGCGGCGGTGCGCAGCAGGATGCAGACGTCCTGCCACAGCGACCAGTTGTCGATGTAGGCGTTGTCGAAGCGGGCCCGGTCCTCGATGGAGGTGTCGCCGCGCAGCCCGTTGATCTGGGCGAGGCCGGTGATGCCGGTCTGCATCCGGTGGCGGGCCGCGTACCCCGGGTAGGTCTTGCTGAACTGGGCCACGAAGTAGGGGCGTTCGGGGCGCGGTCCGACCAGGCTCATGTCCCCCCAGAAGACGTTCCACAGCTGGAGCAGCTCGTCCAGCGAGGTCTGCCGCAGGAACCGGCAGAAGCGGCTCATCCGCTGCTCCCCGGCCACGCTCCAGCGGGTGGCCGCCTCGTGCTCGTCGACCGGGCGGTGGGTGCGGAACTTCAGCAGGGTGAAGGGGCGGCCGTCCTTGCCGATCCGTTCCTGCCGGAACACCACGCCGGGCCCGTCGGTGCAGCGCAGCACCGCGGCGCACACCAGCAGCACCGGGCTGGCCAGCACCAGCAGCGTCCCGGAGACGGCCACGTCCAGCAGCCGCTTGCCCGCGCTGCCGCGCCGCCCGGCGCCCAGGTCGAGCCGGCGCACGGCGAACCCGGCGAGCTGGTCGCGCATCTCGTACGCCGGGCAGTCCGCGTCCACCTCCCACAGCGTGCAGCCCGATCCGGCGAGCGCCCGCAGCAGCGGTCCCTGCGCGGTGCGCACGGCCGGGTGGACGGTGAGGACGACCCGCACCCCGTTCTGGATGAGGGCCCGCTCCACCTCCTCGCCGGTGGTGAGCACCGGCAGCCCGCCGGTGCCGTCCGGGTGTTCCGCGACCACGCCCACCGGCCGCACCCCGCAGCGCGCGTTGCGCAGCAGCGCGGCGGACACCCGCTGCGCGGTCGCGGCGGGCCCGATCACCAGGGCGGTACGGGGGTGGCGCAGCAGTGCGATCCGGCGCCGCCAGTGCACCGCGCCCCGGCCGGCACCGGCCGCCGCCGTGTGCAGCGCGCAGCCGAGCAGCAGGGTCGGGGCGGTGAGGGCGCGCTCGGGGTCGTACGCGGCGAGCAGCGCGGCCAGGCCCAGCCAGAGCACCGCGATCCGCCCGCACACCGCGGGCAGTTCGTCGAGCACACCGGGCACCGGCCGGCCCGCGTACGGGCGCAGCAGCAGGGCGCCCGACACCAGGGCGGCGGCCAGCACCGGCCGATGCGCGGTCTCGTCCAGCGCGAACGCGCCCACCAGGGCGGCGAGCAGGTCGGCGGCGAGCAGGGGCAGCGGTGAGGCGGGCCGCGCCGGCGGGCGCCGCAGCGGGAACCGGAAGCCGTCCGCGACGCGGGGCGGCAGGACGGAGACGGATGAGAGTCCGCGGTCCCATGGCTGCGCGCCGGGGGACGCGCCGGGGGAGGGGACGGTACTTTCCGCAGTCACGGGTGGCTGGACTCCCTGCACTCGGAGGGCACGAGCTGGGCTGGTTCACCGGTCGCCGCCGGGGTGCGGCCGAGGAGTTCGCGGTAGAGGGCCGCGATCCGTTCGGCGGTGTGCCGCACGTCGTGCCGGGACATGACATGTCGGCGGCCCTGGGCGCCGAGGGCCGCGCGGAGCGGCGGGTCGGACAGCAGCCCGGTGACCGCACGGGCCAGTGCCCCGGGGTCCTCCGGCGGCACCAGACAGCGGGCGGCGAGCGCGGGCGGCAGGCTCTCGCGGGCGCCGTCGACATCGGTGAGCACCACGGCACGTCCGCAGCCCAGCGCCTCCAGCGGGGCGAGCGCCATGCCCTCCCAGCGCGAGGGCAGCACCACCAGGTCGGCGGCCCGGTACCAGGGCACGACGTCGGTGACGGCGCCGGTGAACCGCACGGAGGGGTGCGCCCGCCGGCGTAAGGCCGCGTGGTCCGGGCCGTCGCCGACCAGGACGAGGCGGGCCCCCGGCAGCGCGGCGACGACGTCCTCCCAGGCGCGCACCAGCACGTCCTGGCCCTTCTGCCGGCACAGGCGGCCCACACAGACGACGAGCGGACCGGTCACGGCGGCGGGCGCCTGCGCGGCGGGCGCCCGCGAGGCGGACGGCTGCTCAGCGGACGGTTGCGCGGCCGACGGCTGGATGGCGGGCGGCTGCTCGGCGGAGGGCTGCTCGGCGGGCGCCGGGTCGGCGGGCGGGGCCGTCGTGGTGGTGGGCGGGGCCGTCGTGGTGGCGGGCGCCGGTTTGGTGGGCGGGACCGGCGGTCCGGCGGACGTCGGTTCGGTGGACGCGACCGTGGGTTCGACGGATGCGACCGTGGGTTCGGCGGACGGGGCTGTCGGTTCGGTGGACGCGACCGTGGGTTCGATGGATGCGACCGTGGGTTCGGCGGGCGGGGCTGTCGGTTCGGTGGACGCGACCGTGGGTTCGGCGGGCGGGGCTGTCGGTTCGGTGGACGCGACCGTGGGTTCGATGGATGCGACCGTGGGTTCGGCGGGCGGCGCTGCCGGTTCGGTGGGCGAGGCTGTCGGTTCGGTGGGCGGGGCCGGAGCGAAGCGGGTGGTGTCGATGCCGTTCGGGACGACCGTGTAGGCCGCGCGCACCCCGGCCCGCAGGCCCGTCGCGCGTTCGGCCTCGCTGACGCACACCACCCGGTCCGCCCAGCGCGCACCCCACCGCTCCCAGCGCAGGGCGAGGGCCGCGGTGGCGCCGCCCACCGCCTCGAACGACCAGGCGTGCGGCTGGTACACGGTCGGGATGCGCCCGCGGACGGCGAGCCGCGCGGCGAGACCGGCCTTGGCGCTGTGCGCGTGCACCAGTTCGGGCCGTACCTCCTCGATCAGGCGTGCGAGCCGTCGTACCTCGCCCGGCAGGCCGGGTCCCGGGGACCGCGCCGCCTGCCAGTGCCGGACATCGGCGCCGAGTTCCCGCAGGTCCGCGGCGAGCGCGCCGCCGGGGCAGGCAGCCGTGACCGACAGGCCCGCCGCGAGCTGGGCCCGTGCCAGGTCGAGCACGACCCGGGCGACACCGCCGTCGACGGGTTGCGCGAGGTGCAGGACCCGGGGGCCGGGGGCGCGTGCTGGCTGGTGCATTCGCGGGTTACCTCGCTCACGGGGGCGCTCGGGACTGCGGTCGTGAACGCGCCGTCAGCTCCGGGCGTCCACGGCGACGAAGAGCGCACCGGCCCATGCCGCGTCCGGGTGGGGAACGAGCCGGAAGCCCGGCTGGTCACCGCCTTGGCGTAGGGCCGGACCGGGGGCCGGACCTGGTTCGCGCACGTCGGAGCCGTAGCCGAGCGTGTTGGCGTAGGCCGGAACCCCCTGGGCCGGTACGCCGCCCGGTCCGCTGATCGTGGAGTGGGGTACGCCGTCTTCAGGACCGGCGCAGTCGCCCGGTGCGACCGGCGTACGCCGGGGGCCGGGGGAGCGCGTGCGCGTCCCGAACGAGTCGTCGCCGACGGAGAGTACGCCGGAGTCGCCGTTCGCGGCGGCCCGCCGCGCCGTGTGGTGGCGCGGGCCGAAGGCGGGGGCGCCCGCCGTCGTACGCAGCGGACCCAGGAACTTGCGCATGACCGGCGGTGCCCTTTCGCACGTGCTGGGGAGATGCGCAACTCTAGTCGCTATACGTACTAATCTGGCGAAACCGGACAAGTGTGTCGGAAGCGTGAAGGTCTCCGCTGCGCATATCACCCCATCGGCCGCACAACCCCACGAGGTGCCGCGCGTTGACACAACGCCGGGTATCCCGCCCGGATGTTTGTGTCGATCCCAAGGAGCATCTCTCCATGTCGCGTATCGCCAAGGGCCTGGTCCTGACCTCTGCCGCCGTCGCGGCCGTCGCCGGCGGTGTCGGCGTGGCTGCCGCCGATGCCGGTGCGGGCGCCGTCGCCGCCAACTCGCCGGGCGTGCTGTCGGGCAACGCCATCCAGATCCCGGTCCACGTGCCGATCAACGTCTGCGGCAACACCGTCGACATCATCGGCCTGCTGAACCCGGCGTTCGGCAACACCTGCGTCAACGACTGACGTCGGGGCGCACCCTTTCGACCGGCCGTCCGCCCCGCGCATCAGCCGCGGGGCGGACGGCCGGTCGTGTGCTCCCTCGGACGGATCAGGCCGGTGTACGAGCGGTTGCGGTGTGCGATCGGTGAACTGACGGTGGGCTCAGGTCCCACTGTTCACCGAAAGGAACCCCCATGCGTGATCTGCCCGCCCGGCGTCTCGCGTCCACCGTCCTCTGCGCGGCCGTCCTGGCCGGCATCACCGGCCCGGCCGCCGTCGCCTCCGACACGGCCCGGGAGCACGGGCGTACGGCCTCCGGGGCGGCTGTCCCGGCCGCGGAGAAGGAGAAGCTGCTCGCTCAGGTCAGAGCCCTCGGCAACACGGGCTCCGTGCTCGATCCGGTCATCGACCTGCTCAATCAGTCCCTGGAGAAGGGCAGGCTCCCCGCCGACGAGGCCAGGAGGCTGGGCGAGGCGGCGAAGCAGGCCATCGCCAGGGCCGCCGCCGACCCGAAGCCGGTCGCTCCGATGACACCGGTGGAGCCCGCGTCCCTCACCACCCCGACGGCCCCCGCGACACCGACGAAGCCCGCCGCTCCGGCGACGCCGACGAAGCCCGCCGCTCCGGCGAGCCCCGCGACGCCGACCGCGCCCGCCGCTCAGGCGACCCCGTCGACCACGGTGAAGCCCGCGACCGACGCGTCGCCGTCGGCATCCGCCACGCCGACCGCCCCCGCGAGCCCCGCCAAGCCCGCGGCGCCCAGCGCACCCGCGAGCCCCTCCGCGCCCGCGTCCCCGTCGGTCCCGGCGTCCCCGTCCGCCCCCGTCGGCTCCGCGGCACCAGCGGCGCTCACCGCCCTCGGGGCGCCGCGGCACGCGCCCGCCGCTGTGACGCCCGCGTCCCGTGACCTCGCCGGCGACGCGCTCGCCGCGCTGCAGAAGGCGGTCGACAACCTGGTGAAGGCGGTCACCGACGGCCTGGGCGGGCTCCTGTCGGCCGCCACGGACGTGGTCTCCGGGCTGGTCGACCTGCTGACGTCGACCCTCCTCGGCGGCGGGCTCCCCGCGCCCAGCCTGACCGACCTGCCCCCGCTGTCCTCGCTCACCGCGGAGCCGAGCACGTCCGCGACCGCCGCCGAGCCGAGCGCGCCGACGGCCGGCTGACGGCCGGCTGACGGCCGGCCTGACCTCTCGCCGGCTGATGTCCCGCCGGCCGGCGGCCGGCGGCGACACGGCGAATCCCCAAGGTCTGTCGGGGATTTCATATGTCTTCTCCGCACGGGGTTTCCGGCCCGGCCGGAAGTCGTTAGGCACAGCGTCAGAATTCCCTGGGGTGACATGAGTTGCCGAAGAAAGGAATACGATGAAGTCCCTGAAGGCTGCCGCTGTCGTTGCCGGTTCCGTGGCCCTCGTGGGCGTCTCCGCGCCCGCGTTCGCCTCCCAGGCCGACGACGTGACGCCCACCAGCCTCAACGGCGCCGTCGACCGGATCGCCAAGGGCCCGCTGACCCTTGAGGACGCGATGCCGCTGCGGCACCAGTCGGACGCGCTCAACACCGAGAACAAGGACTCCCTGCTCCACACGGCCAAGACCGCCACGACCGCGGTGAACCGGCACAATCCGCTCCTCGGTGGCATGCCCCTGCAGCGCTGACACCCCGTTCCCGCTCCGCGAGCGGACAGGGGGCCGGTATCGCATCCGCGGCACCGGCCTCCGGCATGTTCGAGGCCGCTTCCCTCGTTCGTGTGGAGCGCTCCCGGGCACTGGTCCGTAAGAGTGAGCGGCCCCCGGGCGGCGCGCGGCCCCGTCGATAGGGTCGCGCGGTGACCTCAACCCCCACCGAAAACCGTCCCGCCGAGCTGGGCACGCTCGTCGTCCTGGCCTGGAGCGGCGAGGCCCCCGACGGCTCCGACATGCCCTATCTGCTGGCCTACTCCCTCGGCGACACCGCGGCAGGCCCGGAGGGCACCGCCGCCGCGGTCGAGCAGATGCTGACCGGCTGCGGCCTGCCGGTCGGCGGCGCGCTGGTCGACGGCACCGGCCGGCCCAGCCTCCCGGTCAACCTGCTGGTCGAGGCAGGCCAGGCGATCGTCCGGATGCCACGGCTCGTCGCCCAGGCGGACGCGCCGCCGGAGTGGCTCGCCGCCGTCCGGGAACGCGGCTACGCCTACCTCGTCTTCACCACCCGCGCCTGGCCCGAGGGCGAGCCCGGCAAGGCCGTCGACCCCGCCGCGCTGGCCGCGTTCGCCGGTGCCGAGGAGACCCTGACCGCCGCCGCGCACGTCGTCCTGCCGGCCACCAGCCTGCGCGGCTGATGCCCGAGAACCCCGTCGGCGGCAGGCGGTCCGGCCTGCTGCCGGCGCTCACCGGGGCGGGCGGCGCCCGCGCGGCATTCCTGCCCGTGCCCGGCCGCCTGAAGGGATTCTTCACCGAATGCGGCCGGTGCTTTCCCCGCCGCACCCCGATGTGATCGGAATGCGCGCACTCACCCGCTGGTGGGACTTCTGGACGAGCTGAACAATGACCAGCTGACTATTGCGGCAGCCGGGGGAAAAGTGCGCTGGTGGCGTTTTCCGGCTCGTTACGCGGTACGGACGACGAACCCCCCGCATCCTGAAAGGGACCGTACTGACATGAAGTCGACCACCCGAGCAACGCTTGCCGCCGTCATCACGGGCGTCACGGCCGCCGTGGGGGCCGCGGCCACCCCGGCCGCCGCAGCACCCGGCCCCATCCCGGTCCCCGTGCCGCTGGACGGTGTCTCCCAGTCCACGGGTCTGGAGATGCCCAAGGCGTACCTGGAGCTGCCGCTGCTGACGCCGGGCGTGCCCGAGGGACCCCGCTATGTCACCGGACGCCTGCTGCCCGACCACACCCTGCCCCGGGTGCCCATCACGGGCATGCTGCCCGGCGCGCACCTGCGGGTGCCGCTGCCGCACGCCCTCGGCGACGGATTCGACCACGTCGGCATCGACCTCCCCGCGTCCAGCCTGCGCACCCTCGGCCCCGGCCTGAACCTGGACGCCCCGCTGACCCCGCCCAACCCGGCCAACTTCGGCCTCCCGAGCCTGAAGATGCCCCAGGCCAGCGTCATCGCCCCGGTCCTGCAGACCGTGGCCGACGCCGACCTGGGCGCGGGCCCGGGCCTGTAGCCCCACCTACGGGACCTACGGGACCTACGGGACCTAGGGGCCTAGGGGGTGTTTTAGAAGTGGGCTTCGTTGTTCGCCCTGCGCCGTGATGATCGCGGTGTGGGGCGAGGGGATCTTTCTGACGAGCAGTGGGCGA